>NZ_NMOJ01000138.1 GCF_002251635.1 Pseudomonas mandelii
CTCATCTGCGTAAACCTGTATCCCGGAGAAAAATGGCAGGAAATAGCCAGCAGACGCTGACCCGGACGGCAAGAATGCCGTCACCGCAGAATAGCCGTTGGGCACTACCCTGCGGGGTCGGTATGCTAGCATACGCGCCCCGCTAAACACCTATTCCTGCGACGTGAAGCGTTCTCAGGATGACCATGAATTGTTCGAGAGTTCTGTCGATGACCCATCCTGCCCTGATTGATGAGCTAAAGACCCTGGTTGAGCCCGGCAAAGTGCTGACCGATGCAGACTCCCTGGAGGCTTACGGCAAGGATTGGACCAAGCACTTCGCCCCGGCTCCGGTCGCCATCGTCTTCCCGAAGACCACCGAACAGGTGCAGGCCATCGTCCGTTGGGCCAATGAACGCAAGGTGGCACTGGTGCCGTCCGGCGGTCGTACTGGCTTGTCGGCCGCCGCCGTTGCCGCCAATGGCGAGGTGGTGGTGTCGTTCGACTACATGAACCAGATCCTCGACGTGAACCTCACCGACCGCACCGCCAGGTGCCAGCCGGGCGTGGTCACCAAGCAATTGCAGAACGTCGCCGAAGAAAAAGGCCTGTACTACCCGGTGGACTTCGCGTCGTCCGGTTCGAGCCAGATTGGCGGCAATATCGGCACCAATGCCGGCGGGATCAAAGTGATTCGCTACGGCATGACCCGCAACTGGGTCGCCGGCATGAAAGTCGTCACCGGCAAAGGTGACGTACTGGAGCTGAACCGCGACCTGATCAAGAACGCCACCGGTTACGACATGCGCCAGCTGTTTATCGGCGCCGAAGGTACGTTGGGTTTTGTGGTGGAAGCCACCATGCGCCTGGACCGTGCGCCGAAAAACCTCACCGCTATGGTGCTCGGCACCACTGACTTCGACTCGATCATGCCAGTGCTGCACGCGTTCCAGAGCAAACTGGACCTGACCGCCTTCGAGTTCTTCTCCGACAAGGCGCTGGCCAAAGTCATGGGCCGTGGCGATGTACCGGCGCCGTTCGAAACCGAGTGCCCGTTCTACGCGCTGCTGGAATTTGAAGCCACCACCGAAGAGGTCGCCAACCACGCCCTGGAAACCTTCGAGCACTGCGTCGAGCAGGGCTGGGTGCTGGACGGCGTGATGAGTCAGAGCGAAACCCAGCTGCACAACCTGTGGAAACTGCGCGAGTACATCTCCGAGACCATTTCCCACTGGACGCCGTACAAGAACGACATCTCGGTGACCGTCTCCAAGGTCCCGGCGTTTTTGAAGGAAATTGACGCGATCGTCGGCGAACATTACCCGGACTTCGAAATTGTCTGGTTCGGCCACATTGGCGACGGCAACCTGCACCTGAACATCCTCAAGCCGGAAAACCTGAGCAAAGACGAGTTCTTCGCCAAGTGCGCCACCGTGAACAAGTGGGTGTTCGAGACCGTCGAGAAGTACAACGGCTCGATCTCCGCTGAACACGGCGTGGGCATGACCAAGCGCGATTACCTGACCTACAGCCGCTCGCCGGTTGAAATCGAATACATGAAAGCGGTTAAAGCGGTGTTCGACCCGAACGGCATCATGAACCCGGGCAAAATTTTCGCTGTTTGACTTTTGAATTTAAGCGCTACGAAACAGGAGTCGGTAATGAGCTATCAGCACCAGTATGTCGACGGTACGCGTATTCACTTCCCGCTCGGGAAGGTGGTGTGCATCGGCCGCAACTACGCCGAACATGCCAAGGAACTGGACAACCCGGTACCGACCGAGCCCTTGCTGTTCATCAAACCGGGCAGTTGTGTGGTAGCACTGGAAGGCGGTTTCGCCATCCCGACCGAGCGCGGTTCGGTGCACTACGAAGCGGAAATCGCGGTGCTGATCGGCAAACCCTTGTCGACCAAGCCAAGCCGTGAAGAAGTGCTGGACGCCATCTCCGGCTTCGCCCCGGCACTGGATTTGACCCTGCGCGACAAGCAGGCCGAGCTGAAAGCCAAGGGCTTGCCGTGGGAAATTGCCAAGTCGTTTGACGGCGCCGCGGTGATTGCTCCGTTTGTGGTGAGCAGCACCTTTGCGGACGTGACCGACATCGGCATTCGCCTGACCATCAACGGCGAAGTGCGCCAGGACGGCAACAGCTCGCAGATGCTCAACCCGATCATCCCGATGATCCAGCACATGGCCGGCTGCTTCTCGCTGCAGGCGGGTGACGTGATTCTCACCGGTACCCCGGCCGGCGTTGGCCCGCTGAATGTCGGTGATGAACTGGTGATCGAACTGCCAGGCGCGAGCAGCTTCACCAGCAGCGTCCGCTAACACAACGCCAACCTTTGTAGGAGCCGGCTTGCTGGCGATGGCGGTGCAGCATTCAATACAGATGTTGNNNAGCAAGCCGGCTCCTACAGGGAATTGTGTTTCTGCCTCATGCAAGGCTGCACTCACGCAGGGCAATCCCGCCATTTCCCGTTTTTTTCACATCCATTCTGGATAATTCCGCGGATTCCGGCGTCTGAGCCGGTCCCAACTGTGCTATTACCCGTAGCCTGAATTTCTGGAACGCATCCTGAATGGCCACCCGACCGCTGCCCACTGTCAAAACTGCCCGCCGCTCGCGCTTTGTCATGCGTTGGTATTCCTGGCTTTTGCTGGTGGCCGTCGTCGCTTATGGCCTCGCCTTTGCGATGCATTGGGACGATCGCGGTGTGCTCTGGCTGCATGAGCGTTTTGAAAGCCCGGCCGAGCGTCAGGAAAGTATCTGGCTGCCGGATTACCGCGCGGTGATCGACGCCAAGCTGCTGCCAGGCATGGAGAAGGACGAAGCGTCGGACCTGGCCTACNACCCGCAGACCAAAACCCTGTTTTCCGTCATGGGCAAAAACCCGTTCCTCGTTGAGCTGAGCCTGCAAGGCGANGTGNTGCGCAAGATGCCGCTGGTGGGCTGGAGCAACCCTGAAGGCGTGACCGTGCTGGGCAACGGGCTGCTGGCCATCGTCGATGAGCGTGAGCACATGCTTTCCATCGTCAAAGTCGATGCCGACACTCGCGAACTGAACATCGCCAACTTCCCGAAATACGACCTCGGCCCTTCGAAAGACCAGAACAAGGCCTTCGAAGCCATCGTCTATGACCCGCGCAATCAGCAAATCCTGCTGGGTGAGGAACGCCCACCGGCGCTGTTCAGCTGGAAAAGCGACGGCAGCCAGACCCTCAAGGGCGACAAGCAAAAGCTTGCCAATGACGAACTGGACGTCCGCAACCTGTCGGCGCTGGCCATCGATCCGCGCACGGGCCACACACTGGCGCTGTCCGCCGACTCCCACTTGTTGCTGGAGCTGGACGAGAAGGGCGAGCAGGTCAGCTTCATGACCTTGCTNGGCGGCTTCAACGGCCTCAAGCACACCATTCCCCGGGCGGAAGGCGTGACCATGGACGAGAACGGCACGCTGTATATGGTCAGTGAGCCGAACCTGTTCTACCGTTTCGAAAAGCAGAAGTAGGCGCTCCGAATCCAGCAGTTGTGGTCAAAGGCAACTGGCCATTAAGCTTGAATTCATACAGGCGTGATATTTCATCCGCCTGTTTCTGTTTCCGAGCTCGCCTGAATGCGCCGACTTGCCCGTCCCAAACCCCTTATTTTGATCCTGACAGTGATTGCCCTGGTCGTGCTGGTTGCGATCGGTCAATACATGCGTCTGTTCGAGCGCGCCTGGTTCAACCTGCACACCCTCTGGCAACCGCTCAGCAGCGAATCCATCGGCCTGGATCAATACCGGGTGGAGATCGAAGCCCGGGTCATTGACGGGCTGGACGACGACGTGTCGGCGCTGACCTTCGATCCGGTGCGCAAAAGCCTGTTTACCGTCACCAATAAAAACGCCGAGTTGATCGAGCTGTCGCTGGACGGGCGGATCATTCGACGCATTTCGCTGGTCGGCTTCGGTGACCCGGAGGCGGTGGAGTTCATCAGCACCGACACTTACGTGATCACCGACGAACACCAGCAACGGTTGATCAAGATTCATCTGGAGAAGGACACGACGTTCCTCGACGCGGCGGATGCCGAGCAGATGACCCTCGGCGTGCACATGAGCGGCAACAAGGGTTTCGAAGGCCTGGCTTACGATTCGGTGGGCAAGCGTCTGTTTGTGGCCAAGGAGCGCGACCCGATGCTGATCTATGAGATCCACGGGTTTCCCCATTTCAAACCGGAAAAAACCTACTCGGTGCACGTGATCAACAACCCCAAGCGCGATGCCGGGCTGTTTGTGCGCGACCTGTCGAGCTTGCAATACGACGAGCGCAGCGGCCATTTGCTGGCGCTGTCCGACGAGTCGCGGCTGATTCTGGAGCTGGATGTGGACGGGCGACCGCTGAGCACCATGTCGCTGAGCAAGGGGCGACAGGGGTTGCAGAAGACCGTGCCGCAGGCGGAAGGAATCGCCATGGATGACGACGGCACGATGTACCTCGTCAGCGAACCTAATCTGTTCTACGTCTTCAAAAAACCAGCGCAACCCTAAGCAACAGCCCAGCCTCCTGTAGGAGCCGGCATGCTGGCGATAGCGGTTTAACAGCCAACGTGGATGTTGAATGTTATGTCCTCATCGCCAGCAAGCCGGCTCCTACAAGGGGTGGCGTATTTCTTACTGGGCGCGCAGGGTTTTCACGCCTTCGCTGGTGCCCAGCAGCAGCAAGTCCGCCGGACGCGCCGCGAACAANCCGTTGGTGACCACGCCGACGATCGCATTGATCTGGGATTCCAGCTCCACCGGGTTGGTGATCTGCATGTTGTACACATCGATGATGATGTTGCCGTTGTCGGTCAACACGCCTTCGCGGTACACCGGGTCGCCGCCCAGTTTCACCAGCTCACGGGCGACGTGGCTGCGGGCCATCGGGATGACTTCCACCGGCAGCGGGAACGCGCCGAGTACCGGCACCAGCTTGCTGGCGTCGGCAATGCAGATAAAGGTCTTGGCCACGGCCGCGACGATTTTCTCGCGGGTCAGGGCTGCGCCGCCGCCTTTGATCAGGTTCAGGTGTTCGTCGCTTTCATCGGCGCCGTCCACGTAGAACTCCAGGTCGCTCACGGTGTTGAGCTCGTACACTGGAATGCCATGGCCCTTGAGGCGCGCGGCGGTGGCTTCGGAGCTGGCCACGGCGCCGTCGAACGCGCCCTTGTGCTGGGCCAGCGCATCGATAAAGCAGTTGGCGGTGGAGCCGGTGCCGACACCGACGATGCTTTTGTCGTCGAGTTTAGGAAGGATTAAATCGACGGCGGCCTGGGCCACTGCCTGTTTGAGTTGATCCTGGGTCATGCGGGCTCCGAGGTGCCGAAGGAGGGAACGAAAGGCCGGCATTATAGGCTTCGGGGCAGGGAAGGTCATTGCCCGATTGGCGGCCACGACCGTTACCTGTAGGAGCGAGGCTTGCCCGCGAAAGCGATCTTACCGCCAACATTTATGTTGGATGTGACGGCCTCTTCGCGGGCAAGCCTCGCTCCTACAGGTTCATGATCCCTTCCGGGGACGGTAAAACCACCTGTTTAGTGTGGTCGTCCGGCCGATAGCCGGGTTAGACTCCTTGGCCCTGCCCAACCCGCTCAGTGATGCCTGCCGATGCTTGAACAGTACGTCAAAAAGATCCTCACCTCGCGCGTTTACGACGTTGCCGTAGAAACCCCATTGCAGACCGCTCGCCAGCTCTCCGAGCGGCTGGGCAACAAGGTCTGGCTCAAGCGTGAAGACTTGCAGCCGGTGTTCTCGTTCAAGATTCGCGGCGCCTACAACAAGCTGACCCAACTGAGCGCCGAAGAACGCGCGCGCGGTGTGGTCACGGCTTCTGCGGGCAACCACGCCCAGGGCCTGGCCCTGGCGGCCAAGGTGCTGGGGGTCAAGGCCACCATCGTGATGCCCAAGACCACGCCGGAGATCAAGGTCGAAGGCGTGCGCTCGCGTGGCGGCAAAGTGGTGCTGCACGGTGATTCCTTCCCGGAAGCCCTGGCCTACTCGCTGAAACTGGTCGACGAAAAAGGCTACGTTTACATTCACCCTTACGATGATCCACACACCATTGCCGGGCAGGGCACCGTGGCGATGGAAATCCTGCGCCAGCACCCGGGGCCTCTGGACGCGATCTTCGTTCCGGTGGGCGGCGGCGGGTTGATCGCCGGGATCGCGGCGTATGTGAAATACCTGCGCCCTGAAATCAAAATCATCGGCGTCGAGCCTGACGATTCCAACTGCCTGCAAGCGGCCATGGCGGCCGGCGAACGCGTGGTACTGCCGACGGTGGGCCTGTTCGCCGATGGCGTCGCGGTGGCGCAGATCGGTCAGCACACCTTCGACATCTGCAAAGACTATGTGGATGAAGTGATTACCGTCAG
Organism: Pseudomonas mandelii; assembly: GCF_002251635.1. GTDB lineage: Bacteria > Pseudomonadota > Gammaproteobacteria > Pseudomonadales > Pseudomonadaceae > Aquipseudomonas > Aquipseudomonas mandelii_B. The sequence goes on from NZ_NMOJ01000138.1 coordinate 6,376, forward strand.
CACCGATGAAATCTGTGCGGCGATCAAGGATATCTACGACGACACCCGCTCCATCACTGAGCCGGCGGGNGCATTGGGTGTGGCCGGGATCAAGAAGTACGTCGAGCAGCGCGGTGTCACCGGGCACACCTTTGTCGCCATCGACTCCGGCGCCAACGTCAACTTCGACCGCCTGCGTCACGTAGCCGAGCGCGCCGAGCTGGGTGAAGGCCGCGAAGCCATCATCGCCGTGACCATCCCCGAGAAGCCAGGCAGCTTCAAGGCGTTCTGCGAAGCGGTGGGCAAGCGCCAGATCACCGAATTCAACTACCGCTACCACTCCGGGCGTGAGGCGCACATCTTCGTCGGCGTGCAGACGCACCCCGAAAACGACCCGCGCAGCGCGTTGATCGCCAGCCTGACCAGCCAGGGCTTCCCGGTACTGGACCTGACCGAGAACGAACTGGCCAAGTTGCACATCCGCCATATGGTCGGCGGCCACGCGGCTAAAGTCAGCGATGAACTGGTGTTTCGTTTCGAATTCCCGGAGCGCCCGGGCGCGCTGTTCAACTTTCTTAACAAATTGGGTGGGCGCTGGAACATCTCGATGTTCCACTATCGCAACCACGGCGCGGCCGACGGCCGTGTGGTCGCAGGCCTGCAAGTACCGGCAGACGAGCGTCATCTGGTGCCGGCGGCACTGGAAGAAATCGGTTACCCATACTGGGACGAAAGCGACAACCCGGCCTATAAGCTGTTTCTTGGCTGAGTGGCTACGCTGATGGGCAGGTCATAAGGAAATCGAACAATGGAAACGTTAACCGCCCTGAAAATGGCGCACACCGCGGCGACGGCAATATTATTGGGCTGTGCGCTGGGCTTGGGGATATGGGTTTGGCAAACGCGGCGTAGTGGCGATGCGACTGCTGCGGCACGCACGTTGCAACGGCCTCGGGTGTTCGTTTGGCTGCTGATGGGCCTGGCGTTGCTGAGCATGCCATTCACCGGCTGGTGGATGGTGCATCTGGTGGGCTGGCCGTTGGGGCAGACGTGGTTGCTGGCGTCGAGTGTGCTTTACACCCTGGCGGCGTTGGGGTGGTTCTGGTTGTTGGTGCGGCTGAACAAGCAGCGTACTGCGCCGGGCGGCAGCGGCAAGTTCACCTTTGCTCTCGCGCTGTTCAGCTTTGTCTGCTTTATCGCTATTGCCGGGTTGATGGGCGCCAAGCCTGTTTAAGGCTTGAAACCGAGGCGATCCCAATCGCGGGCAAGCCTGCTCCCACAAGGTTTTGCTGAGTGGCATAGATATCAGTCACACCAGAGATCCCTGTGGGAGCGGGCTTGCCCGAGATGGCGTCGTCAGTCGCGCAACGACATCACCGGCCAGCCACGCTTCTTGGCCTCGGCGCGTAAATTCGGATCAGGATCGACCGCTACCGGATTCGCCACTTGCTCCAGCAACGGCAAGTCATTCATCGAATCGCTGTAGAAGTAGCTGTCTTGCAGGCTATGCCCGGTTTCTTCCAGCCAACGATTCAAGCGCGTCACCTTGCCCTCGCGAAAGCACGGCACATCGGTGCTGCGCCCGGTGTAGCGGCCATTTTCCATCTCACACTCGGTGGCGATCAGGGTTTCAACCCCCAGGCGCGCGGCAATCGGTGCGGTGACGAAGCGGTTGGTCGCGGTGATGATCACCAGCTTGTCGCCGGCGGCACGGTGCTTGGCCAGCAGTTCCACGGCCTGCGGCAGCANGATCGGCTCAATGCAATCGCGCATGTAATCCAGGTGCCATTCGTCCAGCTGGGCCATCTCGGTGCGGCCGAGGATTTCCAGGCAGAAGTTAAGGTAAGCGGCGTTATCCAGCTTGCCGGCCAGGTAATCCTGGTAAAACTCATCGTTGCGCGCCTTGTAGGCCACCGCGTCGAGAATTCCGCGTTCGCAGAGGTAATCGCCCCAGGCGTGATCGCTGTCACCGCCCAGAAGCGTGTTGTCCAAGTCGAATAAAGCCAGGCGCATTGCAGTTACTCGCTGAAAAGTCTGTAAAAAGGCGTCCAGAATACGGTCTTTTCACAAGAGTGCACATAAGGTAAGAAGCCTCGTTGCCGCTGGATCAACCTTTGTGGAACAATGCGGCGACATGCGTTTGCGAGGTTGTTGCCGTGATCGACCCCGATGGTTTCCGTCCTAATGTCGGGATTATTCTTACGAATGATGCCGGACAGGTGCTATGGGCTCGCCGAATCAACCAAGATGCCTGGCAGTTTCCTCAAGGCGGAATCAACCCCGAGGAGACGCCGGAAGACGCCTTGTATCGCGAGTTGAACGAAGAAGTCGGCCTTGAGCGCGAAGATGTGCAAATTCTGGCCTGTACTCGCGGCTGGTTGCGCTATCGTTTGCCGCAACGCCTGGTGCGTACGCACAGCCAACCGCTGTGCATCGGCCAGAAGCAGAAATGGTTTCTCCTGCGCCTGATCTCCAACGAGCAGCGGGTGCGGATGGATTTGACCGGTAAACCGGAGTTCGATGGCTGGCGCTGGGTCAGCTATTGGTACCCGTTGGGCCAGGTGGTGACATTCAAGCGCGAGGTTTATCGTCGCGCTCTCAAAGAGCTTGCCCCGCGCCTTTTAGCGCGCGACTGACGACGGAGTTCGACCCCGAGCCATGCTCAATACGCTGCGCAAGATCGTCCAGGAAGTTAACTCCGCCAAGGATCTCAAGGCGGCGTTGGGGATTATTGTGTTGCGCGTCAAGGAAGCCATGGGCAGCCAGGTCTGCTCGGTTTACCTGCTGGACCCCGAGACCAACCGTTTTGTGCTGATGGCCACGGAGGGCTTGAACAAGCGCTCCATCGGCAAAGTCAGCATGGCGCCCAATGAAGGTCTGGTCGGCCTGGTCGGCACGCGTGAAGAACCCCTGAACCTCGAAAACGCCGCGGATCACCCGCGCTACCGCTACTTCGCCGAGACGGGTGAAGAGCGTTACGCCTCGTTCCTCGGCGCACCGATCATTCACCACCGCCGCGTTGTCGGCGTGTTGGTCATTCAGCAAAAAGAACGCCGCCAGTTCGACGAAGGTGAAGAAGCCTTCCTCGTGACCATGAGTGCGCAGTTGGCCGGGGTTATCGCCCATGCCGAAGCCACCGGCTCGATTCGCGGCCTGGGTCGCCAGGGCAAGGGCATCCAGGAAGCCAAGTTCGTCGGCGTACCGGGTTCTCCGGGCGCTGCCGTCGGCACNGCGGTGGTCATGCTGCCGCCGGCCGATCTCGACGTGGTGCCCGACAAGACCATCACCGACATCGAAGCCGAACTCGGCCTGTTCAAGACCGCCATCGAGGGCGTGCGCGCCGACATGCGTGCCTTGTCCGCCAAATTGGCCTCGCAGCTGCGTCCCGAAGAGCGGGCCTTGTTCGACGTCTACCTGATGATGCTCGCCGACGAGGCGCTGGGCAACGAAGTGACCACCGTGATCAAGACCGGCCAGTGGGCCCAGGGCGCGTTGCGCCAGGTGGTCACCGATCACGTCAACCGTTTCGAACTGATGGACGACGCCTACCTGCGCGAGCGCGCCTCGGACGTCAAGGACCTTGGCCGCCGTTTGCTCGCCTATTTGCAGGAAGAGCGTCAGCAGAATCTGATCTACCCGGAAAAAACCATTCTGGTCAGCGAAGAGCTGACGCCGGCAATGCTCGGCGAGGTGCCGGAAGGCACGCTGGTCGGCCTGGTCTCGGTCCTCGGTTCAGGTAACTCCCACGTCGCGATCCTGGCTCGGGCCATGGGCATCCCGACGGTGATGGGCCTGGTGGACCTGCCGTATTCCAAGGTCGACGGCATCGACATGATCGTCGATGGGCATCGCGGTGAAGTCTTTACCAACCCCAGCGAGCTGTTGCGCAAGCAATACGCCGAAGTGGTGGAAGAAGAGAAACAGCTGGCGCTGGGCCTCGATTCGCTGCGCGAGCTGCCGTGCGTGACCCTCGACGGCCACCGCGTGCCGTTGCTGGTAAACACCGGCCTGCTCGCCGATGTGGCCCGAGCACAACAACGTGGCGCCGAAGGGGTTGGGCTGTACCGCACCGAAGTGCCGTTCATGATCAACCAGCGTTTCCCGAGTGAAAAGGAGCAGCTCGCGATCTATCGCGAGCAACTGTCCGCCTTCCACCCGTTACCGGTGACGATGCGCAGCCTGGACATCGGCGGCGATAAGTCACTGTCCTATTTCCCGATCAAGGAAGACAACCCCTTCCTTGGCTGGCGCGGCATTCGNGTNACCCTTGATCACCCTGAAATTTTCCTCGTCCAGACCCGCGCCATGCTCAAGGCCAGCGAAGGCCTGAACAACCTGCGCATTCTGTTGCCGATGATCTCCGGCACCCATGAGCTGGAAGAAGCCCTGCACCTGATTCACCGGGCCTGGGGCGAAGTCCGCGACGAAGGCACCGACGTGCCAATGCCGCCGATTGGTGTGATGATCGAGATTCCGGCAGCGGTGTATCAGACCAAGGAACTGGCGCGCCAGGTGGACTTCCTGTCGGTCGGTTCCAACGACCTGACTCAATACCTGCTGGCGGTGGACCGCAACAACCCGCGTGTAGCCGACCTTTACGACTATCTGCATCCGGCGGTGCTGCAAGCGTTGCAGAACGTGGTGCGCGACGCCCATGCCGAAGGCAAGCCGGTGAGCATTTGCGGTGAAATGGCCGGCGACCCGGCGGCAGCGGTGCTGCTGATGGCGATGGGCTTTGACAGCCTGTCGATGAACGCCACCAACTTGCCGAAGGTGAAGTGGTTGCTGCGCCAGGTAAACCTGAGCATGGCCAAGGAGTTGCTGGCCGAGTTGATGACCATCGACAACCCGCAAGTGATCCACAGCTCGCTGCAATTGGCGCTGAAGAACCTTGGGTTGGCGAAGATGGTCAATCCGGCTGTGGTCAAGGCTCTCTAAAAGGCTGATGGCCTCATCGCGAGCAAGCTCGCTCCCATAGGGTTCTGTGTCGATCACAAATCCAATATGGGAGCGAGCTTGCTCGCGATGGGGCCAGTCCAGACAACAACGATCTAAACCCTGATCTCCACTTCCCCAAGATGCCCGCCATACGGCCCGAAACTCCTTTCGACCATATGCCGCGTCCCGTCCGCCTGAACAATCAACGCCGTACTCGCCCGCGTCCCATAAGTCGGACTGGCAATAAACACGCTCGACAGCAACGTCTCGGTCGCCAGCCCCACGCCGGTATCCGGCAGCTCGGCAAATGGTGCGGTCTGCGGATCATTCAGCAACGCCAGTAACGCCTCTGGCTGCGGATCCTCCAACACTTCCTCCAGCGCCGCCCGTGCCTTGAGCAGTTTCGGCCACGGCGTATCCAGCCCTGCATTCGACAGCCCATACACCCCAGGCGCCAGCATCACCGCCTCAGACTCCCGCGCATTGAAGTGCCACAGCTCGTTGGCATTGCCGATCAGCAGATTAAATCCGGCATATTCCAGCGAACGTCCGACAACGTCGCTTAAGTAATCATCAATTGGCATGTTGCCCAAGAGAAAACCCGCCACCAGCTCACCTCGGGATTTTCGCGAGGGCGGCTGCTGCGGATCACGAATATTGGTCAGCGCAGCAAAGCGCCCATTGGCACCGATACCAAGCCAGGTGCCGCCGGCTTCGAGGTCGCGACCGGCGTAGACGTGCGGTGCGTGCGGCCATTGCGCCAAGGGCTGGCTGGGCCGGGCATAGAATTCATCGCGGTTGGCCGCGACGATCAGCGGCTGGGCGTGGCCCGGCCGCCAGGCGAAAACGATCAGGCACATAAGGTGGTCCTTGTGTGTTTTTTGCCCACTCTACGCAGTCGTCGCCTGTCGTTCCATTGCCATCCGCAGTGGAGCCCGAGGGCACGCATCCGTTACCATGCCGCTCCGGTTTTGGCTAAGCATTGGGATCGACCATGGAATTTCTGCTCTATCTGGCGCTGGGCGCCTGCGCAGGCGTGCTGGCCGGGCTGTTCGGGGTTGGCGGCGGGATCATCATCGTCCCGGTTCTGGTGTTCAGTTTCACCTTGCAAGGCTTCGACGCGTCGATCCTGACCCACCTGGCGGTCGGCACGTCCCTGGCAACGATCATCTTTACGTCGATCAACGCGGTTCGCGAACATCATCGCCGCGGCGCCGTGCGTTGGCCGATTTTCGTGTGGATGACCGTCGGTATTCTGATGGGCGCCGGTTTCGGGGCGCTGACGGCCGAAGCGATCTCCGGCCCGAACCTGCAGAAAATCATCGGCGTGTTTGCGCTGATCATCGCGGCGCAACTGGCGCTTGACGTCAAACCCAAAGCCAGCCGAACGGTGCCCGGCAAACTCGGTCTCACCGTGGCCGGCAGCGTGATTGGTTGGGCCTCGGCGATTTTCGGCATTGGCGGCGGCTCGTTGACCGTGCCGTTCCTGACCTGGCGCAGCGTGCCGATGCAGCAAGCGGTGGCAACTTCGTCGGCCTGCGGTCTGCCCATCGCCTTGGCCAGTGCATTAAGTTTCATGATTCTGGGCTGGCACGATCCCTTGCTGCCGGCCCATAGTCTCGGTTTTATCTATTTGCCGGCGCTGCTCGGGATTGCCCTGACCAGCATGGTGTTTGCCCGTCTCGGTGCGCGACTGGCCCACAGGCTGTCGCCGAAGTTGCTGAAAAGGCTGTTCGCGGCTTTGCTGTTCTGCGTAGGCCTGAGCTTCCTGCTCTAGCTCGCAATACTGGCTTAATCCTGAGGTGGCAGCGTCGCCCGGGAATTCTGCTTTCAACTTTCAACAAGGAGTCGCAATGCTGCCTTACCCGCAGATCGACCCGGTGGCCTTGGCCATCGGTCCGCTGAAAATCCACTGGTACGGGTTGATGTACCTGATCGGCATCGGCGGTGCCTGGCTGCTGGCTTCCCGGCGCCTGAACCGTTTCGACCCCACCTGGACCAAGGAGAAACTCTCCGACATGGTGTTCTGGATGTCGATGGGGGTGATTGTCGGCGGACGCCTCGGGTATGTGCTGTTCTACGATCTGCCGGCCTACATCGCCAACCCGACGCTGATTTTCGAAGTGTGGAAGGGCGGCATGTCGTTCCATGGTGGCTTCATCGGCGTGATGCTGGCGGCGTTGTGGTTCGGCAGNCGCAACGACAAGTCATTCTTCCAGCTGATGGACTTCGTCGCGCCGTTCGTGCCGATTGGCCTGGGCGCCGGGCGTATCGGTAACTTCATCAACGCCGAGTTGTGGGGCAAGCCGAGCGACGTGCCGTGGGCNATGGTCTTTCCGACCGATCCGGCGCAGCTGGCGCGTCACCCGTCGCAGCTGTACCAGTTCGCGCTCGAAGGCGTGGCGCTGTTCGCCATCCTCTGGTTGTTCTCGCGCAAGCCGCGGCCGACCATGGCGGTGTCCGGGATGTTTGCCCTGTTCTACGGCATCTTCCGTTTCATTGTGGAGTTCGTCCGCGTACCGGACGCGCAACTGGGCTATCTGGCCTGGAACTGGCTGACCATGGGCCAGGTGCTCTGCGTACCGATGATCGTTGGCGGGCTGTTCCTGATCTGGCTGGCGTATCACCGCGCCCCGGCGACGCCAGCGGCAGCCGTATAAATTCGAATCCCGGGGTGACGACCCCGGGTTCAAGGACACAGGTAACTCATGAAGCAATACCTCGAACTGGTCGCCCACGTCATCAAGAACGGCACCAAGCAAGCCAACCGCACCGGCGTGAACACCATCAGCTTTCCGGGCGCGATGCTGCGTTATGACCTGAAAGAAGGTTTCCCGGCGATCACCACGCGCAAGATGGCCTTCAAATCGGCCATCGGCGAGATGTGTGGTTTCCTGCGGGGCGTGAACAACGCCGCCGAATTCCGCGCGCTGGGCTGCAAGGTCTGGGATCAGAACGCCAACGAAAACGCGCAATGGCTGGCCAATCCGTTCCGTCAGGGTGAAGACGACCTTGGCGAAATCTACGGCGTGCAATGGCGCAAATGGCCGGCGTACAAGCAGATTCCGGTCAGCAATCAGGCCGCTATCGAACAGACCCTGAGCCAGGGCTATCGTCAGATCGCCGAAGGCGAAGAAGACGGTCAGGCCTATGTCGTTCTGTACAAGGCGATCGACCAGATCCGCCAGTGCGTCGACACCATCATCAAAGACCCGGGCAGCCGTCGCATCCTGTTCCACGGCTGGAACGTGGCGCAGCTCGATGAAATGGCCTTGCCGCCGTGCCATCTGCTGTACCAGTTCCACCCGAATGTCGAGACCAAGGAAATCTCCCTGACGCTCTACATCCGCTCCAACGATCTGGGCCTTTTATCGGAGCCTAGGNTCACCGAAGGCGCCGCACTGCTGAGCCTGATTGGTCGCCTGACCGGTTACACACCGCGCTGGTTCACCTATTTCATCGGTGATGCCCACGTCTACGAAAACCATTTGGACATGCTCAACGAACAGCTCAAGCGCGAGCCGTTCCCGATGCCGAAACTGGTGATCAGTGAGCGTGTGCCGGAGTTTGCCAAGACCGGCGTGTATCAACCGGAGTGGCTGGAGTTGATCGAGCCGAGCGATTTCTCGCTTGAGGGGTATCAGCACCACGCGCCGATGACGGCACCGATGGCCGTCTGATTGGTTGAAGGGCGGGGCTATTTTATTAGAAAAGGTTCTATCTGACTGTCATTTCTGACAGTAGGCGAATAAACGAGAGGGTGTTTGACTGATCACGAGGCCAATCAGGCCGCGGTCAGCAACACCCTCTTTTTTTCAGGAGCCTTGTCATGAATAACATTGCGGCCGTTGGAGCGGGCGGCTTTTCGGAGCGACATTTCGGCACGAACCCTCTAATGACCGGAGTGACAGGATTGCCGTTCATTGGCTGTGAAAGCCAGTCGGGGCTCTTTCATTTCATTCCGAGCCTCGAACCATGGGGGTGCGTGGTGCCCATGGAGATTTTCACCGGTGCCCCCATCTTCGTTGATTCACTGCGTGTAGTCGTGTCAGTAAACGATAGGGAATTTCAGATCGGCGATCAGGTTCGTGTGCAATGGGTGGCGTTAGGCGGTTCCGGGGGAAGTTACCAGTCGCAGCCCCAGCCAGCGCTGAGTTTCACCTCATTACATTTTGTTATCCCCGACGACATCGCAAGGCAATTTGAGGGAGACCGGCTCGAGGTCATTTTTGTCATCGAAAGAGGCGAGAACGCTATACCCTCTGCATCGTTGTTCATGACCTTCGCCCCGGCACTGATTCAAACCGGCCCGGTTTCTATTGAAGGCGTCTCGGGGGGGGCTCTTGAGATTAATCAACATCCCGATGGCGTCGTTCTGACCATTCCTCGGATTGAAAACCTGCGAACAAACAACGCCATTGAAATGTCCTGGCTAAGTAGCGTTCGTGGTGGGCAGGGCGGAGCTTGGAGAGATTATCAGCGCAAATTGACGGTCAAGCCCGATTTACCCCTAAAGTTTCGGATTGAGCCCTCCGTCTATGAAGGGCATCGGGGTGAGACCGTTCACCTGCGCTGCAGTCTTTTTCTGGGCTCGGGTATGGTCCCGGGCATCACTTACGGCATGGGGCATCGAGGCGTACTGGAGTTCAAATTGATCTAGTCGCTGATGTGGCGATGGGACTAATGCCCATGACTCCTGCCGACATGGGAATGCTCGACTTCCGTCGCCACAACCCCGCCACTCACTTCCAGCCGCTGCAAAATCCCGCACTGATCAATGTCCGGCCCCTCGCCACAGCGTTGGCGCAGGTCGAGCAGCTGCGTCTGCAATGCGAGCAGCCCATCGATCCGTGCTTTCACGTGGTGGATATGCTCGTCAATCAACGCATTCACGCTTTCGCACTGGTCCCGTGGGCTGTCGCGTAGCCCCAGCAGGCTGCGGATCTCTTCCAGGGTCATGTCGAGCGTGCGGCAGTTGCGGATGAAGGTCAGGCGTTCGGCGTGGGCTTGGGTGTAGACGCGGTAGTTGCCGTCGCTGCGGGCCGGTTCCGGCAGCAGGTTTTCGCGCTCGTAATAGCGGATGGTTTCGACGGCGCAGTCGGTGAGTTTCGCCAATTCNCCGATCTTCATCGCAGCAATCTCCAAATGGGTGCTTGACCCTATAGTGGCTACAGGGTCTTTACTTGGCAACAGGCACCTTTACGGACGCAACCAATGAGCGATTCCCTTCACACCCATAAACCCGAGGCTGATCACGATCACGA
>NZ_NMOJ01000139.1 GCF_002251635.1 Pseudomonas mandelii
GATCACGATCACGATCACGATCACAGCCAAATGCTGCAGCCTGTGCAGAAGCATGACCATGGCGGGCATGGCGATTCCTGCTGTTCCTCCAAGGCGGCAGCGCCGTCGCTGATCAAGTTGAGCGACACGCCGACCGACGGCGCCCGGCTGAGCAGCTTTCGCATCGACGCCATGGACTGCCCTACCGAGCAGACGCTGATCCAGAACAAACTGGGCAAGCTCGCCGGTGTGCAGCAGCTGGAATTCAACCTGATCAACCGCATTCTCGGCGTCACCCATGACCTGCCGAGCACTGCACCGATCATCGAGGCGATCAAGTCGCTGGGCATGGTGGCCGAACCGATGGAGCAGGGCACCGAAGCGCCAGCGCCGATCCCCGAGAAAAAGCACTGGTGGCCCCTGGCGCTGTCCGGCGTGGGTGCGCTGGCTGCAGAAGTGATCCACTTCACCAACGCCGCGCCGGACTGGGTGGTGGCGATCATCGCGCTGATTTCGATCCTCAGTGGTGGCCTTACCACTTACAAGAAAGGCTGGATCGCGCTCAAGAACCTCAACCTCAACATCAACGCGTTGATGAGCATCGCGGTGACGGGCGCGATCCTGATCGGTCAGTGGCCTGAAGCGGCGATGGTGATGTTCCTGTTTACGGTGGCCGAGTTGATCGAAGCCAAGTCCCTGGACCGTGCGCGCAATGCCATCAGCGGCTTGATGCAGATGACCCCGGAACAGGCCACGGTGCAACAGGCTGACGGCTCATGGTTGGAACAAGANGTCAAAACCATCGAACTTGGTGCGCGAGTGCGGGTGCGTCCCGGCGAGCGGATTGGCCTGGACGGCGAAGTCGTGTCGGGCAGTTCGACCATCGATCAGGCGCCGATCACCGGTGAAAGCCTGCCGATTGAAAAGACTGTGGGCGATAAAGTCTTCGCCGGCACCATCAACCAAGCCGGTTCGCTGGAATATTCCGTCACGGCTGCGGCCAATAACTCGACACTGGCACGGATCATCCACGCCGTGGAGCAGGCCCAGGGTGCACGGGCGCCGACCCAGCGCTTCGTCGATCAGTTCTCGAAAATCTACACCCCGGCTGTATTCATCTTTGCCTTGGCCGTAGCGGTGATTCCACCGCTGTTCATGGCTGGCGTGTGGTTCGACTGGATCTACCGCGCGCTGGTCCTGCTGGTGGTTGCCTGCCCTTGCGCCTTGGTGATCTCCACCCCGGTGACCATCGTCAGCGGCCTGGCGGCGGCGGCGCGCAAAGGCATCCTGATCAAGGGTGGCGTGTACCTGGAAGGCGGTTACAAGCTCGATTACCTGGCCCTCGACAAGACCGGCACGATCACTCACGGCAAACCGGTGCAGACCGATTATTTGTCGCTTGATCCAACCGCTGACGAAACCGCCCCGGCGATTGCGGCAGCGCTGGCCGGTCGCTCGGACCATCCGGTGTCGTTGGCCATCGCCAATGCGGCTGTGGATAAACAGTACGCGCCGCTCGTTGTGGATAACTTCGAAGCCCTGGGAGGTCGCGGTGTACGCGGGGAAATCAACGGCCAGCTCTACCACCTGGGCAACCACCGCCTGGTGGAAGACTTGGGCCTGTGCTCGCCTGAGCTGGAAGAAAAGCTCTTCGCCTTGGAAAAACAAGGCAAGTCGGTGGTGCTGTTGCTCGACAAATCCGGCCCGCTGGCGCTGTTCGCCGTGGCCGACACCGTCAAAGACAGCAGCCGCGAAGCCATCCAGCAGTTGCACGAACTGGGCATCAAAACCCTGATGCTGACCGGCGACAACGTCCACACCGCTCAGGCGATTGCTGCGCAAGTCGGCATCGACGAGGCCAAGGGCGATCTGCTACCGACCGACAAGCTGCATGCCATCGAGGCGCTTTATGCGCAGGGGCATCGCGTCGGCATGGTCGGCGATGGCATCAACGATGCGCCGGCACTGGCCCGGGCCGAGATCGGTTTCGCGATGGCCGCCGCCGGTACCGATACCGCCATCGAGACCGCCGATGTCGCCCTGATGGACGATGATCTGCGCAAGATTCCTGCGTTCATCCGCCTGTCGCGGCAAACCTCTATCATCCTCAAACAGAACATCGCCCTCGCTTTGGTCATCAAGGCGATCTTTCTTGGGGTAACCTTCGNCGGGATCGCCACCATGTGGATGGCGGTGTTCGCCGACATGGGCGTGAGCCTGNTGGTGGTGTTCAATGGCNTGCGCCTGTTGCGCAAATAAGCGATGAGGAGCGGGTGTGCTGAGTGCCGAGTTGAAGGCGTTTTTTATGGTCGCCCGCCTGGGCAGCATTACCCAGGCGGCGAAAAAGCTCGGCCTGAGCCAACCCACCGTGACCACGCAGATTCGCCATCTGGAAAGCCAGTACTCGGTTGAATTGTTCTACCGTGGCGGCCGCCGCCTCAGCGTCAGCGANGAAGGTGCGCGGCTGCTGCCAATGGTCAAGACGCTGTTGCAGCAGGAAGCCGATATCGAGTTTTTCCTGCGCAACAGCGGCCAGGTCCAGGGTGCCTTGAGGATTGCCGCGACGGCGCCGTATTACATTCTCGACCTGGTCAAAGCCTTTCGTGAGCGCCTGCCCCACGTGGAGGTGTCGGTGGAAATCGGCAACTCCCAGCAGGTGCTCGAAGCGTTGGATGATTACCGCGTCGATGTCGCCGCATCCTCGCAACTGCTGGAAGATNCGCGGCTGATTCGCCGGGTGCTCGGCAGCGATCCGCTGGTGCTGGCGGTGCATCGCAATCATCCGTTGGCGGTGCATGAACATGTGCCGCTGAGTGCGTTGGCCGGGCATACGTTGTTGATGCGCGAGTCGGGCTCGACCACACGCCGATTGACTGAGGAATTGCTGGCCAGCGCCGGCGTGAGTTTCGGGCCGTTGCTGGAAATTGGCAGCCGAGAATCGATTCGCGAGGCGGTGCTGCGCAACATTGGGATCAGCATCATTGCCAGGCAGGAAGTGCCGCATGATCCGCAACTGCGCGTGCTGACGATTGAGAATGCGCCGCAGATTCCTGAGTATTTGTACTGCCTCAAGGAAAGAAAAGGGGCNCGGTTGCCGGCGGCGTTTCTGGGGTTGGCGCAGGAAATGGCGCCGGCCTGAAAATCTCTATTGCCTGTTCTGGCCTCATCGCGAGCAAGCTCGCTCCCACAGGGTTTTGTGGTGAACACCCACCGCCCACTGTGGGAGCGAGCTTGCTCGCGATGACGTCAGTGCAGGTAACCCAAATCCTTGAATACCACTATCAGCCGTTTTTGCCTCACTGCCACATGACCGACGCATTACAAACCTAGGATGGGCTTCATCTGCTTGATGAGGCCTGTCCATGAACCACTCGATCGCAACTGCCCTGACCAACCCCGGCGCCCCGATGAAGGTGCGCGGCGTGCAGAAACGCTTCGGCGCCTTTACTGCGCTGGATAATGTGTCGCTGGACGTCGCGGCCGGTGAGCTGGTGTGCCTGCTGGGCCCGTCCGGTTGCGGCAAGACCACTTTGCTGCGTTGCATCGCCGGTCTGGAACGCCAGGACAGCGGCGAGCTTTACCTTGGCCAACGGGATGTTTCCTTGCTGCCACCTCAGGCGCGGGATTACGGNATATTGTTNCAGTCCTACGCGCTGTTTCCCAACCTGACCGTCGAAGCGAATATCGGCTACGGCCTCACCGGCAGCGGCCGCGATGAAGTGCGCAAGCGCGTCGGTCAGATGCTGGAACTGGTCGGCCTGACTGGCAGTGAGAAAAAGTACCCCGGCCAGTTGTCCGGCGGCCAACAGCAACGTGTCGCGCTGGCCCGTGCCCTGGCGCCAGCACCCTCCTTGCTGCTGTTGGACGAACCGATGTCGGCGCTCGACGCCCGTGTCCGCGAGCACTTGTGCACCGAGTTGCGCCAACTGCAACGGCGCCTGGGGATCACCACCCTGATGGTCACCCATAACCAGGACGAAGCCATGTTGATGGCCGACCGCATCGCCGTGATGAACAACGGCAAGGTCGAGCAATACGCCACGCCCCAGGAAATCTACGACCGACCGGCCACGCCGTTCGTGGCGGAGTTCGTCGGCCAGGGCAACTGGCTGCCGTTCAGTCGCAACAGCGACAGCCACGCCCAGGTCGGCGGGATGAGCATGCGCCTGGCCGATGGCAGCGCTAAAACCACGACNGGCCGCTTGTTCTGTCGCCCGGAAGCCATCAGCGTGAACCCGCCGGTACATGAAGAAAACCTGTTCCCGGCGAAGGTCCGCGAGATCACCTTTCTCGGTAACCGCTGCCGCATGAGCTTTGAACTGGAACAATTGCCTGGCCACCCGTTGCTGGCCGAACTGGCNCCCGAAGCCATGCCGCGCCTTGGCGCGCAGCAGATCATGGTCGCCTTGCCTCCGCGTAGCTTGCAGGTGTTTGCCTGATGAGCGCGAACATCGCGCTGCCGATACCGCACAAGCAGGTTCGGCAGACCTCCCGTGCCGAGATCGGCGACCGGGTGTTCGTGGTCGGCGGCAAAGTCCTTTTATTGGTGTTGCTCGGCCTCGCGGTGTTGATGCCGTTGCTGGCGATCTTCTGGCGCGGTTTCAGTTCGGAGGCGGGGCAGGGCGGTGGGTGGGTCGCGGCGCGCGAGCTGGTCACCAGTGACAACTTCCACTGGCTGCTGGGCAATAGCTTGAAGGTTTCCCTCAGCGTGGCGGCCATCGTCGTACCGTTGGCCTACCTGTTTGCTTACGCATTGCAGCGCACGCTGATCCCCGGCAAGGCCATCTGGCGTGGCATATCACTGCTGCCGCTGATGGCGCCGTCCATGCTGCCGGGGATTGCGCTGGTGTATCTGTTCGGCAACCAGGGCATGTTGCGCGGGCTGCTTTCAGAGAATATCTACGGTTTCTGGGGCATTGTTCTCGGCGAAGTGATCTACACCTTCCCACACGCTTTGATGATTCTGCTGTCGGCACTCTCGCTGGCAGATGCGCGACTGTTCGATGCCGCGTCNAGCATGGGCGCAAGTCCTGCCCGGGCGTTTCGCAGCATCACCTGGCCGGCCACGCGCCAGGCCGTATTCGCTGCGTTTTGCCTGGTATTCACCCTGACCATCACCGACTTCGGCGTGCCCGTGGTGGTCGGCGGCGATTATCAGGTGCTGGCGCTGGAGGCCTACAAAGCGGTGGTTGGTCAGCAGCAATTCGGTCGCGGCGCNTTGATCGGCATGGTNTTGCTGCTGCCGGCGCTGTTCAGCTTTGGGGTCGACGCCTGGTTGCGCCGTCGGCAGGGTGACGCCATGAGCGGCCGTGCCCAGGTGTTCCAACCCNCGCCATCGCCGCTGCGCGACGGCTGTTACCTGGCCATTGTGTTGCTGATCTGCGCGGTGTTGCTGCTGGTGTTCGGCATGGCGGTGTATTCCTCACTGGTGAAGTTCTGGCCGTACAACCTGTCGCTGTCGCTCAACCACTACCAATTCGAAGACACGGCCGGTGGCGGTTGGCTGGCCTATCGCAACAGCCTGACCATGGCCCTTTGCACGGCGCTGATCGGTAGCGTGTTGATCTTCACCGGCGCCTACCTGATGGAAAAGACCAAGGGCCAGAAAGGCCTGAACCTGGCGCTGCGCATGCTCAGCTTTGTGCCGATGGCCGTGCCGGGCCTGGTGCTCGGCCTGGGCTACGTGTTCTTTTTCAACCTCAACGGCAACCCGCTGCATGTGTTCTACGGAACCATGACCCTGCTGGTGGTGTGCACCATTGCGCACTATTTGACCACTGCGCAGATGACCGCGACCACGGCGCTGCGTCAGCTGGACAGTGAGTTCGAAGCCGCCGCGCTGTCGCTCAAGGCGCCGCTGTACCGCCACTATTTGCGCGTCACCGTACCGATCTGCCTGCCGGCGTTGCTGGACATCGTGCGCTACCTGTTTGTGTCGGCGATGACCACCGTGTCCGCCGCGATCTTCCTCTACAGCCCCGACACCCTTCTTGCCGCCGTCGCCGTGTTGAACATGGACGACGCCGGCAACGTCGGCGGCGCGGCGGCGATGTCGACCCTGATTCTGTTCACCTCGGCGGGCGTGTCCCTGCTGCTGGCCTGGGCTTCGCGCGGGTTGTTGCGCCGCTCCCAAGCCTGGCGGCAGACCGCGCCCGGCAACTGATTCTGTACAACCCCCTCAACTCAAAGACAGGAAAAGATCATGTTCAAGCCCCTGGCCCTGGCCGCTGCTGTCCTCACCGCTTTCAGCCTGAATGCCTTTGCCGCCAAAACCGAGTTGACGGTGTACACGGCCCTCGAAGCCGAGCAGTTGAAGACCTATAAACAGGCTTTCGAAAAGGCCAACCCGGACGTCGAGATCAAGTGGGTGCGCGATTCCACCGGGATCATCACCGCCAAGCTGCTGGCCGAGAAAGATCGCCCGCAAGCCGACGTGGTGTGGGGCCTGGCCGCGTCGAGCCTGGCGATCCTCGACCAGCAAGGCATGCTGGCTAACTACGCGCCCAAGGATTTGGACAAGATCGGTAAGCACTACCGCGACGCCGCCAACCCACCGGCCTGGGTCGGCATGGACGTGTGGGCTGCGACCATCTGCTTCAACACTGTCGAAGCCGAGAAGCAAGGCCTGACCAAGCCGGTGAGCTGGCAAGACCTGACCAAGCCTGAGTACAAGGGCAAGATCGTGATGCCGAACCCGGCGTCGTCCGGCACCGGCTTCCTGGACGTGAGTGCCTGGCTGCAGACCTTTGGCGAGAAACAGGGCTGGCAGTACATGGACGACCTGCACCAGAACATCGGCCAGTACGTTCACTCCGGGTCCAAGCCTTGCAAGCTGGCGGCTTCCGGTGAATTCCCGATTGGCATTTCCTTCGAATACCCGGCCGTCCAACTGAAACGTCAGGGCGCGCCGCTGGACATCATCCTGCCGAAGGAAGGCTTGGGCTGGGAGATCGAAGCGACCGCTGTGATCAAGGGGACACTACACGAAGACGCGGCGAAGAAACTGGCCGACTTCTCGGCCAGCCCGGCGGCGATGGAGCTTTATAAAGAGAACTTCGCGGTGCTCGCGCAGCCTGGTATCGCCAAGCCGCAGACCGAATTGCCCGCTGACTACGAGCAACGCCTGATCAAGAACGACTTCGCCTGGGCCTCTAAAAGCCGCGACAGCATCCTGACCGAATGGCGCAAGCGCTATGACGGCAAGTCCGAGAAAGTGGTTGCCAAGTAAATCTCTGTAGGCTGACAGGGCCTCATCGCGAGCAAGCTCGCTCCCACAGGTTTTGTGGCGATCACTGAACCTGTGGGAGCGAGCTTGCTCGCGATAGCGGTCTCGAATTCAGGACAAATCTCCATGACACAACACAGCGATCTGCTGATCATCGGCGCCGGCATCCTCGGCCTGTCCCACGCTTATGCGGCCGCCAGGCGCGGGCTCAAGGTCAAGGTGTTCGAACGCAGCGAAACCCCCTTGGGCGCCTCGGTCCGCAACTTCGGCCAGGCCCTCGTCACCGGCCAACCTCCGGGCGCGATGCTCGATCTGGCCAGGGCCAGCCGTGAGATCTGGGCGCAATGGGCACAAGTGGCGGGTGTGCAGCTCAAGCGCAACGGCTCGTACCTGTTTGCCCGCACCGAAGCCGAAGAGCATCTGTTGGAAGCATTCCGCGCCGGTCGCGCCTTGGAACACGGTTACCGCGTCGACATGCTGCGCGGCGCTGCATTGCGCGATCTCTACGGCGGCCAGTTCAGCCATCACCGTGCGGCGTTGCACGGCATGGATGATCAGCAGCTGTATTCGCGCGAAGCGATTCCAGCGTTGATCGACTACCTGCACCGCGAACTCGGCGTCGATTTTCACTTCTCCACCCTGGTGCGCGACATCGAGCCGGGGCGCCTGCACAGCACCGCTGGCACCTTCAGCGCCGATCAGATCATCGTCTGTTCCGGCCACGATTATCAGACCTTGCTGGCCGAGCCTATCGCCGAACTCAACCCGAGTATCTGCCGCCTGCAAATGCTGCGTGCCCGGCCTGCGGCCAACCTCAACCTGCAACACGCGTTGCTCACAGGCTTGAGTTGCGTGCATTACGGCGCCTTCGCCGACCTGCCCGAAGCCGCGCCGGTGCAGGCGCAAATCCTGCGTGAAGCACCACACTTGCATGAACACGGCATTCATCTGCTGATCAGCCCGACGCCCCATGGCGAGCTGATTATCGGCGACTCCCATGACTACGGCAGCGATGCGTCGCCGTTCAACGCCGAGCAGGTCGATGACTGGCTGATCGAGTTGGCTGAACAAACCCTGGGTTGCAAGGTGCAGGTGGTCGAGCGCTGGCAGGGCGTCTATGGTTCACGGGGCCCCGGGCCATTCTCGTTCTTGCGGCCGATGCCGGGTGTGAGCGTGGCACTGATGCACACCGGTGTCGGCATGAGCGTCGGGCCGGCGATGGCCGAACGTAACGTTGCGCAGTTGTTGGGGGAAAGTTGATGGAACGTCATGAACAAGTGATCGCCGAGGTGTTCGGTTTGTACGAGCGCTTTGGCGACAGCGATTACATCGGCGAGCCGGTGTCGCAGATCGAACACATGTCCCAGGCGGCCGAACTGGCCATGGCTGAAGGCTTCGATGATGAAGTGGTGCTGGCCGCGTTCTTCCATGACATCGGCCATATCTGTGGCGAGAGCACGGAGAACATGGGTGGCTTCGGCGTGGTCAGCCACGAGCGACTGGGCGCCGACTACTTGCGTCGGGCCGGTTTCAGCGAACGCCTGGCGCGGCTGGTGGAATACCACGTCCAGGCCAAGCGCTATCTGACGCTCAAAGAGCCCGGGTACTACGAGCGATTGAGCGAAGCCAGTCGCCGGACCCTGGAGTATCAGGGTGGGGTGATGACGCCTGCCGAGGCTGAAGCCTTCGAGCGGGACCCGTTGTGCGCGGTCAGTTTGCGCATGCGGCAGTGGGATGAGTTGGCGAAGGAGATGTGGGTGCCGGTGATTGATCTGGGTGTTTTGAAGGACAAGGCGTTGCGGCTGTTGGCTGCATAAAGCCTTGAAACCGAGGCGCTGCCTTCGCGAGCAAGCCCGTACTCCACAATGACCAAGGTTCACANCGAGGCGCTGCCTTCGCGAGCAAGCCCGTACTCCACAATGACCAAGGTTCACAACTGCTGGGCCAACACCTCAACCTGCTCTTGCCGCTCCGCCTGACTCAACTTGGGATGAGGATTCAGCGACGACCACTGCGGATGTGCCCGGGCCTTGTTCAGGGCCTCGGGCAGTTTGCCTTCGCGCCAGGTCTTATCCTGTGGCGTGGCCACCTGGATGCTGTCCAGAGCCGCATGCCCACGAGCATTCAACGCTTGCAGCAATTGCCGCTGACGCAACGCCAGCAACCGCAACACGCTGTCGTCGACCGTCAATTCTCGCTGACCTCTGATCTTGCCCATCAACCGGCTGCCATAACTGCGGGCGGTTTGCAGGGCGCCGCCGGCAATCGCGCCGGCCAGTGCCGCCGCGCCGAGGGTCAGGCCGCCCACCAGCAAATCGACCCCGGCACCGGCAGCCGCGCCAGCCGCGATACCGCCACCGACGCGCACGCCGAGTTGCTTGAGGGTTTCCGGGTTGAACAGGTCATCGCCCCAGCGGCCATCGAGCAGCGGCAGATCACTGGCCGCCGCGTCCTGTGGGCGAAAGGCATAGAGCTTGAGCAAGCCTTCAACGCAGCGCTGCTCCCGCTGCCGAACGGCTTTGCGCAGTTCGCTGATCGCCTGCTGTTCCTGCTCGGCTTCGCTGACCACGCTGCGCCGGCACGCGGCGCAATCGATCAGCAACTCGGCAATCAATCGCGCCGCACTCTGTTGGCGAGCCAAGCGTTGGGCCTGTTGATCGGCGATCAAACGCTCAAATTGTTCGCGGGAGTTTTCCAGCAGCAAGGCGAGGCTTTCATAGAGTCGCCGTTCGCCATCTTCGGGCGGTGCAACGCTGTCGAAACGCACCAGGGCATGCAAGCCCAGGCGTGCCAGGGCTTCACGCCAATCCGGCTCGCGATGGTTGGCGCTGCTGACGAAATTCAGCACCGGCAGCAGCGGTTTGCCGCAACTGGCCAGCACTTGCAGCTCGTCGCGGTACTTGGCCAGCACCGGCTCGCGGGCGTCGATCACATACAGGCCGGCGTCCGAGGCCAGCAGTTGGCGCAGCACTTTGGCTTCCTGTTCGAAACGCTGGCGCGCTTCGCTGCCTTCCAGGAAACGCGCCAGGCGGGCCGGGCCGTCAAGGCGTTCGCCGGGGCGATCCAGGCGTTCNAGATAGTCGAGCAGGGCGATGGCGTCTTCCAGNCCCGGCGTGTCGTAGAGATCGAGCAACGGCTCGCCGTCCACCGACAGCCGCGCGCCTTCGACATGGCGGGTGGTGCTGGGGCGATGGGACACTTCACCGAAACCGACATCGCGGGTCAACGTACGCAGCAGTGAGGTCTTGCCGACATTGGTGTGGCCGACCACTGCNAGNTTCAA
>NZ_NMOJ01000014.1 GCF_002251635.1 Pseudomonas mandelii
CNTGCCCGCTAAGATGCCGGCACTCACACACAAAACTGTCAGGCGCGGCGCGCTTCCAGAAGATCCGCCGCACACAAGGCAATCCGCCGACACGCATCCGCCAGTTTCACTTGATCCACCACCAACCCGATGCGGATATGCCCCGCCGCACTCGGCCCGAACGCCTCCCCGGCCAGTACCGAGACGCCATACCCTTCCAGCAAACGCTCGGCGAATCCCTGGGCGCACAACCCGGTCGGCCGTACATCCACCATCACAAACATCCCGCCGTCCGGCCGGATCGGGCGAATGCCCGGGCAACCACTCAACCGCGCGCACACCAGATCACGACGTTGGCGATATTCCTCGCGCATCAGCGCCACGTCCGGCAGGTCTTCATCCAGCGCTACTTGCGCGGCTTTCTGCACAAAATCCGGAATGCCGAACAGCATGCACAACGACAAATGCACCAGGTGTTCGGCCAACATTTTCGGGCCGATTGACCACCCCACGCGCCAGCCGCTCATGGCGTGGGACTTGGACAGGCTGTTGACCGTCGCGGTGCGTTCAGCCATGCCCGGCAGGCTCGCCGGACTGATGTGTTCGCCCTCGAACAACAGATCGCTGTAGACCTCGTCACTGATCAGCCACAGATCATGGCGCACGCACAATGCCGCCAGCGCTTGCCAGGTCTTCAAGGACAGGCTTGCACCCGACGGATTATTTGGACTGTTGAGCAACAGCACGCGGGTCTTCGGCGTAATCAGCGCCGCGACATCCGCCGGGTCAACGCGAAAGCCGTTCTCCGGCCGCACTGCCACCGGCACCACCTTGGCCGCGCAAGCGCCGAACACGCCTTCATAGGTCACGTACATCGGTTCGGCGACGATCACCTCATCGCCGGGATCGAGCAGGCATTGCGCGACCGAATACACCGCACACTGCGCACCCGGAAACACGATCACATGATCGGCGTCCACCGCCTGACCACTGCGCTGTCGATGGCGCCGCGCAATGCTGCTGCGCAATCCGCGACTGCCGCGCACCTCCGGGTAATGCGTGTCGCCGGCCCGCAAACTGTCGATGGCCGCCTGCACGATGGGCAGCGGCGTATCGAAATCAGGATCGCCGATCGACAGCAGCAGCACATCGACACCCTGTTCGCGCAGTTCCAGCGCTCGGTCATGAATCTGCCAGGCTGCCGCTCCATCGCCGGCGATTCGTTGCGTCAAGGCTGAATAGCGCATGTGTTTCTCCTGTCGCGCGCGGACTCCCAGTCTCAACCCTATCTCAAATCACGAAACGCGCCACCATCCCNTTCAAATCCACCGCCAGGCGCGACAGCTCATGGCTGGCCGCGCTGGTCTGGTTGGCGCCCGCCGCCGACTGAGTCGCCAGGTCGCGGATGTTCACCAGGTTGCGGTCCACTTCACGGGACACCTGCGCCTGCTCTTCCGACGCGCTGGCGATCACCAGGTTGCGCTCATTGATCAGGCTGATGGATTGGGTGATCTGCTCCAGGGCCACACCGGCGGCGCGGGCCATTTCCAGGGTGGCCTGGGTGCGCTGGTTGCTCTGCTGCATCGACTGCACCGCTTCACCGGTGCCGCTCTGGATACCGGCGACCATTTTTTCGATTTCCTGGGTCGATTGCGCGGTGCGATGAGCCAAGGCGCGGACTTCATCGGCCACCACCGCGAACCCACGGCCGGCTTCACCGGCGCGGGCCGCTTCAATCGCTGCGTTGAGCGCGAGCAGGTTGGTCTGTTCGGCAATTGCGCGTATCACGTCGAGGACCTTGCCAATGTCGCGGCCCTGAGTCGCCAGGCCTTCGATCATGACCGACGTGTTTTGTACATCCTGAGTCATGGTCTGGATCGCACCAACGGTTTCCACCACACGGTCACGCCCTTCACGCGCCGCCTGGTTGGATTGGCTGGAGGCTTCGGAGGTGGACACCGCGTTGCGCGCCACCTCTTCCACGGCAGCGGTCATTTCGTTGACCGCCGTGGCGGCCTGTTCGATTTCGTTGTTCTGCTGTTGCAGGCCNCGGGACGCTTCCTCGGTGACGGTGCTGAGTTCTTCTGCGGCAGCGCCCAGTTGCGTGGCGGAACCGGCGATCTGTTCGATGGTTTTGCGCAGGTTGTCTTGCATGACGGACAAGGCACCGAGCAAGCGCGCCGGTTCGTCCTTGCCGTCGATCTCGATGGCTTTGGTCAGGTTGCCACCGGCAATGGTTTCCGCCGCCTGCACCGCGCGATTGAGCGGCGTGACGATGCTGCGGGTCAGCAGCCAGGCCAGCAGCACGGTCAGGAGCGATGCCACCACCGACACCAGAATGATGCCGTTCACGGCGGTGTTGTAGTTTTCTTCAGCCAGCACGCCGGCCGCTTTGGCGCCATCCTGGTTGTACGCCACCAGCTTATTCAGCTGCTCGCCCATCAGGTCGGTGCCGTCCTTGATCCGCGTATTGATCAAGGTGCGCATCTCATCCACCTTGTTCTGGCGCGACAGGTCCATCATGTCGCGCTGAGCTTGCATGTAATTGTCCAGCGTCGCGCTGAAGACTTTATACAGCGCTGCTTCATCCGGGCCCGCCGGCAACTCGGCATAGCTGGCCTGGGCTTTGCGCGCCTTGTCGGTGAGCACTGCAATGCGAGTTTCAGCTTCCTGCAGACTGGCCGGCTCGCGGTTGACCAGAATGCGGAACGACAAGATGCGCATGCGCAGAATGTTTTCAGTGACATTGCCCAAAAAGCCGACGCTGGGCAGTTGGGTACTGGCCATGTCGATCGAGGACTGGCGGATGATCGACATGCGATTCACCGCAAACACACCCAGCACGATGACGAGCAAGGCAATGAAGGCAAACCCCAGGAAGGCTCGAGGTGCGATATTCAGATTACGCAGGGACATAGGACGATACTCGGGTGATTGAGTCGGCGAGCGTCCTTGCGGTGATGGCTGAGTGGCGGGCGTGAGGCGCACGGGTCAGCGTGGCGCCACTGTTGTAATAGGTTTGTGTGCGCCTATTGGGTGTATCGGCTGGGGATGAGGATTTTCGCGGGGATTCGAGAAAAATATTTTTATTGAAGTAGCAGGTGTTTCAACATTGAAACACCAATCCCCGTAGCAGCTGTCGAGCCTGCGAGGCTGCGTCCGGATGCGGCCCAACTCGAACGCAGCCTCGCAGGCTCNCCGGATGCGGCCCAACTCGAACGCAGCCTCGCAGGCTCGACAGCTGCTACAGGAATGGATTGATCTTCAGTATTTGCGAGCGGCCATTCGCCAGACCCGCGCAATATCACTGGCCCGATCACGCAACAACCGCGGTGCCTCGGTACAGGCCTGCTCAAGCGTCATCGGTCCGCTGGCCAAGGCAAACGCGGCATCGATGCCATGTTCATACAGATCCTGATAACCCTCGCCCAAGGTCCCCGCGATCACAATCACCGGAACGCCCTGCTCCCGGGCAATGCGCGCCACGCCGAACGGCGTCTTGCCGCGCAAGGTCTGTGCATCGAAACGCCCTTCGCCAGTGATGACCAGGTCGGCGCCTTTCACGGCTTCAGCCAGCCCGACCAACTCGGCGACGACGTCCACGCCGGCCTTGAATTGCGCCTCCAGAAAAGCCTTCGCCGCGAACCCCAAACCGCCCGCAGCGCCGCTGCCCGGTTCATCCTTGACGTCTTTGCCCAAGGCCTTGGCGCACAGCTCGGCGAAGTGCCCGAGAGCAGCGTCCAATTGCCGGACTTGCTCGGGCGATGCCCCTTTCTGCGGTCCAAAAATCGCGGAAGCGCCGTGCGGACCGCACAGGGGGTTGTTGACGTCGGCCGCGATGTCGAAGCGCACGTCGGCCAGGCGCGGATCGATTGCACTCAGATCGATGTAAGCCAGTTGCGCCAACGCGAGACCACCCGGGGCCAGCGCTTGCCCTTGTGCGTCCAGCAACTTCACACCCAGCGCCTGCATCGCCCCGGCACCGCCATCGTTGGTGGCGCTGCCGCCGATGGCGAGGATCACCCGTTGCGCCCCGGCATCCAGCGCGGCACGGATCAGTTCACCGGTGCCAAACGTGCTGCTGACGCACGCATCGCGTTGCCCCGGCGGCACCAGTTGCAGGCCACTGGCTTCGGCCATTTCGATGATCGCGGTGTGGGTGTGCGGCAACCAGCCCCAGGCCGCATCGACGGTGATGCCGAGCGGTCCGCGAACAGGCGTCCTGCGCAATTGACCCTCGCACGCCGCCAGAATCGATTCGACCGTGCCTTCGCCGCCGTCGGCCATCGGGCATTTGACCAGTTGCGCATCAGGCCAGACCTGCGCCAGACCGAGGGCGATGGCGTCGGCCACACCTTGGGCACTCAGGCTGTCCTTGAATGAATCGGGGGCGATGACGATTTTCATGCGAATTCTCCAGTTCCAATGCGTTCCATGCTGCCAGCAGCCCTGCACAATAACGCCGGTCCGCTGCACAAGCGGGGGTGGCGTTTATTGTTCATTTCTACAAAACCTCCCGACCTGCACACTTGTTGTAGCAGCTGACGTTGTGGCGAGGGGGCTTGCCCCCTCGCAGCTGACGTTGTGGCGAGGGGGCTTGCCCCCTCGCCACAACGTCAGCTGCTACGGGATAGGGGCTTCAGTCGGTTTGCGGGAGGAGTTGGACGCCAAGATACAGCGCGAGCATGCCGTCCAGTTTCAGCGGATCAACCCCGCTCAACTCGGCAATCCGTTCCATTCGATAGCGCAAACTGTTGCGATGAATCCCCAGCGCATCCGCACATGCCTGACTCTGCCCGTCGTGCTCGCACCAGCTGCGTAAAGTCGCCAGCAGTTGGCCGTTGCCGTCCTTGGCGATGACTTTGCGCAGTGGCTTGAGCAGCTCATCCAGCGCGTCATCGTTGCGATGTCGCCACAGCATCACCGGCAGCCGATAACGGTGGAGCGTCAGCAAACGCGAACGCGGCAACACATCGCGCCCATACGCCAGCAAGTCGCCGACCCGTCGATAACAACGTCGCAGCCCGGACAACCCATCCGCCTGCCCACCCACGGCAATGCGCAAAATGTTCCAGCCCAGGCCGTCGAGTTTTTCCAGCAGCCGTTCATTCTCGATCACCTGACTCGCCGGCCGGCACCACAGCAACGAAGACTTCGCCGAGCTTACGCACCAACTGTCCGGGTAGCGCGAGGTCAGCCAGGCACTGAGCGCATCCACTGTCTGCCCGGGGCCGTGTTCCATGCCCAACTCGAACAGATAAGGCACCCGCGTCATTTGCGGTTTCAGACCCAATTGCTGCGCTTCATCCAGCAAGCGCGGCGAATCCCCCGCCTCACTCAGCAGCAATGCCAGCAGATCATCGCAACGCTGACGCCGCCATTGCTGCTCAGCCTGCTGATTACGCTGGCCCACCAACATCTCGGCGGTCATCCGCACCAGCTCGGCATAGGTGCGCAGTTGCTCGGGTTCACCGGTAATCCCCAGCACACCGATCAAGCGCTGATCGAGCAGTAACGGCAAGTTGATCCCCGGCTGCACGCCTTTGAGGTGTTTGGCGGTCTGGCCGTCGATTTCCACCACCCGACCGTTGGCCAGCACCAACTGCGCGCCTTCATGACGCGTGTTGATGCGCTCCGGCTCACCGCTGCCGAGGATCAAGCCCTGGCTGTCCATGACGTTGACGTTGTAGGGCAGGATGGCCATGGTGCGATTGACGATATCCTGGGCCAGGTCGTGATCGAGTTCGAACATATCGGGATCCTTGAAAGCGTGATGGGACGGGGTTGTTCACCCGCACAGGGCTGGGTTGCAAACCCTGTGCTCAAGCACAAAGACAGCCACCCCGAGGGTGGCCGAGACTCTCTGGGCGATCAACGTTACCCTCGCATCGCAAAAAATCATAATAAAGAGAGACTGCCATGTCACAGAGCGCCGCTGCCACACTGGCCACCGATGACGATAAAAACGCCATCTACAAACGCATTACCCTGCGTTTGATCCCCTTCATCTTCATCTGCTACCTGTTCAACTACCTCGACCGGGTCAACGTTGGATTCGCCAAACTGCAGATGCTCGACGCGCTGAAATTCAGCGAAACCGTGTACGGCCTCGGTGCCGGGATCTTCTTTATCGGCTACGTGCTGTGCGGCGTGCCGAGTAACCTGGCGCTGACCAAGTTCGGCCCGCGCCGCTGGATCGCGTTGATGATGATCGTGTGGGGCACCTTGTCCACCTGCCTGCTGTTCGTCACGACGCCGACGCATTTCTATGGGCTGCGCCTGTTGACCGGCGCCGCTGAAGCCGGCTTTTTCCCTGGCGTGGTGCTGTACCTCTCGCAGTGGTTCCCGACCTTTCGCCGCGGGAGGATCATGGCATTGTTCATGTCGGCGATTCCGGTGTCCGGCTTGCTCGGCAGCCCGTTCTCCGGCTGGATCCTCAACCACTTTGCTGCAGGCCAGGGTGGCCTGGCGGGCTGGCAGTGGATGTTCCTGCTGCAAGGCATCCCGACCGTAATACTTGGCGCACTCGCTTACTTCCTGCTCAGCGACAGCTTTGCCAATGCCCAGTGGCTCACGCCCCACGAGCGTGCAGTGCTGGAAGCCGATCACGCCGAGGACTTGGCCAACAAACCGAGAACCTCCACCGATTCGCTCGGCGCAGTGTTCAAGAACCCGGCCATCTGGGCGTTCGGCCTGATCTACTTCTGCATCCAGAGCGGTGTGTATGCGATCAACTTCTGGCTGCCGTCGATCATCAAGAACCTGGGTTTCAGCGATAACCTGGTGATTGGCTGGCTGAGTGCGATTCCGTATCTGCTGGCCGCCGTGTTCATGCTGCTGGTGGGCCGCTCCGCCGACTTGCGCAAGGAGCGTCGCTGGCATTTGGTGGTGCCGATGTTGATGGGCGCCATCGGCCTGCTGATCGCGGTGAATTTCGCCACTACCCCGGCGATTGCGATTCTCGGCCTGACCATCGCCACCATGGGCGCCCTCACCGGCCTGCCGATGTTCTGGCCGGTGCCAACCGCCCTGCTCAGCGCGGGCGCGGCGGCAGGCGGTTTGGCGCTGATCAACTCCATGGGCCAGATGGCTGGCTTCCTGAGCCCGTACCTGGTGGGTTGGGTCAAGGACAGCACCGGCTCGACCGATGCGGCGCTGTATCTGCTGGCGGGCGTGATTGTGTGCGGGAGCATGTTGGCCCTGCGCATGACGCGGACGTTACGGGTGTAAGGCATCACCGAACGAACGAGTTCTCCAACAAAAAACGGCCCTTTCGGGCCGTTTCTTATGTCTCCTGTGCAGACACACTACTATTGTGGTCAGTCCGGCTTTTGTGGNAGAAAGGGTCAGAGCGGATGCCTTGGCCCAAATCAAACCAGACAGTCGCTGAAACCCTGTGGCGAAGGGGCTTGCCACCCGTTGGGTTGCGATGCGACCCCAAAACCATTCACCGCAGTTTTGTCAGTTAAACCGTGTATACCGGTTTTACGACTGCTGCGCAGCCGAACGGGGCGGTGCGGCGGTCCGACAATCCCCCTCGCCACAGGTATGTGCTCTCTACGGGATCTGCTTTAGCCCTGCGGGCCGATGTTATCCAGCACCCGGTTCGCCGTGATCTCCGCCATCATGATGCTGTTCGAAATACCCAAAAGCGCATAACGCGACTCCCCCTCCAGATGATCCACCAACTGATGAACCATCACATCGACCGAGGCCAGCGTCTCGACCAGATACACCGCCAGGGTTTCGGTCGTGGCCTCGGAATCTACGGAAAACAAAGTGCTGCGCGTTCGGGGGGTGGCTTTGATGTCGGCATTGGATGGGAAGTGAAAGTCGAGCGCGCGCTCGGCGGCTTCGTCGAGCTTTTTTGAATCGGTGGATTCATAGGGGGAAACGTCGTCCGTTTCTGGTGGGTTTGGTGTTGGTTTGAACATAGATGAAACTCCTCGTGCTACCAAAAAAGGAGCCATCACCCTCGCTACCAAACGAAGGTGGTGGCCATACGCAGGTTGGTAGACCGGGCACAAGGAAACCGGCGCGTCCGAAAACGCCCTGTGCATGACCACCATAAAACTGAGACGAAAAGCCGCCTCAATTGATGGTGCGTTGCACCCTTGTGAAAAACCGGGCTACCAAACCCGATCGCTGTTGTTCAGCGACCGGGAAACGATAAAACCCAGGCCCAAGGCGCACAAGCCGGCGGATTCTGGCGCAGCCGTAGGCAACGGCGCAAGGTTGTGTAGCCTGAGAGAGTGTCTGGAGATGTCTGTTAAACGTCGCTGTTTAACTGACAAATAAATACGTCCCCTTTTCCTTTCTATAATTCACTGGTGCTGCCGTGTGTTTAATATGTCAACCTTGTGCGCTACAACGTAAAAGAAAACGTATCCACAAGAGCGCTCCCCCAAGTCACCACGCGGCCGTCCGAGGTCAGCGCCGTGAACGCGGTACTATTGGCGTAAATGGCTCGTACATCGGTCAACCGGCTTTCCACCGCAGATGTATCGCCCCCCAAGCTTTTATTCCCCCAGGCCACAACGCTGCCATCCTTGCACAGGGCTGCAAAGGCTGCCGACGAGCCAACCACCTGAACAATGTCGCGCCGTTGTGCAATATCGGCAGGTATTTCGCCACCAGCTGAGCCATCTCCCCAAGCGACAACCTGACCGTTGGTGCAAAGAGCAGCAAATGCGGAAAAGGTGCAGCAGACTACTTCAATATCAGTCCGGGCCTCTATTTCTGGGTTGCCGATGGTGCCACCCCCCATTTGGTGCCCCCAGGCCACAACCTGGCCGGTGGAACGCGTTGCAGCAAAGGCGAACTGATTGGCGCAGCACAGTTCGTTGACATCGGTCAGTGAGGCGATGGGTGCCGGCAGGGTTCCCCCGGTACTCCGGCCCCAGGCGACGAGACTGCCCTTTGCGCGCAATGCGGCAAAAGCATATTGGGTGCCGAGGAAGGTTTTGAAGTCGGAAAGCATCGCGATCTCGGGCGGCAGCGTTCCACCGGTGTCAGGTTTGCCCCAAGCCACCAAATGCCCGGTTTCCCGTCGTGCGACAAATACACCGTCACTGCCCACGCACTGCACAATGTCCCTCAGCGCGCCGATGGACTCGGGCACTTCGCTACCCTGTCCCCAGGCCACCACTTGCCCGGTGTTTTTTATACCGGCGAAAGCGCTTTTGCCACCGCTGACCTCAACAAAATCCGAAGAACTGATACCGCCCATATTCCCGCCAGCGCCCGCGTCGCCCCAAACCGCCACCGTTCCATCGGCTCGAAGGGCGGCAAAAGCGCTGGAAGTGGCGCTGACAGCAGTGATGTCATTCGGGGGCGCAGTGTCCGCAGGGATCGCTGCACCCAAATCCGGATGCCCCCAGCCGACGAGGCCCCCGTCATCAGTACGCGCGACGAAGGCGCCCCAACTGCCAATAATGTTCGCCGAATTCAGGATGACCTGATCGTCGCCGACGCGAACATGCAGTGCCTGTTGCTGGGTATCGCGCCAGGTGTGGGCCGTTGTCCAGTCGTTGTCAGTCGCGTACTTCCACTGCGCAACGACTGGCTCCCCGGTAAGGGTATCAAAGGCGCGCAGTAGACGTGACGTACCGGACAGCCCAAACAGGTGGGGATTTGAGCGCGCGCCCATGACTTTCAGGCGACCTGAGCCTATCACGGCTTTTTCGGATGCTTCTGACGTTGAAGTGGTGCGGTCGGATTGAACAGACATGATGATGACTCCTGTCGAGGGTATGAGTGACGGAGTCAATTAAGGCGTAAGACGATGGTATTGGCTACTGTCAGAAATAACAGGTAACCGGAGGTGGCTGACAAGCGGTAGGCGTTGTGAGGAGACCGGCGCGCCCGAGGACGCCCTGTGCATGACCACCATAAAACAGAGACGAACAAACGCCGTAAATGGTGATGCTTAGCACCTCACATGAAACCCGGGGCTACCAAACCCCCATCGCTGTTTTTCAGCGACGGGGAAACGATAAAACCCAGGCCGAAGGCGCACAAGCCGGCGGATTCTGGCGCAGTCGTAGGTAACGGCGCAAGGATGTGTAGCCTGAGAGAGTGTCTGGAGATGTCTATTAAACATCGCTGTTTAAATCTCGCCCGGACTGAGGTCGCAGAGTTGCCCTGCAACATAGAATCTCCCCCATTTAGAGCCATGCAAATATGCAGGAAGAACCTGCATATATCCCGAATAGATGAGTCTCCTTTTCTCCCCTTTTCCTTTCTATAATTCACTGGTGCTGCCGTGTGTTTAATATGTCAACCTTGTGCGCTACAACGTAAAAGAAAACGTATCCACAAAACAATATTCTTTACGGAAAATCAGCTCAATTCGCTTAATCCCGGAAAACGTAAAAGTGCTCTTTTTAACCGATTGAGAGGACTCTAAAGCTTCCTCGCCCAAAACCTCACCTCCTACCCCATAGATAACGGCAGTACATTGCGCCACCCAGTGCCAAAAGCTGACTTGAGAAACTGGAGCTTTGAGTTCCAGTCTGACTCTTGCATTTAGACCTTGTATACATTGCCCTTCCAACTTCCCTGGGAGTGAATCGTTGGGAAATCGTTCAATCAATGCATAGCTGTCAGCTTGCACAACGCTGAGAAAAATTGCAGGCGTTTCTAAAGGAGTTCCATTTATAGGGATGAAGTCAGAGGCCAGGCTTTGAAAGTCCTCAAAGTCAATAAATGGTTTAATTTCAAATGTTCGTGCAGCTGACGTTGGCTCACTTCCGTACAACGCCTTCGCGGTAAAACTGTGCGGCCCCAAGGCCAGGCCGGTGTCGGTCAAGGTCCAGATTCCCGTCGTCGTATCGGCGGTGGATTGACCCTTCGGTGTAATACCGTCGAGTACCTGGACCTTCTGGCCTTTGCTGGCCGTGCCGGTCAGCGTCACACTGGTCTCGAACGTTGTACCGCCATTGTGGATTTCGACCCTGCTTGTCGAG
The DNA here is from genome assembly GCF_002251635.1 of Pseudomonas mandelii. Lineage (GTDB taxonomy): Bacteria > Pseudomonadota > Gammaproteobacteria > Pseudomonadales > Pseudomonadaceae > Aquipseudomonas > Aquipseudomonas mandelii_B. The sequence continues at coordinate 10,947 of NZ_NMOJ01000014.1, forward strand.
CCTTTGACCGAGGAAAGAGTCGGTGCAATCAGTGCCGTCACGGTCAAGGTGCGTGCCCAGGAGCTTTGACCCGAACCGTACAACGCCTTGGCGGTAAAACTGTGAGCCGCCACACTCAACCCGGACACCAGCAACGTCCAGATCCCCGTGACCAGATCCGCGGTCGCTTGACCTTTGGAAACGGCGCCATCGAACACTTCGACTTTCTGACCTTTGCTGGCCGTGCCGGTGAACGTCACGGCGGTTTCAGGAGTCACGCCGCCGTGGGGGATTTCGACCCCACTCGGGGAGCCTTTCGCCGCACTGATGGTCGGTACGATCACCGCCGTCACGGTCAAGGTGCGTGGCGCAGCGGACTCTTCGCCTTCGCCATACAGCGCCAGCGCCTTGAGGCTGTAAGCCTTGACGGTCAATGCACTTACCACCTGAGTCCAGATGCCGCTGCCATTGGCGGTAGGTTCCCCCAGTGAAGTAGTGCCATCGAGCAAGCGGACTTTCTGATTGGGACTGGCCTTGCCAGTGACGGTCACCGACCGGTCAAAGGTGGTGCCACCCTGGGCGACCGGGCCTTTGGAATCGGTGACCAAGTCAATGGCCGGTTTGAGCGCCGCCGCCACGGTAAACGTGAACGGTGGAGCGGACTCTTCGCCTTCGCCATACAGCGCCAGCGCCTTGAGGCTGTAAGCCTTGACGGTCAATGCACTTACCACCTGAGTCCATATGCCGCTGCCATTGGCGGTAGGTTCCCCCAGTGAAGTAGTGCCATCGAGCAAGCGCACTTTCTGATTGGGACTGGCCTTGCCAGTGACGGTTACTGATCGGTCAAAGGTGATGCCACCCTGGGCGACCGGGCCTTTGGAATCGGTGACCAAGTCAATGGCCGGTTTGAGCGCCGCCGCCACGGTAAACGTGAACGGTGGAGCGGACTCTTCGCCTTCGCCATACAGCGCCAGTGCCTTGAGGCTGTAAGCCTTGACGGTCAATGCACTTACCACCTGAGTCCATATGCCGCTGCCATTGGCGGTAGGTTCCCCCAGTGAAGTAGTGCCATCGAGCAAGCGCACTTTCTGATTGGGACTGGCCTTGCCAGTGACGGTTACTGATCGGTTCACGCCGCCGTGGGGGATTTCGACCCCACTCGGGGAGCCTTTCGCCGCACTGATGGTCGGTACGATCACCGCCGTCACGGTCAAGGTGCGTGGCGCGGAGCTCTGACCCGAACCGTACAACGCCTTGGCGGTAAAACTGTGAGCCGCCACACTCAACCCGGACACCAGCAACGTCCAGACCCCCGTGATCAGATCCGCGGTCGCCTGTCCTTTGGAAACGGCGCCATCGAGCACATCGACTTGCTGGCCTTTGCTGGCCGTGCCGGTCAGCGTGATGCTGGTATCAACCGTGGGCTCGCCTTCGGCAATCTCATCCCCGTTGGAGTTGGTTGCAGCGATGATCGCAGGTTTCACATCTGCCACGGCCTTAATCGTATAAGTACGCAGCGGAAACGACACCGTTGTGGCCTCATTGGCCACCTTGTCGAAGCTCACTTTGAAAGCGATCGTAACCTCACTTCCATCCTTGAGTGTTTTCAACCACTCAATTGAGGCCCGGGTGACCAGACCGTCGAGGGTAATCCAAGTTTCGTTGGTTTGCGAGAGAGGCGGCTGCCAAAATGTCTGGGCGTAGGGACTGTCGTCATTGTTGGTGCCTTGCACCCGCAACCAGACGAACTGTTTCAGCGCAATGAACGGCCAGGCGTTAACCTGGATCACCGCGTTGTCGGTCAGCTGGCTGACGTCGAATTCGGCCCCTTCACCGTTGTCCGCGGCCTGGAGGATCAATGGTTTGTCGAGCACGTTTTCCGGCAGTGGCAGCACCGATAACGTCAGGGTGTCCGAGGGCATGGGGCTGCTGCTGCCGCGAGTTACCTTGTAGTTCACCGTTACCGCTTTGCCGAGGCTGAAGGCGACCACCTTAGGCTCCAACGGTATCTCCTGCGGCCCGAGCGTGGTCACAGGCCACGGTGCGGTGGTATGCGAACCCTCGGGCAGCGTGCCGTCGGCACCGGTCCAGATTGCAGTGATCTGGTCGCCGACCAGCATTCCGTCGTAGTTGACGACGGCGGTCAGATGGGTCTGGGCATTCAACGGATCAAGGCGGGTGCCGCCGTCCGCTTCTTTCACGGCCGGGGGTAACAGTTGGCCAATCGCCTGGCCAACCCCAAATTCCAGCACATTCGAATAACTCGTCTCGCTCGTCGCCGCCCGCCAGATCCGGTAACTCACCGTCACCTTCTTGCCGCGGTTCGGCTCGATGTGTTCGGCGACAAACGTGGCGTTGAGGGTGAAATTCACATCCTTGTCTTTGGACAGCCCGTTGAGGGTGACGGAGTCTTCCGTGGTACCCGTGACTTCACCCGTCCAGGTGTAGGTCACGATGTCACCGGATTGGGTCGGTTTGACGGTCGGCCTTGGCGCGGTCAGTTTGCCGATGCCGCCGGGCAGGTCCCCGGGCTCCAGCGCTCCGTCCTGTTCACCGAGGACGATGGGTTTGACCAGTTCGAGTTGCGGCTCGCCCACCTGCAGCAGCGCCGCATGCAGCGATTCGCGGCGGATGACTTCACCGTTCGGGCCTTCGCGGAGCAGGTAGTACGTAGCTGCCGGTATCCGGGCGGGTGGCGGCCCAGATGAGGTCGGCGGCCATGCCCTGCTGCATGATCGGATCGAACGGAATCCGCACGCGAGGGTGAGGCAGGTCCGGATCAATCGCGCCGTTTTGTTCATCTTCGGCCTTGGGCGCGGCCAGGTGTTTCGGTTCGCCGATGAAGGTGACAAATTGCCCCTTGGACGGCAGGGGGTCGGTCACGCCCGGGCGCTCTACGCGATAGGAAAAGGTCACCTGGGTTTTGGCCAGTTGGCGCACGTCGGCGTTGGACAGGATGACTTTGTAAGTATGCGGCAGGTTGTCGACCGTCTGGGCCGGCGCGATGACTTCCACGGCCTCGTTGTCCACGGTGGTGCCGCGCATCTTCAGGATGATGCGGTCGTCCTGCTCGAACGCCGGCGCTTTGGCCCAGACCTCGCCCGTGATGTCATCTTCGCCCAGCGCATCGAGGTCGAGAACGTTGTTCACGGCCTCCTGGACGACCGGTGCGTCCAGAAAATCGACGCCGGTCATGACCACCAGCCGCGTGGCCTTGCACCAGTCTTCCGAAAAATTGTGCACCACATCGCGCACGCGGAAGGTGACCGCCAGCCCGGAGATGTCGGTGTCGCCCGCGGCCAGGATGGTGGCTTCGTCGACGTGGATCACGATCGGGTGAGTGGCCGGGTCGCTGATCTGCTCGGCAGTCAGCGGCGCGGATTCCACGAGCACACCGCCCCAGCTCAGCACGATGACATCGCCCACCGCCGCATCCGGATAAGGCTCGCCGGTCCCGGACTCGGCCCGAACGATGATGTCCACCCCGGCCGCGGCGATCTCCTTGTCGACGATGTTCTCGACGATGGCCGGATCGATGAACAGGTACAGGTTCGAGTGGCTGCCTGGGGTGTCGTCCGTGTCCTGGCCCGCAGGAATCTCCAGCTTGGCGTAGAGCTTGAGTGCCGGCGTAAACGTCTCGGCGCCCTGATTGAAACGCGTCACCCGGTAAGCCAGCGTGTGCGTCCCGGTCAGCCAATGCCTGGGTTCGACCCACAAGGTCACCCGCTGACCGACTTCGGCGTCGTCGGTGATAATGTGCTGATTGACCACCTGGCCGTTGAACAGCAGCTCGACCTTGTCGCCTTTGCCCATGCTTGACCAGGCCGGGACGTAGACCTTGAGCCCGTTGATGGGGAAGTTGTCCAGGGCGGCGGCACGGTTGATTGCCCAGACGTCAGTGGAAGAGTCCAGTAGACGGGCACCGGGGATTTCTGGTTCACGCAGCAGCCTGGAAACGGGGTGACGGACGGGTTGCACGAGCATGGGGAGACTCCTGTCGAGGGGGGCTGGGCGACGGAGTTATTGAAGATGGCTGGAGTTATCAAATAGCGGAATGGTAATGGCGGCTACTGTCAGATCTGACAGTGGCGATGAGTGGTCATGAGGGTTTATGTGCGTTGATTTCATGCGTTGGATTTGGCAATCAATCAAAATCCACGTTAAAAACGCCAGATATTTAAAGGATTTTTACCCATGAGCTCGATCCTCGACCTGGAGATCTTCGTTCGCACCGCCGACTCCGGCAGCATTTCCGCCGCCGCCCGCACTTTGGAACTCACTCCCGCCGCCGCCAGCATCGCCCTCAAACGCCTGGAAACCCGCCTCGGCATCCGCCTGCTCGCCCGNTCNACCCGCAGCATGCGCCTGACCGAGGAAGGCCGGCGTTATCTGCAAAGTGTGCGTCTGGCCCTGGCTGCGCTGGCGGAAGGTGAACAAGCGCTCAAGCATCAAACCCAAGGCTTGAGCGGCGTATTGCAACTGGCCGCACCGTCAGACTTCGGGCGCAATGTGTTGCTGCCGTGGCTGGACGATTTCAAGCGCCAGCACCCGAATGTCCAGCTGCAACTGCTGCTCAATGACCGCCACTCAGACCTCTTTCGCGAAACCGTCGACGTGGCGTTGCGTTTCGGGGTGCCCAGCGATTCGACGTTGGTGGCGTTGCCGATTCTGTCGGGGCATCGTCGTGTGGCCTGCGCCGGTCCCGACTACCTCGCCCGCCACGGTACGCCGAAAACGCCGACTGACCTCAGCGAACACAGCGCCCTGCTCTACTTGCGCAACGGCCGGCCTTATAACAGTTGGCGTTTCAGTCGTCAGGATGAAGTGTTGGAGGTTGAGGTGCGCGGCGACTATCTCACCGATGACGGCGAAGTGGCCCGCCGCTGGGCGTTGGCCGGGCATGGCATTGCTTACAAAGCCTGGCTGGACATCGCCGCCGATGTGAAGGCCGGGCGGTTGGTGACGCTGTTTGATGACTGGCAAGGCGAAAGTGTGCCGTTCAATTTGCTGTGTCCGCATCGGGTGCAGGTCTCGGAGCGGGTCAAGGTGTTGCAGGCGTTTCTGCAAGAACGTTGTCATGCACTTTGCCGATAAATTCAGTTTTCTGCGCGCAGGCGTTCTGGTATTTGATTGAAGCTTTCCCACCGGTAAAAGGATTTCGTCATGAGCTATCGCACGCTGGGTCATTCGGGTTTACAGGTGTCGACCCTGACACTGGCACCATGATGTTCGGCGAACAGACCAACACCGAAGACTCGCTGCGCATCATCGACAAGGCCTGGGACCAGGGCATCAACTTTATCGACACCGCCGACGTTTACACCGGCGGCCGTTCCGAAGAGATCGTCGGCGAAGCGATTGCCGGCAACCGCCACGAATGGGTGCTGGCGACCAAAGTCGGTTTCGGCCCGGTGGACGGTGTGCCGAACCGCAGCGGGTTGAGCCGCAAGCATATCTTCAATGGCCTTGATGCCAGCCTGACCCGCCTCGACACCGACTACCTGGACATCTATTACCTGCACCGCGAAGACCACGACACGCCGCTGGAAGTGACGGTGTCGGCGATAGGCGACCTGATCCGCCAGGGCAAAATCCGGTATTGGGGGCTGTCCAACTACCGTGGCTGGCGGATTGCCGAGGTGATTCGGGTGGCGGACCAGTTGGGGGTCGACCGGCCGGTGATCAGTCAGCCGCTGTACAACATCGTCAACCGTCAGGCCGAGATCGAACAAATCACCGCCGCAGGCGCCTATGGCTTGGGCGTGGTGCCTTACAGCCCGCTGGCCCGTGGCGTGCTCAGTGGCAAGTACGCACNNGATGTGACGCCCGAAGCCGGCAGCCGCGCGGCGCGCCAGGACAAACGCATTCTGGAAACCGAATGGCGGGTTGAGTCACTGCGTATTGCCCAGCAGATTCAGCAATACACCCAGGAACGTGGCGTGGGCATTGTCGAGTTCGCGATTGCCTGGGTCTTGAACAACAGCGCGGTGACATCGGCGATAGTCGGGCCGCGCACCGAGGAACAGTGGGATGCGTATACCAAGGCGCAGACGGTGAAGATTACGGCTGAAGACGAGGCATTTATTGATTCGCTGGTGACACCGGGGCATTCGTCGACGCCGGGGTTCAATGATGTCAGTCATTTTGTTTCAGGACGTAAACCGCGTCTGGCTTGATATTTTTCGCGGGCAAGCCCGCTCCCACAGGGATCGCATAAATCCTGTGGNNTTTTCGCGGGCAAGCCCGCTCCCACAGGGATCGCATAAATCCTGTGGGAGCGGGCTTGCCCGCGATGGGGCCCTCAACCGCCAACAGATCGCACTGCAATGGTGCAATCCCCGGCAAAACCCGCCCATTTGCGTGACTCAACAGTCCCGTTTTGACCCATCCTGAAAAATAAACGTGCCCTTCGTCGGTGCGTTTCCCCCTACACGCGCTGTGCCTTTACCCTCTTCCAACCGATTGTCGAACAATTTCGCCACTTGACCTGCCCCGCTCTAGGATCTGGCCTAGACTCATTTTCGCGAGGTAAAACCGGTCAGTCATCTGGTGGTAAGAAACTCGAAACTTTTGGTCCTGGCCAGGGGTCAGGTTAAAGGTAGGGCCTCAGCGACTGGTGCATTCCTTGCAACGGCCCCTCCACCCTTTCTGCATTAGCGCATGGGGCAGCACTTGCTCACCGATGCGAAGCGCGTTTGCGCCCGGCCACAGGATTTGGCCACGATCACCGTTGGTGCCAGACCTAGAATTAGATCAACAACACGGGAGATTCATATGATTAGTGCGGCTTTAGATATTCAGGGAGAGCGTGCTCATCAGCAGGTCGGCGAATCGAACGCCGTGAATGCTCCGAGCACCCAATCGATCAGCGTACCAGGCACCAAAACGCTGTCACCGGCTGCCAGTCAGAATCCGAACAGAAAGAAAGTGTTGTTCGTTACCTCCGAGATTGCCGATCTGGTCAAGACCGGCGGTTTGGGCGACGTTTCCGCAGCGCTGCCCCGGGCTATGTCTCACCTTCACGATGTGCGGGTGCTGATCCCGGGCTATCCGCAGGTGATGGAAAGCGACAACCCGATCCATATCATCGGCGAGCTGGGCGGTCACGCTGCATTGCCACCCTGCAAGATCGGACGCATGGACATGCCGGACGGTCTGGTCATTTACGTGTTGATCTGCCCCGAACTCTACGAGCGCGAAGGTTCTCCCTACGGCGCCAACAACGGCCGCGACTGGCCGGACAACCACATTCGCTTCGCCCGCCTGGGCCTGGCCGCCGCCGACATCGCCGCCAACCTTGCACAAATTCACTGGTGCCCGGATCTGGTGCATGCCCATGACTGGCCAGCCGGGCTGGCACCTGCCTACATGCACTGGCGTGGACAGCGCACCCCGACGCTCTTCACCATTCATAACCTGGCCTATCAGGGCGTCACCAGCCTGGGTTCGTGCCCTGAACTTGGTATCCCGCCGCATGCCCTGCAACAGGAAGGCATGGAGTTCTACGGCAAAATGTCATTCCTCAAGGCGGGCATGGCGTACTCCAGCCATATCACCACCGTGAGCGCGACCTACGCCCAGGAAATCACCACCCCGGAATTCGGCTGTGGCCTTGATGGTTTCCTGGCCAGCAAGACCCAGCAAGGCCTGCTGAGCGGTATTCCCAATGGCATCGATGAAAGCTGGGACGCCGCCACCGACCCGCACCTGTTCTGCCCGTTCGGCATTGGCGACTGGGACGGCAAAGCGGTCAACGCTGCTCATGTCCGTGATCTGTTCGGCCTGGAAGACTCCGAAGGCCCGCTGTTCGCCGTGGTCTCGCGCCTGGTCTATCAGAAAGGCCTGGACCTGACCGAAGCGGTCTCCGAATACATCGTCAACAACGGTGGCCAGATCGCGATCATCGGTCGTGGCGAGCCCGAAGAAGAACAAGCCATGCGCGAACTCGCCCTGCGCTTCCCCGGGCAAATCGGCGTGCGCATCGGCTTCAATGAAACCGACGCCCGTCGCATGTTCGCCGGCAGTGATTTCCTGTTGATGCCATCGCGTTATGAGCCTTGCGGCTTGAGCCAGATGTACGCCCAGCGCTTCGGCTCGCTGCCGGTGGCACGCAATACCGGCGGTCTGGCCGACACCATTGAAAACGGCGTGACCGGGTTCCTGTTCGACGAATCCACGGTCGAAAGCTATCAAGAGGCCCTGAGCCGCGCGTTCAAGGTGTTCGCCTTCCCCGGCCTGCTCAACGCCATGCGGTGCCGTGCCATGGCCGCGCCCTTCAACTGGTGCAAGGCGGTTGAACCCTACGCCGAACTCTACGAACAACTGGTCGCCAAAGCCCTGGGTAAATCGGGCAAACAGTAAAAAGAGGTTTTCAACGATGCCGTTACGGACCCTTGAAACCTGGCCCCACGGCGCAATCATGTTGGACGCGCAACACACGCGTTTTGCCTTGTGGGCGCCAGATGCGTTTTACGTCAGTGTCGAACTGGAAGATGGACAATCCTTGCCGCTACTGCCTCAGGCTGATGGCTGGTTCGTGATCAAGACCCGTTGCATGGCGGGTACGCGCTACCGCTACAACATCGATGGCGAGCTGGAGGTGCCGGACCCGGCCTCCCGCGCGCAGGCCGGCGATATCGGCGAGCACAGCGTGGTGGTCGATCCACTCGCCTATCAATGGCAAAACAGTGCCTGGACCGGCCGCCCCTGGAACGAGGCCGTGATCTACGAATTACACGTCGGTGCGCTCGGCGGTTTCAGTGAGGTCGAGCAGCACCTGGCGCGCCTCGTTGACTTGGGCATCACCGCGATCGAACTGATGCCCTTGGCGCAATTTCCCGGCGAGCGCAATTGGGGCTACGACGGGGTTCTGCCCTACGCGCCCCAATCTTCCTATGGCTCCCCCGAACAGCTCAAGGCGCTGATCGACAGCGCACACGAGCATGGCCTGGCCGTGATCCTCGATGTGGTCTACAACCACTTCGGCCCCGATGGCAATTACCTGGGCCAATACGCCAAAGGCTTCTTCCGNGAAGACAAGCACACGCCCTGGGGCGCGGNCATTGATTTNCGGCGGCGCGAGGTGCGNGACTTCTTCCTCGACAACGCGTTGATGTGGCTGCTGGAATACCGCTTCGATGGCCTGCGCCTGGATGCGGTACACGCCATCGAGAGCCCGGACTTTCTTCAGGAACTGGCGCAACGGGTTCGGCAACAGACCGATCCGGCGCGGCATGTCTGGCTGACGGTCGAGAACGAACACAACCAGGCGAGCCTGTTGGAAGAGGGTTTCGACGCGCAGTGGAACGATGACGGCCACAACGCCCTGCACGTATTGCTGACCGGCGAAACCGACGCCTACTACAGCGACTTCGCNGAAAACCCCACGGAACAACTGGCGCGCTGCCTGAGCCAGGGCTTCGTGTTTCAGGGCCACGTGACCCGCCACGGCACAACCCGGGGCGAGCCCAGCGGTCACTTGCCGCCCAGCGCGTTTGTGCTGTTTTTGCAGAATCATGACCAGATCGGCAACCGTGCCTTCGGCGAGCGCCTGCATCAGCTGGCGCACCTCGACGCCTTGAAAGCGGCGACAGCCCTGCTGCTGTTGTCACCGATGATTCCGCTGATGTTCATGGGCGATGAGTTCGCGGCCGAGGAGCCGTTCCTGTTCTTTACCAGCCACCACGGTGAACTGGCGGAGCTGGTCCGCGAAGGTCGACGGAATGAATTTGCAGCGTTTAGCGCCTTTGCTGATCCGCATAAACGCGAGCAGATCCCCGATCCCAATGCGCAGCAGACCTTTGAGGCGTCGCGGCCGACACTGACCGCCACCCGGCAATCGGCCATGCAGGCGTTGTATCACCAGCTGCTGGGGATTCGTCATGACCACATTATTCCGCACCTGCCGGGGGCTCAGCCCCTGGGGGCCGAGGTGCTGGCCGAAGGTGCCGTGACGGCGCGCTGGCTATTGGGGAATGGCCGACAGCTGCGCATTGACCTGAACCTCAGCGACAAGCCAGTGGTCCACTCCCCACAGGCCGACGCCAGGTTGTTGTTCGAAACGCCGCCTCAGTCAGCCGGCCTGTTGGAACAGGGCACCCTTGCCCCGTATTGCGCGCTAGTCAGCCTCACGGCCGCAGCCCCCTTGCTACCCCCGGATGGAGAGCGCCAATGAGTGATGCGCAACTGGAAATACTGGCCAGCCGTGCCGGTTTGGCCGTCGACTGGATCGACGCCAACGGCCGCCCACAGAAAGTCGCCCCCTCGGTATTGCGCAACGTCCTGACCGGACTCGGCCACCCCGCCGGCTCCGCACAGGAAATCGACGCCAGCCTCCTGCAATTGCAGCAGGTGCAACAGACCCGGCACCTGCCGCCGCTGATCACTGCCGATGTCGGCGTCAGCCTCGACCTGGCGCACTTCTTCGAGCCGCAAACACCGTGCGAGATCCACCTTGAAGATGGCTCACGACTCAACCTGAAACTGGATGCCGAGGCGAAGCTGCCGGGCCTGGTTCCGGTCGGGTATCAGCACGTCAGCATCGACGGACAATCCTTTACCCTGGCCGTGGCACCGACACGTTGCTACAGCGTCGGCGATGCCGTTGACAGTCCGATTCCGCGTACCTGGGGCCTGAGCGTGCAGTTGTATTCGCTGCGTCGACCTGGCGATTGCGGATTCGGCGATACCCAGGCGCTGGAAGACCTCGCCCGAGTGGCCGGCGAACGCGGCGCCGAGGCGTTGGCAATCAGTCCGTTGCATGCGATGTTCGGCAGCGACACNACGCGCTACAGCCCGTATTCACCGTCCAGCCGTTTGTTCCTCAACAGCCTCTATGCCGCGCCAGGTGCCATTCTCGGTGAACGCGCGTGGCGGGCCGCGATTGATGCCACCGGGCTGGCCGCCGAACTGCAACATCTGGAAGAGCAGCCGCTGATTGACTGGCCCGTCGCCGCCGAAGCCAAGCATCGTTTGCTGCAAGCCTTGTACGAAGGTTTCGTCCAGGGCGAACACCCGTTGCATGCCGACTTCAGCAGCTTCCGCCATGCCGCCGGCGAAGCCCTGGAAAACCACTGCCGCTTCGAAGCCATTCAAGAAGCCCGCGCCGCCAAGGGTGAAACCCTCGACTGGCGCGAGTGGCCGGAACAATGGCGCGACCCGCGCAGCGCCGCCCTCGCCGAATTTGCCGAAGAGAACGCCGGTCGCATTGGCTTCTTCGCCTTCAGCCAATGGTTGATCACCCGCTGCCTGGAGCGCGCGCAAGCCGCCGCCCGCAGCGCGGGGATGAGCATTGGGCTGATCGCTGATCTGGCGGTGGGTGCCGACGGCGGTGGCAGTCAGGCCTGGAGTCGCCAGGACGAATTGCTCGCTTCACTGACGGTCGGCGCACCGCCGGACATTCTTAACCGCACCGGTCAGGGCTGGGGTATTTCTGCGTTTTCCCCGGAAGGCCTCAAGCGCAACGGCTTTCGCGCCTTTATCGAAATGCTGCGGGCTAACTTCGCTCACGCCGGCGGCTTGCGCATTGACCACGTCATGGGCCTGCAACGGCTGTGGGTGATCCCCAATGGCTCGCCGCCCGCCGACGGCGCCTACCTGTATTACCCGGTGGACGACCTGCTGCGCTTGCTCAGCCTTGAATCCCATCGCCATCAGGCGATCGTCCTGGGCGAAGACCTCGGGACGGTGGCCGATGGTCTGCGGGAAAAACTCATCGCCCGCTCGATCCTCGGCATGCGCGTGCTGCTGTTTGAACAGGACGACGGCCAATTCAAGCCCATCCTCGACTGGCCGGACAACGCCCTGGCAACCACCAGCACCCATGACCTGCCGACGCTCAATGGCTGGTGGCATGGCCGTGACATCGACTGGAACGCCCGACTGGGCCTGGTCGATGCCACGGGTGAAATCGAATGGCGCCACCACCGTGAACGCGAACGTGAGGGCCTGCGTCGCGTGCTGAGCGAGGACCCGCAGAACTTTCGCGAAGAGTCCCATGAGACGGACCAGATACTGGATGCGGCGGTACGCTTTCTCGGTCATACCCGCGCTCCGTTGGTGTTGCTGCCACTGGAAGATGCCTTGGGCATCGAACAGCAGGCCAACCTGCCCGGCACCATCGACACGCACCCCAACTGGTCGCGACGCCTGCCCGGCGGCAGCGAAGCGCTGCTCGACGACCCGGACGCTGCCCGGCGTCTGGAATTGCTCGCCTGTGCGCGACTTCAGGCTGGCGAGCGTGACCAATGACTCATCCGTTAATCCAACCGCTGCGGGCAACCCTGCGCCTGCAATTTCATAAAGGCTTTACCCTGGATCAAGCGGTGCCGCTGGTGCCGTACTTTGCCAGTCTGGGCATCAGCCATGTCTATGCCTCGCCACTGCTCGCCGCCCGTGCCGGGTCCATGCATGGCTACGATGTCGTGGACCCGACCACGGTCAACCCTGAGTTGGGTGGCGAAGCCGCCTTGCGCCGATTGGTTGCGGCCCTGCGCGAACACAAGATGGGGCTGATCCTCGATATCGTCTCCAACCATATGGCCGTCGGCGGCGCCGATAACCCGTGGTGGCTGGACCTGCTGGAATGGGGTCGCTTAAGCCCTTACGGCGAGTTTTTCGACATTCAATGGCACTCCTCCGACCCGCTGATGGAGGGCCAGTTGCTGTTGCCGTTCCTCGGCAGCGACTACGGCGTCGCCCTGCAGGACGGCACCCTGCCCTTGCGTTTCGATGCAGAGCGCGGCGCGTTTTATGTCGAGCACTACGAGCATCATTTCCCGATCTGCCCGTCGAGCTACGGTGAACTGCTGAGAACCGACGACGAACCACTCAAGTTTCTCGCCGACCGTTTCAGTGCCTTGAGCTACCAGACCGATGCTCACAGCCTCGCGCAACCGCTGAAGGCAGAACTGCGTGAACTGGCCAGTGACCCCGCGCTCCTGCGGTGCATCCAGCAGAACCTTGGCGCCTACGATTCGCAAACGCCCGAAGGTTTCCAACGGCTGCACAACCTGCTCGAACGCCAGAGTTATCGGCTGGCCAGTTGGCGCACGGCGGCGGATGACATCAATTGGCGGCGCTTTTTCGATGTCAACGAGCTCGGCGGCCTGCGGGTCGAACGTCCCGCCGTGTTCGAAGCGACCCACGCGAAAATCTTCGAGCTGGTGGCTGAAGGCCTGGTCGACGGTTTGCGCATCGACCACATCGATGGCCTCGCCGACCCGCGCGGCTACTGCCGCAAACTGCGGCGTCGGGTCGATACGCTGTCGCCCGACCGGCACCTGCCGATCTACGTCGAAAAGATTCTCGGTGAAGGCGAAACCCTGCACCGCGACTGGTCGGTGGATGGCACCACCGGTTACGAATTCATGAACCAGTTGTCGTTGCTGCAGCACGATCCACAAGGCGCGGAAAACCTGGGCCATCTGTGGAATCGCTATAGCGAACGGCCCGCCGACTTCCGTCAGGAAGCGCAACTGGCGCGTCAACAGATTCTCAACGGCTCATTGGCCGGTGACTTTGAAAGCGTGGCCCAGGCCCTGCTGCAAGTGGCTCGCGATGACGTGATGACCCGCGACCTGACCTTGGGCGCCATCCGCCGCGCCTTGCAGGCGCTGATTGTGCACTTCCCGGTGTACCGCACCTACATCAGCCCGCGTGGCCGTTCTGCCGAAGACGATGTGTTTTTCCAGCAGGCCATGGACGGTGCACGGCAAACCTTGGGCGAGGCCGATTGGCCAGTGCTCGATTGCCTGGCCGGCTGGCTCGGCGGTGAACCGTGGCGCAATCGCCCGGTGGGCCGTGAGCGCAAGATACTCAAACATGCCTGCGTGCGTTTCCAGCAACTGACCTCACCTGCCGCCGCCAAGGCCGTGGAAGACACCGCGTTCTATCGCTCGGCGGTGCTGCTGTCGCGCAACGACGTGGGCTTCAGCACCGAGCAATTCAGTGCGCCGGTCGACGATTTCCACGCCGTCANCAACAANCGCTTGCAGACGTTCCCGGACAACTTGCTGGCCACCGCCACCCACGACCACAAGCGCGGCGAAGACACTCGCGCGCGGTTGGCGGTCTTGAGTGAACGCAGTGCCTGGTACGCCGAGCAGGTTCCGCTCTGGCGAACACTCGCCCGGCCCCTGCATGACGACGATCAGATGCCCTCGGCCGGCGATGAGCTGATCCTCTATCAAGCCATTCTCGGCAGCTGGCCGCTGGACCTGCGCGTTGACGATCAGCCCGCGCTTGAGGACTACGCCACGCGTCTGTGGCAATGGCAACAGAAAGCCTTGCGTGAAGCCAAGCTGCAAAGCAGTTGGAGCGCGGCGAACGAGCCATATGAAAAAGCCATGCAGGTCTTTATCGAGCGCCTGCTGCTTAGCCCGGAGGGTGAGTTGTTGCGTACCGCCCTCGGCAAGGCAGTTCAAACGATGGCCGCTCCCGGCGCGATCAATGGTTTGGCGCAAACCTTGCTGCGAATGACTGTGCCGGGGATCCCGGACCTCTACCAGGGCAACGAGTACTGGGACTTCTCGCTGGTGGACCCGGACAACCGCCGGCCAGTGGATTACGCGAGCCGCCAACAGGCGATGCAGGTGTCGATGAATCTGCCCGACCTGTTGGCCAACTGGCGTAACGGGCACATCAAGCAAACCCTTATCAAGCAGGTGTTGAACCTGCGGGCGGAGCATGCGGAGCTGTTTCGGCGAGGGACGTATCAAGCCCTTGAAGTCGTGGGCAGCCAGGCTCACCGAGTGCTGGCCTTTGCTCGCGAACATCAGGGAAAACGGGCCATCGTGATCGTACCGATACGTTGCGCCCCGCTGCTGGAAAACAGTGCCGAACCCCGGGTTGACGCGCTGCGCTGGGGCGATACACGGGTCAAATTACCGTTCACCGCCTCTGAGGAAAATCTGAAAGGACTTTTTTCAAGCACCGCAGTCACACACCACAGGGAGCTGAACATCAGCGCCGCGCTGGGGGATTTCCCGGTCAATCTCATTATTCAAACGTTTACCCAAGCTTGAGTTCAGTTCAGGAGTATTGCGATGAGTACCGACGATAAACGCGTTCGCGAATTTGCCTATCAAATCTGGGAATCGGAAGGCAAACCCGAAGGCCAGGAAGCCCGGCACTGGGAGATGGCGCGCAAGCTCGCTGAAGCCGAAGCCCTCGCCCCCAAAAAATCGCCCAAGGCTGCTGGCAGTAAAACGGCTGCCAAACCTGCGGCGGCTAAAGCCGCTAATGGCAAGGTCCCCGAGCCGAAAGCCAAGGCCAAGCCTGCTGCGGCCTCGAAGGTGATTCCGCCAGGCGAAAAAGCTGCCGAGAAGAAGCCTAAAGCAGCGCGCAAACCGCCTGCTGTCTGACGCTTCACTATCGCGTCCTGATTGACCTCGTGGCCAGCCCCCTGGCCACCGTGTGCTCACTCGCCCACGAAAAACCTGTAGGAGCGAGGCTTGCCCGCGAAGGCGGCATGTCAGTCGATTCAACTGTGACTGAAACACCGCCTTCGCGGTCAGCCTCGCTCCTACAAAGAATCCCCTTTTTGCAGGAGCATCTATGTCCAGTCCAAAGAAAGCCGCGCCAGAACCTCACGTCGAGGCCTCGCGAATCCGTGAAGGCTTGCCCTTCCCGCTGGGTGCGACCTGGGATGGTCTGGGGGTCAACTTTGCCTTGTTTTCCGCCAACGCCACCAAGGTCGAACTGTGCATCTTCGACGATGCCGGCGAGGTCGAACTCGAACGCATCGAGCTGCCGGAATACACCGACGAGATCTNCCATGGTTACTTGCCCGACGCCCACCCCGGGCTGATTTACGGCTACCGCGTGTACGGTGCGTACGACCCGGCCAATGGTCACCGCTTCAACCACAACAAATTGCTGATCGACCCCTATGCCAAACAGCTGGTGGGCGAACTCAAATGGTCCGAGGCCCTGTTCGGCTACACCATCGGCCACCCGGATGACGACCTCAGTTTCGACGAACGCGACAGCGCGCCCTTCGTGCCCAAGTGCAAGGTCATCGACCCGGCGCACACCTGGGGCAATGACCAGCCGGTGCGCGTGCCGTGGGACCGCACGATCATCTATGAAACACACTTGCGCGGCATCAGCATGCGCCACCCTTCGGTAGGCGAGGNCGTGCGTGGCACCTTCGCCGGGTTGATGGTCGATGACGTGCTGGAACACATTCGCAAGCTCGGGGTGTCGTCGGTGGAGTTGCTGCCGATCCACGCCTTCGTCAATGACCAGCACCTGCTGCAAAAAGGCATGACCAACTATTGGGGCTACAACAGCATCGCCTTCTTCGCACCGGACCCGCGCTACCTGGCCAGCGGCAAAATCGCCGAGTTCAAGGAAATGGTCGCGCACCTGCACGAAGCCAAGCTGGAAGTGATCCTCGACGTGGTCTACAACCACACCGCCGAGGGCAACGAACGTGGTCCGACCCTGTCGATGCGCGGCATCGACAACGCTTCGTATTACCGCTTGATGCCCGATGACAAGCGCTACTACATCAACGATTCCGGCACCGGCAACACCCTGGACTTAAGCCACCCGTGCGTATTGCAGATGGTCACCGACTCCCTGCGTTACTGGGCCACCGAGATGCACGTCGACGGTTTCCGCTTTGACCTGGCGACGATTCTCGGCCGCTATCGGGACGGCTTCGACGAGCGCCACAGCTTCCTCGTGGCCTGCCGCCAGGACCCGGTGCTGCGCCAGCTGAAAATGATCGCCGAGCCATGGGACTGCGGCCCCGGTGGCTATCAAGTGGGTAACTTCCCGCCGGGCTGGGTGGAATGGAACGACCGCTTCCGCGACACCGTGCGCGCCTTCTGGAAAGGCGATGACGGCCAGTTGGCGGACTTCGCCGGGCGCATGACCGCCTCCGGGGAAATGTTCAACCATCGCGGGCGCCGGCCTTACAGCTCGGTGAACTTCATCACCGCCCACGACGGTTTCACCCTGCACGACCTGGTGTCGTACAACGACAAACACAACGAAGCCAACGACGAAGACAACCAGGACGGCAGCAACAACAACCTGTCCTGGAACCATGGCGTCGAAGGCCCCACCGACGACCCCGAGATCAATGAATTGCGTCAGCGGCAGATGCGTAATTTCTTCGCCACNCTGCTGCTGTCCCAAGGCACGCCGATGCTGGTGGCCGGGGACGAATTCGCACGCACCCAGCACGGCAACAACAATGCCTATTGCCAGGACAGCGAGATCGGTTGGGTCAACTGGGACCTGGACGACGACGGCAAGGCGCTGCTCAAGTTTGTCAAACGCCTGATCAAGTTGCGTCTGGCCTATCCGATCCTGCGTCGCGGACGCTTCCTGGTGGGCAATTACAACGAGGACATCGGCGTCAAGGACGTGACCTGGCTCGCCCCGGATGGCAGCGAAATGTCCACCGAGCAGTGGGAAGAAGCCCACGGCCGCTGCCTCGGCATGTTGATGGACGGCCGCGCCCAGGAAACCGGTATCCGTCGCAAGGGCGGTGACGCGACCTTGTTGCTGGTGGTCAACGCGCACCACGACATCGTCAACTTCACCTTGCCGGAAGTGCCGGACGGCTATCACTGGACGTGCATGGTCGACACCAATCAACCGTCAATTCGCGGGCAGGAACGCTTCGAGTTCGGTCACGAGTATTCCGTCACCGGCCGTTCGCTGCTGCTGTTCGAATTGCAGCATGAGGAAGAAGAGTGAAATGGACCTTCAAGCCTTTCTCGATCGCCAGCCACCGGACTACGCCGATACTCAGGCGTTAGGCCGGTGCCTGCGGGCGCTGGTGGAGGCTGGACTCGATCAACTTCCGCTGCCGGGCGGCGGCCAGACGCTGGAGCGCTTCCAGCGGTTGGCCGCAGTCGGTGGGCATGACCTGGGGTTGTGCAAATTGTACGAAGGCCATACCGATGCGCTGGCGATCATCCAGCAACTCGGTGGCTCGCCAACGCCGGGCAGCACGTGGGGCATGTGGGCCGCTGAACCGCCACAGGCGCGGGTGCGCGTCCGTCCGCAGGGTCAGATGGTGGTGCTGAACGGACGCAAGGCCTGGTGCTCGGGTGCGGCGGTGTTGAGTCATGCGTTGCTCACGGCCTGGGATCATCAGGACTGCCAGCAACTGGTTGCGGTGGCGCTGGATCAACCCGGCGTGACCCTTACCGATGAGGGCTGGCAAGCCGTCGGCATGGGCGCCACTGGCAGTGTCGAAGTGCTGTTCGAAGGCGCCGAAGGACAAGCCATCGGCTACCGCGGCGATTACCTGGATCGGCCCGGTTTCTGGCAGGGCGGCATCGGCATTGCCGCTTGCTGGTACGGCGCGGCACAGAGCATCGCCGAACGCCTGCGCACTCACTGCGCCCTCCGTGAAGAACCCCATGCCCTCGCCCACCTCGGCGCCGTCGACAGCGCGCTGCATGCCGCTGCCGAGGTGTTGCGGGTCAGCGCGCTGATGATCGACGCCGCGCCGCTGGACGACGCCGAACTGCTGGCCCGGCGCACCCGGGCGGTGGTGGAACACACCGCTGAACAGGTCATGCTGCATGTCGGCCACGCCTTGGGGGCCGTTCCCTATTGTAGGGATCGGCAGTTCGCCCGATTGATCGCCGACCTGCCGGTGTTCCTGCGCCAAAGCCACGCCGAACGGGACCTCGCCGCCCTCGGCCAAACCGTCATTACCGGAACATGGACGTTATGAAAACCAACCCTATCGTCGGCCAGGGCACGCCGCTTCATCGGTGGCAGACCTCCAGCCACCTGGCGCAGTTACCGGTGATCGACATCCTGAGCCTGGTGCCGGAAGGTGCCCGCGCAGTGATCATCGCGCCGCACCCGGATGACGAAGTGCTGGGCTGCGGCGGTTTCCTGCAATTGCTCGCCGCCGCCGGTCGGCCCTTGCAACTGATCTCGGTCACCGATGGCAGCGCCAGCCATCCTGGCTCCGAGCGCTGGCCGGTGGAACGCCTGAGCGCGGTCCGGCCTCAGGAATCGGTCGAAGCTTTGCGGCGTCTTGGCGTGCCGCTGCACAGTCTGAAATGGCTGCGCGGCGGATTCAAGGACAGCCTGGTGGCTGATCGAGAAAGCGAATTGAGCGAATTCATCGAACGTCACTTGCACCCCAACGATGTGGTATTCACCACATGGCGCGAGGACGGCCACTGCGACCACGAAGCCGTGGGCCGGGCCAGCGCCACAGCGGCAAAGCGCGCCGGTGCAACCGTCTATGAATTGCCCGTATGGACCTGGCACTGGGCAGCACCTGAAGACAGTTTCGTGCCGTGGCACCGGGCGCGGAAAATCCTCCTCGCCCCGCACCTGGTCGCGCGCAAACGCCACGCGATCCACGCCTTTGCCAGCCAGTTGGAGGGTGACCCGCAAGCCGGCTTGCCGCCCGTGCTGGCGCCCTATGTGCTGGAGAGACTGTTGCAACCGTTCGAAGTGGTGTTTGTATGAGCGTCGACGATCGCTATTTCGATGGGTTGTTTGCCGGGAACGATGATCCCTGGTCGTTCCGTCAGCGCTGGTATGAACAACGCAAACGCGCAATCACCCTCGCCGCACTGCCCCGCCCACACTACCGCGCGATCTTCGAACCCGGCTGCGCCAATGGCGAGCTGAGCTTTGACTTGGCCAGCCGCTGCAATCGTCTGCTGTGTTGCGACACCGCTGCCGCCGCCGTAACGCTCGCCCGCACCCGACTCGGCCCGTTCGACCACGCCGAAGTCCACCACAGTCGCTTGCCTGGCGATTGGCCGGAGGAAAAATTCGACCTGATCGTGCTCAGCGAGATCGGCTACTACCTCGACGCCGATGACCTGAAACGCTTGATCGCACAGGCTGCACAATCGCTGACCGCCGACGGCCAACTGCTGGCTTGCCACTGGCGGCCACCCATCGACGGCTGTCCGTTGAATGCCCGCCAGGTCCATGACTTGCTCCACGAACATTTGCATTTACCGCGCCTGGTCCTGCATCAGGAAGCGGATTTTCTACTGGAACTCTGGAGTCGTGAACCACGCTCCGTGGCGGCTCTGGAGGGTTTGCGATGATTGGCATTCTGATCCCCGCGCATAACGAAGAAGACTTGCTCGAAGACTGCCTTGAAGCGGCCCTGCTCGCCGCGCAACACGAACGGCTGGGCGGTGAAGCCGTCGAGGTGCTGGTGGTGCTCGACAGTTGTACCGACCGGTCCTCGGAGATCGTCGGTGCTTATCCGGTGCATAGTCTGGCGATCGAGGCGCGTAATGTCGGTCAGGCTCGCGCCGCAGGCGCACGGTTTCTGCTGGAGCGCGGGGCGCGCTGGATTTCCTGTTCCGATGCCGACAGCCGTGTGGCGCAGGATTGGCTGGTGGCGCAACTGGCCCTCGACGTCGATGCGGTGTGCGGCACGGTCACGGTGGAGGCGTGGCACGAGTCGTTCGATGAGTCGGCTCAGATTCGCTATCACCAGCACTATCAGGCCCGCGAAGGTCATCGGCACATCCATGGGGCCAATCTGGGCATCAGCGCTGACGCCTATCAGCGCGCCGGCGGTTTCGAACCACTGGCCTGTAACGAAGATGTGCAATTGGTGCGGCAACTCGAACGCTGTGGCGCAAACATTGCCTGGAGCCATCGCCCGCAAGTGCTGACCAGTGCTCGACTGGACAGCCGCGCACGCGGTGGTTTCGGCGATTATTTACGAGGCCTGGCACAGGCTGGTTAAAAAAACCGGATCAGATGACAGCACCACGCGACGAATAGCGTGACTTGAGCAATACTCTGCTCGCGGCAATCCAGGGTATGGAGCGCTGCACATTGCTCTCAAACAGAACAAGGACGTAGCCCGATGAAACCCGTTTCCCTCATCGAAAGCAGCTTGCCGGGACAGGTCTGGAACAGCGCCCTGCAATTGGACAACATCCCCGTCATCAACACCGAGACCCTGGTCCCCACTGGCGCACGTGCCGTGGTGATCGCACCGCATCCTGGCGATGAAGTGGTCATGTGTGGAGGCTTGCTCCAGCTCCTTTCCTCCTTGGGTCATCCCCTGCAATTGATCTCGATCACCGATGGCAGCGCCAGCCATCCGGGCTCGCAACAATGGTCAGAGAAGCGCCTGAGTGTGTTTCGCGGCCAGGAAAGCGTCGAAGCCTTGCGCCGGCTCGGTTTGCCGATGCACAGCCTGAAGTGGATTCGCGGCGGCTTTACCGACAACGCCCTGGCCAAGCGTGAAACGCAACTGACTCAATTCATCGCCCGTTATTTGCGCCCCGGCGACGTGGTGTTCAGCACCTGGCGCGAGGACGGCACCTCGGATCATGACGCCGTCGGCCGCGCCAGCGCCAATGCGGCGAGCATGATCGGTGCGACGCTCAACGAGCTGCCGGTCTGGGCCTGGCACTGGCCGACCCGTGATCAAGGACTGTTCCCCTGGCATCGTGCGCGCAAAATACGCCTCGACACCTGGACCGTCGCACGCAAAAGCCACGCCACCCACGCCTACGCCAGCCAGCTCGACGGCGAACCGGCCATCGGCATCGCGCCACTGCTGCCCCGGGTGATTCTGGAGCGCATGCGTTTGTCCTATGAAGTTGTCTTTGTCTGACCCTAAATGCTCTGTAGCAGCTGTCGAGCCTGCGAGGCTGCGTTCGGCTGCGCAGCAGTCATAAACCCGGTCTGCACGGNNACAGGGCAGCGGCTACATTTTCGTGTGAAGACTGCTGGCGACCAATCACTCTGAACTGCCCGCCGCTGCATCAGTCGCATGCATAAGCAGCCCAGATTCAGAGGAGTAAACGTGACCAGCGATTCCGAGCAGCGAGCCGTTGAATCAATGCCCTTGGACTCGCCCCCGGCGATTCATCGATTGAGGGTGCTGACGGTCAACACCCACAAAGGGTTTACCGCCCTCAACCGGCGTTTCATCCTCCCGGAGCTGCGTGAAGCGGTGCGCAGTACATCGGCCGATCTTGTATTCCTCCAGGAAGTGGTCGGCGAGCACGATCGGCATTCTTCCCGATACAACGACTGGCCGCGAACCTCGCAATACGAGTTCCTGGCCGATAGCATGTGGAGCGATTTCGCCTACGGTCGCAACGCCGTCTATCCCAATGGCCATCACGGCAACGCGCTGCTGTCGAAATACCCGATTCGCGAACACCGCAACCTCGACGTCTCGATCACCGGCCCCGAGCGACGTGGGTTGCTGCACTGCGTACTGGACGTGCCAGGGCACGCTGAAGTCCATGCGATCTGCGTGCACTTGAGTTTGCTGGAAAGCCATCGCCAGTTGCAGCTCCAACTGCTCTGCCTACTGCTTGAATCCCTGCCCGACGATGCGCCGGTGATCATTGCCGGCGACTTCAACGACTGGCAGTTGCAAGGCAACGCCGCCTTGGCCCGGCGCGATTACCTGCACGAAGCCTTCGAACGCCACAATGGCCGGCCGGCGAAGACCTACCCGGCGCGTTTTCCTCTGCTGCGCCTGGACCGGATCTACCTGCGCAACGCCAGCAGCCACAACCCGCGAATTCTCGGCAATAAACCCTGGACGCACCTGTCGGATCACTTGCCGTTGGCGGTTGAAGTGCATCTGTAGCGAATGAGTGAGAAGGCTCTAAATCGCGAGCTTTTTGACGATGTTTCGAACAAACAAGAACTTAGATGCCAGGTCGAACCGCACTGCATGTACACCGTGTTGTATTGCATGACCTGCACGCAACTGGTGGGCATTTGTGCCGGCGTCAGGATCGAGCCAACCACCGCTGCTGTCACCGCGACCGTCGCGGTCACCGCCGCCGCCGTGGCGATCGGATGATAGTGATCGTCGTAGCCATAGCGGCCATGCCCATCGACATCAATGTCGACGTCGCGATTGTTGTTGATGTTGACGTTACGAGTGCTGTTGTTGATGTTGGTACGGTTG
Source organism: Pseudomonas mandelii (assembly GCF_002251635.1). GTDB lineage: Bacteria > Pseudomonadota > Gammaproteobacteria > Pseudomonadales > Pseudomonadaceae > Aquipseudomonas > Aquipseudomonas mandelii_B. The sequence continues at coordinate 33,841 of NZ_NMOJ01000014.1, forward strand.
CCGACAGTGTTCCCGGCATTGACCCGGTTGCCTGAGTTCACCCGATTGCCCGCATTGACGTTGCTCGCGCGCGGCGGGGTATTGATCCGCTGCGCCCGCTGGGCATTGGGGGCTGGCGCACGGTTGACTGACGCCCTTGCCTGCCCCTGACCCCGTGGCCGGGCATCCGCTTCGGCGATCAGGCCGACAGTCAGCACTGCGGCAGTGGCTAGCGATACAAACAGGCTCCACGACATCGACCGGTTCATGTCATTCCCCTCCCTGATCAGCGGCTTTCTTCAGCGCAATCGCCACATCACCCTTGGCCGGTTTGAAGGTGAACATCGACTCCTGGAGGCCAGGCTTCAGGTTCCAGTGATACACCGCGCTGTATTCCGGAAAGCTTTGCTCATCGGTGGTGGTAATCACCAGTTTGCACGGCAGTGGCTTCTCGGACCGTGTGATCCACAATTGCCAGTCGACGCCCTCCTGCCGAAAGGCCAAGTGATCACAGAGTTGGCCCTTGATCGTCGACGGTCCCACGTACAGGGCTTCCTTGAGTGCATCGATCTGGGCCTGATCGCTGCCAAACAGAAACAGGTCTTCCATGGGGATCTGGATCCCGTAATGGTTTTCGATCATGTGCAGGGTTTCGGACACCTTGGGCGGAGCATCCACCGTGGTGTAGTACTTGAGGTACGGTGAGTACTGGGTCAGTTTCTTGCCGTTATAGAAGAACTCTCGCGTTCGGACATCGCCTTCTGTCCGGGCATACATACGGTCATGCCCCAGCACTTTCAGGGTAGTGGAAGCCTCGGACTTGATCTTCTGCCCGGTCTCCAGGACGGTATCCAGGGTCACTTCGGCATCTACCTGAAACTTCGACAGGCTGCGCAGGTAGTTGCCCATATCAATCAGCTTATCGACCACCTGCGGATTGATGATCGGGGTGGCGTCCGCCGCCGGTGCCTCTTCGGCGCGAGCCCCTGGGGCAAGGAGCAGGGTAAACATCAGGCAGAAAACACTGGGTTGGGTTTTCATCGATTTTGCTCCTGTCCCTGCGCCGGGCTGCCGCCCGAAACCTTGTGGCTGAATGTTCAGCCTAGTTGCGGCCAGTCCTGTTCGCCAGATAGACAAACCGGTGTGAGGACAGCGATTCCCTTGCGTTCATTTCAGCGCAGCATTACTGACAGAATCGAGACATGGACATCGTCGGGCAAGCAGTTGCCGTTGGCGGTTGAAGTGCATCTGTAGCGAATGAGTGAGAAGGCTCTAAATCGCGAGCTTTTTGACGATGTTTCGAACAAACAAGAACTTAGATGTACGCCGAAAATCAGTCACTTGTGAGACCTAAAATTCTCATACCACTTATCGGCCATTTTCTTGACGCCCTGTCAAGGGTCTTCTTAGCTTCACGTTACTACCCCCGGAAATTCCACCAGGGGCAAACCTCCAGACACCCGCGAAATCGGGCGGCCAGCGGCTTGCCTCAATCCATTCGGTCGCCCCTCATTCGGGGTAGGAGAGACGCCAGAGCGAGATACGGCATGCGATTGCAAGGTAGACCCCCATGAAAACTTCATTCACCCAACAAGAGATCAAAATCACCTTTTGCACTGTCTCGAGTTCTCTGCTGCTGTGTTCGTCCATGGAGGTGCAAGCCGGGCCCGCAGAGGATGAAACCGCCCCCTGGTATCGCCAGGATGTTCCGGCAATGACCTTGCCCACGATAAACATCACCGCCCCCTACCCCGGCCATTTCAGCGCCGCCTCCGATACACGAAGTTCTCGCCTGACCATCGAAGATGCCGCGCCTTCGGCCTGGGACCAGCTGTACGGGCAGGCATCGCGACAAGCACAGACCGATGTCATGACCCAGGGTTTTTCCAGCCCTGGCAGCACCGAATTCAAAGGCCCGGCGATCCTGACCCTGCAGAGCGGTAGCGGCCATACCCAGCGGGTCGGCCTGATCGGCGGGATGACGCAGTTACAAGGCAACAGCAACGGCCTGTTGACCAGTCGCGCACTCGCCGACCCGGCAAACGACACCCTCAACCTGCAAGGCCAGAGCCTCGGCGCCTACTGGAGCCTGACCGGGCCACAAGGCTGGCACGTGGATTTGTCGGCCAGTGGCGGCCGGGTCAACGGCTACAGCCGTAACGACCAGGGCGCGCGGATGGCGACCGAAGGCAGCGCGGTAACGTTGTCGGTAGAAGGTGGTTTTCCGATTGGCGTGAGCGAGAACTGGGTGGTCGAACCGCAAGCGCAGTTGATCAATCAGCGCATTACGCTGGATACGCCTTATGCCGGCTCAGGCAATGCGTCGTCCAGTGACCTGACGTCCTGGAGCGGCCGGGTCGGTGCACGGTTGAAAGGGAGTTACGACATCAACGGGCTGGGTGTCGAACCCTATGTGCGGACCAACTTGTGGCACACCGTGTACACCGGCAATACCGTGAACCTCGATCAGGTCGAGAAGATCAGCAGCAGTCGCAATTCATCGACGGTCGAAGTGGGGTTGGGGCTGGTGGCGAGAGTGACGCCTGCGGTGAGTCTTTACGTCAGCGCCGATTACAGCAGTGATGTGGATGACAATGATTTGAACGGGTTGATCGGGAGTCTTGGGGTGCGGATGCGGTGGTGAGGGTTAATTTCAAGAAATGTATTGTTTGAGCTGACGCCATCGCGAGCAAGCTCGCTCCCACANGCCATCGCGAGCAAGCTCGCTCCCACATTGGTTTTGTTTACGACACAGATCCAATGTGGGAGCGAGCTTGCTCGCGATGGGAGCAGCGCGGTTCTAGATCAACCCTCAGGACTGAGGATCAACACCGCCAGCGGTGGCAGATTCAACACCAGCGAAAGCGCCTGCCCATGGCTCGGCTCTTCCTCGGTAAAAGCTCCGCCGCTGTTGCCATAGTTGGACCCGGCATACATCGCCGCATCGCTGTTGATCACCTCGCNCCAGCGCCCGGCAAACGGCACACCCACGGAATAGGCCTCACGAGGCACCGGCGTGAAGTTCGCCACCACCAGCACCGGCCGCCCTTCCTTGCTCCAGCGCAGGAACGCATAAACGCTGTTGATCGCATCGTCGCCGATCAACCACTGGAAGCCCTGCGGCGCGTCGTCCTGGTCATGCATCGCCGGCTCTTCGCGGTAAAGGCGGTTAAGGTCGCCGACCAGCTTCTGCACGCCCCTGTGCTCGGGATACTGCAGCAGGTACCAGTCCAGTTGCTGATCGTGGTTCCACTCGCGCCACTGGCCGAATTCGCACCCCATGAACAGCAGTTTTTTGCCGGGGTGCATCCACATGAAGCTCAGGTAGGCCCGCAGGTTGGCGAACTTCTGCCAGCGGTCACCGGGCATCTTGTCGATCAACGAGTGTTTGCCGTGCACCACTTCATCGTGAGAGATCGGCAGGATAAAACGCTCGGACCAGGCATAGACCAGGCCGAAACTCAGTTCATTGTGATGATGAGCGCGATACACCGGGTCTTGCTGGATGTAATGCAGCGAGTCGTGCATCCAGCCCATGTTCCACTTGTAGTTGAAGCCCAGGCCACCTTGCTGGGTGCTCTGGCTGACACCCGGCCACGCCGTGGATTCTTCGGCAATCACCAACGCACCCGGTGCTTCCAGCGCGACCACATCGTTCAAATGGCGCAGGAAGTCGATGGCTTCGAGGTTCTCACGTCCGCCATAGCGATTGGGCACCCACTCGCCGGCCTTGCGCGAATAGTCGCGATAGAGCATCGACGCCACGGCATCGACCCGCAGGCCATCGACGTGGAAATGCTTGAGCCAGTGCAATGCCGAAGCGAGCATGTAGCCGTGCACTTCGGTGCGGCCCAGGTTGTAGATCAGCGTGTCCCAGTCCTGATGGAAGCCTTCTTGCGGATTGCCGTATTCGTACAGCGCGGTGCCATCGAATTGCGCCAGACCGTGGGTATCGGTCGGAAAATGCGCCGGCACCCAGTCGAGGATCACGCCGATGTCCGCCTGGTGGCAGGCGTTGACGAAGGCCGCGAAGTCTTCCGGCGAACCAAAGCGTGCACTCGGTGCGAACTGCGACAACGCCTGGTAGCCCCATGAGCCGCCGAACGGGTGTTCCATGATCGGCATCAGTTCAACATGGGTGAAGCCCAGCTCCTTCACGTAAGGAATCAGCCGCTCACCCAGTTCGTGCCAGGTGTACTGGCGCGCCACTTCACCCAGATCGTCCAGTTCGCATTGCCACGAGCCAGCGTGCAGTTCGTAGATCGACAGCGGCGCACTCGGCAGGTGACGGTCGGCACGGGATTGCATCCACGCCTGATCCTGCCAATCGATGCTCAAGGGTGCCGCGACTTTTGACGCGGTATCGGGCGGCAGCGAGGTGGCCAGGGCCATCGGGTCAGCCTTGAGCGGCAGAATGCCGTGGGCGCCGAGGATTTCGTATTTGTAGGTTTCCCCCGCCTGCAAACGCGGGATAAACACTTCCCAGACCCCGGTGGGATGGCGCAGACGCATCGGGTGCCGACGACCGTCCCAGTTGTTGAAGTCGCCGACCACCGACACCCGTTTGGCATTCGGCGCCCACACGGCGAAACGCACGCCGTCGACCCCGTCCACCGTCTTCAGTTGCGCGCCGAGGCAGGCACTGAGGTCGCGGTGATTGCCTTCGGCAAACAGGTACAAGTCCATCTCGCCGAGTAACGGGCCAAAGCTGTAGGGGTCTTCGGACACTTGCTCGCCACCGGCCCAGCGGGTGCGCAGCAGATACGGCTGCGCCCGATCGAAGTGCCCGACAAACAGGCCAGGCGTCTGGGTGGCCTCAAGGTTGCCGAGTTCTTCCCCGGAGTCCCTGGCCAGTACCTGCACGCTCAGCGCGTCTGGCAGATAAGCCCGAATGAATTGCCCGCCGGCGTCATCGCCGTGGGGGCCGAGAATTGCAAAAGGGTCGTGATGTTCGGCGCGTACCAGCGCGTCGATATCCCGCGATCTGGGCAGCAGCGCTTCTTTAGCGTGACCCTGTTCCTTGTTCGAGAAACTCATAACTACTCTCCACCAAGATCGGAAAAGGGTTTAAGCCCACTCAATAATCCATACAAACCGTGCAATGGCACCGGCAGCCACGTGGGGCGATTTTCAGCCTCATAGGCCACCTCATACGCCGCCTTCTCCAGCCCGAACAACGCCAACGCGGCGTCCTCGCCTTCCGGATCTTGCCACGCATGAGCAAGACTAGCTGCCGCCAGCCGATAAGCGTCGACAAATGCTTGTTTTGCTTCATTCAAATAGCGATCAGCGACCCGTTGCCGTGCCGCTCGGGCTTCGGCGGTGTTGTCGACGTTTTGCACGTTGATCGCCATCGCCGCGGCGTAATCGAAGGAGCGCAACACGCCGCTGACATCTTTGTACGGGCTGTGCTTGCCGCGTCGCTCGCTGAGCGGCCGTGCCGGCTCGCCTTCGAAGTCGATCAAGTAAGCGTCGCCCTTGATCACCAGCACCTGACCCAGGTGCAAGTCGCCATGGACGCGAATGCGCAAACCACCGACGGCTTTTTTGCCCAGGTCCTGGACATGACTGAGGATGGCTTTTTTGTTGTCCAGTAAACGAGTGACCAGCGCTTTGTCCGCCGGGTTCAGTTCGCCTTGATGCTGTTTGAGCAACTTCAGCGAGTGCTCCAATTGCGCCGCGACGTCCTTGGCCGAAGCCAGGGCCTCTTTTTGCGTGGTGACCTGTGGGGCGAAGTCCGGGTCATCGGTCGGGGCCGCCAGCACTCGGTGCATTTCACCCAGCCGTTGACCGAGCATGCCGGCGAAGTCTTTCAGTTCACCGAGGGCGTTGTAGTGCTGCTCCTGCTCGGACATGGCGTCCGCCAGTTCATCGCGAATCGCGCGTTCGAGGTTGTTCTGGGTCCAGCCCCAGGCATCGCCCTGGTTGCTCAGATAGCCTTGGGCGATCATCAGCAGATTGTCCTCGCCCTTGGCGTCGCGGCGAACCACCGACCCCAGCAGCGGCGAGATGTTGCTGAACCCGGCATTGGTCAGGTAAGCGCTCATTTCCAGCTCCGGGTGCACACCCGAGGCGACCTTGCGGATCAGCTTCAGCACCAGGCTGCTGCCGATCACCACCGAACTGTTGGACTGCTCGGCGGACAGGTAGCGCACTTCGGATTCGGCCGTCAGGCCCAACCTGGCCAGCTCGGCGGTCGGCTCGAAACGAATCTCGCCGCCGTCCGAAGGCAACACGGTGTTTTCCTGCATGCCATGCAACACCGCGCGGATAAAGTTTTCCAGGCTGAACGCATCGGTGATCAACCCCACTTGAGGGCCACGTCGTACACGAGACAGTGCCAGTTGCTGCGGCAACGCCGGCCCGACTTGATCATCGGCAATGAACCCGAACGGCAACTGGTAACGGCTGGTCTGGCCACCGCTGGTGACTTCGATTTCACTCAGCAGCACCGGGTGCAGCGCATCACCGAAGCGCACGCCATAGGCCAGGTTGACCTTCTCGATGGCCGCGTCCTTGCCGGCGAACCAGCGGCGGTTTTGCAGCCAGTTCGGCAGGATGCCCTGCTCCAGCGTGCCGCGGGACGGCGCTTCGAGCAACTCTTCCATGCGTTGTTTCAACACCAGGGTGGTGAAGTCCGGGATGCTCTGGGCCGGCTCTACATGCCAGCTCGGCATTTGATTCTCCGCAGCGAGTCCGAACCAATAAAAGCCGTAAGGCGCGAGCGTCAGGAGGAAATTCAGCTGGCCAATGGGCGGAAACGCGTTACCGCCCAGCATCTCCACCGGCACCATGCCCGCAAAGGCTGACAAATCCAGCTCCGCCGCCTGGGCACTGCGTGACACGTTGGCCACGCACAGGATGAGCTCATTACGCCCGTCTGCCCCGGTGTATTCGCGGGTATACGCCAGAATGCGGCGGTTGCTCGGCGAGAGCATTTTCAGCCTGCCCCGGCCAAAGGCCTTGGACTGTTTGCGCACCGCCAACATGCGGCGCGTCCAGTTCAGCAGCGAATGCGGGTCCTGGGCCTGGGTTTCGACGTTAACCGACAGGTAGCCGTACTGCGGGTCCATGATCGGTGGCAGCACCAGGCTGGCCGGATCGGCGCGGGAGAAACCGCCGTTACGGTCGATGGACCATTGCATCGGCGTGCGCACGCCGTCGCGGTCGCCCAGGTAAATGTTATCGCCCATGCCGATTTCATCGCCGTAATACAACGTCGGCGTGCCGGGCATGGACAGCAGCAGGCTGTTGAGCAGTTCAATGCGGCGGCGATCGCGCTCCATCAGCGGCGCCAGGCGCCGGCGAATGCCGAGGTTGATGCGCGCGCGGCGATCAGCGGCGTAGTAGTTCCACAGGTAGTCGCGCTCTTTGTCGGTGACCATTTCCAGGGTCAGTTCATCGTGGTTGCGCAGGAAGATCGCCCACTGGCAATTGGCGGGAATCTCCGGGGTCTGGCGCAGAATATCGGTGATGGGGAAGCGATCTTCCTGGGCCAGCGCCATGTACATGCGCGGCATCAGCGGGAAGTGAAAAGCCATATGGCACTCGTCGCCGTCATCGCCTTTTTTGTCACCAAAATACAACTGCGTGTCTTCCGGCCATTGGTTGGCTTCGGCGAGCAGCATGCGGTCGGGGTAGTGAGCGTCGATCTCGGCGCGGATCTGCTTGAGGACGTCGTGGGTTTCCGGCAGGTTTTCGTTGTTGGTGCCATCGCGTTCGATCAGGTACGGAATGGCGTCCAGACGCAGGCCGTCGATGCCCATGTCCAGCCAGTAACGCATCACCGACAGCACGGCTTTCATGACTTGCGGGTTGTCGAAGTTGAGGTCCGGCTGATGAGAATAGAAACGGTGCCAGAAGTACTGGCCGGCCACGGGGTCCCAGGTCCAGTTGGACTTTTCGGTGTCGAGGAAAATGATGCGCGTGCCATCGTATTTCTGATCGTCATCCGACCACACATAGAAGTCCCGCGCGGCCGAACCCGGCTTGGCCTTGCGCGCCCGCTGGAACCAGGGATGCTGGTCGGAGGTGTGGTTGATCACCAGTTCGGTGATAACCCGCAGCCCACGTTTGTGCGCCTCGCTGATAAAGCGTTTGGCGTCGGCCATGGTGCCGTAGTCGCTATGCACGCCACGGTACTCGGCAATGTCGTAGCCATCATCGCGGCGTGGCGAGGGGTAAAACGGCAAGAGCCAAATGGTGTTCACGCCGAGGTCGGCGATGTAATCGAGTTTGGCAATCAGGCCGGGAAAGTCGCCGATACCGTCGTTATTGGAGTCGAAATAGGATTTGACGTGAACCTGATAGATCACCGCGTCCTTGTACCAGAGCGGGTCTTTGATAAAGGTGGCAGCCTTGGGTTTCTTCGCCATTTGAAACTCCTGTTGAATTCAGTGCAGCCCTGAGCCGGACGCCTACCTGTGGCGAGGGAGCTTGATCCCGCTCGGCTGCGAAGCAGTCGCGAACCTGTAAATCAGATGAACCTGAAGGAAATAGGGCCGCTACGCGCCCCAGCGGGAGCAAGAGTTCATCCCGCAGGAAAACTGGGTGTCTTCAGGAAGTAGAGATCCGCCAGATGCCGAACGGTTGATGCGCCGGGTCGATCCGCATGAATTGGTACTTGCCATGCCACGTCCATCGGTGCCCGCTCATCAAGTCTTCGCCTTGGGTGCTCGCATCATCCGGCAAACCCATTTCCCACAACGGCAATTCGAAATTCGCTTCCTGGACGTTATGCGGATCGACGCTGACGGCCACCAGAATGAAGTTGCTGCCGTCGTCACTGCGCTTGCCGAAGTACAGGATGTTGTCGTTCCACGCGTTGTACAGCTTCAGGCCCAAGTGGGTCTGCAACGCGGGGTTCTGCCGGCGAATACGGTTGAGCTGTGCAATTTCGGCAATGATATTTCCGGGCGCCGTGTAGTCCCGTGGGCGGATCTCGTATTTCTCTGAATCCAGATACTCTTCCTTGCCCGGTACCGGCGCGGCTTCACAGAGTTCGAAGCCCGAATACATGCCCCACAGACCGGAGCCCATGGTTGCCAGCGCGGCGCGGATCAGGAAACCGGCGCGTCCAGACTCATGAAGAAACGCAGGGTTGATGTCCGGCGTATTAACGAAGAAATTCGGCCGGTAGCATTCGCGCCACGGCGACTCGTTGAGCTCGGTGAAATAGGTCGCCAGTTCCGTTTTGGTATTGCGCCAGGTGAAGTAGGTGTAGCTCTGGGAGTAACCGACCTTGCCCAAGCGCGCCATCATCGCCGGCGTGGTGAATGCCTCGGCCAGGAAGATCACGTCAGGGTGCTTGGCGCGCACGTCGCTGATCAACCATTGCCAGAACGGCAGCGGCTTGGTGTGGGGGTTGTCGACGCGAAANNTCTTCACGCCCTCTTGCACCCAACCGACCACAATGTCCCGCAGTTCGACCCAAAGGCTCGGAATCGCATCACTGGCATAGAAGTCGACGTTGACGATGTCCTGATACTTTTTCGGCGGGTTTTCCGCGTATTTGATCGTGCCGTCCGGACGCCAGTTGAACCAGCCCGGATGTTCTTTGAGCCACGGGTGGTCCTGGGAACACTGGATGGCAAAATCGAGCGCGATTTCCAGTCCGTGATCTGCGGCGGCGGCCACCAGTCGACGGAAATCTTCGCGGGTGCCGAGTTCGGAGTGAATTGCCTCGTGCCCGCCCTCTTCGCTGCCGATGGCATACGGGCTGCCCGGATCATCGGGGCCGGCGCTCAATGAATTGTTCGGGCCTTTGCGGAAGCTGCGACCGATCGGGTGGATCGGCGGAAAGTACAGCACGTCAAAACCCATGTCCTGAATCATCGCCAACCGCGAGTGCACGTCGTTGAACGTGCCATGGCGGGCTGGATCGTCGGTGATCGAGCGCGGAAACAACTCATACCAACTGGCGAACTGGGCGAGCTCGCGCTCAACGTCCAGCGCAAACTCGGGGCTGAGGCTCAAATAAGCGCGGTGATCGGCCTGGGCTATCAGGTCAGCACTACGTTGGTGCAGAAACAGCGCGACCTGCTCGGCTTCGAGCAGACCGGACAGTTCATGGTGCAACGCCGCCAGATCTTCGCTCAGCGGCCCTTCCGAGCGTTCGGAGGCCTGTTTCACCTGGTTTCGCCCTTCCTGCAACTCCAGGCTGATGGGTACGCCAGCCATGTGTTTTTTCTCGATTTCATAGAGAAAGCTGCCGTATTGATCGATCCAGGCTTCGATACAGAAGACGTAGCGGCCCTGATCCTTAACGCGGAACTGGCCTTGCCAGCCGTTATTGCCGAGCTCGTTCATGACCTCGCTCTGCCAGGCCTCGTCGCCTTCGGCTCGCCAGCGTATACGCACCGCCAGTTTGTCGTGGCCGTCGGCGAACACTTTACTAATCACCACCACGTCCTGACCCACCACAGCCTTGGCCGCGAACTGCCCGCCATCCAGGGTGGGCATGACGTTTTCAATGGCGATGCGCGGCAGCAATAACGCCTGCGACAGCGGCATATGAGGGTTGTAGTTCAGCTCTGTCGGTTTTTCAGCAGTCATCGAGCATCTCTCCTTAACGCCCCATGGACGCTCTTGTGTCTGGTCGTCGTTCACACGAAACCCTTCGGTCCCGAAATGAACTCACTTAGGTTCCGAGCGACAAGCGCGGGGAAAAGTTCACGCCCATTTGCTGGGGAATCAAATCCCTTGCGCGACGGTCAACTCACTTAAGCACGACTTACGCCATGTGCCACTGGAGGCTTCAACGATGAGTATTCCAATCCCGGCCGAGACGCCCGATCCGAACATCGACCACCCGACCATTCCGCCAACCGAACCGGAGCCGGTGCCCGAGCAAGAGCCGCCCGGCACCACACCACCGCCTCGGGAAGACCCACCGAACACCATGCCGCCGGTGATCGTCANTCGCGAGCACCTCCTCCGTCAGGGCCGTTCCTGCTCGTCCTTATCCCGGTCGAGCATTTTCACGATCTTCGGCATCACGCTGAAAATCGCCAACGCCAGCAGCGTACTGAACACCGCCGTCGCCTCGCGGCCCAACCCGGCCGAGACGCCGATGGCGGCAGTCATCCATAACCCGGCAGCGGTGGTCAGGCCTTTGACGTGGCCTTCATCGCCTTCCTGGTTTTTCAGGATGGTGCCAGCACCCAGGAAGCCGATCCCGGCGATCACCCCNTGCAGCACCCGGCTCATGGCATCCGCCTGGCTACCGGACATCTGCGGCACCAACACAAATAATGCGGCCCCCATTGCCACCAGCATNTGTGTGCGCACCCCGGCGGCCTTGCCCTTTTGCTCACGCTCGAATCCGAGAATGCCGCCCAATATGGCTGCGATCAGCAATCTCACGGTTATACGCGTCAGTTGCGACGCATCGCCGATGTCGGCGAACTCTGCTTGCAGCGTTACCCAAACCTCATGCCACCAGGCGTTCATGGTGCAATCCTTGTGATTGATTGTTATGGGAGGATGGACCGCGCCGACCATTAATCAGTTGCACAGAACGATGTCCGTCGGATGCGCCCTAACAGTTTAGAACCCGCTAAAAAAAGGACACCTCCATGACTGTGCGCATCGAAAACCAGACCTGCTTTTTCCTCACCGAGAACGGCGAAGAAATTCGCCTGTGCCCCGATGTCACGATCATCACCGACTCGGAAAAAGCCATGTCGGCGGTTGAGCTCAACGGCCAGCGCGTCTACATCACCGAAGCAGAAGCCGACGCATTGACCGTAGCAGGCGCAGTGGACGGTCGTAAGCATTTGAAGGCCACCGACAGTGATTCGGTGATTTGACTGACCCGGATCAACAAGCCTCGCAAGCGCCTGATATAGGCGCTTGCGCCTCGCTGTGACGGGGTGCATCAAGTTGTCGCAGGTAGCGGATCAAAGCCCATCTGATCCGCTTTTTATTGCAATACCTGAGTCTGTTATGCAAACAGATCGCTGGTCATAGTGCTCATGCCTGATGGAGGCTGATGAGCGAAAGACCATGAGCGAAAGAATCCCCGTCCGAACCATAGAACCTGCCTCATTTATAAAAACCGAGCCTTTGCGCCCAAAGATAAAGGCCAAGTCCAGCGACAACCTGATCCACACCCGCAGCTTCACCGGCCTGTTCCGTACCTTGCGNATGAGCGGCGCGGGCCTATTGTTTTTGCTGTTCTTCGGCACCGTGTGGCTGAACTGGGGCGACCGTCAGGCGGTGCTCTGGGACCTTNCTGAAAGCAAATTCCACATCTTCGGCGCCACTTTCTGGCCCCAGGATTTCATCCTGCTGTCGGCGCTGCTGATCATCTGCGCTTTCGGCCTGTTTGCGATAACCGTGTTTGCCGGTCGCGTGTGGTGCGGCTACACCTGCCCGCAAAGCTCGTTTACCTGGATCTTCATGTGGTGCGAGAAGATCACCGAAGGCGAACGCAACCAGCGGATCAAGCTGCAAGCCGCGCCATGGGGCTTGAACAAGCTGATCCGGCGCTCAGCCAAGCACACGCTATGGCTGGCCATCAGCGTACTGACAGGGTTGACCTTTGTCGGCTATTTCACCCCCATCCGGCCCTTGGCCACAGAGCTGCTGACCTGGCAAATGGGCGGCGTGAGTCTGTTCTGGGTGCTGTTTTTCACCGCCGCCACTTACCTCAATGCCGGCTGGCTGCGCGAAGCGGTGTGCATGCACATGTGCCCGTATGCGCGGTTCCAAAGCGTGATGTTCGACAAGGACACCCTGACCATTTCCTACGACACGGCACGCGGCGAACAGCGCGGGCCACGCAAGCGCGAGGCCTGGCCAGCCGACGTCGGCCTGGGCGATTGCATCGACTGCCAGCTGTGTGTGCAAGTGTGTCCCACCGGTATCGATATCCGTGACGGCCTGCAAATGGAGTGCATCGGCTGCGCGGCGTGCATCGACGCCTGCGATTCGATCATGGATAAGATGGGCTACGCCCGTGGCCTGGTGAGTTATACCTCCGAACACCAACTGCAAGGTGGCAAGACTCACCTGCTGCGGCCACGGCTGATCGGTTACACGGCGGTGCTGCTGGTGATGATCGGCGCCCTCGCCCTCGCCCTGATCGAACGGCCGATGGTGTCGCTGGACGTCACCAAAGACCGAGGCATGTTCCGCGAAAACAGCCAGGGCTTGATCGAGAACATCTACAGCCTCAAGGTCATCAACAAGACCCAGCAGCGCCAGGACTATCGTCTGGAGCTGGTGGACGGCGAAGGCTTCGTGCTGCAAGGCAAGACCGAGCTGAGCCTGGCCCCGGGTGAAATTGTCGATGTACCGGTGTCGGTGGCCATGACCACCGAACGGCCGAGCAGCAGCTCGCAGACGATCAGTTTCAAGATTGCCGACAGCGACGAGCCTGACATCTACAGCGTGGCCAAAAGCCGGTTTGTTGCGCCGATGAACCGTTGATCCCTTAGACTGCGGTGCGCTATTCGCGGGCAAGCCTCGCTCCTACGGTACGGTGTTGACTGTGGGAGCGAGGCTTGCCCGCGAAGAAGTCACCTCGATTTCTCTGAATGACACCAATCCAGGCACTCGATGAAACGCTACGAAAAATTCGCCGACGACATCGCAGAACTGATCCGCTCCGGCGTCCTCGGGCCCGGCCAGCGGGTGCCGTCGGTGCGCTATGCCAGCCAGACCTACGGCGTCAGCCCGTCCACGGTGTTCCAGGCCTACTACCTGCTGGAGCGCCGTGGCCTGATCCGCGCCCGGCCGCGTTCCGGCTACTTCGTCAACGCGCACGCACCGAGCCCGTTCTCGGAGCCGGTGATCAGCAGCCAGGTCAATGAATCCACCGAAGTCGACGTCAGCGAACTGGTGTTCTCGGTCCTCGACTCGATCAAGGACCCGANNACCGTACCTTTCGGCTCGGCCTTCCCCAGCCCGATGCTGTTCCCGCTGCCACGCCTGGCCCGTTCCCTGGCCAGCGCCAGCCGTGAGATGGACCCGCGCCTGGTGGTCACTGACATGTCGCCGGGCAACCCCCAATTGCGGCGACAGATTGCCCTGCGCTATATGGTCGGCGGCCTGATGCTGCCCATGGAGGAGCTGCTGATCACTAACGGCGCCCTGGAGGCGCTGAACTTGTGCCTGCAGGCGGTGACGGAACCGGGCGACCTGGTGGCCATTGAAGCACCGGCGTTTTATGCCTGCCTGCAAGTGCTGGAGCGCCTGAAGCTCAAGGCGGTGGAAATCCCGGTGCACCCGCGCGACGGTATCGACCTGGGGGTGCTCGCGCAAACCCTGGAGCGCCACCCGATCAAAGCCTGCTGGTGCATGACCAGTTTTCAGAACCCGATGGGCGCGACCATGCCCGAGGCGAAGAAGCAGGAGCTGGTCGAGCTGTTGCGCAGCCACCAGGTGCCGCTGATCGAGGACGATGTCTACGCCGAGCTCTATTACGGTCAACAGGCGCCAAAACCGGCGAAAGCCTTCGACACCGAGGGGCTGGTGATGCATTGCGGTTCCTTCGCCAAAAGTTTGGCCCCAGGCTACCGCGTAGGCTGGGTCGCCGCCGGGCGCTTTGCGCAGAAGNTCGAGCGCTTGAANCTNATGACCTCGTTATGCCCGTCGATGCCAGCCCAGGCGGCCATTGCCGACTACCTGCAACACGGTGGCTATGACCGGCACTTGCGCAAATTGCGCTACGCCCTGGAAGAACAGCAAAGCGCCATGCTGGCAGCAATCGCCCGCTACTTCCCGGCGCAGACACGCGTCAGCCAACCCGCCGGCGGCTACTTCCTGTGGCTGGAATTGCCGCCGCAAATGGATTCTCTGAAGTTGTTTCAGATGGCATTGGCGCAAGGCATCAGCATCGCGCCGGGGCCTATCTTTTCGCCGACGCAGCGGTTCAGGAATTGTATCCGGTTGAATTACGGCAGCCCGTGGACCGAGGATTCGGAGAAGGCGATGGAGACGTTGGGGCGGATAGTCCGGTCGTTCTGATCATTCAGCGTCGTTTGTTCGATTGCTATCGCGAGCAAGCTCGCTCCCACAGGGAGCGGTGGTGTCCACAAAAAATGTGTTCACATCCAACCACTGTGGGAGCGAGCTTGCTCGCGATGACGTCAGACCAGACGACACAAATCCAAGGATTAACGCCCGCCCCCGAGGTCAACAAACGTCCCGGTCGCATAAGAAGCCTTATCCGACAGCAACCAGATAATCGCCTCCGCCACTTCATCCGGCCGTCCACCCCGGGCCATGGGGATGCCGGACTCGAGCTTGCTGACCCGATCCGGGTCACCGCTCAAGGCGTGGAAGTCGGTAAAGATATACCCCGGACGCACCGCGTTGACGCGAATGCCCTCGCCCGCCACTTCCTTGGACAGGCCGATGGTGAAGCTGTCCAGCGCACCTTTTGACGCGGCGTAATCCACGTACTCATTGGGCGAGCCCAAACGCGAAGCCACTGAGGACACATTGACGATGCTGCCGCCCTGCCCGCCATGCCTGGGCGACATGCGCAGCACCGCGTGCTTGGCACAGAGAATCGGTGCCAGGACGTTGGTCTTGAGGGTTTTGAGAATGCGGAACTCGGACATTTCGTCGACGCGGGACTTGTGGCCCACGGTGCCGGCGTTATTCACCAGCGCGGTGACTCGACCCAGCTCGGTGTCCACCCGGTGGAACAGACTGATCACTTCGTCTTCGATGCTGACGTCGGCGCGCACTGCAATGGCTTGAGCACCCAATGCACGGACTTGCGCCAGCACGCTTTGCGCAGCCGATTCGTCGGACTGATAGTTGATACAGACCCGGTAGCCAAGCCCTGCGGCCAACAGCGCGGTTGCAGCGCCGATGCCACGGCCGCCGCCGGTGATGACAATGACTTTGTCCATGCTGACTTTCCCCTTCACGCGTAAGCAATCGGGGCCAAGAATAACCGCCATTGCGCGGTTTTGCATGGACTCACGTCAAGTGACCCTACCAACGTCGTATGTATTGGAGTCTCTGTAGCAGCTGTCGAGCCCCCTCGCCACAGGAGCCCNACAGGCACAATGCCCGTCGCCAATCGTTCCCCACGAACAATGTCGGCCATGAAGCGATCCGCCGGCAGCGGGTGCCCGAGCAGGTAGCCCTGCAATGAATCGCAACCGAGTTTGGTCAGGAAGTCTTGCTGGACGCCGGTTTCCACGCCTTCGGCGACGATGCGCAAGCCCAGCGCCTGGCCGAGGGCAACGATGGCCGAAACGATAGCGGCATCATCACTGTCGTGTTCCAGGTCGCGCACAAAACCGCGGTCGATCTTCAGCTCGTTGGCGGGCAGGCGCTTGAGGTACATCAGGCTCGAATAACCGGTGCCGAAGTCATCAATGGACAGGTCAACGCCCATGTCCGACAGCTGCTGCAACACCGTCATGCTTGCATCGGCATCGCTCATGGCGGTGGTTTCGGTGATTTCCAGGGTCAGGCTGTTGGCCGGCAACTGGTGACGGTCCAGGGCCGCGGCGACACTTTTTACCAACCCGGCATGGCAGAACTGTAACGCCGACAGGTTCACCGCAATGCGCCAGTCTTCGTAACCCTGGACGTACCACAGGCGCATCTGGCGACAGGCTTCGTTCAGCACCCACTCACCGATGGGAATAATCAAGCCGGTCTTTTCCGCCAGGTCGATAAACTTGTCTGGCAACAGCATGCCCTGGGTCGGATGTTCCCAGCGCAGCAGCGCTTCGGCGCCTACCGGGCGACCATTGCCGGCGTCGAACTTCGGTTGGTAATAGAGGCTGAACTGCTGCTGATCGAGGGCATTGCGCAAATCCTGCAGCAATTGCAGCTGTTTGCGCGCGTTGCTGTTCATCGACGCGTCAAAGAAGCTGTAGCCATTCTTGCCCATGCCCTTGGCGTGGTACATCGCGGCGTCGGCGTTCATCAACAGTTCTTGAGGGGTGTTGCCGTTGCCCGGGTACAGCGCGATGCCGAGGCTCGCGGAAATCTGCAAGTCGTGTTCGGCGACCCGGAACGAACTGCCGATCAACCCGACCTGCCGCGCCGCCACGTTCAACGCGTCGTTTGGCTCGCTGAGGCGCACCAGCAGGACGAATTCATCACCGCCGATCCGCGCCAAGGTGTCCTGACTGCGCATGTCCTCGCGCAGGCGCAGNCCGACCTCCCGCAGCAACTGGTCGCCCATGTGG
Source organism: Pseudomonas mandelii (assembly GCF_002251635.1). GTDB lineage: Bacteria > Pseudomonadota > Gammaproteobacteria > Pseudomonadales > Pseudomonadaceae > Aquipseudomonas > Aquipseudomonas mandelii_B. The sequence continues at coordinate 50,988 of NZ_NMOJ01000014.1, forward strand.
TGGCCGAAGGCATCGTTGACGGGTTTGAAGCCATCCAGGTCGATAAACATCAGCGCGAAACAACCGCCCTGCTCCTGAACCTTGGACATGGCCTGCTCGATGCGATCGGCCAGCAACATGCGATTGGGCAAACCGGTCAGGGTGTCGTGCAGGGCCAGTTGGGTCAGTTCGCGGTTGGCTTCCATGAGCGAGCGCGCCAGGTCGGCGGTGCGGGCTTCAAGACGCGCATCGAGAACCGAGGTCAGCAAGGCAATGCTCAACACCGCGAGCGTGGTGATCAGCACCAGGTTGTCGAGGCCTTTGCCGTTCAAGCCGCTGATGGCGGCGCCACAGAAACTGCCGTCCGGGAAGCGTGCTGCGGCCATGGCGGTGTAGTGCATACCGACGATGGCGAGCCCCATGATCACCGCCGCACCGGCGCGAAGCAGGCCCACATACGGCGTGTGCTGACGCAGGCGGAAGGCGATCCATAACGCGGCGCCGGAAGCGCCGACGGCGATGAGCAGCGATGCGCCGAACAACGTCGGGTCGTAATCGATGCCCGGCTGCATGCGCATGGCCGCCATGCCGGTGTAATGCATGGCACTGATCCCGGCGCCCATGATCAACGCGCCGAACGCCAGTTGCCAGGTCGGCAGACGTGGCTGACTGACCAGCCAAAGGGCAAAACCGCAGGACAGGATCGCGGTCAGCAGCGACAGGGACGTAAGGGTGAGGTCGTAACCCAGGTCGATGGGCAAGGTGAACGCGAGCATGCCGATAAAGTGCATCGACCACACGCCCACGCCCATGGCAAAGGCGCCGCCCGCTGTCCATAGGAGCACGGCCCGGCCTTTGGCGGTGGCAATGCGTTCGGTCAGGTCGAGCGCGGTATAGGAGGCGAGAATCGCTACACAGAGCGAAATGATAACCAGCGTGGGGGAATAGCTACCGATGAGCATGTGACTTCTCGCGATCGCCCTACCGTACTGCTTCCGTTCTCGGGAGGGCAAATCGGGTGATTGTACTGATTGCGTAAAAGAACGCACTGACAAACGTAAGCATATGGCCATCAACCCGATGAAACGCTTGTTTGACTCCCGATGACGACATGTTTGGCAGTAGCAGCTGTCGAGCCTGCGAGGCAGCTGCTACAGGGGCCGTGCTATTTGTTTTCGCTGACTTGAAGCGCCCCGTCCCACCCACCGCCCAGCGCCGCAATCAGCTGCACACTGGCAATCAACCGACTCTGCAACAGGCTCAACACACTGCGTTCATTACTCAACGCAGTGGCCTGCACCACCACTACATCCAGGTAAGCAATCACCCCGGCCTTGTACTGGTTTTGCGTCAGGCGCAGGGATTCACGCGCAGCATCCAGTGCTTCCTGGCGCACGCCGGCTTCGTCTTCCAGCACCTTGAGTTGCACCAGGTAGTTTTCCACCTCGCGGAAACCATCGAGCACGGTCTGGCGGTACTTGGCGACGGTTTCGTCGTAGGCCGCTTCACTGCGATCGACCTCGGCCGAACGCTGGCCGCCATCAAACAGGGTCATGGCCAGTTGCGGTCCCACCGACCAGAAGCGGTTGGGCACGCTGATCCAGTCGGCATAGGTGCTGCTGCTGTAACCGCCGTTCAGGCTCAGGGTCAGGTCCGGGTAGTAGGCGGCCTTCGCCACGCCGATGTTGGCGTTGGCCGCCATCACCGAACGTTCGGCGGAAGCGATGTCCGGGCGACGCTCTAGCAGCTGCGACGGCAGGCCCAGCGGTACTTCGGGCAACGCCGGGATGGTCTTGGTTTCGGCCAGGCTGAACTCGGCGGGTGGTAGCCCGATCAGCACGGCGATGGCGTTNTCCAACTGGGCGCGCTGCCAGATCAGGTCGATCAAGCTGGCCTGGGTGGTCTTGAGCTGGGTTTGCGCCTGAGCGATCGCATCCTTGCCGGACACACCGGCACGGTACTGGTTTTCGGTCATTTGCAGCGAGCGCTGGTAGGTGTCCAGCGTGGCTTGCAACAGGCGGGTCTGTTCGTCCATGACGCGCAGTTGCAAGTAGTCTTGCACCAGCTCGGACTGCTGGCTCAGGCGCATCGCCGCCAGGTCCGCCGAGCTGGCCTCGGCCGTGGCTTCATTGGCTTCCAGGCCGCGGCGCAACTTGCCCCAGACATCCGCTTCCCAACTGACCCCGGCCTGCGCGGTGTAGGTGTCGCGAATCCCGCTGGAGGAACTGGTCAGGCTCGAACTGCTGCTGCCGGTGCCCTGGCTGGAGCGGTTTTTCCCGACGGTCAGGTCCACCGTCGGAAAAAATGCACCCCGGGCGCTGCGCACCAAGGCCTGGGCCTGGCGGTACTGGGCTTCGGACTGGGCGACGGTCTGGTTGGAGCTGTTGAGTTTTTCGATCAGGCCGTTGAGCTGCTGATCGCCATACAACTCCCACCAGGCACCTCGGGCCAGGGAATCACTCGGGCTGGCCTGACGCCAGCCGGCCGCTTCCTTGTATTGCACCGGCGCGGCCGCTGGCGGGCGCTGGTAGTCCGGCCCGACAGCGCAAGCGCTGAGCATCGCCACGCACAGCGCCAGGCTCAGCAAACGCGTGCCCCGGGCGGCTGCCAGCGGCGTGGTCAGATTGATAAGCGAACGGTCAGTCATAGCGGAGTTTCCAGAGCAGCATCGGTACGCACGCCACGCCATTTGTTGAAGCGATGGCGCAGNCGGTCAAGATAGAGGTAAACCACCGGAGTGGTGTAAAGGGTCAGGATCTGGCTGAACACCAGGCCGCCAATGATGGTCAGGCCCAGCGGCTGGCGCATTTCCGCCCCTTCGGCACGACCCAACAGCAACGGCAACGCGCCGAGAATCGCCGCCAGGGTGGTCATCAGAATCGGCCGCAGACGTNNCAGGCAGGCGCTGCGAATCGACTCCAGCGGGCTCATGCCCTCATGACGCTCCAGTTGCAAGGCCAGGTCGATCATCAGGATCGCGTTTTTCTTCACCACCCCGATCAGCAGGAACAGCCCCAGCAGCGAAATCAGGCTGAATTCCCCCCCCAGCAGGTAGATCGACAGCAATGCCCCTACACCGGCCGAAGGCAAGGTCGAGAGGATGGTCAGCGGGTGAATGTAGCTTTCATACANCACACCCAGCACCAGATACACCGCCACCAGCGCGCCGAGAATCATCCACGGCTGGCTCTTCTGGGTGGCGGCGAAGGCATCGGCGGTGCCGGCCATTTTCGCGATGACATCTTCCGGCAGGCCCACCTTGGCAATCGCACGTTCGATGGCGGCACTGCCCTGCTCCACCGTGACGCCTTCGGCCATGTCGAAGGCAATGTTTTCCGAGGCGAACTGGCCTTCATGGCTGACGCGGTCGTCTGCCAGGCTGTTTTCGTAATGGGCAATGGTCGACAACGGGACCCGCGCGCCGTCGGCGGTGATCACTTGTACCTGGTTGAGCGTNATCGGGTCCTGGGCGTATTTCGGGTTGACCTCCATCACCACCTGGTACTGGTTGAGGCTGTCGTAGATGGTCGAGATCTGCCGCTGGCTGTAGGCGTTGTTCAGCACTGCCGTGACCATGTTCATGTCGATACCCAGGCGTTTCGCCTGATCGCGGTCGACGATCAGCGTCACTTGCTGGGCGCCCCGACCTTCACGGGCATCGATCGCCGTCAGCTCCGGCAATGCTTTCAAAGCGGCGACGACTTTCGGATACCACTCGCGCAATGCGCCCAGATCACCGCTTTGCAAGATGTAGGAGTACTGCGCAGTGGTCTGTTCACGACCGCCACCGAACTGCAGGTCCTGATCCGCCATCAGCATCAATTGCGCGCCAGCGACCTTGGGCATTTCCTTGCGCAGGCGTTCGATGACTTTCTGCGCGGAAATGTTGCGTTCCTTGATCGGCTTCAAGCGCACCAGCATGAAGGCGTTGTTGGTGCCGTTGGTGCCGCCAATGAACCCGGCGACGCTTTCAACCGCGTCGTCCTTGAGCACGGCACGGCGGAACGTTTCCATTTTCGGCTGCATCACGCTGAACGACAGCCCGTCGTCACCACGCACGAAACCGATCAGTTGACCGGTATCCTGCTGCGGCATAAATGTTTTAGGAACAACAACATACAACGCGATGTTAACGCCGACTGTCACGAACAGGCTGAGCAAGGTCAACCGACGGTGACGCAGCACCCAGTCNAGGCTGGTGGCATATNNGCCGACCATCCACTCGTTGGCCCGCTGGCTCCAGCGCTGCAAACGGTTTTCCTGCCCCGGCGTGTGTGGCTTGAGCCAACGGGCACAGAGCATCGGCGTCAGCGTCAGCGAAACCACCAGCGAGACCACGATGGACGCCGACAAGGTGATGGAAAACTCACGGAACAGGTTGGTGACAATGCCGCCCATAAACAGGATGGACAGGAACACCGCCACCAGCGAGACGTTCATCGACAGCAAGGTAAAGCCGACTTCCTCGGCGCCCAGGTAGGCCGCCTTCATCGGCGGCACACCGTCATCGATATGCCGGGAAATGTTCTCCAGCACCACGATGGCATCGTCCACCACCAGGCCGGTGGCCAGAATCAGCGCCATCAGCGAGAAGTTGTTCAACGAGAAGCCGAACAGGTACATCACCGCAAAGGTGCCCACCAGCGATACCGGCACCGCCAGGGTCGGAATCAACGAGGCGCGGAAGTTACCCAGGAACAGGTACACCACCAGNATCACCAACGCCACGGCGATCAGCAGGGTCATTTCCGCTTCGTGCAATGTCGCCTTGATCACCGGCGAGCGGTCCATCGCCACGTTGAGTTTGACGCTGGACGGCAGCACCGCCTGCAAGGCCGGCAACTGTGCCTTGATTTGCCGGACCGTCTCGATGATGTTGGCGCCGGATTGGCGGTTGATCACCAGCAGCACCGCCGAATCATTGTTGAAGAAGCCGCTGTTGTAGCGGTCCTCGACGCCATCGCTGACCTTGGCCACATCCTTCAGGCGCAGCGCCGCGCCGTCCGCGTAGTGGATGATCAGCGACTCGTAATCCTTGGCTTTCTCCAGTTGATCGTTAGCCTGAACCTGCCACAGCCGCTGGCCGTCTTCGACCGAGCCCTTGGGCCGACGCTGGTTGGCATTGGCGATGGTGTTGCGCACATCGTCCAGGGCCACGCCGTACTGGTCGAGGGCCTTGGGTTCAAGTTCGATGCGCACCGCCGGCAAGGAACTGCCGCCAATCTGCACTTCACCCACACCCGGCACCTGGGACAGGCTTTGCGAGAGGATGGTCGAAGCCAGGTCGTACAACTCGCCCTTTTTCAGCACGTCGGAGGTCAGCGAGAGCACCATGATCGGTGCCTGGGACGGGTTGATCTTCTTGTAGGTCGGCATGCTGCGCATGCCGCTGGGCAACAGGTTGCGCGACGCGTTGATCGCCGCCTGCACTTCCCGTGCGGCGCCGTTGATATCACGGTCGGAATCAAACGCGAGGATCACCCGGGTGGAACCCTGGCTCGACGAACTGCTCATGGTGGTAATGCCGGCAATCGCGCCGAATGAGCGCTCCAGCGGCGTGGCCACGGTGGAGGCCATCACCTCGGGGCTGGCGCCGGGCAAGCTGGCCGACACCACGATCACCGGGAAGTCGATCTGCGGCAGCGGCGACACCGGCAGCAAGTTGAAGCTGACGCCGCCGAGCAACAGGATCGCCAGGCTCAGCAGCATGGTGGCTACCGGCCGCTTGATGAAAGGTCCGGAGAGGTTCATGGCTGCTCGACCGCTTCCGCGGCTTCAGACTTGCGACCCCAGCGCCGACCAAGGCGGTCGAAATACAGATAGATCACCGGCGTGGTAAACAAGGTCAAGACCTGGCTCACCAACAAGCCGCCCACCATTACCAGGCCCAGCGGCTGGCGCAGTTCAGCGCCCGAACCGGTGGCCAGCATCAAGGGCACTGCACCAAACAACGCTGCCAGCGTGGTCATCAGGATCGGCCGGAAACGCAGCAGCGCCGCTTGATAGATCGCCGTCTGCGGGTCCAGGCCCTGGTTACGTTCGGCGTCGAGGGCGAAGTCGATCATCATGATCGCGTTCTTTTTCACGATACCAATCAGCAGAATGATGCCGATGATCGCGATCATGCCCAGGTCATTGCCGCTGAGCAGCAACGCCAGCAAGGCCCCCACCGCCGCCGAGGGCAAGGTCGAGAGAATGGTGATCGGGTGGATGTAGCTCTCGTAGAGCACGCCAAGCACGATATACATGGTGACCACCGCCGCCAGGATCAGCAGCAAGGTGCTCGACAGCGAGGCCTCGAATGCTTGGGCCGCACCCTGGAACTGGGTCTGCACGCCCACCGGCATGCCGATGTCTTTCTGGGCTTGTTNGATCAGTTCCACACCTTTGCCCAGCGCGACGCCGGGGGCCAGGTTGAAGGACATCATCACCGCCGGGAACTGGCCGATATGCGCGATGGCCAACTGCGCCTGGCGCTGCTCAACGTGGGCCAGGCTCGACAAGCGCACCTGGCCGCCGTCGGTGGTCTTCACATGGATCTGATTCAACGCGTCCGGGCCGATCTTCTCGCCGGACTGCGATTGCAGGACCACGCGGTACTGGCTGGCCTGGGTATAGATNGTGGAAATCTGTCGCTGGCCGAAGGCGTCGTACAGCGCGTCGGTGATGGTCGATACACTCACCCCGAGGCGCGAAGCCGCATCGCGGTCGATCACCAGGTACACCTGTAAGCCTTTGTCCTGCAGGTCGCTGGCGACGTCGGTCAACTCCGGCCGTTGCGCCAGTGCGTCCACCAGACGACCGCTCCACAGGCTGAGCAACTCGGAATCGGGCGACGACATGCTGAACTGGTACTGGGTGCGGCTCACGCGGTCTTCGATGGTCAGGTCCTGCACCGGCTGCATGAACAGGCGAATGCCGACAAGCTTGTCCAGTTCCGGTTGCAGGCGGGCGATCACCTCGGTGGCGCTCAGGTCGCGGTTACTGTGCGACTTGAGGTTGATCAGCAGGCGACCGCTGTTGAGCGTCGAGTTGTCACCGTCGACACCGATGTAGGACGACAGGCTCTCCACCGCAGGATCGGCCAGGATCACCTTGGCCAGTTCCTGCTGCCGCTCACTCATCGCCGCAAAGGAAATCGACTGTGGCGCTTCAGAAATACCCTGAATCACCCCGGTGTCCTGCACCGGGAAAAACCCCTTGGGCACCACCAGATACAAGAACACCGTCAACGCCAGGGTGCCGATGGCCACCATCAGCGTAAGTGGTTGATGCTTGAGAACCCACTTTAACTTGCGGCCGTAAGCCGCGATCATCCAATCAATTGTTGCACCGCTGGCCCGGTAAAAACGGCCTTGCTCTTCTTCCTTGGGTTCACGCTTGAGCAGACGCGCGCACATCATTGGCGTCAGGGTCAGCGAAACCACCAGGGAAATCAGGATCGCCACCGCCAGGGTGATGGCGAACTCGCGAAACAGCCGCCCGACCACATCGGCCATGAACAGCAGCGGGATCAATACCGCGATCAACGACAAGGTCAGGGAAATCAGGGTAAAGCCGATCTGTTTGGCGCCCTTGAGAGCCGCTGCCAGCGGCGTCTCGCCCTCCTCGATATAACGCGAGATGTTCTCCAGCATCACGATGGCATCGTCCACCACAAAACCGGTGGCGATGGTCAAGGCCATCAGCGTCAGGTTATTGATCGAGAAACCGGCGAGGTACATCACGCCGAAAGTGCCGATCAACGACAGCGGCACGGCCACCGACGGAATGATCGTGGCGCTGAACCGACGCAGGAACAGGAANGTCACCATCACCACCAGCGCAATGGCGATCAGCAATTCGTGCTGTACGTCCTTCACCGACGCGCGAATGGTTTGGGTGCGGTCGGTGAGTACCGTCACGTCCAGGCCGGCCGGCAGGTTGTCGGTGATGCTCGGCAGCAACGCCTTGATACGGTCGACCACCTCGATCACGTTGGCACCCGGCTGACGCTGGATATTGAGCAGCACCGCCTGGTTTTCGTTGGCCCAGGCGGCAAGGCGTTCGTTTTCCGCGCCGTCGACGATTTGTGCCACGTCTTTAAGGCGCAACGGTGCGCCATTGTTATAGGCCAGGATCAATTCGGCATATTGCTGGGGCGAGACCAACTGGTCGTTGGCGTCGAGCATCGACACCCGGGTCGGGCCGTCGAAGTTGCCCTTGGGCTGGTTGACGTTGGAGGCGGCGATCAGGGTGCGCACGTCCGACAGGTTCAAGCCATTGGCGGCCAAGGCCTCGGGGTTGACTTTGATACGCACGGCCTGGCGCTGGCCACCGGCGATGCTGACCATGCCGACGCCGCTGATCTGCGCAATCTTTTGCGCCATGCGCGTATCGACCAGGTCATTGAGCTTGGGCAGCAGCATGGTCTTGGAGGTAATGGCCAGGGTCAGCACCGGGGTATCCGCCGGGTTGACCTTGTTGTACACCGGCGGCGCCGGCAAATCCTTGGGCAGCAGGTTGGTGGCGGCGTTGATTGCGGCCTGCACCTGTTGCTCGGCGACATCCATATTGATGTCGAGGTTGAAGCGCAGGGTCAGCACCGACGCACCGCCGGAACTGGTGGACGCCATCTGGGTCAGGCCGGGCATTTGCCCGAACTGACGCTCCAGCGGTGCCGTGACCGCGCTGGTCATTACGTCCGGGCTGGCGCCGGGGTACAGGGTCATCACCCGGATGGTCGGGTAATCCACTTGAGGCAAGGCCGATACCGGCAGTAGTCGATACGAGATGATACCGGCCAGGACAATCGCCAGCATGCTCAGCGTGGTGGCAACCGGGCGTAGAATAAACAGCCGCGAGATGTTCATGCGCCGCCCTTTTTCGCCTTGTCGGTGGTCGCCGGCTCAGTCGAGCTGGCTGCCGATTTGCCTTGCAGATGGCCGGTCGGACTGGTCGGTACGTCCTGGGTGTCGTTGACCACTTCCACTTCACTGCCTTCTTTGAGGCGGTCGGTGCCTTCGAGGACGACGCGGTCTCCGGGGGCCAGGCCTTCGGTAATCACGGTGTTTTCACCGTCACTGGCGCCGACTTTCAATTGGCGGATCGCGACTTTCTTGTCGCCGTCCAGGGCGTAGACGAAGGTGCCGTTGGTGCCGAACTGAATCGCCGCGGATGGCGCCAGCACGACGTTATGCAGGGTATCGGCCAGCAGGTGNACGTTGACGAACTGATTAGGGAACAGCGCCTGGTCACGGTTCTCATAGCGNCCCTTGAATTTCAGGGTGCCGGTGGTGACGTCGATCTGGTTGTCCAGGCTCTGCAACACGCCGACAGCCTGCTTTTTCGTGTCGCCACGGTCCCAGGCTTCCACGGGCAGTTTGGCGCCGGTGCGATAGCGCGCCAGGACGACGTCGAGGCTGTTTTCCGGCAAGGTGAAGGCCACGTTGATCGGCTGGGTCTGGGTGATCACCGCGAGGAACGTGGTGTCGTTGGCCGCCACCAGGTTGCCGACGTCCAGCTGCCGCAGGCCTACGCGCCCGGCAATCGGGGCGCGGATCCTGGTGAATTCGAGNTTCAGCTTGGCGTCATCCACCGCGCCCTGGTTGGTCTTGACCGTGCCCTGGTACTGCATGACCAACGCTTCGGCGGTGTCCAGGGTTTGCTTGGCGATACTGTCTTCCTTGAACAAGCCGCGATAACGCTCGACGTCGACCTGCGCGTTTTTCAGCTGGGCCTGGTTCTGCAGCAGCGTGCCCTGGGCCTGCAGCAAGGCGTTCTGGTAACTGCGCGGGTCGATTTCCGCCAGCAAGTCACCGGCCTTGACCATCTGCCCTTCTTCAAAGGCGATCTTCACCAACTCGCCGCCAACGCGGCTGCGCACATTGATAGTGTTCAGCGCGGTAACGGTGCCCAAGGCCTTGTAGTACACCGGAAACTCCCCCAGCACCGCCGGCGCCACGCGCACCGGAATCGGGCCGGTGGAACCCCCGAAGCCCGGACGCATCCCCCCCGACTTGCCGGTGTGACCGGCCACGGCTTTCGGCGCAGCTCCGTCTTTTTGGGCAGTGCCGGCGGGCCAGAATTTCCAGCACAGGCCCGCAATGACCAACAGGACAAGCAGGCCGAGCAGCCAGCGACGAGGATTACGGGAAGCGGAGGATTGCATGGAATGATCAACCATTGGGCGCGTGAGCTTCTTTCTACAGGAGGCTGAACGATAAGCACTGGTGGGTATTAAGCAAAGCGCCTTTACCGGCAATTTACCTTCGGCTTACGTAACAGGAGGTTTATCTAAGACACTGAAGCACAAATGAAAACGGCCTGGACAGAGGGGGCGTTCTCAGCTAATTACCCCGCCGCGCCGGGTCTGCTGTTGTGCAGGGCAAGGCGCGAGAAGCGTGGTTTGGTCATTCCAAATAAGCTTCGAGCAACGCAGCCCTGCACAACAGCAGGCCCGGCCCTTCGGGTTGTGCCTTAAAGCGGGCCAGCCTGCGTTGCAGGCCTTGGAAAGGGAACAACCATTCCCAGCGGCCTGCGCCTTGCCTGGCCCGCTTTAAGGCGACAACGCGGCGGGGAAATTAACTGAGAATGCCCCCTCAGGCCGTTAACAATTGTAATGCTTTACTTATTTCAGAACGGCCAGTGCCGCTTCGTAGTCCGGTTCTTCAGCGATTTCGCTGACCAGCTCGCTGTGCAGCACGTTGTTGTTTTCATCCAGCACGACNACGGCACGGGCAGTCAGGCCTTTGAGCGGGCCGTCAGCGATGGCAACACCGTAGTTCTCGATGAACTCGGCACCGCGCAGGGTCGACAGGTTTTGCACGTTTTCCAGGCCTTCGGCGCCGCAGAAGCGTGCTTGGGCGAACGGGAGGTCAGCGGAGATGCACAGCACCACGGTGTTGCTCAGGGTGTTGGCCTCGGCATTGAACTTGCGCACCGAGGTGGCGCAGGTCGGGGTGTCGACGCTTGGGAAGATGTTCAGCACTTTGCGCTTGCCGGCGAACGTTTCCAGGGTTGCCTGCGACAGATTGCCGGCAACCAGGGAAAAGGCTGGCGCCTTGGAACCGGCTTGTGGCAGTTGGCCGTTGACTTGAACCGGGGAGCCTTTAAGAGTGACTTGAGCCATGAACGGAGTCCTTCTGACGTTGTTGTGGAGAATTTTGAAGAGGCCGAAGTTAACCACGAAATGGGCCGACGACCTATGCCCGGATACAAATTGTGAAGTGTCGCCCCCTAAACTGGATACAACTCTTCCAAACGACACAGAAACCTGTAGGAGCGAGCCTGCTCGCGATAGCGGTGTATTAGTCGATATTCATTTTGAATGTCGGTCCGCTATCGTGAGCAGGCGACCTTCTACAGGGTCGGATGCGTGCCCACTGTCTCAGCAACCGCAGCACATTTTGGTGCCGCGTCTCGAAAATCCGGCGCATATCAACGCACCACCGACAGCCGAACAGTTCGCGCAGCCGATGTATAGCGTACCGCCCTCTCCCGCCTCCACCCGGTGTTCAAGATGAAAGGCAGACACCGCCTCTACATTTCACACATTGCCTGTCGATTCGGCTCACGCCCATTCGACTAGACAGTGAATCACCCACCCTCCAGCGGAGATAAAACCATGCGATTCATGATCATTGTAAAAGCCAGCCCGGACTCCGAGGCCGGTGTGCTGCCCACCGAGGAACTGATGACCGCGATGGGCAACTACAACGAGGAACTGACCAAGGCCGGCATCCTTATCGACTGCGACGGCCTGCAACCGAGCAGCAAAGGCGCCCGGGTGCGTTTCTCCGGCGAAAAGCGCACGATCATCGACGGCCCGTTCGCCGAAACCAAGGAGCTGATTGCCGGTTACTGGATTTGGGAGGTCAAGTCAAAAGAGGAAGCGATCGAATGGGTCAAACGCTGCCCCAACCCGATGCCGGGCACCGAAGCGGAGATCGAGATCCGCCCTATATACGGGGCGGAAGATTTCGGCGAGGAATTCACTCCGCAACTGCGTGAGCAGGAAGAACGGATACGCGAACAGATGAAAAAACGCTGAACATTGCAGGGGGTCAAGCGTCCAGCGCCACCTCATCAACACCTTTCTCGGGCAAGTCGATCACCACACCGCGTTCTCTTGCAGGTGCCAGGCTTGCCCGCGATGGCTTTTCTGCCACATCACCCAAGCCTCAGGTTTGCATTCAATTTCAATGCACAAAAAATACCGAAAACCTGAACAAACATCCAAAGCCCCCGTCCGGCTGGCGAATCCGACGTTAGCTGCTAACTTCAACAAACATGTCATACAGGCTTGATAGGAAAGAGATTACGCAGCAGTGGCAACCGCGACACAACTGCCTTTCGGCAAATAGGAGTCTCGTATGTACTGTGCAATTCGCTTGGCCGGCTACAGCCTGATGACCATGTTCGTCAGTTGTGGCGTCGGTGCCCAGGACCTCGATACCCAAATCCGCAAGGCTGCGCTGGAAAACAGTCTGCCGGCCCAAGAAGCGATCCTTTGTTTCTACACGGGTTCTATGGCGATCGCCCCCCCATCCCGTCCGGTACTCGACGCCGTCACAGCGGTGAAATGACGCCCAAGGGTTCACTATGACTAACCGCCTGTTGCTCACCGCGCTCTCGCTCGCCCTGAGCACCAGCACCTGGGCCGACTTCACTGCTACTCCCGAAGAAGCCCGGGGCATCGCCAAGGAGGCCTACCTGTATGGCTTCCCGGTGGTGGAGATGTACAAAACCCTCTACACCCAGGCCGTGGACAAAAAGAGCGCGAACTTCAAGGCGCCGTTCAACCGGATCGGCAACACCGCNCAGGTCTTCACGCCCAAGGACACGGCGTTCGCCACCCCGAACGCAGACACGCCCTACTCGTTCGTGTGGATGGACCTGCGCAAAGAACCTCTGGTACTGACCCTGCCGAAGATCGAAGACAACCGTTACTACTCGGTGCAGTTGATCGACCTTTATACGCAGAACATGGCGTACCTGGGCACCCGCAGCACCGGCAACAATGGCGGCCACTACATGATCGCCGGCCCGGACTGGAAGGGTCAGCAACCGGTAAAAATGGATCGCCTGTTGCGCAGTGAAACCCACATCGCCTATGCCCTGTATCGCACGCAGCTGTTCGATGAAAAGGACCTGGCCCAGGTCAAGAAGATTCAGAAAGGCTACAAGGTCGAAACGCTGAGCCACTACGTCAAGCAGAAGGCCCCATCCGCCGCGCCGAAGATTGCCTGGCCCAAACCCACCCCGACCATGAGCGATACCCCTGATCTGTTCCGCTACCTTAACTTCATGCTGGCCTTCGCCCCGGCGCAGGACGCGGAAAAGGACTTGCTCGCGCGCTTCAAGACCATCGGCATCGAGGCCGGCGAGCCTTTCAACCTGCACGACTTCACCGCAGAACAACGCCAGGCCCTGGAAGACGGTATCAGTGATGCCAAGGCGGAATTCGCCCGGTTCAAGAAAGACAAAGTCGATACTCACGAGGTCACCAGCGGCGATTTCTACGGCACTCGCGATCACCTCAAGGGCAATTACCTGTACCGCTACGCTGGCGCCAACCTGGGGATTTTCGGCAACTCGGCCGAAGAGGCCAATTACATCGGCTATTTCATCGACAAGGACGGCAAGCCGCTCGACGCCTCGAAACACGATTACACCCTGCATTTCGACAAAGGCGCCCTGCCCCCGGCCGATGCGTTCTGGTCGCTGACGATGTACGACAGCAAGANCAAGCTGCTGGCGCCCAACCTCANGAAACGCTACCNGATCAATTCGCGGATGCTGCCCGATCTCAAGCTCGACATCGACGGTGGCTTGACCCTTTATCTGCAAAACAGTGCACCGGCCAAGGACCTGCAAAGCAACTGGCTGCCCGCGCCGGAAGGTCCGTTCTATGGGGTCTTGCGCCTTTACCTGCCACAACCCGAAGTTGCCAGCGGCCAGTGGAAAATGCCGCTGCTAAACCCCGTGCCGGCTAAACCATGAATTCCCACCCCATAGACCGCAGGAGCCCCCCCCGATCGACACGCCTGGCGGATAGTCAGGCCAACCGCAACCCGTCTCCTTTTGCTCACGCCTTAGGCCCACTTAGCCCTCAGACGCAGCCGCCTGGGCCTGAAACCGGGCAACCTCGGCCCGCGCCTGCAAAACCTGTTGCGCGCCTGTTACAGCCGGCAACCGACCGAAGATCAGGCGCTGCGCCAACTCCCCCGATCGACACGCCTGGCGGATAGTCAGGCCAACCGCAACCCGTCTCCTTTTGCTCACGCCTTAGGCCCACTTAGCCCTGTTTACGAGAAGGACTTCCCATGACGAACCCAATATCGATCCGTCAACGCCACGGGCTGAAGCTATTGTTTGCGTTGGCCTTGAGCATACCGCTGCTGGCCTTCGCGGCCGAACCCTTGCCCTCGTGGAACGACGGTCCATCGAAGAAAAACATCATCGAGTTCGTCCAGGCAGTCACCGACCAATCCAGCAAGGACTTCGTCAAACCCGAGGACCGCATCGCCGTCTTCGACAATGACGGCACGTTGTGGAGCGAACAACCAATGTATTTCGAGTTGCTGTTTGCCCTCGAAGAGGTCAAGCGCACCGCACCGCAACACCCGGAATGGAAAACCACCCAGCCCTTCAAAGCGGTGCTGGAAAACGATCACCAGGCCCTGGCTGCCACCGGTATGGACGGCATCCTGAAGATCTTCGGCGCCACCCACACTGGCATGACTACCGACGCCTTCGATGACTACGCCAAGACCTGGCTGAGCCAAGCCAAACATCCGAAAACCGGCAAGCCGTACACCGAGATGATCTTCCAGCCGATGCTGGAAATGCTCGATTACCTGCGCAGCCAGGACTTCAAGACCTACATCGTCTCCGGGGGCGACACCGCGTTCATGCGCGCCTTTGCCGAGAAGGTCTACGGCATTCCACCCGAGCAAGTGATCGGCACCACCTTTGTCACCGCGTTCCAGTTCAAGGACGGCAAAGCCTCGATCGTGCGCACCCCGAAACTGGCCCACAACGACGACGGCCCGGGCAAACCGGAAAGCATCGACGCGGTGATCGGGCGCCGGCCGATCCTCGCGTTCGGCAACTCCGATGGCGACCTGCAAATGCTGCAGTGGACCGCCGCCGGGCCGGGCAAACGCTTCATGGGGTTGGTGCACCACACCGACGCCAAGCGCGAATGGGCCTATGACCGTCAATCGCAGATCGGGCGTCTGGACAAGGCCCTGGACGAAGCCAAAACCCGTGGCTGGACGATTGTGGATATGGCATCCGAATGGCGCCAAATCTATCCGTTCGATGCGCCCGCTCCCGAGCAAGTGCAATAAAAAAAGCGTTACGCCGGACTGCAGTAAACGTTTGTCGGTGCCTGAAGGTAATCCCCGAGGACTTTTCGACGCGAAACAGGTAGGGTGCGCAAAATCAAATTGCCACTAGTGGACGCGTCGCGGGTTTTCATGGAGTTGCACACGCAATGAGTTGCTGGACCATCCTTGGCCTCCCGGCCGATGCCGATACACGCAGTATCAAACGCCAATACGCCATCCTGCTCAAACAGACGCGCCCGGATGAAGACCCCGAGGGCTTTCAGCGCCTGCGTGAGGCGTATGAGCACGCGCTGAGCATCAAGGAATGGGAGCAATTGCGCGAGGATGACGCGGGGGACGATGCCCCGTGGGACCTGAGCGGGCTGTCGGTGGTGGAAGTCGACACGCTGCAACGGGTCACCCGTTCGCTGGACGGTGTCAGCCGTGTCGAGCTCGAACAACGGTATGCCGCCGCCCTCGAGCATGGCGCGGCCGATGTCATGGAAGATGCGGTACTGAGGCATTGCGTCGACCACTTCGAGACGTCCGAAACACTGCTCGAATGGGCGATGCAAACCTTTCACTGGTTCGGTCTCTGGCAGCGCCTGGAACTGGACGAAGAGCTGATCGTAGAGCTGGCGCAGCAGCGCAAGCGCTTGGCCGAGCGTCGTGAGGCACCGATATTCCTGGCCGGGCAACGGCGTCTCGCCGCAGAACCCGCTGCCACCCCGGAGCATCGCGCCGCCCACTTGCTGCTGGCGCCGGGCCCATTCAGTCAGCGCCGCGCCCTGGCCCGACGCTTGCGCGAAGACGATTGGGTGCACTGTCGCAAGCTCAGCTCTGCGTTGTACGCCAACCACCCGGACATCTGCGCAGACCTGCCCGGCGGCACGCCGTTCTTCTGGCGTGACTGGGAACATGCGTATGACAGTTGGCCGATGTACCTGGGTATTGTCCTGGCCTGTCTGGTCGGTACTTTTGTTCAATACGCGCCCGACGGCGCCCGGCTGGGAGCCTTGATCAGTGTCGCGGTGTTCTGGTCGGTGATTTACGCCGTGGGCGGTTGGGTACTCAACTGGCTAATGCATCAACTCGCCCATCGGTTCTGGCTGTTGGACGATCGAATCAGCGCCCGCCTGTTGCCCGGGTTCAATCCGCCGCCACTTGGCATACTGCGCGACTTGATGCCTTGCGCGGCCATGGCGGCCGGGCTCGGCTATGTCTACGGTCCGCTTGCCAGCGCCGTGTATGTCAGCACGTTGCTGGGTGTCGGCCTTATACGCCGACGGAAGGTCAAACCGCACGTTTCCTGGCAACACGCCAGCCCCTTGCTCAAGCGCAGCCTGATGGGCGCGGGCATTTTGGTACTGGTTTTAGTACTCGGCGTGTTCAAAGTGATCTCAAGCCAAAGTACGGTCAACCGCAACCAGGGCCTGCAACAGTGGACCGAACGCTTGTGCAGCCGGATGCCGGCCACCGCCAGCGAATGCAACGTGCCGGCCACTGTTGAGCAGTGGTACGGCCAGGAGAAACAGCCATGAACCCGAAATGGCTATTCCCGGTGGCGACCCTTGTGATGCTGATCCTGATGGGGCTGGCCGGCTCTTCGACATTCGTCGCCCGCATCGATTTGTGGCTGGATCAACACGACGCTCCGCTCACCGCACAGGCCAATGCCCTGAGCCCGATGATCGATTGCATCAACCGGGTCGACGTGCATTGGCGGGTGGCCTACGCACTGTACAAATCGCCGAAGCAACCTGCGGAACCGGTGCGAGACTGGATCACCAACCAGCATGATTTCGACGACAACGGTGCCCGTGATGCACCCGCCATTCAAAGGGATATCTGTTCGCCGAAAATCAGCGAAAAACTCAAGTTGCTGGACTACGACCCAACACTGGCGTTGAAAGCCGATGCCTACGCACAGGCATTACAGCAAGTGATGCCCTTTACGCAGCAAATCACCTTTTACCGACAGGCGCGTTTTTCGACCGCCATCAGTGAGGTGCAGCCCGCCTTTGCCGATCAATTCAGACCCAGGGCCGAGGACTACCTCACGGCGTCAACGGTACTGAGGCAGCAGGTTGAAGCGCTGGACCTTGAACAGCGGCGCGAGCAACTCAAACTGATCGAAACGCGCCTGGGCAAGGACATTCACTGGTATTTGCTGGCCTACATGATCCAGGCCAAGGACACGCTGAACCTTGTAACGGAGGGCGTGAACAATCGAAGCCTGACGCCGCAGGCACTGGCTAAAGCCATCGCTGAACTGCAATTGGCCTGGGATTTCCTGCAGCAGTTCGGCCAACGCCATATGCAGGAAACGCAAAACCGTAACGAAGCACCCAGTTATCTCTGGTCGCACATCGCCAGGCCGACACAGAAGTATCTGGATGCCTTGAATGCGCTGCACAAGGACTGGAAGAACAAGGCTGAACCACAGCGGTTGAGTGATGATTTTTATGCGGTGACGCGTGGATATGATTCGGTGATCAGCCATTACAACCGGCTGGCGCGTGCTGAGTTTTGAGTGATGTGTTGTTCTTGAGGCCGCCTTCGCGGGCAAGCCTCGCTCCTACAGGATCAGGTCGTTCATAAAGTTGACTAACGACTCAATACCGTAGGAGCGAGGCTTGCCCGCGAAGCGACCATCAACCGTCAACGCATCACTTGGACTTAAGCTTTAGAAAAGACTGATGCAAATCCGACGCCCAACCATCAATCACGCCCTTCACGTCATCGGCCTTCATCACCTGAGACTCGTTTTCCAGCGGCTTGCCGGTGCCCTTGCGCACGACCTGGGCTAACACATGGTTATTGCCGCCATCGAGGAACACCGCTTCGGTGGCCAGATCGGTCTCCTGATCACGAATACCGCTGGCCGTGCTGACCGCCGCGGCCACCAGCGCAACGGGAATGTACTCGTAAGGCTTGAGGCTTTCGGTCTTGCTGCTCACGGCGGTAATGGCTGCGCGCAGCACGATCACGCACGGGCCGGGGGCATTGGCCACCTGCATTGACTTGCTCAGCTCGCGCTTGAGCGCTGCGGTGTAGTAACTGTTGATACCGTTCAGGGTGCTGGCCGGAATTTTGGCGGTGGCCTGGGGTTTGGGATAGAACTGGGTGGGTTCGATGTACACCGCGGTGTAGCGCTTGAGGTCCAGGTTGGGATCGACCCAGCGCATCACCTCGGCGCCCGATGGCGACTTGGCCTCTTTAAGTTGGCTGTAGTCCGAGAGAAAACCGGAATACTCGTCCGGCTGGGGCGTCTTTGAGGCACACCCGGACACTGCGATAGTAGCGACGCACAGCGCACTGACCATTAGCCTTAGTTTCATCATTGAACTCCCTGGCGACCATCATTGAAACAACGAGCCCTATGTATAGCCAATGCTGAAGGAGTTTGCTCNNTGCGGCGCCTGCCCGGCCGTGCAATCGGGATCACTTCATAAGGTTTCCCACCGCACCATTTGACAGACGCAGAGCATCCGGCAAAGCTGCACCTAGCTTGAATGCGCGCCTGACGGCAAACGCAACTGGACTACGGAAGTCGCCATGCCGAACTCTAAAAATAAAGCAGCACAGGCAAGCCCTGATTCGCCACCGACCCTGATTAACCGCTACCTGTTTCCCGTCACCATCGGCGTATTGCTGGTGGCCGTGGCGGCGATCGGCTGGTTTCTGCTGAGCAGCACGCCAGCGCCGATCAAAACCGTGCCCGTCAGTACGCCAGCCGTTCAGCCGGCCAAACCGCAAACCGTCGTCGTGACACCGACGAAGATGGTTGATGAGCAACAGTGCCAGGGCTGTCACAGCGAGCAGATGAAGGATTGGCAAGGCTCCCATCACCAATTGGCGATGCAGGAAGCCAATGCCGAGACGATGCTGGGCGACTTCAATAACGTCACGTTCAAGGCGCAAAACGAAACCACCTGGTTTTCGCGCAAGGACGACGGTTTCTGGGTCAACACGCCCGGCATTGATGGCAAGAACGCCGACTTCAAAGTGGCCTACACCTTCGGCATCGCGCCGTTGCAGCAATACCTGATCGAGGTGGGTGAAGGTCGCTTGCAAGCGCTGGGCGTGGCCTGGGATACCGAGAAAAACCGCTGGTTCCACCTCTATCCGGGCCAGGGCGTGAATTTCAAGAACCCGCTGCACTGGAGCAAGCCGAGCCAGAACGCCAATTTCATGTGCGTCGAGTGTCACACCACCGGCTACAAGCGCAATTTCGACGCGGCCAAAAACACCTTCGACAGTCAGTGGAACAGCCTCGGAGTCGGCTGTCAGGCGTGCCACGGGCCTGCGTCTAACCACCTGGAATGGACAGCAAAAAAAGGCGATCTGATCCACGCCGGCTTTGCGGTCGACCTCAAGGACAAGGACGCCACGGTCGAAATCGAAACCTGTGCCCGCTGCCATTCGCGCCGCGCACCACTGGACGACGGCTACACCGTTGGCAAGCGCTTGATGGACGACTACCTGCCGAGCACCCTGACCCGCGAGTTGTATGCGCTGGACGGCAAGATCAAGGATGAAGTGTTCGAGCACGGCTCCTTTGCCCAAAGCAAAATGTTCGACAAGGGCGTGCGTTGCAGCAACTGCCACAACCCTCACAGCACCGAACTCAAGGCACCGGGCAACGGCGTGTGCCTGCAATGCCACACCACCGCCGGCAAGACTTCAGTGACGGGCGTCGACGGCAAGGGTTTGCAAGCCAAAAACTACGATTCCATCGAGCACACCCGCCACACCCCGGGCCAGCCTGGCTCCCAATGCGTGGATTGCCACATGCCCGGCAAGTTCTACATGGGCAACGACTTCCGGCATGACCACAGCTTCAGCATTCCCAACCCGGAGCGGGCGAAAAAACTCGGCACGCCGGACGCCTGCCTGACCTGTCACCAGGGCAAGGCCGGCGACAAGGTCACCGAGCAATTCAAGCTCTGGAACACCACCACCACGGCGCAGGCGCCACGTTACGACGAAAGCCTGTGGCTGATTCGCAACGGTCAACCCGGCGCCGCGCAAGCCTTGTACGAGCAGTTGCAGCGCAGCAACCTGCCGGCGATTCAGCGTGCGACCTTGATCGCAGAATTACCGCTGTACCCGAGCGAACAGGCGTTGAAACTCGCGACCAAGGACTTGAGCAACCCGGCACCGCAGGTGCGTGAAAGCGCAGTACGGGCCATCAGCGCGTTCCTGCCGCCACCGGAGCGTGCGCCGCTGCTGACGCCGTTGCTGGGCGATCCGGTCAAGGCGGTGCGGATCGTCGCGGCCCGGGACCTGCTGAGCGTCGCGCGCAACGGATTGGGCAGCGCCCAGGCCAACTGGAACGCGGCCATTGCCGAATACGAAGCGGTGCAAAAAAGCCTGGCCGAACGCGCCGAGGCCAACCTGAACCTGGCGATGCTCTACCAGGCCAGCGGGCGCAACGACGAAGTCGAATCGCTGCTGCGCACCGCCCTCAAGCGTGATCCGGATTTCTACCCGGCGCTGGTGACGCTGGTGCAATGGCTGGAAGCCAATGGACGCGGCCAGGAAGCGCAGACGCTGTTGGCACAAAGCCTCAAAGAACACCCGGACGCCGCCCTGCTGCAACACACCCAGGGCTTGGCGCTGGTGCGTGCGGGCCAATCAGCCCAAGCCATGCCCGCCTTGCGCAAAGCCGCGCAACTGGAACCGCAGAACGCCCAATACGGCTACGTGCTGGCCGTGGCGTTGCACGACAGCGGTAAGGTCGATGAGGCCTGTGCAGAGCTGGAGCGGTTGTTGAAAGTGCAGCCGGCCAACCGCAATGCGCGGTTATCGCTGATCCAGTATTACCTGGATAACGGGCAGGAACCGAAGGCGCAGGTGCTGTTGCAAGGCTGGAAGGCCATGAACATGGCTGATCCGGCGTTGAAATGATTGGGGTCTGATCCAACGGCCCCTTCTCGGGCAAGCCACGCTCCCACAGGATTGCGCAAAACCTGTGGGAGCTTGGCTTGCCCGCGATGGCGTCAACTCGGTTTCAGATCAGACTTACCACGAAGAACCACTCTTCAACGCCAACTCCCGCCGGCTGTTCGCCCGCATCGCCTTGATCAGCGACACCGTGCCCACCAGGATAATCACCCCGGCGAACAGGAAGTCGATGGTGTACAGCTGGAAGTCTTTCATCGGCCCCACCAGCAACACCCGTATAGCGCCGATACTCACCAGCGTGGCGAGAAAATCGATCCCCGGTTCATCGCGATAGAACACATGCAGCAGCGGCAGGCACATCACCAGCAACAAGAGCAGCACGATTACCTTGAACGAGCCTTTGCGCTCGACGCTGAACGCGCACTCGTGGGCGCCATAAGCCTTGTAGTCTTCATCGCGGACCATCGAGTTGCGTTCGTTGATGTAGTCGACGCGGTTGTACTTCTGGATCGGGGTGAAGGTGTTCGACATCTCCATCAGCGTGGTGATGTTTTTGAACCTCAGGTCGATGCGCTCGTTGCCCTTGAGGTAATACAGCACCGGTTTGTAGCCATAACGGTAGGTATCGAAGGGAAAATCCGTGGCCCGGCCCTGCACCCCGATGGGCCTTGGCTCGAGTTCTGCGTAGGCGCTTTTGTTGGCCGACGCGAGGTTGCGGCTCAGCGGCTGGACCTTGACCTGCTCAAGGAAAATCGGCGTGACGCCGAACGACCACTGCAAGGGTTCCAGACGAAGGCGCAGTTCGTTGCGGCCCAGGTCGTAGCGGTTGAAGGTGCGCTCGGACACCACCACGGCACCACTGAGCATGAACTCGCCGCGCACCGAGTTGGTGATGCGCAGCGTCAGTTGATCCTTGCCCAGCAGCGCGGCGTCGCTGGCCGGTGGCGTGCCGCACCAGGCCGTACTGTCGAAGGCTCCACCCAACTGGCCGTCACGGTTTTCCTTGAACACATAAAAATAACTGGCCCACAGCGCCAACATCAGTAACAGCGCAATCAGCCCCAAAACCTTCTTGCCCACACCCACAACTCGACTCCTTTCCCGACTTCTTCCATGCAGCCGAAAGCCCGCTGGCGCGGGTCCTCGGTTATGTCGTTGATTAGTTAGCGGCGTATTTGTCTTGCAGCGCCTGCAGGCGCTCGATCTGCTGCGGAGTCAGGCCGCTGGCGAAATCATAACATCAACGTCACCAACCCGACCGCGAAAATCCTGCGCATACCCGACTCCTTTTTGAGAATGCGCGGACTTTATCAAAATGCCATCATCGACCCAAGCGAAACTCTCAACGCCTCCTGAATAACGGCCGCGGTTCAATCACTGAACGCCCATAGAGAACGCTCATCCCGGCCAGTCCCTTCAGCGCATCCTCGGCGGATTTGTCTTCGCGCACCGCGAAACTATCGAACCCACATTGGCGCATATGGCTGAGCTGATCGCGCAGCACATCACCAACCGCGCGCAATTCCCCCGTCCAGCCCAACCGAGTACGCAGCAGGTACGCCTGGCTGTAACCGCGACCGTCGCGAAAGCTCGGGAAGTCCAGGGCAATCAGCGGCAATGCGTCAAACCACGGCTTGAGACTTTCCACTTCATCATCCGGCCCCAGCCAGACCGCATGCTGTGCGGGCGCTTGAAGCCAGCGACTCAACGGCAGAATCACCGAACCGTCCGGCAATTCACCCTCTACGTCCCTGACCAGCACCCACGGATCGTCAGTCACAATCCGCGCCCCACCCTCCTCCAGTCGCAGCAAATTGTTCATGCCGAGACCTCCAGCACCTTCGGGTAAACCTGTTCCTTGAACGGCTCAAGACCGATGCGCTGCAAGGTGTCGACAAACAGTTCTTCGCTCTCGCGGTAGTCGACGAACGTGGCGATGATCCGCTCGATCACCCCAGGCACTTCGGCAGCGCTGAAGGAAGGGCCGATGACCTTGCCCAAGGCGCTGTTCTTGCCCTGGCTGCCGCCGAGGGTGATCTGGTACCACTCGCTGCCGTTTTTATCGACGCCCAGAATGCCGATGTTGCCGATGTGGTGGTGACCGCAGGCGTTCATGCAGCCGGAGATGTTCAGGCTGATGTCGCCCAGGTCGTGGAGGTAATCCAGGTCCTCGAAACGTGCCTGGATCGCCTGGGCAATCGGGATGGATTTGGCGTTGGCCAACGCGCAGAAATCGCCGCCGGGGCACGCGATGATGTCCGTCAACAAACCGATGTTGGCGCAGCCCAGGCCCTGCTCGCAGGCCAGGCACCACAGGGTGTAGAGATCAGCCTTGGGCACGTCCGGCAGCACGATGTTCTGTTCGTGGGCGATGCGAATCTCACCGAAACCGAACTGTTCGGACCACTCGGCCACGGCCAACATTTGCTCGGTCGTCACGTCCCCCGGTGGTGAGTCGAAGCCCGGTTTGGTCGACAGCACCACGCTGGTGTAACCCGCGACCTTGTGGGGCTGAACGTTACGCATGACCCAGCGTGCGAAAGCCGGGCTCTCGGCCAGGCGCGTGCCGAAATTCAGGTCCGTGTCGGACAGTGAACGGTAATCGGGAGCCACGAAGGCACTGGCGACCCGCTCATATTCGACGTCGGTCAATTGCGCCGGACCGTCCTTGAGGTACTGCCATTCTTCCTCCACTTCCCTGGCGAAGGCTTCGATGCCCAAGGCCTTGACCAGAATCTTGATCCGCGCCTTGTACTTGTTGTCGCGTCGGCCGTGGCGGTTGTAGACCCGTAGCACCGCCTCGACGTAGGACAGCAAATGCTGCCAGGGCAATCCTTCGCGGATCTGCAACCCAAGGATCGGCGTGCGCCCCAACCCGCCACCGACAATGACCCGCAGCAGCATCTGCCCACTGTCATCGCGATAAAGATAAAGGCCGATGTCATGCATCATGATCGCGGCGCGGTCCTGCTCCGCCGAGCAGATGGCGATCTTGAACTTGCGCGGCAGGTACAGGAACTCCGGGTTGATGGTCGACCACTGGCGCAGGATCTCGGCCAGCGGTCTTGGGTCCATCAGCTCGTCTGCCGCGACCCCGGCAAAGGCTTCAGTGGTGATGTTGCGCACGCAGTTGCCGGAGGTCTGGATCGCGTGCATTTCGACCTGGGCAAGCCGTTCGAGAATGTCCGGCACCTGCGCCAGTTCGATCCAGTTGAACTGCATGTTCTGCCGGGTGGTGAAGTGGCCATACCCGCGATCGTAGTCCCGGGCGATGCTCGCCAGCGTGCGCATTTGCGTGGCGCTCAGGGTGCCGTAAGGAATCGCCACGCGCAGCATGTAGGCGTGCTTTTGCATGTACAGGCCGTTCTGCAGACGCAACGGCAGGAACTCTTCCTCGCTCAACTCGCCCGTCATGAAACGCTCGACCTGATCGCGAAACTGCGCAACCCGCTCGAAGACCAGGGCCCGGTCATAGTCGTCGTACTGATACATGTGGCTACCTCATCAGGGTGGATCGCACGCTCTGCTACAGGGGTGGCGGTGCTTGTGGCAGTGACTATGAACCTGCGGCGCAGCGGGTTACAGATTCACCTGAATGCTAAAAAACCGTATCAGCGTGCGTCAGATCACCGCAGGCTGGCCTCGTATCTGATCCGCATAAACTCGGTTTTTCTGAGTCTGTTTTGTTTCCGGCAGGGTTTCTACAGTGGACGACATGCCAGTCCGGGTGGCCTGGCAAGACTTTGCAACCGTGGAAGCATTGACCATGAGCACAGCAGCAATCGGACAGGCCTACAACTACAAGGTCGTCCGCCAATTCGTCGTGGCAACCATCGTATGGGGCGTCGTAGGGATGGCGATGGGGGTGTGGATCGCCTCGCAACTGGTGTGGCCCGAGATGAACCTCGACCTGCCGTGGACCACCTTCGGCCGCTTGCGCCCGCTGCACACCAGCCTGGTGATTTTCGGCTTTGCCGGCAGCGCGCAATTCGCCGCCAGTTACTACGCGGTACAGCGCACGTGTCAGGTGCGGCTGTACTCCGACAAACTGGCGGCGTTCACCTTCTGGGGCTGGCAATCGGTGATCGTGGTGATGCTGATCACCTTGCCGCTGGGCTACACCACCACTAAGGAATACGCCGAAATCGAATTCTCCGGCGCGGTGTGGATGACGGTGGTCTGGGTCGCTTACGCCATCGTGTTCTTCACCACCGTGGTGCAACGCAAGACCAAACACATCTACGTCGGCAACTGGTTCTTCGGCGCGTTCATCGTCGTGATCGCGATGCTGCACGTGGTCAATCACCTGTCGATTCCGGTGGATTGGTTCAAGTCCTATCCGGTCTATTCCGGGGCCACCGACGCCATGGTGCAGTGGTGGTACGGGCACAACGCCGTGGGCTTTTTCTTGACCACCGGGTTCCTCGGGATGATGTATTACTTCGTACCGAAACAGGTCGGGCGGCCGGTGTACTCGTACCGGTTGTCGATTGTGCATTTCTGGGCGCTGATCACCCTGTACATCTGGGCCGGCCCGCACCATTTGCACTACACCGCGTTGCCGGACTGGGCACAGTCGCTGGGCATGGTGATGTCGCTGGTACTGCTGGCACCGAGCTGGGGCGGCATGATCAACGGCATGATGACCCTNTCGGGCGCCTGGCATAAGTTGCGCACCGACCCGATCCTGCGCTTTTTAGTGCTGTCGCTGGCGTTCTACGGGATGTCGACGTTCGAAGGGCCGATGATGGCCATCAAAACGGTCAACGCCCTCTCCCACTACACCGACTGGACCATCGGCCACGTCCACGCCGGTGCCCTCGGTTGGGTGGCGATGATCACGTTTGGCGCCATCTACCACATGGTCCCGAAAGTCTTCGGTCGTGAGCAGATGTTCAGCACGCCGCTGATCAACCTGCACTTCTGGCTCGCGACCATCGGCACGGTGTTGTACATCGCCTCGATGTGGGTCAACGGCATCACCCAAGGGTTGATGTGGCGTGCGATCAACGACGACGGCACCCTGACCTACTCGTTCGTCGAGGCCTTGCAGGCCAGCCATCCGGGATTCGTGGTGCGCTTCGCCGGCGGGGTTTTCTTCCTTAGCGGGATGCTGCTGATGGCCTACAACACGTGGCGCACAGTGCGGGTTTCGGACGTGGCGATGGCCGAACGTGAAGCGCAGATTGCGTGAGGTGTGAGATGACCGAGATAGTGTTGAATCTGTTTGGGGTCGTGGGGTTTTGGCTGGCGATCGAGTATTGCCTGAAACACCAGACGGCCGAGAGCCTGGAGGACGCGAGCCTGATTCCGTTTGCCGATGACCCTGAGGTGGCGCGGCGGGTGGAATTGGCGACGGGGAAGACTGTGAAGGCGGTGGCGCCGGAAGACGCTAAACCCGGATGGGGCAACCTGGAAATCTGACACACCACTAATCCAAATGTGGGAGCGAGCCTGCTCGCTCCCACAGGGATATGTGTAAGGTNACACACCACTAATCCAAATGTGGGAGCGAGCCTGCTCGCTCCCACAGGGATATGTGTAAGGTCAGAGAATCAACCGCGTTCGCGGGGAATAAGGCTCTGCAACTGCTGCGCCAGGAAGTTCGCATCGAAGGCAAACGTATCCGGGTCCTTCAACCCATTGGTCTTGCGCCATTGCCAGTTGGTCGACGGCGGCAGGCACACCAGCGAAATGCTGCCATACCGCGCAGCCGTCAACCCCATCACCGCCAACGAAATCTGACCACCGGCGCCCATCACATCCGGCACGAACTCCACCGGTTTGCCGGCAATGACAATGCTCAATTTCTCGGTCTTGAACGTCGACGTCTCGACCGGAACGCTCGGCCCTGAAGCGACATACACCTCGCGACTCACCTCCAGCAGATTCGGCACCTGGACCGGCTCCAGCCATTGCTGGATCTGGTCGAACAATTCACCGATACGCGTCGCCCACACGGCCGATTGCGACTCAAACACTTGCTTCTTGTGCGCTTCGCTTTCTGCGTAGTGGCGAAGCATCTCGCCCAGTTGCTGTACGTCGTCCATTGCGGTGTTCCTTTGGTTGAAGCGGTGCTGCGGAAGCCGATCATGGCAGATGCCGGCCACCGGTGTACGACAAAGCTGCTGTATGGGCACCCTTTAACGATGAGTGAAAACGACGAGCGGCTGCATTTTCATCGTTTTATTGCCGTTTACCTGTCAGATCTGACAGTAGCTGATACCCGCCTGTTGGTGTTTGATGATGCGGCGTGCCGCTTGAAGGCGAACTTCCACCAGATAAGCATGGGGCGTCAGGCCCATGGCCTGGGTGAAATCGCGCAGGAAACGCAGCGGATTCTGCCCGTAAGTGTCGGCCAGTTGCGCAAGCGTCAGAGGCTGGTGGAACTGCTCGGCGATCTGCTCCAGCACCCGGACGAAGGACATGGACGTGATCCGCTGTGTGGTGTCGATTTTCTGCCGGGTCAAGCCAACGAGCCCCAGCGCACACTGCTCAAACGCCAGTAGATCGGGCTGCGGCGCGAGCAACAGACGCCGCACCGCTCGTGCCAGGGTCAGCGCACGTCGATTGCCTGAAGACTGCACACGGTGGGTGACACAGGGTAACTGTTCATCGGCAAACGGTTCGTCCAGGCGCATCAGCAGGTATTCACCACCGGTGACGGACTCGGAGAACACCTCGACGCCGATCGGCGTATACGCCAAGACGCCGGGCAAGGTATCGAAATCCACCCGACGGTCGGAATCTATGGCGTGCACACCCTGCTGACGCTCCAGCGTGACCCCAAGCGTTTGCGACTGCGCCGCATCACGCGCGCTGTACGCCGCACGGGGCCCTTGATCACTCGCCTGTCTCTGACGCAGAAGCTTCAGGGAAAACGAGGCATAAACCACTCAATACACTGGCATCATCTGCCCAAATCGATGGACACTCTCCCCACTTGAAGAAATCGGAGAGTCGCATGCGCACCATCGGCCTTATCGGCGGCATGAGCTGGGAGTCCAGCGCCGAGTATTACCGCNTCATCAACCAACNGGTTCGCGACCGGCTCGGGCCGTTGCGTTCGGCGAAATTGCTGATGTACAGCGTCGACTTCGGCCCTGTCGAACAGGCCCAGCATGCCGGGCGTT
Organism: Pseudomonas mandelii; assembly: GCF_002251635.1. Lineage (GTDB taxonomy): Bacteria > Pseudomonadota > Gammaproteobacteria > Pseudomonadales > Pseudomonadaceae > Aquipseudomonas > Aquipseudomonas mandelii_B. The sequence continues at coordinate 79,324 of NZ_NMOJ01000014.1, forward strand.
GGGACGACGCGGCGGCGATTCTGGTGGACGCGGCGCAGCGGCTGCAGGCCGGCGGTGCCGAGTGCGTGGTGCTGTGTACCAACACCATGCACAAGGTGGCCGGGCAGATTCAGGGCGCGATCAATATTCCGTTTTTGCACATCGCCGACCCGACCGCCCAGGCAGCCGTGGAGACCGGAGCGCTGAAGGTCGGTTTGCTCGGAACTGCGTTCACCATGGAACAGGACTTTCTCAAGGATCGCCTGGCCGCCCAGGGCTTGACCGTGCTGGTGCCCGACGCGGACGAACGCCAGGCCGTGCACCGGATCATCTATGAGGAGTTGTGTGTCGGGGTGATCAACGAGGCGTCGCGCAAGGTGTATCAGCAGGTCATCGAGTCGATGACCCGGCGTGGCGCCCAGGCGATCATCCTCGGNTGCACGGAAATCGGCCTGCTGATCAAACCCGAGCACAGCGCCCTGCCCTTGCTCGACACCACCGAACTGCATGCGCAGGCGGCGGTGGCGTTCGCGTTGGGTGACTGAGTCAGTCGGACCTGGGCGTGCGACGCAGACGCGCCATGCTCAACGTGTCGACCAGCCGGCCGTCACGCACGGCGTAGTCGCGGAACAGGCCTTCGGTCTCGAAACCGAACTTGCGGTAGAGCCCGATGGCTGCTTCGTTGTCGGCGTACACCGAGAGCTCGACCCGTTGCAGGTTCATCCAGTTGTCGGCGACGTCCAGCGCCGCCGCCAGCAGTTTTGAGCCCACGCCTTTGCCCTGCCAATCCACCGCGACCGCCATGCCGAGATTGCCGGCATGGCTGCGGCGGATCCGCGAAAACTGCTCCAGGCCAATGTTGCCGATGACCGCGCCCTGATGCAGCGCCACCAGTTTCACCAGCCGCTCGTTATCCGACGCCAGGCGTTGGCGCCAGATCTCGGTGGATTGAAACGGCATTTGCAGGACCTGACGGGTGATCGCCGGGTCGTTGTAGAGTGCGGTGACGCCCTCGATGTGGGATTCGCTGAAGCGTTCGAGGGTGATGACAGAATCGGTAGCGGGCATGGGTGACTCATCCTTGATGCAGACATGGCCGCCCACTCTACAATGCCTTCTCGCGATGTGACCATAACCCTCTGCGCGACAAACCCTGTGGGAGCGAGCTTGCTCGCGATATCGGTGGGTCAGTCACTCAGGATGTTGAATGTTAGGCCGCCATCGCGAGCAAGCTCGCTCCCACAGGTTTATGCGCTCAGGCTTCGAACCACTCACGCCGCTCGTTGAAGGTGTTGTGGATCAGGTCGACGATCATTTGCACTTCTGCCCGCCCTGTGGACTCGGTATTGACCGCCATCCACACCTGGCGCTGCATCGGCTGGTCGAACACCCCCGATAACCCGATCAGGCCGCGGTCAAACCGACTCATGTAAGTGGGCAGCAAACCAATGCAGGCGCTGCAACGGATCATCTCCAGCATCAGCTCATAAGAGTGCAAATGCACCACGCCGGCCAGGCGCTGGTCGACCACGCCGTTCCATGGCCGAAAACTCTCGACCTGACGATCCGGCTGCCATTGCACCAACATGAAGTCAGCCAGGTCATCAAGGCTGTCGGGGCGGGCCGCCACCCGTGAATACCGTTTGGCGATGTGCGGCAGATAGTCCAGTCGCGCCAGACGCTGCGGCTCGCTGACCGGGAAACTCGGGCCTGGCAGCGGTGAGTCGATACCGGCCAGCCACAGCACCACGTCAGCACTGATCGCTTGCAGGGACAGTTCGCTGTCCAGCGTGATGATGTCGAGGCGCACGCTGGCGTTGCGTCGCAACAGCGCGACCAGATCACGTCCCAGGATGTCATGCAGAATCGACTCGGCCACGGCCAGTCGAATCAATGGTTGTTCGATCACCGGCACATCGTGCTCATGAGCCAGGGCGATCAACTGGGCCTGAAGCTGCAACCCTTCACGGCTCAAGGCCAGGCCGTTGTCCTGGTGACTGAACAGCGAACACTGCAATTGCGTTTCAAGCTGCGCCAGGTGTTTGCGCAATTGCGTTGATTTGATATTGAGGCTGCGGGCCGCCTGCATGAAACAACCGCAACGGGCACTGACCCGGAAAGACTGCGCCAGCACCGGGTCAATCCCGGCAGCGCGGGTGGATTCCATGTATGATATCAATGACTCCTTGTCGATCTATCCTTGAAAACCTCATCCTGCGCAGCGTTTATGAACCTGACGTGACACCCCGAGCGGAAAATCGATTCAGCTGCTGGGGCTTTGCCGAAAACTCACCGCCAGGCGATTCCAGCTGTTGATGGTGGTGACCGCGATGGTCAAGTCGACCATTTCGCTTTCGTTGAACTGCTCACGCGCCTGCGCGTAGACGTCGTCCGGCACATGGTTTTCAGAGAGCAGGGTCACCGCCTCGGTCCAGGCCAACGCCGCGCGTTCGCGAGGGTTGAAGAAGCCGCTGTCGCGCCACACCACAATCGAATACAAGCGCCGATCCGTCTCGCCCAGACGCCGCGCGTCCACTGAATGCATGTCGGTGCAGAAGGCGCAGCCATTGAGTTGCGAGGCGCGGATCTTGATCAAATGCAGCAAGGCGGGCTCGATGCTCAGGTTGCTGGTCAAGGCTTCCATAGCGATCATCGCCTTCATCGCTTTGGGCGACGCACTGTAGTAATCCAGGCGGGAGCTCATGGGGTGACCCTCTTGGATCAAATAGAGACCCCCAAGGTAGGCGCTGACGCATCGGCGTTACAGGTCCAATTCGGCGAAAAAGCCGTGGACCATTCGGCGGCAGACCAATCCTGGGTTTTTCGCCCACGCAACTTCTGCACGGCGGCTCGTGCGGGTAATCTGGCGCGACGCACACGCGCCTCAATCGCTCCAGGAGCCTCGCCGGTATGGAACTTCATGTTGTCATCAACGGCCGCAAGGACCTGGCAGGCCAGTTGTATAACCAACTGCGCAGCGCCATTGAATCCGGCCGCCTGGCAGCCGGGACGCAACTGCCACCCAGTCGCTTGCTGGCCGAACAGCTGGGCATTTCGCGCAAGACCATTTCCGACACCTACGCGCAACTGACCTATGAGAACTTCCTCACCGGGGTGATCGGCAAAGGCACTTTCGTCAACGCCCGGACAGCCAAAGCCGTCCCCAAGCAAAGCCATTCGCAGCTGGCGAGCTTTGAGGTGATCGAGTCCTGGCGCAATCTGCCGGTGTTTTTGCGCCACCCTACCCTTGAGGGTTCGTTACGCTACGACTTCATCGGTGGCGCGACCAGCAAAGGCCAGTTCCCACAGGACGATTGGCGGCGCTGCATCTCCCACGCATTGCGCCAGATTGCCGGTTCCAAAGGTTTCTACAGCCTGCCCGAAGGCCTGCCGGCACTGCGCAATGCGATCGCCCGGCACATCGCGTTTTCCCGCGGGGTCAATTGCCAGGACGAAGACGTGGTGGTGTGCAACGGTGCGCAACAGGCGCTGGACCTGATCTCCCGGGTGCTGACGCGCCCGGGCAGCATTGTCGCCATGGAAGACCCCGGCTATCCGCCGGCTCGCCTGTTGTTTGGCACCCACGGGGCCACGGTGATCGGGGTGCCGGTGGATGCCGAAGGGATTGAGGTGGACAAGATCCCCTTGGGCACCCGGCTGATTTACGTCACGCCGTCCCACCAGTTTCCGCTGGGCATGCCGATGAGCCAGGCACGCCGGGTTGCGCTGCTGGAACGGGCTTACGAGCTGGGCGCGATCATCATCGAGGACGATTACGACAGCGAATTTCGCTACGAAGGCCGCCCGACCGATTCACTGCAAAGCATGGATGAACGCGGCATTGTCGCCTACGTCGGGACCTTTTCAAAAACCATGCTGCCGGAACTGCGCCTCGGTTATGCGGTGTTGCCGCCGGCAATTCTTGAAGCCGTCATCCGCGCCAAGCAACTCACCGACCTGCACACCTCCACCCTGCCCCAATGGGCGCTGGCCAAGTTCATCGCCGAAGGTTGCCTGCTCAAGCACATCCGGCGCTGCCACACGATCTATGCCGGGCGTCGCGAGCGGATCCTGTCGCGCATAGCGGGCGACCTGTCACCCTGGCTTGAACCTGTGCCCACCACGGCCGGGTTCCACATGGTGGTTATGTGCAAAGTGCCTATCGATATTCCATTGGTGATCGAATTGGCGAAAAAGGTCGAAGTCGGGCTCTACGCGATCGACAGCTTTTTCTACCAGCAAGCACCACGGGCCGGGCTTTTCCTGGGCTTTGGCGCCATCGAAACCCTGGATATCGACGTCGCCCTGGACCGTTTGCGCGACATTTTGCAGCAGGTGGCCTGATCGATTGGTCTGCGGCTTTATCCGGCGATTGGCTATTGGCGGTCCACAGGTGCAGGCCTATCCTGCATAAGCGTTATCCCTCAATGAGCAGGATTCGTCCGGCCTGATTCAGGAGTGTGAGCAATGTCCAACGAAGTGATCAATACCGTACAGGTGCAGGCCGCCGCCGGCCGCTCGGAAGAACTGGGTAAGCAACTGCAAAAGATTGTCGACACCCTGCGTCAGCAACCGGGCTGTGATTCCTATATGGTCGACCGCTGCCCAGAGGACAGCAACCGCTGGACCGTCAGCGCCCGCTGGCAATCGGAAGCGGCCATGCAATCGCATTTCAACTGCCCTGAAGTACAAGGCTTTATTGGCCTGATCGATGAAAACCTGGCGAGAACCGTGGATTTCAACAGCTTCCCGATTCGCTGAATCCCTACAACCGCTGCCTTGTGGCGAGGGGGCTTGCCCCCTCGCATTAATCATGCGTAGGATTGGTCCCCTCACCTTCGCGAATATTGGCTGTTTGATTGGCCCCGTCTGCGGACTAATGTTGTTTCTGACAACTAACCAACCGCAGGTGAAGAACCATGAAAGCTTTGCGTTTCCTTGCTGCTCCCCTGACCGCCCTCGCCCTGACCGTTTCAGCGACTGCCATTGCTCACGAAGGCCCTTCGGAGAAGGTCACGGTTTTGCAGGATGAAGCACTGAAAAACGTGCCTGGCAAAAAAGCCATGATGATTGAGGTCGACTACAAACCCGGCCAATCCTCGATAGCCCATAAGCATGAAGGCACCGCCATGGCCTACGTGCTTTCAGGCTCGATCATTTCTCAAGTGAAGGGTGAGAAAGCAATCACATATAAGGCCGGGCAGTATTGGTACGAACCGGCCGGCTCGGAACATTTGGTCTCGAAAAATGCCAGCGCAACCAAGCCTGCCAAACTGTTGGTATTCATGGTGTTGTCCCCCGACGAGAAAGTGTTGATCCCCTTGGAAAACTGATCGCTGAAGGGATAGCCATAAGTAAAAAGGCCCGAATTAACATTTCGGGCCTTTTTATTTCCCGGCGCAATTACCGGACATCGCTTAAACCCAATTAACCTATTGGCCACCCAAGAAGTGCAGTTTTTGGCTATTTAAAGACACTGTGACAGGTTTAGTCTGACACTCACGCCGGATCATCCGACAGTACAACTTTCCGACTCAAGTTGTTTCACTGGAGTAATGCCATGAAACTTGCACTTGTCAGTACATTAACCATGACCATTGTCTTGGCGGGCTGCTCTGTCCCTACTGCGCCCAAGGCCAAGTCTTCCCTGGACGGGCTCTTCTCTGAACCGGTTGGACGCAGCAACGCCACGCACGTTCCTAACGGCCCCCAGGTTTCGCTGGGAATCGTCTACAGCCGCAACACCCAGGCCAACCGCGATTATCTTCAGCACTATCAGGCCAACGCCGGCACCGGTTTCGGCCAGAGCCTGCTGGTACAGTCGATCCACGACGCCTACGTGGCCACCTCCAGACCCGACCATGCAGTGGACTGGGTCAAGGCATCGCTGCAACGTCAGTTCGGCTCGGTGACGGTATACCCGGACATGCAAAGCCTCAGGGCGGCGAAACCCGACGTGGTCGCCATTGTCGACTCCCGCAGCCAATTGATCACGTCGCGCAGTTCGGATATCGAAGCGGATGTGAGTGCGAACTTCTATGATTCGAACTTCAACTACATCGGCACTGCGCAGGGGCATGACGCCAAAGCACTGAGTCCGTTATGGGCAGACTACAAACGCAGCGAAGATATCGTGGCGGATATTAATGAACAACAGAATGTGCAAGTTCGGGCACTGCAAAAATTTGACCAGTCGCTCAGTAGCTTATTGACAAAGCCGACAGAAAAACTGTCGACCATTGATTCGGAAAAATATCAAACACTGTAT
>NZ_NMOJ01000140.1 GCF_002251635.1 Pseudomonas mandelii
GNGNTTTNCAGGNNTTAGTCATGACCGGTCTCCAGCCAGTTCACAGGCACACAATCGGCGAACGGCAGGTCCAGCTGTTGCAGCGCTATGTGCCAGTCGCCGAGGCGTTCGGCATCCAGTGCTTCGCCGGGCGGCGCTTGCAGCAACCACACGCGGGTCGCGGCGGCGCTGCGTGCCAGCTCGGCGATCAGCGCCAGGCTGCCACGGTCGGGCGAGCGCCGTGGGTCGCAAGCGATAGCCAGGCGCGCGGGCGGGAAGCGGGTGAGTTGTTCCAGCAGTTTGTTGCGCGATTCGCGGGTGTCGAGGATGCCGGCGTTTTTCACGCTGGCCGGCAGTTTGGGCGGCCAGGGGTGCTGATCGTCNAGCTCGATGGCCACCAGCAACGCGCCGTCGCTTTGCTGCTCACTGACGCCCCTTTCGACACGATGCAGTTGCGCAGGTGCGGCATCACTGATGCCGAGGCGTTCGCTGGTGGGCATCAGGCGTTCGCGCAATTGGGCGTAACCGGGCAGGTTCAAATCCAGGCGCAAAGCGGCTTGGCCGGAGGTCCAGCGCCAGCGGCAGAACAGCACCAGCACCAGACGCGGCAACACGCCGTAGACCAGCAACACGCCCACCAGCCATGCGGCCCAGGCTTGGCGAGCGCTTTCGATGTTCAGGGCGGAATCGCCGCTGGCGCGGATCATCTCCACGCTGGGCACGCTGAAACCGAGCAGGGCTGGCAGGGCGCCTAGGGCCTGGGTCATGGCGACGAAGGTGTCGCCACGCAGAATGGTGGTTTCCCAGACAAAGCCGTAGCGTCGGGTTGCCATCAGCATCAGCACGATAACCAGCGCACTGAGCAACGCCAGCAACCACAAGCCGTTGACCAGCACGCCGACCGCCCAGCGATTGAGTTTTCGGCGCTGTAACAACAGCAGCAACGCCGGCGCCAGTTGCGCGGCCTTGGCATCACGCGCGAGTTTTTCGCTGAGCCACAACCACAGGCGGCCGAGGCTGGCGCTGTGTTCGCCGGCAAACAGCAGGCCCAATGCCCAGCTCAACAGCAGAATCAGATTGAGCCCCAGCAGACTGCCCAGGGCCCAGAACACATTTACCGGGGTCTGGCCGTCACCCAGTGCGGCAAACGCAAGACCAGCGCCGCTGACGACGGCGAGCACCGCCATCACGATCAGCGCCAGTCGCGCGCCTTGCAGCCAGTGTTTGAGGGCGTCGGCCAAACCATCGCGCTCGGCCAGCCACACGGCCCGGCGCTGAATGCGCATCGGCAGNTCGCCGCCGGCCNNGCGGGCCAGGCGGTTGGCTTCCAGGTCTTCCAGCGGGCCGGCGTGTTCTTCACGCAGGCGCACCGTCTCGGTCAGCCAGAGGTTTTGCAGTGGAGTCAGTTCAGTCACGCGGCATCCCGTCGCTCAAATGAGCTGTGAGCATAACCGCTGTGGCGCTTATCGGGGTACGGGAGGCTCTGGTATCCTCGCTGGCATGACTAAATCACTCCCTTTAAGCCTGATCGCAGCCCTCGGTGAAAACCGTGTGATCGGCGTCGACAACAGCATGCCCTGGCATTTGCCGGGGGATTTCAAATACTTCAAGGCCACCACGCTTGGCAAGCCGATCATCATGGGGCGCAAGACCTGGGATTCGCTGGGCCGACCGTTGCCGGGGCGCTTGAACATCGTGGTCAGCCGTCAGACCGACTTGGTGCTGGAAGGTGCGGAGGTTTATCCGTCGCTGGAGGCCGCCGTGGTTCGCGCGCAGGAATGGGCGAAGGAGCAGGGCGTCGATGAGGTGATGCTGATTGGCGGCGCGCAGTTGTATGCGCAAGGGCTGGCGCAGGCGGATCGGTTGTATCTGACCCGAGTGGCGCTGAGCCCGGAAGGGGATGCGTGGTTTCCGGAGTTTGATGTGGGGCAGTGGAAACTGGTGTCGAACATTGAGAATCCGGCTGTGGATGATAAGCCGGCGTACAACTTCGAAGTCTGGGAAAAAGCCTAAAAGCATCGCGGGCAAGCCCGCTCCCACAGTGGTCGAGGTGAAACACAAATTATGTGAACACCTGCGATCCCTGTGGGAGCGGGCTTGCCCGCGATGAGGCCCGCGCAGACAATTACAGTCTTAAGCGTGCGCCAACTCCGCATGCTCATCGGCATCCAGCAGTTCTTTATCCGTCTGCTGCATGATCTGGCTGGTAATCGCCCCGGCCGTGATCGAACCACTCACGTTCAACGCCGTGCGGCCCATATCGATCAGCGGCTCAACCGAAATCAGCAACGCCACCAATGACACCGGCAAGCCCATCGCCGGCAGCACGATCAACGCGGCAAACGTCGCACCGCCACCCACGCCGGCCACACCGGCCGAACTCAAGGTCACAATCGCCACCAGGGTCGCGATCCACAGCGGGTCCAGCGGGTTGATGCCGACAGTGGGCGCAACCATCACGGCCAACATCGCCGGGTAGAGGCCCGCNCAGCCGTTCTGGCCAATGGTCGCGCCGAACGACGCGGCGAAACTGGCGATGGATTGCGGGATGCCCAAGCGGCTGGTCTGCGCTTCGATGCTCAGTGGAATCGTCGCCGCGCTGGAGCGGCTGGTGAAGGCAAACGTCAGCACCGGCCACACTTTACGGAAGAACCGCAGCGGGTTGATCCCGGCCAGGGACAGCAGCAGGCCGTGCACCACAAACATCAGGCCCAGCGCCAGGTACGACACCACCACAAAACTGCCGAGCTTGATAATGTCTTGCAGGTTGGAACCGGCGACCACTTTGGTCATCAGCGCCAGCACGCCGTACGGCGTCAGCTTCATCACCAGGCGCACCAGGCGCATCACCCAGGCTTGCAGGGTGTCGATGGCGTTGATTACTTTCTGGCCTTTTTCCACGTCATCCTTGAGCAGTTGCAGCGCGGCAACCCCCAGGAATGCAGCGAAAATCACCACACTGATGATCGACGTCGGCTTGGCGCGCGCCAGGTCGGCGAACGGGTTCGCCGGCACGAACGACAGCAGCAATTGCGGGATATTCAGGTCGGCGACCTTGCCGGCGTAATCGCTCTGGATCACTTGCAGGCGCGCCATTTCCTGGGTGCCGGCCACCAGGCCTTCGGCGGTGAGGCCGAACAGGTTGGTCAGGCCGATGCCGATCAGCGCCGCAATCGCCGTGGTGAACAGCAGCGTGCCGATGGTCAGGAAGCTGATCTTGCCCAGGGACGAGGCNTTGTGCAGACGCGCCACGGCGCTGAGGATCGAGGCGAACACCAGCGGGATGACGATCATTTGCAACAACTGCACGTAACCGTTGCCCACCAGATCGAACCAGCCGATCGAGGCTTTCAGCACTGGGTTGCCGGCACCGTAAATCGTGTGCAAAGCGACACCAAACACCACGCCCGACACCAGCGCGAGCAGGACTTTTTTAGCTAAGCTCCACGTCGTGTGACGGGTTTGCGCCAAGCCAAAGAGCAGGGCGAGGAATACCAGCAGATTGAGGATCAGCGGCAGATTCATGTGAACTCCGAAAGTGACTTGTGCCAGCCACCTTCCGGGGCAGCTGCGGATCGCGAAGCCTAACAGCTTGATTTCCAATGAATTAATATCAAAAAAGTCTGATAACTGTCGTTTTTGGAATAAGCCGGTGTCGCTGTCGGGGATGCACTTGGCGCGAAAGGGACGCGAGCGGTCGCTGGCAGGCGAGAGCTGTCACACTTATTTGTTAGCGTCGATATCTTTGGATCAGGGAGAAACCGCCGATGAAACTCGCACCGAAATTTCTCGCAGCAGCACTCTGTCTTGGCCTCGCCGGTCAGGTCTTCGCCACGGATTTGAAACACTGGCCAGCCGATCAGGCCAAGGCGCTGGACGCGATGATTGCGGCCAACGCCAACAAAGGTAACTTCGCGGTGTTCGACATGGACAACACCAGCTACCGCTATGATCTTGAAGAGTCCTTGCTGCCGTACCTGGAAAACAAGGGCCTGATCACCCGCGACACCATGGACCCNTCCCTGAAACTGATCCCGTTCAAGGACACCGCTGAACACAAGGAAAGCCTGTTCAGCTACTACTACCGCCTTTGTGAAGTCGACGACATGGTCTGCTACCCGTGGGTGGCGCAGATCTTCTCCGGCTTCACCCTTAAGGAACTCAAAGGCTACGTCGATGAGATGATGGCTTCCGGCAAGCCAGTGCCGGCGACCTATTACGAAGGCGATGTGGTCAAGAACCTCGACGTGCAGCCACCAAAAGTCTTCACCGGCCAGGCTGAGCTCTACAACAAGCTGATGGAAAATGGCATTGAGGTCTACGTGATGACCGCCGCGTCCGAGGAACTGGTGCGCATGGTCGCTGCCGATCCGAAGTACGGCTACAACGTCAAACCCGAGAACGTCATCGGCGTGAGCACCCTGCTCAAGGACCGCAAGACTGGCGAGCTGACCACCGCACGCAAACAAATCACTGCCGGCAAATATGACGAGAAGGCCAACCTGGGCCTGGAACTGACCCCTTACCTGTGGACCCCGGCGACCTGGATGGCGGGCAAGCAAGCGGCGATCCTGACCTACATCGATGAATGGAAAAAACCGGTGCTCGTGGGCGGCGACACCCCGAGCAGCGACGGTTTCATGCTGTTCCACAGCGTCGACGTGGCCAAGGGCGGCATCCACTTGTGGGTCAACCGCAANGACAAGTACATGACCCAACTCAACGGCATGATGGCCAAGCACGCAGCGGCCCAGGCCAAGGAAGGGCTGCCGGTGACGGCGGACAAGAACTGGGTGATCGTCAAGCCTGACGAGATTCAGTAAGACCGAAGATCCAATGTAGGTGCGAGCCTTCTCGCGAAGACGGTGGGTCATTCAGCATTGATGTTGACTGACCCGGCGCTTTCGCGAGCAGGCTCGCTCCCACAGTTGATCTCCATTGGCTGAGGGATTTTGGTCAAAAAAATGCCCCGCACTTGGCGGGGCATTTTTTGTTCGGCAGTTAAGGTTTACAACCCGTCGAGCATCGCCTTGTTACGCACAGCACCCTTGTCGGCGCTGGTTGCCAGCAGGGCGTAAGCCTTCAGTGCAGTGGTCACCTTGCGTGGACGTTTTTCCACAGGCTTCCAGCCTTTCTGATCCTGCTCGACACGGCGTGCAGCCAGTTCTTCATCGCTGATTAACAGGTTGATCGAGCGGTTCGGAATGTCGATCAGCACTTTGTCGCCATCCTGCACCAGGCCAATCGCGCCACCGGCAGCGGCTTCTGGAGAAGCGTGGCCGATGGACAGGCCCGAGGTGCCGCCGGAGAAACGGCCGTCGGTCAGCAGGGCGCAGGCTTTGCCGAGGCCTTTGGATTTGAGGTACGACGTCGGGTAGAGCATCTCTTGCATGCCCGGGCCGCCTTTCGGGCCCTCGTAACGGATGATGACGATGTCACCTTCTTTGACTTCGTCGGCGAGGATGCCGCGTACCGAGCTGTCCTGGCTTTCGTAGATCTTGGCGCGGCCTTCGAACACGTGGATCGACTCGTCCACGCCAGCGGTTTTGACTACGCAGCCGTCGAGGGCGATGTTGCCGTACAGTACGGCCAGGCCGCCTTCTTGGGAGTAGGCGTGCTCGACACTGCGGATGCAGCCGTTTTCACGGTCGTCGTCGAGGGTGTCCCAACGGGTCGACTGGCTGAACGCGGTTTGCGTCGGGATGCCTGCCGGGCCGGCCTTGAAGAAGTGATGCACGGCTTCGTCGGTGGTCTGGGTGATGTCCCATTTGGCGATGCCTTCGGCCAGGGATTTGCTGTGCACGGTCGGCAGGTCGGTGTGCAGCAGGCCGCCGCGGGCCAGGGAACCCAGGATCGAGAAGATCCCGCCGGCGCGGTGCACGTCTTCCATGTGGTACTTCTGGATGTTCGGCGCGACTTTGCACAGTTGCGGCACGTGGCGGGACAGACGGTCGATGTCGCGCAGGTCGAAATCGATCTCGGCTTCCTGGGCGGCGGCCAGCAAGTGCAGGATGGTGTTGGTGGAACCGCCCATGGCGATGTCCAGGGTCATGGCGTTTTCGAACGCCTTGAAGTTGGCGATGTTGCGCGGCAACACCGACTCATCGTTCTCGGTGTAGTAACGCTTGCACAGCTCGACGATGGTGCGGCCGGCTTGCAGGAACAATTGCTCGCGGTCGCTGTGGGTGGCCAGGGTAGAGCCGTTACCCGGCAACGCCAGGCCCAAGGCTTCTACCAGGCAGTTCATCGAGTTGGCGGTGAACATGCCGGAGCACGAACCGCAGGTCGGGCAGGCGCTGCGCTCGTATTCCGCGACCTTCTCGTCAGAAGCGCTGGAATCGGCGGCGATGACCATGGCATCGACCAGGTCGAGGCCGTGGGAGGCGAGCTTGGTCTTGCCGGCTTCCATCGGGCCGCCGGACACGAAAATCACCGGGATATTCAGGCGCAGGGAGGCCATCAGCATGCCGGGGGTGATCTTGTCGCAGTTGGAGATGCACACGATGGCGTCGGCGCAGTGGGCGTTGACCATGTACTCCACGGAATCGGCGATGATCTCGCGGCTCGGCAGCGAATACAGCATGCCGTCATGGCCCATGGCGATGCCGTCATCCACGGCGATGGTGTTGAATTCTTTGGCTACACCGCCGGCGCGTTCGATCTCGCGGGCGACCAACTGGCCCAGGTCCTTGAGGTGGACATGGCCGGGTACGAATTGGGTGAACGAGTTGGCAATCGCGATGATCGGCTTTTTGAAGTCGTCATCTTTCATCCCCGTGGCACGCCACAGTGCGCGCGCGCCGGCCATGTTGCGGCCGTGGGTAGATGTTTTCGAGCGGTAATCAGGCATTGGAGCACTCCGGGCGGCTAATCAAGTA
>NZ_NMOJ01000141.1 GCF_002251635.1 Pseudomonas mandelii
CTAAAGGGGAGTGAGCTTCTATTGACGTCTGGAACACTCAGAAATGGCCGCGTGTCCAAAAGTTGCCACTCGCGTCGCGGGATCGCCGCGTGCTTGGGCTNGAGCTCATAAACCCGCCGGGGGATGACTGGCGATGAATGTCGCGATTCTACACGGCTGGCGTCAGGAGGGAATGCCGGGAAGCGTTGATCCGGCGCTGGCGCAACGTGCGGGATGACGACTGGCAGGTTTCAGCCCGTCTTCAGCGCCAGATGCCGTCGTGTAATCAAGACATTCAGGCCAAGACCCGTGGCACTCAAGGACAGGAAACACAGGGCAAGCGCCGTGGTCAGGTCTTCGGAAGCGAGGTTGATCACCACGCTGATCACACCGCCGCACATGAAAATAAGCACGCCGCCGACCGAGGTCGAGGTTCCGGCATTCTGTGGGTAGAGACTCATGGCTTTGGAGTTGGCGATGGGCCTGGCAATGGTGGTGCCCGCCGTACAGATCAGCATGGGTATCAGCACCGCTGCCGCAGAGAGCCCGAACTGATCCGCCAACCACAGCATGACCAGCCCTGACAAAGCGATCAGGCCCAGGCCAATGACTATTTGCGTGTTGGCCTGCAGGTGCCGGTGCAGAGCGCTGGCGACAATCCCGCCAAACACATAGGCCACGCCATACAGCAACAACGCCCAGGCAAATGCGTAAGGCGACAACGCCAGCCGCTCCATGAAAATGATCGGTGAAATGACGATGAACGAAAAATGGCAGGCAAAGGCCAAGGCTGAAATCAACCAATACCCCATGAATCGTATATCCGAACACAGCCGCCAATAAGCGCTGAAAAAACGTTCATGTGCGGTGGTATGAAGGTGAGGGTTTTCCCTGAGCAGAAAAAAGGCTTTAAACCAGACAATGATGGCCAGGCTGATAAACACATAAAAGCTGCCCTGCCAGCCTAGCTGTAATTGCAACCACGTCCCTAGCAGCGGCGAAATGGAAATGAACACCCCGCCGCCGGTCACCATCCAGATTCTGATTCGCTCCTGCTCCTTGCCGACGAACAGATCCTGAACCAGTGCCTGTGACAGGACAAAGGACCCGCAACCAACGGCCTGGACCACCCGGAAGAACAAAAACCAGCTGTATTCGCTGGACACCACACACCCTGTGGCTCCGACCACCGCAATCGCGATACCGGCCAGCAGTAGTTTTTTGCGCCCCCACAAGTCTGACAAGGGGCCGACCAACACCACGGACAACGCCAGGCCAATGGCGAACACGCTAACGGACAGGGCGATGTCGGACGGTGAGGTCCGAAAGTAGTCAGAAAGATCGGGAAAGGAGGGGAGCACCACATCCAGGGGAAAGACGCCGAGCAGCGTCATGGTCATCAACAGAATGACCATGGCACGTTGTTCGCCCCGGGCTACCTGTTTTCCGTCATTCATCGAGCAGCCCTGCCCTGGAGAACAGTTGCCGATTGGCAGGCAGATCGAAGAACCCCGCTTTTTTCATTGCATTGAGCGTCGCCCCTGCACCCGACCGGGCGCGCAGGCGCTGTGCTTGCTCGCCGGTCAAATCACCCAGGATCTGCGCGACAGACGCTTCACTCAGGCCGGCACTGCGCAGGCTTTCGCCAAGCCAGCGTTCATCGACTTCAAAGAAAAGCAGCAGGATTTCCAGGAGCGACCTGGCGGTGAATGTGCGTTGGCCGCAACTCAATTGCAGCCACAGATAATGGAACACTTCGCAAAAGTAGCGACTGTGCCGTGCCTCGTCGGCCAGGTGGTCCCTGAGCATTTCCTGAACGCTGCTCACCAGCGTGTCGCGGCAAACGTCGAGCAGTTCCTTGGCGATGATCGTCTCCGAAACGAAGCCGACGAGAATCCACGCCAGTGCTTTGTGCTTGTCCGGCGTGCGGTCGAGCAGGGCGTTCAGCCGGGCGATCCGCTGGGGCAGGACCGGGCGTTCAGTCATGCCGTAAATATCGGCAATCTGCTCGGCGAGGCTGTTGGAGAACAGCGCGTGATAAGCCTCATCGGTGTAGAGCTGCAGCGCGGCGGTTTTCATCCGTGGGGGGATGGAAACCCCCAGTTCGTTGTGCACGATGGTTTCCACGGAGCGGTTGACGATCCGGTGTTCGAGCAGGGTGGTGTAGTCGAGGAAATACACCAGATGGTTGGCGGACAGACGATGAGCGACTGCTCTGCCGGCTGCTTTGATTGCCGGATGATTCAGGTAAGGCAGAAACTCCGGCGCAAACCAGTGGCGGGTTTCCAGTTGCCGTTTCAGGTCCGGTGGCAATTGGTAGGTGTGTTCGCTGACCCGCACCGAGGCTCGGGTGTTCCAGTCTCCAAGGGTGAAGCGATGGGCCCATGAGGCTGGGGTTGACGCAGGGTCGATGAGGGGCTCGCTCATTGTTCCGCCCCCCGATTGCTCAGCAGCGCTTTCAACTCCTTGCACATCACTTGCCCGTCGCTCTGGCCGCAGCCGACAAAGAACAACGGTTGCTCTGCGCTGTTCTCAAGTCCAAGCAGCGCTTCGACCCGATCATCTGTCAATGCACCGGTCAGCCAGGTGTTCAATCCCAGCGAGGTGGCCGCCAGTTGAAAGGTCTGGGAAATATGGCCGGCCTCGACGTAGGCCATTCGGTACGCCCGCGAGTGTTCATATTTCCACCACAGCTTGTCGAATCGGCTGGTGATGAACAGGCCTGCGGGCAGGTTATTGATGAAGTGTTGACCACTCATCAGTTGTCCCAAGGGTTGGGAAGGCAGCGGATTAACCAGACTCAGTGAGTGCCCGGTGGGGTGATAGGCGTAGACACCGGGTGGCAGGCCGCTGACGTTTTGCACCAGCAAAAAGCCTTCGCAGGCATTCAGTCCGCCACCGGACGGGCTGCTGCGCCGGGCGCCGAGGCCTTCGACGATGCTTTCGTCGACGTCGTTTTCGCGCTCATGCAGATAGCCGAGGGACAGGTACAGCAACGTACTGACGGCCTCGAGGGAAACGGCTTCACCCGTGAAGGTGCGGCAGGTTTTCCGATTGACCAAGGCGTTTGCCAGGGAGCCTTCCGGCAGGCAGGAAGGTTTTGGCAGGGTAATCAGCTCGCATCCCAGGCGTTCCGAGCGCCTGGCTTTCGGTGAAGGCGTGCTCAGTACGTCGGTGCAATGATCAAGGTATTGTTTTGACCATTCATTAATGTTTTGCGGAATGTGTTCGCAAGGAATGTTCTTGGTGCCGATATGGAATATCTTCGACAGTTCGTCCCAGCCCCACTCGGTAATATCTGTTATTGCCGTTGTCAGTATTCCAGCACCCAGTAGCTGAGTGTCAATGGTATTGAGTTCGTTGAACTTTTCGGGATTGTCGATAAGTTCGGCCAGTCGAGTGGAATACTTCAGGTTCAGTTCAAACTGCTTGTGGTTTTTGTAATCCCAGACTATTTGGCCGGGCGTGCGAGGAAGTATGAATAAATGAGGGCTGATCTGCATGATGGGGGGTTCGCTCTGGGCAATGCCATAGAAAACGCTGGGTAGCCGGCACTCCCCAGCGTCTCATTTACTTAGCGGGCTTTAGGGGCAACCAGAAAAGCCAGATTGGCGATGCTGTTAGCTTCCAGAGTAATTGCTTTCATTTTGAACTCCTTGTAATTGAAAGTAAGTGTCACTTCGTGGTGACACGCTCAATCATAGAGTGTAATGAGCGCTTATCAAGGCGATATTGGGTAGGAAACTTCCAGTAATTTCGTCAGATCGATCTTGGTTATGAACAAGTTTTGTCAGTCAAATGTTAAATAGTGAAAGGCGCAGCGAAACGTCCTGCAAGTCCGTAGGATCGCAAGTGTAGGAAGTTTGAGCGGAATTCAATAACAGATAATAAAACGGGGAGCCATCTGGCTCCCCGTCAAACCGGTGTCATCAGCTGTTTGGCAGCAACCGGCAGGTGATGCTCTTGATGTAGCGGGTNTCTGCAATCGCCGGATGCACCGGGTGATCCGGGCCCTGGCCGCCGCGTTCGAGCATCTGGATATTGCGATCCAGGTGGCGCGCGCTGGTCAGCAGGATGTTTTGCAGGTCGTCTTCCGGCAGGTGCATCGAGCAGGATGCGCTGACCAGGATGCCGTCCTTGCTGAGCAGGCGCATGGCTTGCTCGTTCAGGCGACGGTAGGCGCCTTCGCCGTTTTTCATGTCTTTTTTGCGTTTGATGAAGGCCGGTGGGTCGGCGACGATCACGTCGAAGCGTTCTTCGCTGGCTTTCAGCTCTTTGAGGGCTTCGAAGACGTCGCCTTCAATGCAGGTCATTTTCTCGGCGACGCCGTTCAGCGCGGCGTTGCGCTCAACACCGTCGAGGGCGAAAGCGGAGGCGTCGACGCAGAACACTTCACTGGCGCCGAAGGCTGCAGCTTGCACGCCCCAGCCGCCGATGTAGCTGTACAGGTCCAGCACGCGTTTGCCTTTGGCATACGGGGCCAGGCGCGCGCGGTTCATACGGTGGTCGTAGAACCAGCCGGTCTTCTGGCCCTGGATGACCGGGGCTTCGAACTTCACGCCGTTTTCTTCCAGCGCTACCCACTCCGGCACCAGGCCGAACACGGTTTCAACGTAGCGGTTGAGGCCTTCAGCGTCGCGCGCGGCGGAGTCATTCTTGAACAGAATGCCGCTTGGCTTGAGCACTTGGGTCAGCGCNGCGATCACGTCTTCTTTGTGGGCTTCCATGGTCGCCGACGCGATCTGCACCACCAGGATGTCGCCGAAACGGTCGACTACCAGGCCTGGCAACAGGTCGGAATCGCCGTAGACCAGGCGGTAGAACGGCTTGTCGAACAGGCGATCACGCAGCGACAGGGCGACGTTGATGCGGTGCACCAGCAGCGACTTGTCCAGGGGCAACTTGATGTCGCGCGACAGCAGGCGTGCGCAGATCAGGTTGTTCGGGCTCATGGCCACGATGCCCAGGGTCTTGCCGCCGGCCGCTTCCAGGATGGCCTGGTCGCCTGCCTGGAAGCCATGAAGAGGTGTGGCGGCCACGTCGATTTCGTTGCTGTAGACCCACAGGTGGCCGTTGCGCAAACGACGATCGGCGTTGGCTTTGAGACGCAGGCTTGGCAGGGACATGACGTCGCTCCGGAAAAAAGAGCGGGAGTATAGCGTGTTGAGTGTGGTGGCGGGCCGGGCGAGCGATGAAACGCTGATGACGCCATCGCGAGCAGGCTCGCTCCCACAGGGTTAGCGCATGACTTGTAAGAGCGAGGCTTGCCCGCGAAAGCGATTTCGAATGCTATGCAGAAATGAAACTTTCGCCAATGTGTCGGCCGGTGTGTCGGATCCAACTTTTAGAAGCTAGAATCTGCGCCTGGCCCAGAGTGTGTACTTATGTCCCAAGAGCTGACCGCCGAGCAGATCCAACAGGCCCTGCAAGGCATCAGCGTGCCGCCTCAACCGCAAATCATGGTGGATTTGCAGATGGAGCAGTACATGCCCGACCCGGACCTGGAAGTGATCGCGCGGTTGATCTCCCAAGACCCAGGCTTGTCCGGTGCGCTGCTGAAGATCGTCAACTCGCCCTATTACGGCCTGAGCAACAAGATCGCCTCGATCCAGCGCGCAGTGAACCTGCTGGGCAGCCGCTCGATCATCAACCTGATCAATGCGCAGTCGATCAAGGGCGAGATGAGCGACGACACCATCGTCACCCTCAACCGCTTCTGGGATACNGCTCAGGACGTGGCGATGACCTGCCTGACGCTGGCCAAGCGCATCGGCGCCCAGGCCGGCGACGAAGCGTATGCACTGGGGCTGTTCCACGACTGCGGCGTGCCNNTGATGCTCAAGCGTTTTCCCAACTACATGACGGTGCTGGAAGAGGCCTACGCCAACGCCGGCCCCGACTGCCGGGTGGTCGACACCGAGAACAACGCGTTCAACACCAACCATGCAGTCGTCGGTTATTACACCGCCAAGTCCTGGCGCCTGCCGGAGCATGTGACCGACGCCATCGCCAACCACCACAATGCCCTGGCGATTTTCAGCGATGAGTCGTCGCGCACTCCGCAACTGAAAAACCTGCTGGCGATCCTGAAAATGGCCGAGCATATCTGCTCGTCTTACCGTGTGCTGGGTANTCAGACCGAAGACCATGAGTGGAACAGCATCGGGCATCTGGTGCTCGATTATGTCGGCCTCTCGGACTACGACTTCGAGACCCTCAAGCAAACGATTCGTGACCTCAGGACTCACCACTGAGCATCAGCGGCTTCATTTATTCGAGAACCCTGATGCGAGAACACCATGCCTGAACTGCCGGAAGTCGAAACCACTCGCCGCGGGATTGCGCCACACCTGGAAGGCCAGCGCGTCAGCCGGGTGATCGTGCGTGACCGTCGCTTGCGCTGGCCGATTCCTGAAGACCTCGATGTGCGCCTGTCGGGCCAGCGTATCGTGCTGGTGGAACGGCGGGCCAAGTACCTGTTGATCAATGCCGAAGTGGGCACCTTGATCAGCCACTTGGGCATGTCGGGCAACCTGCGCATGGTGGAAGTCGGTTCGCCGGCACTCAAACATGAGCATGTGGACATCGAACTCGAATCCGGCCTGGCCCTGCGTTACACCGACCCCAGGCGTTTCGGCGCGATGCTCTGGAGCCACGACCCGCACAACCACGAGTTGCTGATGCGCCTGGGGCCCGAGCCGTTGACCGACCTGTTTGATGGCGAGCGNCTGTTCCAGCTGTCTCGGGGGAGATCCATGGCGGTCAAGCCGTTCATCATGGATAACGCGGTGGTGGTCGGCGTCGGCAATATCTACGCGACCGAAGCGCTGTTCGCCGCCGGCATCGACCCGCGTCGCGAGGCCAAGAGCATTTCCCGGGCACGCTATTTGAAGCTGGCGATCGAGATCAAACGCATTCTGGCTGCCGCTATCGAGCGTGGCGGTACGACGTTGCGCGACTTTATTGGGGGTGACGGGCAGCCGGGGTATTTCCAGCAGGAATTGTTCGTCTACGGCCGGGGCAGTCAACCGTGCAAAGTCTGTGGCACCGAGCTGCGGGAAGTGAAGCTGGGGCAGCGCGCCAGCGTCTTTTGCCCACGCTGCCAGAGCTGAGACGTCCGACGGTCTATAGTCAGTGTTCTCACTGCCTAGCCGAAGGACCGTGCCATGAATTCGTTTCGAACCCTTGTTGTTGCGCTGCTGCTGAGCGTCGGTGCGCCAGCGCTGGCGGCAAGCAGCGGCAGCGGCAGCGGTGACCCGCGCTACACCATCCAGAATCCCCCGGCCTACGCCATGCTCGGCGACTTGCTGATCGCCCGACCCTTGCTGGTCGTGGCGACGGTGATCGGTGCCGGGGCGTTTGTGGTGTCGTTGCCGTTCACTGCCTTGGGCGGCGGTATTGGCGATGCAGGACAGGCGCTGGTGGTTGATCCGGCGAGGGCTGCGTTTGTGCGGTGCCTGGGGTGTATCGGGGAGGGGTTTGAGCAGCGGGAGTGAAGTCAGTTACTTCTTCGATGTACCTGATGGCTTCATCGCGAGCAAGCTCGCTCCCACATTAGACCGCGAGCAAGCTCGCTCCCACATTAGACCGCGATCAACTGTGGGAGCGAGCTGCTCGCGATGAGGCCGGCACAGACGCTGCAACGACCAGACTCAAGCCTTGCCGGTAATAACCCGATACTTCGCCATCAACTGCTCTTCAGTCTCCGGATGGGCTTCATCCAGCGGAATGCAATCCACCGGGCACACTTGCTGGCACTGAGGCTCGTCGTAGTGGCCGACACACTGGGTGCACAGGTTGGGGTCGATCACGTAGATCTCTTCGCCCTGGGAAATCGCAGCGTTCGGGCACTCGGGTTCGCAGACGTCGCAGTTGATGCAATCGTCGGTGATGATCAGGGACATGGAAACTCCNGCCAGGGCTGTCAGCCAGGGCGCAATAAACCAATGCGCGCAATTGTGCCGCATTGGCGCCCGCAGTGCACGCGGGCGCCGCTTGAGCGGTCGTTACTTCTTGAAGCGTTCGGTGAGGGCATCCGCCACCGCAGGGTGGACGAACTTGGTGATATCGCCGCCCAACGCAGCGATTTCACGGACCAATGTGGAGGAAATGAACGAATAACGCTCCGACGGCGTGAGGAACAGGCTTTCCACGTCGGGCGCCAGTTGACGGTTCATGTTGGCCAGCTGGAATTCGTATTCGAAGTCCGACACTGCACGCAGGCCACGCAGGAACACATTGGCGTTCTTCTCTTTGGCGAAATGCGCGAGCAGCGTCGAGAAGCCGACGACTTCTACGTTCGGCAAATGTTTAGTGACCTCGCGGGCCAGCTCCACTCGTTGTTCCAGGGGAAACAACGGGTTTTTCTTCGGGCTGGCAGCGACGGCGATGATCACATGATCGAACAGGCGCGCGGCGCGTTCGACCAGATCGCCATGGCCTTTGGTAATCGGGTCGAAGGTACCTGGGTACAACACTCGGTTCATCGCGTCGTCCTGGCGGAGTCCGTTGGGGAACCGGATGGTATCGCAGCCTTCCCGGTCGGCCAAGTCGCCTGTTGGGTAAGAAAGCACTATAGACGATTGGAATATTCTCCGTTTTCATGGGTTTTTCAAACGTTCGGCCAGCGAAGTCGCCAGTTGCGCCGTCAATCCGTACACCGACAATTGCGGGTTTGCGCCAATGCTGGTGGGGAACAGCGAGCCATCGTGGATCGACAGGTTGCGCAATTGGTGATGCCGGCCGAGGCTGTCGGCCACCGCGTTTTTCGGGTCTTCACCCATGGCGCAACCGCCCATTACGTGGGCGCTGCCCAGTGTTGTGCGGTGCAACTCAAGGCTCAAACCGTCGATCAACGTGCGCGCTTCGGCCAGGGTTTTCACGTAGCGCGCGTCGGCGTGCATCGGCATCACCGCGTTGGCGCCGCCGGCGAACTGGATCTCGGCCATGCTGTGAAAGGCCCGGCGCAAGCCGTCCCAGGCATAAGGTGAAACCTGATAGTCGAGCACCGGCGTGTTGTCGCCGCGCAATTCGACACTGCCGCCGGGGCTGTCCGGATGGAAGCCGTCGCGCAACAACGCCAGCATCGCGTGGGTGTGGGGCAGATTTTCCATGTGCCCGGCGTTTTCCTTGCCGAAACCGCCGAGCAGGGTGGAGGCCAGCGCCGGGTGCAGCGGCGGCACCTCCAGCTTGTAGGACATTTTGCCGGTAGTGCCGTCCAGCCATTGGAAGTGGTCGGAATAGATCGACTGCGGCGCACCGTAGAACGGGTTGATGACCTCGTCGAACAGCCCGGCGGAGAAGTTTACCAGGTGCAGGAACGTGCGTTTGCCCAGCCGCTGGTGCGGATCGGGCGCTTCCGAGCGCAGGAGCAGCGCCGGGCTGTTGATCCCTCCGCCCGCCAGCACGTAATGCCGCGCCTTGACCGTGATCGTGCGCCCGGTTGGCGCCACGCAACGGTCGTCCATCGCCACACATTGCAGGCCCGTGACCTTGCCGTCCTTGATCGAAAGTTTTTCGGCGCGGGCCAGGTACAGCAGCTCACCGCCTTTTTCCAGGGTCGCGGGAATGGTCGTGACCATCATCGACTGCTTGGCGTTGACCGGGCAGCCCATGCCGCAATAGCCAAGGTTCCAGCACCCGCGCACGTTGCGCGGGATCACATGCCAGGTGTAGCCGAGTTGCTCGCAGCCTTTGCGGATCACATCGTTGTTGGCGTTGGGTGGCACCAACCACGGCGCGACGCCCAGGCGTTGTTCCATTTTCTCGAACCACGGCGCCATCTCGGCCGGGCTGTGGCCTTTGACGTCATGCTCCTTGGCCCAATGCTCGAGCGTCGGCTCGGGCGTGCGAAAGCTCGACGTCCAGTTGATCAGCGTGGTGCCGCCCACGGCCCGGCCCTGCAGGATGGTGATCGCGCCGTCTTTGCTCATGCGGCCGATGCCCTCCTGGTACAGGCTGGCGTAGGCCTCGTCTTCCAGCAGTTTGAAATCGCTGCTGGTTTTGAGCGGGCCTTCTTCGATCAGCAACACCTTGTAGCCGGCTGCGCTGAGGATCTCGGCGGTAGTGCCGCCACCGGCGCCGCTGCCGATAATCGCCACATCGGCTTCCAGGGTCAGGTCGTTGCCTAAGNGCGAGCCGTCGTAGGTTTTCCAGCCTCGGGCCATGCCTTCGCGAAACGGGTCGGGTACGGGCATTCTCAGGTTCTCTTATTGTTTTGGATTCGGTTGTGACGCATCTGACGCCTTCGCGGGCAAGCCCGCTCCCACAGGTTTTGAGGTGCGAAAGTGGGAGCGTGGCTGCCCGCGATAGGGTCGACTCAGTCTTAAACGGTGGGCGGCCCCGGATACCCGCAATGCACCCACGATTCCGCGCGGGTGTACCACGCCATCATCACCAGTTGCAGCAACGAGCTGTGCCCCATGCGTAACAGGCTCAACGAACTGTTTTCCCAGCGATCGAGAAAGTGCCGAATCTGCTCGCTGCTGGCGTTTTCCCAACTGCCCCAGATCCCGGTCAACGGGCCGCGGGTGATACCCATACCCAGCACATCGAACAATTGCTGAGTGAGCTTGAGCATTTCCGGTGACAGGTGATTCAGGCTGTTATCCAGGCAGTGCAGGGTTTCATCGACTGCCGTCGGCATCTTCCCGGCCGCCACGGCGCCTTCGAGCATCACCGGGATCAGCGCCCGCAGAAACAGCAAATCGCCGCTGCGCAGAATCGCGAAACCACTGGCCGGGATGCTCGATGAGCAACCGCTGAGGCTCGCGCCCAATCCGGCCGTGGCCAGAAACGCACTCGCGCCGAGGCTGAATTTAAGCAGGCCGCGCCGTGACAGCGCGGGTGTATCGGACAGGCTTGGGCTCATTATTGTTATTACCCGAGGGTGTG
>NZ_NMOJ01000142.1 GCF_002251635.1 Pseudomonas mandelii
TTNTNAACGGATAAACAGCTTCTGAATCAATTTCTGGATCGACTTGCCGTAGGGCGGGTAAATCAGTTTCGCCGCGTTGAAGCGTTGCTTGATCAGCACGCCTTTGGCCTTGCTGAAGGTCAGGAAACCTTCGTGGCCGTGGTAATGGCCCATGCCCGACGCGCCGATGCCACCGAACGGCATATCATCTTGGGCAACGTGTAGCAGTGTGTCGTTGAGGCACACGCCACCGGAATGGGTTTCGTGGAGTACGCGATTTTGTTCGCGCTTGTCGTAGCCGAAGTAATACAGGGCCAGCGGNCGAGGTCGCTGGTTGATGTAGGCAAACGCCTGGTCGATGCCGCGATAAGGCACGATCGGCAGCACCGGACCGAAGATTTCGTCCTGCATCACGGTCATGTCATCGCTGACATTCAGCAACAGGCTATGACCCATGCGCCGGCCCTGCCCCTGATCGAACAGCGGAATCAGCAGCGCGCCCTTGCTGGTGGCGTCGCTGACGTAGTTATTGAGTCGCGCCAGTTGCCGGTCATTGATGATTGCCGTGTAGTCCGGGTTGTCGGTCAGTGTCGGATAAAACCCGCGCACCGCGTGGCGATAGGCTTCGACGAAAGCGCCGATACGATCTTCCGGCACCAGCACGTAGTCCGGGGCCACGCAGGTTTGCCCGGCATTGAGCGTCTTGCCGAATGCGATGCGTTCGGCGGCGTCCTTGAGCGGCACGTCGAGGGACACGATGGCCGGGGATTTGCCGCCCAGCTCAAGGGTCACCGGCGTCAGGTTCTCGGCCGCCGCGCGCATTACGTGCTTGCCGATGCTGGTGGCGCCGGTGAACAGCAGGTGATCGAAACGCAGTCGGGAGAACGCGACACCGATATCAGCTTCGCCCAGCACCACGCAGACCAGGTCTTGCGGGAAGATCCGGCCGAGCAACGCCTTGAGCAGCAAACCGGTCGCGGGGGTCGACTCACTCAGTTTGAGCATCACCCGATTGCCCGCCGACAACGCACCCACCAGCGGGCCTATGGCCAGATACAGCGGGTAGTTCCACGGCACGATCACGCCGACTACGCCTAGGGGTTGGTAAACCACTTTCGCCGAAGCCGGCTGAAACGCGATACCGACCTTACGCCGCGAGGCTTTCATCCAGCCTTTGAGGTGTTGGCTGGCGTAGTGAATGCCATGCAGGCTCGGCATCAGTTCGGCGAACAGGGTTTCGTCGGCGCTACGGTGGCTGAAGTCCTGGCTGATCGCGTCGATCAGCGCCTGGCGTTCGTCGCTGAGCAAGTCGCGCAATGCCTTGAGCCATTGCTGGCGTTGCTCGGCGGGCGGCATCGGGTTGGCCGCATACGCCGCACGCTGCGCATCGAACAGGGCCTGGAGTTCCTCCAGCGGCTGTTGCAGGTTCTGCAGATAAGCGATGTCGGCGGTCATGATCGGCTCCGGTTTTTATTGTAATGAGGCACTTTTTAGAGTCTATGCTCTAGAAAGTCAAATGACATCCTGGTGCAGCTTTGTTTTATCCACTCGCCGATAGGTCGTAAGATGCCCGCCAACGCACTCTGAATTAAAGCTCAAGCCATGGCCCCTCGGATCAAAACCAGCGAGCGCATCGTGCAGAACAGCCTGGAGCTGTTTAATCAACAGGGCGAGCGCAGCATCAGCACCAACCATATCGCCGCTCACATGGAAATTTCCCCGGGCAACCTGTACTACCACTTCCCCAATAAGCAGGCGATCATCGCCGTGCTGTTTCGTGAATACGAAGCCCTGGTAGACAGTTTTCTGCGCCCGCCCCAGGGCCGAGCGTCCACGGTGGAAGACAAACGCTTCTACCTTCAGGAACTGCTGGCGGCGATGTGGCGCTACCGGTTTCTGCATCGCGATCTTGAGCATTTGCTCGACAGCGATCCCGAACTGGCCGCCCGTTATCGGCGCTTCTCCCAGCGCTGCCTGATCCATGGCACCCACATCTACGCCGCCTTCGTCGACGCCGGCATCCTGCAAATGGACAAAGTCCAGATCGAATCCCTGACGCTCAATGCCTGGATTATCCTCACGTCCTGGGTGCGTTTCCTGTGCACCACACGGGAAAACTCCAATCACCTGAGCGAGCAGGCGATCAAGCGCGGGGTGTATCAGGTGCTGGTGCTTGAGGCCGGTTTCGTCACGGAACAGTCTCGCGACGCGGTCAACGCGCTGTACGAAGAGTTTTACGTGCCACTGGCCCAGGCGCTGGAAGAAGTGCAGTAGGATTCTAGACCGACTTAATCACAGGAGCCCGTTATGCCCATTGCGCAACTGATCAGCCCGCAAGCGTTGGACCTGAAAAAGGATGCACCTGGGCTGGTGATTCTGGATTGTCGTTTTGCCCTCGAAGACCCGGACTACGGCCAGCGCAGCTATGCCGAAGGGCATATCGCCGGGTCGAGCTTTGCCGATCTTGAGCGTGATTTGAGCGGGGCAGTCGTCAAGGGCGTGACCGGGCGCCATCCGCTGCCTGAACCTGAAGACTTGATCGAGCGCCTGCAAGCCTGGGGCATCAATGCCGACAGCGAAGTGGTTTTGTATGATGACGGCCCCGGTGCCTACGCNGCCCGCGCCTGGTGGCTGCTGGCCTGGCTGGGCAAGCGTGATGGCGTGTTTATTCTGGACGGTGGCCTCAAGGCCTGGCATGCGGCCGGGTTGCCGCTGAGTCTGGATGCGTGCGACATCAAGCGTGGCACCTTCAGCGGGACGGCGGACGACGCGCTGATCTTGAGCGCCGAACAGCTCCAGCAGCGTCTCGGCCAACCCGCGCTGACCTTGCTCGATGCTCGCGCCTTGCCGCGTTTCAAAGGCGAAGTCGAACCGATCGACCCGGTTGCCGGGCACATCCCCGGTGCGCAGTGCGCAGCCTTTACCGAGAACCTGGGCAGTGACGGGCGTTTCCTGCCGGCCGAGCAGCTCAAGCAACGCTTTGCCGCGAAACTCGGTGNGCGTTCGCCGGATGAGCTGGTGGCGTATTGCGGTTCGGGTGTGACGGCGTGCCATAACCTGTTCGCACTGTGCCTGGCGGGTTATCCGTTGGGCTCGTTGTACGCCGGGTCGTGGAGCGAGTGGATCAACGATCCCGCACACGGCATCGCAACCGGCGAATAAACAACTATCCCCTGTGGGAGCGAGCTTGCTCGCGATGACGGACTGTCAGTCAACATCATTGTTGAGTCTGATGGCCTCATCGCGAGCAAGCTCGCTCCCACAGGGTTATGGGGGTTTCAGAATTGCCGCGCACTGCGATACGCCCCTGGCCCAACCCCGTAAACCTGCTTGAACTGCCGACTCAGATGGCTCTGGTCGGCAAACCCCAACTGCATCGCGACTTCCAGCGGCAAACATCCGTTCTGTAACAGCGCCCTTGCCTGCGCGATGCGTTGCTGCATCAACCAGGTATGCGGCGGCATGCCCGTGGCGCGGCGAAAGACCCGGGCGAAGTGGAACGGTGACAGGTTGACCCGTGCCGCCAGTTCTTCCAGCGAGGGCGGTGCCGCCAATTGTGCTTGCAGCACATCCTTGGCCAGCGTCACCGCGCGGTGCTCCTTGCCGGGTTTGCCGGCGATCGGCACGGCGGCATGACGTTGCAGCAGTAACAGCATCATCTCGCGCCAGACCGTTTGCTGTTGCAGGGCGGTGGATGGACTTTCCAGCAAGCGATGCAGTTGGCAGAAACCCGTCACCAGATCCGGGTCACGATACAACGTCGCGCCAAACCCCGGCAGGTTATTGGTCGGCAGCTCAAGTTCGTCGAGCAGCGACAGAATCTGCCCGCTGTCCGGATAAAACGCACGGTACATCCAGCCATCCTCCGTGCCTTTGTGGCCGGTGTGCAGTTCATCAGGATTGATCAACACCAGCGTGCCGCTGCCGGCCAGGTGTTCGGCACCGCGATAGCGATAACGCTGGGCGCCGGCCATGATCATGCCGATCACATAACCGTCATGCACATGGGGCGCGAAACGATGTTCGATGTAGCGCGCCGACAATAACTCGACGCCGGCCAATGGCGCCGTTTGCCAGAAGCGGATCGACTCGCCCTGATCGGCGTCCATGGTTTACCCGCGACCCACAGCGCTCAACCACTGCGGAATGCGTCGTTCGAGGTAATAACCCGGCTGGCGGAACGAGCCATCGACAAAGCCGACATGCCCACCCTTGGCTTGCAACTCGAATTGAGTGGAGGCGGACAACTCCATCGCCTGCGGCAGACTGTGGGGGAACACGAAGGGATCGTCGGCCGCCTGAATGATCAGGGTCGGTGTGCGAATCTCTCCAAGGAAATACCGGCTCGAAGCGCGGCGATAGTAATCCTCGGCATCGACGAAACCATTGAGCGGTGCCGTGACCCGGCCATCGAAATCCCAGAAGGTGCGCATGTTCTCCAGCGAGCCCAGCGCCGCCAACGCCGCCAGTCCATCCTCGCGCCCGTCATGCTGGAACTGGCGCTGCTTGTTCTTGATGTAAGCCACCATCTCGCGCATGAAATGCGCCTGATAGACCTTCGAGAAACCCTGGCCGATGCGATCAGCGCATTGATCGAGACGAAACGGCACCGACACCGCCACCGCACCTGAGACGCCGCTGGCACTGCCGGTTTCGCCCAAATGCTTGAGCAAGACATTGCCGCCCAAGGAATAGCCGACCGCATACAGCGGTGCGAGAGGGCGCTTGGCCCGCAGGTGCTTGATGGCTTCGGCCAGGTCTTCACTGGCACCGGAATGGTAGCTGCGCGCCAACAGATTCGGCTCGCCGGAGCAGCCGCGCCAGTTCAACGCGACGCTGGCCCAACCCTGGGCAGCGAGCGCTTTCTGCACCCCGGCCACGTAAGGCGAATTTGAAGAGCCGGTCAGCCCGTGCAACACCAGCACCAGCGGCGCATCGGCAGTGTGCGGGCCGTGCCAGTCCATATCGAGAAAGTCGCCATCCTCAAGCCACAAGCGTTCGCGCTCGCGTTCGATGTGCGTGGTTTTGCGCCACAGCGGTCCCCACAAGGTTTGCAGGTGCGGGTTGCCGAGGCCGAAGGCGGGGGTGAAGCGTTCTGACGGAAAGGACACGATTGCTCTCGATGCAGCGGTGCGCAACCGGTGCGCACCTTTTTCAGGCCGGTCGGTTAACCGGCGATCTCTGCCATACGTTGCCACAACGCGTAATACACCCGCCCGGATTTCTGCTCCCGGTGCAGGCGCCAGTTGCCTGGCAAGCCGAGGCTCGACGGCGCGTTTTCGCTTTCAGTGTAGATCCAGGCTTCATTGGCCAGCCACTGACGCTCTTCAAGCAGCGTGCAGACCGTCGGCAACAGGTCCTGGTTGAACGGCGGATCGAGTTGCTCTACGGTTAGACGCTGGGACTGCTGCATGAAGTCGTCCAGGTGATTCAGCGGCAGGTTGTAGAAACCCATGGCGCCCAGCTGCCCGACGATATCGGCGTTGCTCGCGGTGGACAGCGGGAAGCTGCCGGCCAGCTCGCGCTTGGCGTCATCCAGTTCTTTCTGCGTCGGGCCGGTCTTGAGGTAGTCGGCCAGCACGTCTTCAACCAGGCGCAAGGTGCCGCCGCTCATTTCGGCGCGGGTCTGCAGGTTGATCATGAACGGGCCGCGCACCTGCATCGGCGAGAAGCCGGAGTACACGCCGTAGGTCAGGCCGCGCTTTTCGCGCACTTCGCTCATCAGACGAGTGCCGAAGCCTCCGCCGCCGAGGATCTGGTTGCCCAGGGACAGCGCTGCGTAGTCCGGATCGTCACGGTCGATGCCCAGTTGCGCGAGCATCAGGTTGGTCTGCTTGGACGGGAGTTCGATGTGGCTGATGCTGGCGTTGGGTTCGATCGGTTGCGGGATTTTCGCCAGGGCCGGGCCTTGGGGCAGGGTAGCGGATACCTGCGCGGCAATGGCTTCAGCTTCGGCACGGGACAAGTCGCCCACCAACGCGATCACCACGTTGCCAGCCGCGTAGGCTTTTTCGTGGAACGCGCGCAGCTGTGTCGGGGTGACGGACTGAATGGCTTGCGCCATGCCATCGCTGGCGTGCGCGTAAGGATGATCGCCATACAGACGGTTCATCAACTCAAGGCTCGCCAGTTTGCTCGGGTCATGCTGCTTATCTACGAAAGCGGCGAGGGTCTGATTGCGAAGGCGTGCATACGAATCGCCAGGGAAGGTCGGCTTGCCTGCGACTTCGGCGAAGAGTGTCAATGCCGGATCGCGTTTATCCTTGGCGCTGAGGCAGCGCAGGGAGACCTGCGCCGTATCCAGACCAGTGCTGGGGGCATACTGTGCGCCCAGGCTTTCGAAATCTTGGGCAATAGCGTTGGCATCCCTGCCGGCAACACCTTCGTTGAGCATCAAGTTTGTCAGCATGGCCAGACCCGGAGTGCCTCCATCCTGGCTGCTGCCGGCTGCGAAGGTCAGGCGCATGTCGAACATCGGTAACCCTCGGGCTTCGGCGAACAACACTTTGGCGCCTTCGGCAGTATTCCAAGCCTGAATATCAAGCGTGCGGGGACTTGGACTCGCTCGGGCGCAGGAAGTACACGGCACTGGCTGCAATCAGTGTGACGACGACCAGGCCAGGAAAGATCAGCCGGCTGCTTTTGCGATCACTCATGAGCGGTCTCCTCAGGCAAAACATGGGCGACGCTCAAACGCTCGCGGGTGAAATAGGTACGTGCGGCCTTCTGGATATCTTCCGGCGTCACGCTTTGCAGGTCGGCCAGTTCGGTGTCCATGAGCTTCCAGGACAGGCCGACGGTTTCCAGGGAGCCGATGGCCGTGGCCTGGCTGGTAATGGAATCACGTTGGTAAACCACGCCGGCAATCACCTGAGCGCGGATACGCTCCAGCTCTTCAGCGGTCGGCGGTTTGGCTTTCAATTCGTCCAGCAGGCGCCACAGGCCGGCTTCGGCTTGGGCAATGGTCTTTTTCTTCTGCTGGTTCGGAGTGGCCGTCAGGGTGAACAGGCTGTCGCCACGGGTGTAGGCGTCGTAGCTGGTGGAAGCGGCGGACACCAACTCTTCACCGCGCTCCAGTTGCTCCGAGATGCGCGCGCTGTAGCCGCCATCCAACAGGGCCGAGAGCAGGCGCAGGGCTTGTACCGAGCGTTTGTCTTCGGCGGTGGCCAGGCCCGGTACGTTGAAACCGAGGATTACGCTCGGCAACTGGGTCTGCACGTGCATGGTCAGCAAGCGCTCGCCGGGTTCGGCGAGCTCCAGCGGGATCTTGGTGGGTGGCACATCACGTTTGGGGATCGGGCCGAAGTAGCGCTGGGCCAGGTTTTTCACCTCGTCCGGGGTCACGTCGCCGACCACCACCAGCGTGGCGTTGTTCGGCACGTACCAGGACTGGTACCAGTGGCGCAGCTCTTCGACTTTCATGCGTTCAAGGTCGGCCATCCAGCCGATGGTCGGCGTGTGATAGCCGCTGGCCGGGTAGGCCATGGCCTTGAAGCGCTCGTAGGCCTTGGACATTGGGTTGTCGTCGGTGCGCAGGCGGCGCTCTTCCTTGATGACCTCGATCTCGCGGCTGAACTCATCGGCCGGCAGGCGCAGGCTGGCCATGCGGTCGGCTTCCAGTTCGAAGGCGACGCCCAGGCGATCACGGGCCAGTACCTGGTAGTAGGCGGTGTAGTCGTCGCTGGTGAAGGCGTTTTCTTCGGCGCCCAGGTCGCGCAGGATCAACGAGGCTTCGCCTGGCCCGACCTTGGCACTGCCCTTGAACATCATGTGTTCCAGGGCGTGGGACAAACCGGTCTGGCCCGGTGTTTCATAGCTCGAACCCACCTTGTACCAGACCTGGGAAACCACCACCGGTGCACGATGATCTTCGCGCACGACCACTTTAAGGCCGTTATCCAGGGTGAATTCATGGGTGGGTTGTGAAGTTGTCTCGTTAGCTGATGCTTTCATTCCGTTAACAGTCCTTTGCGTCCATGCGAGTTGTTTCGCAGGTTCACAGTGAACGAAAGGAAAAGAGCTAAGCAAAGAAGGGGTCATGGATATCTCTGTAGCGAGCGAGCTTGTTGTGGCGAGCGTGGCAAGCCCGCTCGCCATAAATCAGGCGGCGCTTTCCACCAAGCGGTGCCACAACGCGTAATACACCCGACCGGATTTCTGTTCCCGGTGCAGGCGCCAGGCGCCCGGCAGGCCGAGGGTAGACGGTGCAGTCTCGCTCTCAGTGTAGACCCACGCGTCCGGTGCCAGCCATTGGCGCTCTTCCAGCAACGCACACACGGTCGGCAGCAGGTTCTGGTTGAACGGCGGGTCGAGGAACACCACGTCGTACTCGGTGGCCGGCTGGGTTTCCAGGTAGCGCAGCGCGTCGGCGGTCTGAACCTGGCCGGTGGTGCAGCGCAGAGTGCCCAGATGTTCCTTGATGCTGGAAACCGCGATGTTGCTGGCGTCCAGTGCCTGGCCCATCGCCGCGCCACGGGACAGCGCTTCAAGGAACAACGCGCCGCTGCCGGCGAACGGGTCCAGTACCTTGGCCCCGCCGATGTACGGCGCGAGCCAGTTGAACAGGGTTTCACGTACGCGATCCGGCGTTGGGCGCAGGCCGACGACGTCGGGGAAGCTCAGCTTGCGGCTGCCCCATTCGCCGCCGATGATGCGCAGTTGGTTCACGCCGTTGTGGACGTTGTGAACAGGTTTCTTAGGACGAGTGGCCATCAATGCTCCGGAACCCCGAGCGGCTGCTCGGCAGGTTTATCAGTTGGGGCCGGTAACGGCTTTTGCGGCACGGTCGGGCCAGCGCTGACGATGACCATTTTGTCCGTGCTCAAGTGTTTGTTCAGTGCGGCTTTGACCTGTTCGACGGTCAGGCCCTGTGATTGTTTCATGAAATCTTCCAGATAGCTCAGCGGCAGGTTGTAGAAACCCATGGCGCCCAGCTGCCCGACGATATCGGCGTTGCTGGCCGTGGACAGCGGGAAGCTGCCCGCCAGTTCACGCTTGGCGTCGTCGAGTTCTTTCTGGGTCGGGCCGGTTTTAAGGTAGTCGGCGAGCACGTCCTGCACCAGTTTCAGCGTGCCTTCACTCATCTCGGCGCGGGTTTGCAGGTTGATCATGAACGGGCCGCGTGCCTGCATCGGGGTGAAACCCGAATAGACGCCGTAGGCCAGGCCACGCTTCTCGCGCACTTCGCTCATCAGACGAGTGCCGAAGCCTCCGCCGCCGAGGATCTGGTTGCCCAGGGACAAGGCGGCGTAATCCGGGTCGGCGCGGTCGATGCCCAGTTGTGCGAACAACAGGTGCGTCTGCTTGGACGGAAACTCGATGTGACCGATGCTGGCTTTTGGCTCTTCAGGCTGCGGGATTTTCGCCAGGGCCGGGCCTTTCGGCAGCGCGCTGGAGACCTGCGCGGCAATCGCCTCGGCTTCAGCGCGGGACAAATCACCCACCAGCGCAATCACCACGTTGCCGGCCGCGTAGGCTTTCTCGTGGAACGCCTTGAGTTGCGCCACGGTAATCGCCGGGACAGTTTTCGCCGTGCCGTCGCTGGAATGCGCGTAAGGGTGATCGCCGTACAAGCGGTTCATCAGTTCCAGGCTCGCCAGTTTGCCCGGGTTCTGTTTCTGGTATTCGAAACCGGCAAGCATCTGGTTCTTGATGCGCGCAAAGGAGTCGGCGGGAAAGGTCGGTTTGCCGACGACGTCAGAGAACAGCTTCAGCGCAGGCTCGCGCTTGTCTGCGGCGCTGAGGCTGCGAAGGGAAGCGAGTGCCATGTCTTTAAAGGCGCCGTTGCCAAAGTCTGCGCCCAGGCCTTCGAAGCCTTGAGCGATGGCGCCGACATCTTTACCGGCCACACCTTCGTTGAGCATCGCGTTGGTCAGCAGTGCGANACCGGGACTGTTGCCATCCTGGCTGCTGCCGGCGGCGAACAGGATGCGCATGTCGAACATCGGCAGCTCGCGGGCTTCGACGAACATTACCTTGGCGCCTTCGGCGGTGTTCCAGGTCTGTACGTCGAGCGAACGGTGGCTTGGCGCCTTGCCGTCGAGTTCGGCAAGCGATTGCAGCTTCTGGCTGGACTTGGCCTTGTCGAGGGCTTCGCTGGCCTTGGTGTCATCGCTTTTCGACAGATAAAACGCAGCGGAGCCGATCAGTACGGCTGCGATCAGGCCGATCAGGGCCAGACGGGGCTTTTTACGCTCACTCATGAGTCGTCTCCAGTGGCAGTACATGGGCGACGCTGAGACGTTCGCGGGTGAAATACAGCTTGGCGGCTTTCTGGATGTCTTGCGGTGTCACGCTTTCGAGGTCGGCGAGTTCGGTGTCCATGAGTTTCCAGGACAGGCCGACGGTTTCCAGTTGGCCGATGGAGGTGGCCTGGCTGGTGATCGAATCACGCTCGTAGACCAGGCCGGCGATGACCTGTGCGCGGACGCGTTCCAGTTCTTCGGCTGACGGCGCGGTGGTTTTCAGCTGTTCGAGCAGCTTCCACAAACCGGCTTCGGCCTGGGCCATGGTTTTCTTTTTCTGGGTGTTCGGCGTGGCCGACAAGGTGAACAGACTGTCGCCGCGAGTGTAAGCGTCGTAACTCGACGAACCACCAGACACCAGCTCTTCGCCGCGTTCCAGTTGCGTCGGGATGCGTCCGCTGTAGCCGCCGTCGAGCAGGGCCGAGATCAGGCGCAAGGCGTTGACCGAGCGCTTGTCTTCGGCGGTGGCGATGCTCGGTACGTTGAAGCCCAGCATCAGGCTCGGCAACTGGGTCTGTACGTGCAGGGTGATCTGGCGCTCGCCAGGCTCGGCCAGTTCCAGCGGGATTTTCGCCGGTGGCACATCGCGTTTGGCGATCGGGCCGAAGTAACGCTGGGCCAAGGTTTTGACTTCGTCCGGGGTCACGTCGCCGACCACCACCAGCGTGGCGTTGTTCGGCACGTACCAGGATTGGTACCAGTGGCGCAGCTCTTCGACTTTCATGCGGTCCAGGTCAGCCATCCAGCCGATGGTCGGCGTGTGGTAACCGCTGGCCGGGAAAGCCATGGCCTTGAAGCGTTCGTAGGCCTTGGACATCGGCTTG
This sequence comes from Pseudomonas mandelii, assembly GCF_002251635.1. Lineage (GTDB taxonomy): Bacteria > Pseudomonadota > Gammaproteobacteria > Pseudomonadales > Pseudomonadaceae > Aquipseudomonas > Aquipseudomonas mandelii_B. The sequence continues at coordinate 11,048 of NZ_NMOJ01000142.1, forward strand.
TCGTCGGTGCGCAGGCGACGTTCTTCCTTGATGACTTCTATCTCGCGGGCGAACTCGTCGGCCGGCAGGCGCAGGCTGGCCATGCGGTCGGCTTCCAGCTCGAAGGCCACGCCGAGGCGGTCGCGGGCCAGCACCTGGTAATAAGCCGTGAAGTCATCGCTGGTGAAGGCGTTCTCTTCGGCGCCGAGGTCGCGCAGGATCAGCGACGCTTCACCGGGGCCGACTTTCTCGCTGCCTTTGAACATCATGTGTTCGAGGGCGTGGGACAAGCCGGTCTGGCCCGGCGTCTCGTAACTCGAGCCAACCTTGTACCAGATTTGGGAAACCACCACTGGCGCACGATGGTCTTCGCGCACAACGACCTTCAGGCCGTTATCCAGAGTGAATTCGTGGGTGGGTTGTGGGTCGGCAGCCAAGGCTGAAAGGGGCAGACAAACTGTGCCGAGCAGCAGGCCAGCGGCGCGGCGGGCTAGAGCATTCATTCGTTTTTAAACCTGTTGGGTTGCCCGCTTGTTCTTAGCGTCAGCGGGCGAGAGGGTGCTAGGATACTGATCCGTTTTACTGGCGGCCACGCCTATCAGGCCTTTGATCGGCCGGAAGGTTGCATGGGTTACCTGCGGAAGCTTTGGGTTTGTCAGCTAAACTCTGCGTTTTCGCCGACGATGCCGTTCCAGTCCTTCGTATTAGTCGACCTTTGAGGTGCTGTTTGCACCTCGACAAAATGTTGCGCGTGAACAAGCTGGGTCAATCGCAGTCTGTTCTGCATCGAATATTTATTTACCGAGGCGCCCTGGCGCATCGCTACTTTGAGATAGCCGTCCTCCATGTTTGGTTCCAACGACGACAAGAAGAGCCCAGCTGCGGCTGGCGAGAAAAAAGGCCTGTTCGGATGGCTGCGCAAAAAGCCGCAGGAACCCGTCGTCGAACAGCCACAGCCAATTCCTGAGCCAACACCCGCGCCGGTAATAGAAGAAGAGCCGGCGCCGGTTGTCTTGCCGATTGCCGAGCCGGTGCTGCAACCGGTCGCCGAGGCTGAACCCGAAGTCATTGCCGAGCAACCGCTGGCACCCGCTCCAGAGCCGTGGCTGACGTTGCCAGTGGCGGAAGAGCCGGTGGCCTTGGTCGAAGATGAGCTGGCGCCGCATGTGACGCCGCCGATTCCTGCACCGACTGCCTTTGCCCCTGAGCCCGTTCAAGCGCCGATTATTGAGCCTGTCGTTGCGCCGGTAGTCGTGGCCGAGCCTGAGCCGGTTGTTCCGGAGCCTGTGGTTCCTGCGTTCGTCGCTCCTGTGGTTGAAGTGCCTGCGCCTGCTCCCGTGGTTGCCCCGGTAGTCGCCGCGCCCGCAGTTCCCGCCGAAGTCCCGGCAGAGCAGCCTCGTACCGAAGAAACCAAAGCCGGTTTCTTCGCCCGCCTCAAGCAAGGCCTGTCCAAGACCAGCGCCAGCATCGGCGAAGGTATGGCCAGCCTGTTCCTGGGCAAGAAGGTCATTGATGATGAACTGCTGGAAGACATCGAAACNCGTCTGCTGACCGCTGACGTTGGCGTCGAGGCAACCTCGGTAATCATCCAGCGCCTGACCCAAAAGGTCGCGCGCAAAGAGTTGGCCGATGCCGATGCGCTGTACAAATCCCTGCAAGCTGAACTCGCCGCGATGCTCAAGCCTGTCGAGCAGCCGCTGAAAATCACCTCGCAGAACAAACCGTTCGTGATCCTGGTGGTCGGCGTCAACGGCGCCGGCAAAACCACCACCATCGGCAAGCTGGCCAAGAAACTGCAGTTGGAAGGCAAGAAAGTCATGCTTGCCGCCGGTGACACTTTCCGTGCCGCCGCCGTGGAGCAGCTGCAAGTCTGGGGTGAGCGCAACAAGATTCCGGTGATCGCCCAGCACACCGGCGCCGACTCCGCCTCGGTGATCTTCGATGCCGTGCAAGCCGCCAAGGCCCGTAACATCGATGTGTTGATCGCCGATACCGCCGGTCGCCTGCACACCAAAGACAACTTGATGGAAGAGCTGAAGAAAGTNCGCCGGGTCATCAGCAAGCTCGACGCCGACGCACCGCACGAAGTGCTCTTGGTGCTCGACGCCGGTACTGGCCAGAACGCCATCAGCCAGGCCAAGCAATTCAACCAGACCGTCGAACTGACCGGCCTGGCGCTGACCAAGCTCGACGGTACCGCCAAGGGCGGAGTGATTTTTGCCCTGGCCAAGCAGTTTGGGTTGCCGATTCGTTATATCGGCGTCGGTGAAGGCATCGACGACCTGCGCACCTTTGAAGCCGAACCCTTTGTACAGGCACTTTTCGCCGAGCGGGAGCGTTCATGATTCGATTCGAACAGGTCGGTAAACGCTACGCCAACGGGCATGTGGGCTTGCATGAGCTGAGCTTTCGAGTGCGTCGCGGCGAGTTTTTGTTTGTGACCGGCCACTCGGGTGCCGGCAAAAGTACATTGTTGCGTCTGTTGCTGGCGATGGAGCGTCCTACCACCGGCAAGTTGCTGCTGGCGGGTCAGGACCTGGCCACCATCAGCAATGCGCAGATTCCTTTCCTGCGCCGTCAGATTGGTGTGGTGTTCCAGAATCACCAGTTGCTGTTCGATCGCACGGTGTTCAACAACGTCGCTTTGCCGTTACAGATCCTTGGTCTGTCCAAGGCCGAGATCGTCAAGCGCGTGGATTCTGCGCTTGAGCGCGTGGCGCTGTCGGATAAAACCGANCTGTACCCGGGCGACCTGTCCACCGGCCAGCAACAACGCGTCGGTATCGCCCGCGCCATTGTTCACCGCCCGGCCTTGCTGCTGGCGGACGAACCCACCGGTAACCTCGACCCGCGTCTGGCGGCCGAGATCATGGGCGTGTTCGAAGACATCAACCGATTGGGCACCAGCGTGCTGATCGCCAGTCACGACCTGGCCCTGATCGCCCGTATGCGCCATCGCATGCTGACCCTGCAACGTGGCCGCCTGATCGGTGACGGGGAGGCCGGCGTATGAGTGCGACACGCAGTCCTAAAGTTTCCGAGCGCGTGGCGCCCAAAGCCGCCGACCCGCAACCGCAGAAGAAAAAACGCGACGATGACGACGGCCCGGATTTCGCNACGCTGCTTCGCGCCTGGATCGAAAGCCATCGCGCCAGTCTGCTNGACAGCCTGCGCCGCCTGGGCAAACAGCCGATTGGCAGCTTTTTCACCTGCCTGGTGATGGCTGTGGCCCTGAGCCTGCCGATGGGGTTGTCGCTGCTGCTNAGTAATGTCGAGCGTCTGGGCGGTTCCTGGCAGCGTGCGGCGCAGATTTCCCTGTACCTGCAACTCGAGGCCAGCCCGGCTGAAGGCGAGTCGTTGCGCGAGCAGATCAAAGGCATGCCTGGCGTAGCCGATGCGGAATATGTCGGTCGTGATCAGGCGCTGGAAGAGTTTCAGCAGCAGTCCGGTCTGGGCGAAGCGCTCAAGGAACTGCCGGAGAACCCGCTGCCTGGCGTGGTGCTGGTGACCCCGAACGAGGTGGACAAGCCCGCGCTTGAAGCCCTGCGACAAAAACTCGCAGAGATGCCCAAGGTGCAACAGGCTCAACTTGATCTAGTCTGGGTAGAGCGCCTGGCCGCGATCCTCAAGCTGGGCGACCGCTTTGTGTTTGGCCTGACGGTGCTGTTGGTGTCTGCATTACTTTTGGTGATAGGTAATACCATTCGTCTTCATATTGAAAACCGTCGCACCGAGATAGAAGTGATTAAACTGGTCGGCGGCACGGACAGCTATGTGCGTCGTCCATTTCTGTACATGGGCGCGCTTTATGGCTTTGGTGCGGGGATTTTGTCCTGGGGTGTGCTGGCGTTTGGCCTTGATTGGCTGAACGACGCNGTTGTCGGGCTGGCCGGTTTGTATGGCAGCGATTTCGCGTTGGCTGGAGTGCCAGTCGCCGATGGGCTGTCACTCTTGCTTGGCGCGGTATTGTTGGGGTATATCGGTGCATGGATTGCAGTCGCACGCCACCTGAGGGAGCTTGCGCCTAAGTAATATCATTTTGCTCGTATTGACCTTTCAGCGTTTATGGGAACTTGTCCTACGGTTCCCGGTCAATTTTCGCAGTGCTGAACTGCACGAGTTATGTGAGTCGGAGGTTTTTTCGTATGACCACTTCTTTGCAACCTGCTTATGCTTTGGTCCCGGGTGCGAACCTGGAGGCCTATGTGCACACGGTCAACAGCATTCCATTGCTGACACCGGAGCAGGAGCGTGAACTGGCCGAGAGTCTCTACTATGAGCAGGATTTGGGGGCGGCTCGGCAGATGGTGCTCGCCCACCTGCGTTTTGTCGTACATATCGCCCGTAGCTATAGCGGCTACGGCCTGGCCCAGGCTGACCTGATCCAGGAAGGCAACGTCGGCCTGATGAAGGCTGTAAAGCGCTTCAACCCTGAGATGGGTGTGCGCCTGGTGTCGTTTGCTGTGCACTGGATCAAGGCGGAAATCCACGAGTTCATCCTGCGCAACTGGCGCATCGTGAAAGTCGCGACCACCAAAGCCCAGCGCAAACTGTTCTTCAACCTGCGCAGCCAGAAGAAACGCCTGGCGTGGCTGAACAACGAAGAAGTCCACCGCGTGGCCGAGAGCCTCGGTGTGGAGCCGCGTGAAGTGCGCGAGATGGAAAGCCGCCTGACCGGCCATGACATGGCCTTCGACCCCGCCGCTGAAGCGGATGACGACAGCGCTTTCCAATCGCCGGCCAACTACCTGGAAGACCACCGGTACGACCCGGCGCGTCAACTGGAAGACGCCGACTGGAGCGACAACTCCAACCACAACCTGCACGAAGCGCTGGAAGTGTTGGACGACCGCAGCCGTGACATCCTCTACCAGCGTTGGCTGGCAGAAGAAAAAGCCACGCTGCACGACCTGGCACAGAAGTACAACGTGTCGGCCGAGCGAATTCGTCAGCTTGAGAAAAGCGCGATGAACAAGCTGAAGTTGTCGATCGCCGCCTAAA
>NZ_NMOJ01000143.1 GCF_002251635.1 Pseudomonas mandelii
CAGCGAACAGGCAATAAAAAACGCCCCGATCAGTGATGATCGGGGCGTTTTTGTGTGTGCCCATTTTCTGCAGCACCTTGGCCCCTGTGGGAGCGAGCCTGCTCGCACACAGTGGATCTTCGGTGCTCAGGAAATCGNCCTTGGCCCCTGTGGGAGCGAGCCTGCTCGCACACAGTGGATCTTCGGTGCTCAGGAAATCGGCTACTGCGCCCAAGGCGCCCGACGTGAATCGTTGAGGCCAACCAGATAACTGTCCCCACCCAACTGGCTCATCTGCTGCCGGATCCAGCCAGCCCGCCGTGCGACATAGTTGGTGGGATGACTAGCACTCCAAACCCGTGGGTTCGGTAATACGGCGGCCAGCAGGCTCGATTGTTGACGGCTGAGACCTTTAGCACTCACTCCAAAGTGATGCCTGGCCGCCGCTTCTGCGCCAAACACCCCGTCATCCCACTCGACGCTGTTGAGGTACACCTCAAGAATCCGCTGCTTGGGCCATAACACCTCGATCAATCCGGTAAACCAGGCCTCCAGGCCTTTGCGCAAATAACTGCGGCCGGTCCACAGAAACAGGTTTTTCGACACTTGCTGGCTCAAGGTGCTGGCGCCGCGAATCGAACCGCCGCGCTCGTTGTGCACCAGTGCCGCCTGAATCGCNCCAAAGTCAAAACCCCAATGCTCCGGGAATTTCTGATCCTCGCCCGCGATCACCGCGACTTTCAGGTCGTCAGAAATTTCATCCCAGGGCTTCCAGGTGCGTTGCAGGTCGATGGGCTCGCCGTCGAACCAGGATTCGACCTTGCGCTCGACCATCAGCGCCGTTCCCGGTGGCGGGACCACTCGAAAAATCAGTACCAGCAATACGCTGCCGCCCGCGAACCAGAGCAGGGCCTTTGTGAATCGTCGCAAAAATAAACGCAGCATAGAGATGGCTTGGCCGAACCCGTTGAGCGGGCCATTATACAGACCCTGTGGATCGAGTCTGACTGGAGTTCTTCATGCTGCGTGGCTTTCTGATGCTGGCCGCTTTCTTCGGCTTCACCGGCGTCGCCCTCGGTGCCTTTGCTGCCCACGGCCTGAAAAACCGTCTGACCCCCGAGTACCTGGCGATTTTCCATACCGGCGTCACCTACCAATTGGTGCACACCCTGGCGCTGCTGGGCGTGGCGCTGCTGGCCACGCAAATTCCGGGACGCTTGGTCACTTGGGCCGGCGCCTCGTTTGCCATCGGCATCCTGCTGTTTTCCGGCAGTCTGTACCTGCTGACCCTGACCGGCGTCAGCAAGCTCGGGATCATCACACCCTTCGGCGGCCTGGCATTCCTGGTCGGCTGGTTCTGCCTGGGGCTTGCCGCCTGGCGGTTGAGCTGACCGGGCGGTCCATTTCATGACGAATGGCTTGGGTCGCCAAGACTGATCGGGCTAGAATGCCAGCCCCTAAAAATGATGGCGGCATTCGGTATGCGCATTCAGTTGAACGGCGAATCCTTTGAACTGCCCGACGGTGAAACCGTTGCGGCCCTGCTGACCCGCCTGGACTTGACCGGGCGTCGCGTTGCNGTCGAACTCAATCTGGATATCGTCCCGCGCAGCCAGCATGCAGACACCACGCTGAACGACGGCGACAGCGTCGAAGTCGTCCACGCCATCGGCGGCGGCTAGCCGCCCGGCCCGCAAGGGCACAGAATTCTGCAAGAACCTCACCCCTACAGAGGATTTCCCATGAGCATCGTTCGTAGCGACAAGCCCTTCGTCCTGGCCGGTCGTACCTACCAGTCCCGTCTGCTGGTCGGCACTGGCAAGTACCGCGACATGGAAGAAACCCGCCTGGCCATCGAAGCCTCGGGTGCAGAGATCGTCACCTTTGCCGTGCGCCGCACTAACCTGGGCCAGATCGAAGGCGAACCGAACCTGCTCCAGGTGCTGTCGCCGGAACGCTACACCTTCTTGCCGAACACAGCAGGTTGCTACGACGCTATCGAAGCCGTGCGTACTTGCCGCCTGGCCCGTGAGCTGCTCGACGGCCACAACCTGGTGAAGCTGGAAGTATTGGCCGACCAGAAGACCCTGTTCCCCAACGTAATCGAAACCCTCAAGGCCGCCGAAACGCTGGTCAAGGAAGGCTTCGACGTCATGGTCTACACCAGTGATGACCCGATTATTGCCCGTCAATTGGCGGAAATCGGCTGCATCGCGGTAATGCCGCTGGCCGGTCTGATCGGTTCCGGGCTGGGCATCTGCAATCCGTACAACCTGCAGATCATCCTCGAAGAAGCCAAAATCCCTGTGCTGGTGGACGCGGGCGTGGGCACTGCCTCCGACGCCACCATCGCCATGGAACTGGGCTGCGACGCGGTCCTGATGAACTCGGCCATCGCCCATGCCCAGCAGCCGATCATGATGGCTGAAGCCATGCAACACGCAATCGTTGCAGGTCGCCTGGCCTATCTCGCCGGGCGCATGCCGAAAAAACTTTACGCCAGCGCCTCCTCGCCGCTGGATGGTCTGATCAAGTAAGAGCCATTGATGACTGAATCAAACGAAACGCCGAACACCGTGGAAGAAGGCGACGAGTCCAAGCACCGCCGCATCAAGAGTTTTGTGATGCGCGCCGGTCGCATGACCGAAGGCCAGCAAAAGGGCCTGGAGCAAGGTACACCGCTGTTCGTATTGCCACTGGCTGACGCGCCGGTGGACTACGACCAGGTGTTCGGCCGTTCGGCGCCGCGCTCGCTGGAAATCGGTTTCGGCATGGGCCACTCGCTGCTGGAAATGGCCGCGGCCTCGCCGGAACAGGATTTCATTGGCGTGGAAGTGCACCGTCCGGGTGTCGGCGCGTTGCTCAATGGCGTGCTTACTCAGGGCCTGACCAACTTGCGGGTCTACGACTGCGACGCGATCGAAGTGCTCAACCGCTGCATCGCCGACAACAGCCTCGACCGCCTGATGCTGTTTTTCCCGGACCCGTGGCACAAGTCCCGCCACCACAAGCGCCGCATCGTCCAGGCTTCGTTTGCCGAACTGGTGCGCAGCAAGCTGAAAGTGGGCGGCATCCTGCACATGGCCACCGACTGGGAACCGTATGCGGAATACATGCTGGAAGTGATGGGCGTAGCGCCTGGCTATCGCAACCTGGCCGAAGACGGCAAATGCGTGCCACGCCCGGCCGAGCGCCCGATCACCAAGTTCGAACGCCGCGGCGAGCGGTTGGGGCANGGCGTTTGGGACCTGAAGTTCGAAAAACAGTCCTGAACCCCACGCTATAAACCTGTAGGAGCCAGCAAGCAGGCTCCTACAGGTTTTTTTGTGTCCGGAAATCAGCGACGGTCGGCGACGACGCCGATCAGCACCAACACCACCAGCAACACTGGCGCCAGGCAAGATCGGCGTCTGGCCGCCGAAAGCTCTATGCCCCCAATTGTAAAGGAAGACAAGGTTTTGAAATTCATCCTCGTCTGCATCCTGTTGTTCATCGCCCTGCCTTCAATGGCTCACGGACAGACGCTGACGATCGACGACTACTTTCAACGTGCCCAGGATGCAGCTGATCAAATCAAACGTAACGCGGATGAGTTGGTCAGGCTGGAAGCAAGCGGGGAGCTGGATTTCAAGAACAAGCCCGAGCAAATAGGCAACATGGAAGGTGATCTGGAGGCCTTCAAATACAATTTGAAGATGGCGTCTGACGGTGGGCATCCCATCGCGAGCTATTTGCTGGCTAATACCCTGAGCAAACCGGGCCCTACCGAACAACAGCGCAGGGAAACCTGTGAGCTTTATGAAAAAGCCATGGATCAAGGCTTTTTGGCGGCAGCCGTCGCCTACTTCCATCGGTGCGATCAGGACTCGATGAAGTCTGATCGACGCGATGCCGGACACTTGAAATATCTGCAGACGCTTGAGGAGCTGCTTCAGGAGCCAGATATTTTTGCTGATTTTTATCCGATGCCGGCCAAGCGCGCCCTGTGCTTTCAGGACTTGCAGCCAGGCTTGTCAAAAGAACGAGTGATAGGGTCCTTGCAGGCGCGTGCTGTCGCATTGATGCTGACCGAAGATCAGTACCGGGCCGAGGCCAATTACATTCTGGCAATGAGCCGAGTCAATGAGAGTGGCAGGCTCGACCGTCAGAATGTTGTGTATCTGGACAAGGCCGAAGCGCTGGGCTGCCACGACTTTATGGGGATCAGTGCCAGGATCCGAAGCGAAGCCAAGTCCGTGGGCAAGCCATAAAGGGCATTCGCAATACAAANCCTGTGGGAGCGGGCTTGCCCGCGATGGCGGTCTNTCAGACAACGTG
>NZ_NMOJ01000144.1 GCF_002251635.1 Pseudomonas mandelii
ATGTTGAANNTGATGGCCTNATCGCGGGCAAGCCCGCTCCCACAGGTGNTGTGTTTTNGTCTTGNNATCAGCGNCGGTCTGCCACAACGCCAATCAACACCAGCACCACCACCAACACCGGCGCCAGGCTGTAGTTATTGAACTGGCTCAGCCCGCGCACTATCCACGGTGTGGCGTAGATCAACGCTGCGCCGCTGCCGATCATGCACACCAGCGCCATCAACGGCACGCGCAACGCACCGGCGATGCTGCCCAGGCGTTGGTCGACCCAGCCTTTGATATCGGCGCCAAACAACACCAGCAAGCAGCCGACAAGAGCCAGGGCGATTTCCGACAGGTTGCTACGGCTCCAGCGGGAGACGGTGGCGAGCAGGTCGAGTATCAAATCCATTCGTTTTCCCCTAAGGCTGAAATCAGCTCAGAAATGTTTGCAGCAAGTCATTGAGAAACAGCTGTCCGCGATCGGTCGCCGCCAGACGTGACGGTTCGACCTGCAACAGGCCGCTTTGTTCGGCGACCCGGCGGCCTTCGGCGAGGCTGTCCAGGCTCAGTCCGGTGCGTTCCGGATACAGTCGCGATTCGACGCCCTCGGTCAGCCGCAACGCGTTCATCAGAAACTCGAACGGCAGTTCTTCATTGGTCAGTTCTTTCGCGCCGGCCTGGAAGCTTTTTGCCGGGTTGAGATAGTCCTTGGGCGCTCGGGTCTTCCACGTGCGCACGATGCGCCCGTCTGGATGGCTGAGCTTGCCGTGGGCGCCCGCGCCGATGCCGATAAAGTCGCCGAAGCTCCAGTAGTTCAGGTTATGCCGCGCCGGGCGACCCGGTTGGGCATAGGCCGACACCTCATATTGCGCGTAACCGTGTTCGGCCAGCAGCGCCTGGCCAGCTTCCTGAATGTCCCACAGCATGTCGTCTTCCGGCAGCACGGGCGGCTGGTTCCAGAAGACGGTGTTTGGCTCCAGCGTCAGCTGATACCAGGACAGATGCGTCGGCTTCAGGGCGATGGCCTGGCGCAGGTCGCTCAACGCGTCGTCCAGCGACTGATCCGGCAAGCCGTGCATCAAGTCCAGGTTGAAGTTGTCGAACCCGGCCTGACGCGCCATGCCTGCAGCACGCACCGCTTCGTCGCCGTTGTGAATTCGCCCCAGGGCCTTGAGCTTTTCTTCCTGAAAACTCTGGATGCCGATCGACAGGCGATTGATGCCCAGCTCGCGGTAGGCGACGAATTTCTCTTGCTCGAACGTTCCCGGATTGGCTTCCAGGGTGATTTCGATGTCGCTGGCGAACGGAATCCGCTGCTCGACGCCTTTGAGCAAACGGCCCAAGGCCTCGGCGCTGAACAGGCTCGGCGTACCGCCNCCAAAGAAGATCGAGCTCAGTTCACGGCCGTAAACCGCATGCAGGTCCTGATCAAGGTCGGCCAGCAGCGCGTCCACATACTCTTCTTCCGGCAGCACGTTGCTGGCCGTGTGGGAGTTGAAGTCGCAATAAGGGCATTTGCGCACGCACCACGGAATGTGGATGTACAGCGCCAGGGGCGGCAGGTGGGGGAGCGCCGCCCGAGGCGAGGGGGCGGCACCGCCGAAAATCAGCGGTGACGCGGATGAGTCGTGGGTCATATCAGGCCTAGACGCTGGCGCAGCAGATCCATTGCACGGGCGCGGTGGCTGATGAGGTTCTTTTCGCTCGGGCTCAGCTCGGCGCTGGAGCAATCGCGCGACGGCACCCAGAACAGAGGGTCATAGCCAAACCCATGCTCGCCGCTGGCCGCATGCAGGATGCGCCCGTGCCACAGGCCTTCGCACAGGATCGGCAGCGGGTCATCGGCATGCCGCACCAGCGCCAGCACGCAGACGAACTGCGCGCCACGCATCGCGTCCGGCACGTCCTTGANNGCATCGAGCAGTTTGGCGTTGTTCGCCGCATCGCCCTGGCCATCCGCGTAACGAGCCGAATAGATACCCGGCGCACCGCCAAGGAAATCCACCGCCAGCCCGGAATCGTCGGCCAGCGCCGGCAGACCGGAGATGCGTGCAGCATTGCGGGCCTTGAGGATGGCGTTCTCGACNAACGACAGGCCGGTTTCTTCCGGCTCGACCTGGCTGAACTCGCCAATCGAGCGCAGTTGCACGGACTCACCGAGCATGGCCTGGAGTTCTTTGAGTTTGCCGGCGTTATGGCTGGCCAGTACGAGTTGCGTGAAGTTCATCATTCGCCGGGGAAAAGCTCTTGGTTGAAATTGATGGTGTTGATTTTATCGCCGTTCTGCACCTTGATCTCGAAGGTGCGGATTTCCTGCTGATCCACCGGGAACTGGGCGATGTAGTAGATCGCGCCTTGTTCGGTGATCTGTTTGAATTTCAGCGGCACGCTTTGGCTGGTCAGGTCTTTGACCGTACCACTGACTTGAGCCATCAGCGGTTTGCCTTCCTTGATCACCGAAACGTTGATCACGCCTTGGTTCTTGCTGCGGGTGAGCTCCGCGGCTTTGGCGATATCAGGGGTCAGGAAGGTCGAGTTGAAGGTGTTGTAATGCACCGTCACATCACCAAACTTTTCCTGACGATCACCTTTGATGATGTCGGCGGCCATGGCCGTGACGCTCAGGCAGGCAGTAAGTACAAACAGCGCTAGACGACCCATGATCGTTCTCCTTGGAATGTCGTGGTTCAGACCGCGATTTTGTGATCCTGCAACCCAGGGCTGCTGACGCGGTAAATACCGATTTCACCTAATAGATTAGGCCATAGCTTACTGGCCCACCCGTGGCGGTGTTGTTGATCGACAGCAAGGCGGTTGATCACCTTGGCTTCACGCTCGCCGCACAAGGCTTCGAAGTCTTCGAAGGTGCAGAAGTGGATGTTTGGCGTGTTGTACCACGTGTANGGCAGAAACTCGGACACCGGCATCCGGCCCTTGCTCGCCAGGTACCAGCGGCAGCGCCAGTGACCGAAGTTGGGAAAGGTGATGATGCACTGGCGACCTACACGCAGCATTTCGTCGAGGATACGGTCTGGGTAGTGCACCGCTTGCAGGGCTTGGGTCATCACTACGATATCGAAGCTGTTGCTGGCAAAGTTGCCCAGGCCCTTGTCCAGGTCCTGCTCGATCACGTTGATGCCCTTGGCCACGCACTGGGCGATGTTGTCCGGGTCGTTTTCCAGGCCATAGCCGGTGACTTGCTTGTTGTCGCGCAGCCAGCTCAGCAGTTCGCCATCGCCGCAGCCAAGGTCGAGCACGCGGCTGCCGGCGGGGATCCAGTCTTGGATGATTTCCAGGTCGGCTCTCATGGCGTTCTCACAGGGCTATTCGGTTCATGTAGTTGCTGAAGGCTTGCAGGTAGCGCGGGATCGGAATCAGGAAGGCATCGTGGCCTTGCGGTGCATCGATCTCCAGGTAGCAGACGTCTTTGCGGGCGGCCATCAAGGCGTCCACCAGCTCTCGGGAGCGGGCCGGCGAGAAGCGCCAGTCGGTGGTGAACGACATCACGCAGAACTTGGCCGTGGCGCCCTCGAAGGTTTTCGCCAGGTCGTCGTCATGGTTCGCGGCCGGGTCGAAATAGTCCAGGGCCTTGGTCATCAGCAGGTAGGTGTTGGCGTCGAAACGCCCCGAGAATTCCTCGCCCTGATAACGCAGGTAGCTTTCCACCTGGAACTCGACGCTGTGGAAGTCGTAGTTGAGCTTCTCGCTCTTGAGCCCACGGCCGAATTTTTCGCCCATGGAGTCATCGGAAAGATAAGTGATGTGCCCGACCATCCGCGCCAGCATCAAGCCGCGCTTGGGAATCACGCCCGCTTCCTGGAACGAACCGCCGTGGAACTCGGGGTCGGTGAGGATGGCCTGGCGCGCCACTTCGTTGAACGCGATGTTCTGCGCCGACAGTTTTGGTGCCGAGGCGATTGCCAGGCAGTGACGAATGCGATCAGGGTAAGTGATGCTCCATTGCATCGCCTGCATGCCGCCGAGACTGCCGCCGATCACCGCGGCCCATTGTTTGATGCCCAGCAGGTCAGCGAGGCGGGCCTGGCTGTGTACCCAGTCTTCCACGGTCAGTACCGGGAAATCCGCGCCGAATGGCTTGCCGGTTTCCGGGTTGAGGCTGCTCGGGCCGGTGGAACCGTTGCAGCCGCCAAGGTTGTTCAGGCTGACCACAAAGAACGTGTTGGTGTCGATGGGCTTGCCGGGGCCGATGCAACTGTCCCACCAACCGGGCTTGCGCTCGTCAACACTGTGGAAACCGGCGGCGTGATGATGGCCGGACAGGGCGTGGCAGATCAGCACGGCGTTGCTCGCCGTGGCATTCAACTGGCCGTAGGTTTCGTAGATCAGGTCATAGGCCGGCAGCGAACGGCCACAGGCCAGGGCCAGCGGTTCGCTGAAGTGCGCCACTTGGGGCACGACCAGTCCAACAGAATCGGGGGGGAAGGCAGCTGGCATCGACCCTGCTCTCGTTTAAATGAGGCGTAAGTCTAAAGACCGCTGCCCCTAGCAGCAAGCAAAGGGCTGGCCTGATTTCATTCAGTTAGACCGAGGTGTAACCATCGCGGGCAAGCCCGGCTCCCACAGGGGAATGCGTACCCCTGTGGGAGCGTGGCTTGCCCGCGAAGAACGATAACGCGGTTAACCTGCCGGACGCAGCAGATCCGGTAAATCCGGCAGCTTCTTCGGCGAACAGATCCGCACCCGCTTCTGCCGGTTCAGCTCGCCGCTGACCAAGCTGACCTGACTCTTGGACACCCCAAACGCCTTGGCCAAAAACGCCATCAGATACGCATTGGCCTTGCCTTCTACCGGCGGCGCCGTGAGGCGAATCTTCAGTCGATCCCCGTGCAGCCCGCAGAAATCATCGCTGCGGGCTGCCGGTTGCAGGTGACATTCCAGAATCAGGTCGTCACCGTCCCAGCGAAAGTAGCTCATCAGATCAGGCCGAGCAGTCCCATTGGCATGAGGGCGAAGTTCGCAAGGCGCGGGATCAGCCAGCTTTGCAGCAACTGGATCGCGATAAACGCGAAGATCGGCGAGATATCCAGGCCGCCCAGGTTGGGTATCAACCGACGGAACGGTGCCAGCACGGGCTCGGTAATCTGGGCAACCAGCTCAGCACCCGGGCTGCGGCTGCCAGGTGCGACCCACGACAGAATCACGCTGATGATCATCGACCAGAAAATAATATTCAAAAACAGCGAGAAGAGCGCGATCAGGGCCCACGGCACCAGGAACAGCCAGTCGACCATGAAGCCTTTGAGCAGCAGGATCACCGCGATCAGCAGCATTTGAATGATCAGCGCCAATACCAGTGACGACATGTCCAGCCCGAACATGCTCGGGATGACCCGGCGCAGCGGCTTGAGCAGCGGTTGGGTNGCCTTCACCACGAACTGGCACAGCGGGTTGTAGAAGTTCGCCCGCACCAGTTGCAGGATAAAACGCATCAGCACGATCAGCAGGTACAGGCTGCCCAAGGTCTGNATTATGAAAATGGCAGCGTCATTGAGTCCAAGCATCATTAATTCCTTTGTAAGAGCTGATTAGCGGCCAAGTTGCTCAGCCATCTCGGCCGAACGGTGCGCAGCGGCGCCGAGTGCTTTTTCCACCAGCGCTTCGAAGCCGCCGGCCTGGAACGATTTGATTGCCGCTTCCGTGGTGCCCGCAGGGGACGTCACGCGACGACGTAATTCAGCGGCGTCGACATCGCTGGCAACCGCCATGTGCGCGGCACCCAGCGCGGTTTGCACCGTCAGTTGGGCGGCGATGTCCGCAGGCAGACCGAGTTTCACGCCGGCGGCGGTCATGGCTTCGATCAGCAGGAAGAAGTAGGCCGGGCCGCTGCCGGAGACGGCGGTGACCGCGTCCAGTTGCTGTTCTTCGTCGAGCCACAGGGCAATGCCGACCGCCGACAACAGCTCTTCGGCGTGCTGGCGTTGCTCAGCGTTGACTTCGGCCGTNGCGTACAGGCCGCTCACGCCCTGGCGCAGCAGCGCCGGGGTGTTGGGCATGCAGCGCACGATTGGCTGGGCACCCAGCCAGTTGTTCATGCTGGCGCAGGTGATGCCAGCGGCAATCGATACCACCAGTTGATGCGGTTGCAGGCTCGGGCGCAGGCTTTCGCACACGGCTTTCATGGCTTGCGGCTTCACCGCCAGCACCACCACGTCAGCGTCTTGAATGGCATCGGCATTGTCGGCGAATACTTCAACGCCATGTTCAGCCTGCACCTTGGCGCGGGTTTCGGCGCCCGGGTCGCTGGCGCGGATCTGTGCGGCGTCCAGGCCTTTGGCGCGCAGGCCGCCGATGAGGCTGGCGGCCATATTTCCGGCACCGATAAAGGCAATACGAGTCTTGCTCATGTCAGGTCCTTATAAAGAGAGGTGTCAGCCATT
>NZ_NMOJ01000145.1 GCF_002251635.1 Pseudomonas mandelii
TNATGGCTGGCCGTAGTCGCGGGCGCCAAACAGCGCGGTACCGATCCGCACCCAGGTGGCGCCTTGGGCGATGGCTGACTCAAGGTCGTGGCTCATGCCCATGGAAAGTGTGTCCAGGCCCAGGTTCAGGCTCGCTTGCAGGTTTTGCACGGCAGCAAAAGCAGCGTCCTGGGCGGCGCGATCGTCAGTCGGCTCAGGGATCGCCATCAACCCGCGCAACTGGATGCGCGGCAATTCGCTGATGGCCTTGGCCAGGGCCGGCAGGTCGGCNGGGGTGCAGCCGGATTTGCTGGCTTCGCCACTGACGTTGACCTGGATGCAGATGTTCAGCGGCGGCAGGTCGGCCGGGCGTTGTTCGGACAGGCGTTGCGCGATTTTCAGGCGGTCCACGGAATGCACCCAAGCAAAGTTCTCGGCGATCGCACGAGTCTTGTTCGATTGAATGGGGCCGATGAAGTGCCAACTCAAGGGCAGGTCGGTTAATTCGGCCTGTTTGCCCAGGGCTTCCTGCAGGTAGTTCTCGCCAAAATCGCTCACGCCTGCGGCATACGCCTCGCGCACGGCCTCGGCAGGCTTGGTCTTGCTCACCGCCAGCAGTTGAACGCTGTGCTCGTCGCGGTGGGCGGCAAGGGCGGCGGCGCGGATGCGCGAACTAACCTGAAGAATGTTGTCTGCTATCGTGGACATCAAGAGGCGCCGGCGGTTTGAAGGTTGGCGGCATTCTACTGGAATTGAGGAGCGCTATGGATATCACTGAGCTGCTGGCCTTCAGCGCTAAACAGGGCGCGTCCGACCTGCACCTGTCTGCCGGCCTGCCACCGATGATTCGCGTCGACGGCGACGTGCGGCGCATCAACCTGCCGGCCCTGGACCACAAACAGGTGCATGAGCTGATCTACGACATCATGAACGACACCCAGCGGGTGGACTTCGAGAAACACCTGGAAACTGATTTTTCCTTCGAAGTGCCCGGCGTGGCGCGTTTCCGGGTCAACGCCTTCAACCAGAACCGGGGGGCGGGTGCGGTGTTCCGGACCATCCCGTCGAAAGTCCTGAGCATGGACGACCTCGGGATGGGCGAGGTTTTTCGCAAGATCACCGAGGCTCCGCGGGGCCTGGTGCTGGTGACGGGCCCCACCGGTTCCGGCAAGTCCACCACTCTGGCGGCGATGATCGATTACCTGAACAACCATCGCCATCACCACATCCTCACCATCGAAGACCCCATCGAATTCGTCCACGAATCGCGTAAATGCCTGATCAACCAGCGCGAAGTCCACCGTGATACCCGCAGCTTCGCCACGGCCCTGCGCTCGGCGCTGCGGGAAGACCCGGACGTGATTCTGGTGGGGGAGATGCGTGACCTGGAGACCATTCGCCTGGCACTGACGGCCGCCGAGACCGGTCACCTGGTGTTCGGCACGCTGCACACCACGTCGGCGGCAAAGACCATCGACCGCGTGGTGGACGTGTTTCCGGGGGACGAGAAGTCGATGGTGCGGTCGATGCTGTCCGAGTCGTTACTGGCGGTGGTGTCGCAGACCCTGATCAAGAAGATCGGTGGCGGGCGCATTGCGGCGCACGAAATCATGCTCGGCACGTCGGCGATCCGTAACCTGATCCGCGAAGACAAGGTGGCGCAGATGTATTCGTCGATTCAGACCGGGGGCAACCTGGGGATGCAGACGCTGGATATGTGCTTGAAGGAATTGGTGGCCAAGGGCTTGATCAGCCGGGAGCATGCACGGGAGAAGGCGCGGTCGCCGGATAACTTCTGAGGATGGAATATTGATCGTTCCCACGCTCTGCGTGGGAATGCCTCAATGGACGCTCCGCGTCCGTTTCGGCAGGGACGCGGAGANTTCGGCAGGGACGCGGAGAGCGTCCCGGGCTGCATTCCCACGCGGAGCGTGGGAACGATCAAGGGTGTCAGCAGATCAGCGCTGAACAACTTGAAGGGTGTTCTTCTCTTTCGGCAGAACCCGCTTGGCAACCACGTAGTGGCTTTCCCAGTACGGTTTCTTCAGGGTGTCGATGGTCACCGACTTGCCGCGACGCGGTGCGTGGATAAAACGGTCGTTGCCCAGGTAGATGGCAACGTGGTTGACCTGGCGGCTCTTGATGTTGAAGAAAATCAGGTCGCCCGGCTTCAGATCCTTGCGATCGACTTTCTCGCCATGACCGCTGGCCATGGCAT
This sequence comes from Pseudomonas mandelii, assembly GCF_002251635.1. Lineage (GTDB taxonomy): Bacteria > Pseudomonadota > Gammaproteobacteria > Pseudomonadales > Pseudomonadaceae > Aquipseudomonas > Aquipseudomonas mandelii_B. Next base: position 2,198 of record NZ_NMOJ01000145.1, read on the forward strand.
TGGACGTGCGTGGAAGGTCAAACGTGGCGTCGTTGAACGCGTATTTCACCAGGCCGCTGCAATCGAACCCTTTACTTGGGCTGCTGCCGCCCCAACGGTAAGGTGTACCGAGGACGTTGACGGCGCGACTCAGCACGTTGCTGCTTTCCTTGGTCGCCATCGGCGGAACAAGGCCGCTTTTGCTAGCCAGCTGTGGAACACGTTTTTCGGTTTTCTTGTTTTTGCTCGAAGGAGCAGAAACATGGGTTTTTTGGGTGTAACCATTAACGTTTGGAAGACGTTGCTCACGATTGGTGGCGTGGGCGGCCAGTGGCATTAATAGGCAAATGGTTAGCCATGTCTTGAAAAATGGTCGCATTAGGCGTGGCTCTTTTTGGTTTGCGCGCAACTTTATAACAGCTTTTTTTGTCCTTCCGAGGCCGTTGGTCGATTCAACTTGTGGTCAACGGAACCAAATAAGCGGCAAATGGACGCCATTGTCGGACAGAAGTCAGGTGGTATAAGGCTTTGACGGAAACGAAGGTAGCATGTGCCATACGTCGGCAACCTGTAAAAAAGTCACAAAGAATTCAAGAATATTTATCTATCGTGTGAATCGAGGCCCTACATGAACACCTATCAACAGGCTGGCCAGCAGCAAGACACGCACAGCAAGGTGATTGGCTACCTGCTCTGGATTTTCGGTTTTACCGGGGCGCATCGCTTCTATTACGGCAAGCCCGTGACCGGGACAATCTGGTTTTTCACCTTCGGCCTGTTCGGTATCGGGTGGCTGATCGACGTGTTCCTGATCCCGGCCATGGACCGTGAAGCGGACCTGCGTTTTACCGCCGGGCCCATCGAATACAACGTGGCGTGGATTCTGCTGACGTTTCTCGGGGTATTGGGCGTACACCGGATGTATCAGGGGAAGTGGATCAGCGGATTGCTGTACCTAGTGACGGGCGGGTTGTTCTTTCTGGGGGTTTTGTATGACTTCTGGACGCTGAATGACCAGGTGTCCGTGCGCAACGCGCAGAACAGAGGCACCTTCCAGTAAGCCATCGCGGGCAAGCCCGCTCCCACAGGGTTATCAGTTGGCCGCAAGTTTGTGGCCTCACACAACCATTGTGGGAGCGGGCTTGCCCGCGATTGGGGTCGACGCGGTCTTACGCTTGGTGGCTGATCCGCCCATCCACCAACGTGTAACGCACCACGCTTGGCAGGCTATGCCCAATGAATGGGCAGTTCTCACCCTTGGACAGCCAGGTCTCACCGGCCACGGTTGAAGCCGCCGGATCAAACAGCACGATGTCCGCCGGCCCACCTACCGCCAATTTGCCCGCCGGCAAGCGCAACGCCTCGGCAGGCCCGTTGCTGAGCCGCGCCAACAACGTTGGCAGATCCAGCAAGCCATCCTCCACCAGCGTCATCGCCAATGGCAGCAACAGTTCGACGCTGCTGATGCCCGGCTCTGTCGCGCCAAACGGTGCCAGCTTGGCATCCCGCTCGTGGGGCTGGTGATGGCTGGAGATCGCCGAGACAACGCCTGACTTCACGGCCGCACGCAAACCTTCACGGTCGGCCAGGGTGCGCAGCGGCGGCTGCACGTGGTAAAGGCTGGAAAAGTCGATCAGCGCTTCGTCGGTCAGGATCAGTTGATACAACGCCACATCGGCGGTCACCGGCAGGCCACGGGCCTGGGCCTGAGCGATCAGGGCCACGCCGCGAGCGCTGGTGAGCTGGCTGAAGTGCGCACGCACGCCGCTTTGCTCGACCAGCAGCAGGTCGCGGGCCAGGGCTACGGTTTCAGCGGTTTCCGGAATACCCGGCAGGCCGAGGAAGCTGGCGACGGCGCCTTCATGGGCCAGGCCGCCTTCGGCCAGGTCGCGGTCCTGGGAGTGAAAAATCACCGTCAGGTCGAAGGTGGCCGCGTATTCCAGCGCCCGGCACAACGTGCGGGTGTTGCGGAAGCTCTCCAGGCCGTTGCCGAAGGCCACGCAGCCGGCATCGCGCAAGGCGACCAGTTCGGCCAGCTGTTCGCCGTCCAGGCCTTTGCTCAGGGCACCGATCGGGAAAACCTTGGTGTTGCCGGCTTCACGGGCGCGGTCGAGGATCAGCTCGGTCACGGCCGAAGTGTCCAGCACGGGCTTGGTGTGCGGCGGGCAGCACAGGCTGGTCACGCCACCGGCAGCGGCGGCGCGGGTTTCGCTGGCGATACTGCCTTTGCGGCTATAACCCGGCTCACGCAGGGCGACGTTCAGGTCCACCAGGCCAGGCGCGGCCACCAGGCCTTTGGCATCAATGGTGTCGACGGGCACAAAACCGGCGGGCGCGGCGCCAAGGGCAACGACCTTGCAGGCTTCAATATGGATATCGGTAACNTGATCCAGGCCGCTGGCCGGATCGATGACTCGGGCGCCGAGAATGCTGAGCTTCACTGGGCGTTCTCCTGCTCGAATTG
>NZ_NMOJ01000146.1 GCF_002251635.1 Pseudomonas mandelii
ACGTTGCGCGGTTTGCCCGCTCATGGCCATGGACAGCACGGCCATGCGTACGGCGATGCCATAAGTCACCTGGTTCAAGATCACCGATTGCGCGCCGTCGGCCACCGCCGACTCAATCTCTACGCCACGGTTGATCGGGCCTGGGTGCATCACGATGGCATCCGGCTTGGCGCCGGCCAAACGCGCGGTGGTCAGGCCGAACAGGCGGTAGAACTCACCTTCGCTCGGCAGCAGGCCGCCGGCCATGCGCTCGCGTTGCAGGCGCAGCATGATCACCACGTCCACATCCTTAAGGCCTTCGGCCATGTCGGTGTAGACCTTCACGCCGTACTGCTCGATGCCGATCGGCAGCAAGGTTTTTGGCGCGATCACGCGGATGTCCGGGCAACCCAGGGCTTTGAGGGCCAGCATGTTTGAGCGAGCTACCCGCGAGTGCAGGATGTCGCCGACGATGGCCACCGACAGGTTTTCAAAGCCGCCCTTGTGCCGACGGATCGTCAGCATGTCGAGCATGCCTTGGGTCGGGTGGGCGTGACGGCCGTCGCCGCCATTGATGATTGCCACGTTCGGGCACACGTGTTCGGCGATGAAGTGCGCGGCACCGGAGTCGCCGTGGCGTACCACGAACATATCGGCAGCCATGGCTTCCAGGTTGCGCAGGGTGTCGAGCAGGGTCTCGCCCTTGCTCGCCGACGAGGTGGACACGTTCAGCGTGATCACGTCGGCCGACAGCCGCTGGGCCGCCAGTTCAAAGGTGGTGCGGGTGCGGGTAGAGTTCTCGAAGAACACATTGCAGATGGTCTTGCCGCGCAGCAGCGGGACCTTCTTCACCGCCCGGGCGCCGACTTCGAGGAACGAGTCGGCGGTGTCGAGGATTTCCGTCAACAACTCGCGGCGCAAACCGTCGAGCGAGAGGAAGTGGNGCAGCTGGCCCTGAGCATTGAGCTGCAGCGGGCGCTTGGCATCTAGAGGCGTCATCGCGGGGACTCTGTACAAGGCGGTTTAAAGGGCNAGGTCTTGCAGTTCGAGCTTGAGCTCCGGGCCGGACAGTTTCACCCGCTCGTGGGCCGCAAGCGCCAGCGTCGCACCGACCACGTTCGGGCTGATCGGCAATTCGCCGGCGTCCAGGTCCAGCAGGCACACCAGGGTTACACTGGCGGGGCGGCCGTAGTCGAACAGCTCGTTCATGGCGGCGCGGATAGTGCGGCCGCTCATCAGCACGTCGTCGATCAGCACCAGGTGCTGGCCTTCGATTTCGAACGGCAGGGCCGAAGGACGCACTTGCGGGTGCAGGCCGTTCTGGCTGAAGTCGTCGCGGTAGAAGGACACATCCAGCGTGCCCAGTGGCGAATCACTGCCCAGTTCATCGAGCAACGCCTGGGCGACCCAGACGCCGCCGGTACGAATGCCGATGTAGCGCGGTTCGCTGATGCCACGGTGTTGCAGGTGCGCCTTGAGACGGATCGCCATCTGGCTGATCAGTTCGGCGGGATTGGGCAGGCTCATGGTTGCTCCTTCTTGGGCCCGAGCCGGTGCGTGCGGGGTTTGGCTCGGGTTGTCGCTAAGAGAGACGCTTTGACGGCGCTTCAGGATTCGAACAGTGCGGTGTTTTCGTCGAGCCAGCCTTGCAACAGCAAGGCGGCGGCGATGGCGTCCACCGGGTTGTCGCGGTAACTGCCTTTCTGGCCACCACGGTCGCGGCGCTCGCCTTTGGCTTCAAAGGTGGTCAGGCGTTCGTCGTGGGTATAGAAGGGCAGGTTGTAGCGGCCGTTGAGGCGGCGGGCGAATTTTTCCGCGCGCAGGCACATCTCGCTGGGGGTGCCGTCCATGTTCAAGGGCAGGCCAACTACGACTGCGTCGGGCTTCCACTCCTTGATCAGGGCTTCGACCTGGTTCCAGTCCGGCACGCCGTTCTGGGCTTTCAAGGTGCACAGCTCGCGGGCCTGGCCGGTAATGACCTGGCCGACTGCCACGCCGATCTGTTTGGTGCCGTAGTCAAACCCGAGGATCAAGCGCAAGGCCATCAGGCGTGCCCCGCCTGGCTGGTCAGCAGGTTGAGGTTGACCCGCAACTTGGCCGCCGCCGCTTCCAGGCGCAGTTCGCTGGCGGTGTTGAACAGGATGTCGGCGTCGAACGGGCAGGTCAGCCACGCATTACTGGCCAATTCGGCCTCCAGTTGCCCGGCTTCCCAACCGGCGTAGCCGAGGGTAATCACGCTTTGCTCAGGCCCGACGCCGTCAGCGATGGCGAACAGCACGTCCTGGGAGGTAGACAAGGAAAGGTCGCCTTCCAGATCAACGGTCGCCTGAAAGGTCTTGCCCGAAGGGTGCAGGACGAAGCCGCGATCGGTCTGCACCGGGCCGCCGATAAAGATCGGCACATGCTGGCAGAGCACGGGCGGTTCGATGTCGGGGCGCAATTGCTCGAGGATATCGGCCAGATTCAGCTCTTGCGGGCGGTTCACCACCAGCCCCATGGCACCATTGGCCGTGTGCTCGACGATATAGGTCAAGGTCTGCGCAAAGTTCGGGTCGGCCATATGGGGCATGGCGATCAGGAATTGGTGCTTGAGGTAGGTCGGGCTGACATTTTTCATGTCCGCTAGTGTGGCGTTGGAGGGGCGAACTGACAAGCTGGGGATGCGGGTGATGTGGCAATTGTCATCAATTGCTGAACAGCTGATCACCCCGGGCAAACTTCCAGGTGCGGATGATNNCGNGCTTGCTCGCGAATGCGGCGTGTCAGTCGACATCAATACTGAATGACACACCGCATTCGCGAGCAAGCCCGCTCCCACAGGGGATTTGTGGTGGTCAGTTGCTTGAGAGTCTGTCCCCACGAGCGAATTTCCAGGTGCGGATGATTTCCAAACGGTCTATATCCGACAAATCCCCGGTAAACGGTGAAAACGGTGCCGCCAGCCGCACAATCCGCTGTGCCGCCTGATCCAGCAGCGGTTGCCCGGAGGACTCCAGCACCAGCACTTCATACAGCGAGCCATCGCGATTGATCGAGACCATCAGGCGCAAATTGCCGTAGATCTGCTGGCGCCGCGCTTCGTCGGGGTAATTCAGGTTGCCGATGCGCTCGACCTTTTTGCGCCATTCGTCCTTATACCAGGCGCCCTTGTCTTTCATGGTCGAGGCAGCGTTCAGGCGGTAGATACGGGGGCGCTTGGCGTACANCTGTTGTTCGTTGGCCAGTTCTGCTTCCAGGCTGGCAATGTCGCTGGACAGCTGTTCAGTGTCGAAAGTCGGTGCCGCCACCGCAGGCTTGGTTATCGGCTTGATCTCTTCGTTCTTCGCCGGGGCTTTTTTCGGCTTCGGCGCGACCGTGGTCACGGCAGCTTTGGGCGCTGCTTCCGGCACTGGCGGCTTGGCGGCCGGCGGCGGTGTGACTTTCTGCACCTTGTTGTCCTGGAAGGGCGCGACCTCAGTGGTCTTGGGAATTGCCTTTTTATCCAGGGTGCCACTGCCTTCCTGATTTTCCTGGGCGAGGAAATCAGCTTTCGCAGGCTTTTTTTCACTTTTGAAGGTGGCGAGGGTGATTTCCAGGGTTTTGGTGATCTGCTTGGGTTCAACCATCGTGAACCCGACGCCCAACAGCAAGGCCAGGTGAATCAACGCCGCGAGAAACAGGGTAAATCCGAGGCGATCGGCTGGGCGCACGCCACGATGGGCGAGTTCAGCGGGCAGATCGGACGGGAGTGTCATGACAAAAAAACCAACATCGCGCGTTTCACAGGTGGCGCATGATAACGCAATGTTGGTGTGTGTCCGGCTGTTCTATGTCACTTGGCTTGTAGCTTGCGCAATGTTGGTTCAATCTTGGCTGTTCTATATCAACGAGCCTTGAGCTTCTGATCGATGGCATCCATCAACATCCCGCCAATGTCGGTGCCGAACGCATTATCAATCTCGCGNATNCAGGTCGGGCTGGTGACGTTGATTTCAGTGAGGCTCTCGCCAATCACGTCCAGCCCCACAAACAGCAGGCCTTTNTCACGCAGGGTCGGGCCGACTTGTGCGGCAATCCANCGNTCCTTATCCGACAATGGCCGTGCTTCACCACGACCGCCGGCCGCCAGGTTGCCACGGGTTTCACCCGCTGCCGGGATACGCGCCAGGCAGTAATCCACCGGCTCGCCGTCGATCATCAGGATGCGCTTGTCGCCGTCCTTGATCGCCGGCAGGTAAGCCTGGCCCATGATCTGCTGGGTGCCCAGCGCGGTCAGGGTTTCCAGGATCACCGACAGGTTCGGGTCGCCGGCACGGTGACGGAAGATCGAGGTGCCGCCCATGCCGTCCAGCGGCTTGAGGATCACATCGCCGTGCTTGGCGGCGAATTCACGCAGCACATCGGCGCGGCGGCTGACCACGGTCGGCGGGGTGCACTGCGGGAACAGCGTGGCGAACAGCTTTTCATTGCAGTCGCGCAGGCTTTGCGGCTTGTTGACGATCAGCACGCCGGCGCGCTCGGCTTGCTCCAGCAGGTAGGTGGAGTAGACGAACTCCATGTCGAACGGCGGATCCTTGCGCATCAGGATCACGTCCAGATCGCTCAGCAACGCGTCGGTCTCGGCTTCCAGTTCGAACCATTTTTCCGGGTTGGCGAAGACTTTCAGCGGACGCATCCGCGCCCGGGCTTCGCCTTCACCCTGATACAAATCGCGCTGTTCCATATAGAACAGTTCCCAGCCGCGCTTCTGTGCGGCCAGCAGCATGGCCAGCGAGCTATCCTTTTTATAGGAGATGCTGGCAATAGGATCCATGACAATCCCGACGCGAACGCTCATGGGTTTTTCCTCGAATTTGGGTGGTCCGGTTGGACACGAAAAAGTGGCGTCAGATTGGCGCGCAGTGTGTTCCCGGTCAAGGAAAAACCACCGCGCCAGTCACCCGATAGATTGCATTTGGAGACTGTGCTAAAAAGGCTGCCATATCGTTCCGGCCCTTAAACATCAAGGGTTTCGAGCCTCCGATTATCGGAAATGGACAATTTGATTCGCAAAGGCGACGGCAGAGCATTTATGGACCAGCATTCCAACGCCTTGAGAGTGATGGTGATCGACGATTCGAAAACGATCCGCCGCACCGCCGAGACGCTGTTGAAGAACGTGGGGTGCGATGTCATCACGGCCATCGACGGTTTCGATGCATTGGCCCGGATTGTTGATCACCACCCGCACATTATCTTTGTCGACATCATGATGCCGCGCCTGGATGGCTATCAGACCTGCGCCCTGGTGAAGAATAATCCGGCGTTCAAGTCGATCCCGGTGATCATGCTGTCCTCCAAGGACGGCCTGTTCGACAAGGCCAAGGGGCGCATCGTTGGTGTCGATCAGTTTTTGACCAAGCCTTTCAGCAAGGAAGAACTGCTGAACGCGATCCAGGCCCATGTACCGGGCTTCGCCGCCGTTTTGCCGCAGTAGGACACGCACAGTGACGCTCGGCCAGCGGGCCCGGCGTTGACAAGAATGGGGAAGACCATGGCACGTATTCTGATCGTCGATGATTCGCCGACCGAAATGTACAAACTGACCGGCATGCTGGAAAAGCATGGGCATCAGGTCCTCAAGGCCGAAAATGGCGCTGACGGCGTGGCGCTGGCCCGTCAGGAAAAACCCGATGCGGTCCTGATGGACATCGTCATGCCCGGCCTCAACGGTTTCCAGGCGACCCGCCAGCTGACCAAAGACCCGGACACCAGGCACATTCCGATCATCATCATCACTACCAAGGATCAGGAAACCGACAAGATCTGGGGCGCGCGCCAGGGCGCCAAGGATTACCTGACCAAGCCGGTCGACGAAGAGACCCTGATCAAAACCCTGAACAACGTGCTGGCCGGTTGATCGTCCGGCCATGACCGAGTCGCTGACGGCTTTCGAACTGCTGCTGCAGATCGACCAGCGCTGTCGTCTGCTGGCGGCGGATCTGCCGTCCCAGCCGACCCGACAGGACCGCTGGAGCGGCATCGGTTTTCGCTTGGGCGAAAACTGGTACGTCGCGCCCATGGGCGAAGTCAGCGAGGTCCTGCACGAACCGCGTTTCACCCAATTGCCGGGCGTCAAACCCTGGGTCAAGGGTGTGGCCAACCTGCGCGGGCGATTGCTGCCGATCATGGATTTGTGCAGCTTCTTCGGTCATGAACAGTCGACCCTGCGCAAACAGCGGCGGGTGTTGGTGGTGGAACACGGCGAAGTGTTTGCCGGGTTGATGGTCGACGAAGTCTTCGGCTTGCAGCACTTTGCCCAGGACACTCTGGAACCGGTGTCGACGGCCGATCTCCACGGGCCGATTGCCGCGTTCGTCCAGGGCCGGTTTCAGCGTGAGCAGACGTGGCAAATATTCAGTCCGTTTACGCTGGTGCAGTCACAAAGCTTCATGCATGTAGCGCTGTAAACGCGAACCCTGTGGGAGCTGGCTTGCCTGCGATGGCATCACCTCGGCTAGAAGTGAGACCGTGTCGCCTGCATCGCGGGCAAGCCCGGCTCCCACAGGGTCCGTAGCAGGTTTCAAGAGTGTGGGTTAACAGGCGAGGACCGATGATAAAAACAAAAACAGGCAAGCCAGAAGGATCGCGCAGCCGCTCGCAGATCATCGTGCTGTTCATCGCGCTGATCGTGTTCATCATGCTGTTGTTCGCCAACTTCGCGTACCTCAACACGCAGTCCACCTATGACAAACAGTACATCGGCCACGCCGGTGAGCTGCGCGTGCTGTCCCAGCGCATCGCCAAAAATGCCACCGAAGCCGCTGCCGGCAAGGCCGCCGCGTTCAAGCTGCTGGGCGATGCACGCAACGACTTCGCCCAACGCTGGGGTTACCTGAAGAAGGGCGACCCGGCCACCGGCCTGCCACCGGCGCCGTCCACCGTGCGCCCGGAAATGCGCGCCGTGCAGCTGGACTGGGAAGCGCTGCTGAAAAACACCGACGCGATCCTCGCCAGCGAGCAGACGGTGTTGTCGTTGCATCAAGTGGCCGCGACCCTGGCCGAAACCGTGCCGCAATTGCAGATGGAGTCGGAAAAGGTCGTCGATATCTTGCTGCAACGCGGCGCCCCGGCGAGCCAGGTGGCGTTGGCCCAGCGCCAGTCGCTGCTGGCCGAACGCATTCTGGGCGCGGTGAACACCGTGCTGTCCGGTGATGAAAATTCGCAACAGGCCGCCGACGCGTTCGGTCGTGACGCGGCACGGTTCGGCCAGGTGCTCAACGGCATGCTCCAGGGCAATACGTCGCTGCGGGTCAGCCAGGTCGAAGACCGCGATGCGCGTGCCCGCTTGACCGAAATCGCCGAGCTGTTCGAGTTCGTCTCCGGCTCTGTGGATGAAATCCTCGAAACCTCGCCGCAACTGTTCCAGGTGCGCGCTTCGGCGACCAATATTTTCACCTTGTCACAAACCCTGCTCGACGAAGCCTCGCACCTGGCCACCGGGTTCGAAAACCTNGCCAGCGGGCGCAGCTTCGACACCATCGGCGGCTATGTGCTGGGCCTGTTGGCGTTGACCTCGATCATCCTGATCGGCCTGGTGATGGTGCGCGAAACCAACCGCCAACTGCATGAAACCGCCGAGAAGAACGAACGCAACCAGAACGCGATCATGCGCCTGCTCGACGAAATCGAAGACCTGGCCGATGGCGACCTCACGGTGACCGCCTCGGTGACCGAAGACTTCACCGGCACCATCGCCGACTCCATCAACTATTCGGTGGACCAACTGCGCGATCTGGTCGCCACCATCAACCTCACCGCCGGGCAAGTTGCCGGCGCGGTGCAAGAGACCCAGGCCACCGCCATGCATCTGGCCCAGGCCTCGGAGCATCAGGCCCAGCAGATCGCCGAAGCCTCCACCGCGATCAACCAGATGGCCCAGTCCATCGACCAGGTGTCGGCCAACGCGGCGGAGTCTTCGGCGGTGGCGGAGCGTTCGGTTGAAATCGCCAACAAGGGCAATGAGGTGGTGCACAACACCATCCACGGCATGGACAACATTCGCGAGCAGATCCAGGACACCGCCAAGCGCATCAAGCGCCTGGGCGAGTCTTCNCAGGAGATTGGCGACATTGTCAGCCTGATCGATGACATTGCCGATCAGACCAACATCCTCGCCCTCAATGCGGCGATCCAGGCGAGCATGGCCGGTGACGCCGGGCGCGGTTTTGCGGTGGTGGCCGATGAAGTGCAACGGCTGGCTGAGCGCTCATCCGCCGCCACCCGGCAAATCGAAACGCTGGTGCGGGCGATTCAGACCGACACCAATGAAGCCGTTATTTCCATGGAACAGACCACCACCGAAGTGGTGCGTGGCGCGCGGTTGGCCCAGGACGCCGGGGTGGCGCTGGAAGAAATCGAAGGCGTGTCGAAAACCCTGGCGGCGTTGATTCAGAGTATTTCCAACGCNGCGCAGCAACAGACGTCGTCCGCCGGGCAGATCTCCCTGACGATGAACGTGATCCAGCAAATCACCACGCAGACGTCATCCGGCTCGACCGCCACCGCCGAAAGTATCGGCAACCTGGCGAAGATGGCCAGTCAGCTGCGGCGCTCGGTGTCCGGTTTCACCTTGCCGGCGGCCAAGGCGCAGGCTGCGGATAAAGTGTGAAGCGCCCGCAGGCGTTTGCGTTTTTTTGAGTAGAGCAGTGATTTGGAGTGGTTATGGGTGATCGGCACGACTATGTGGCCCTCGAATGGGTCAAAGGCGAGATTGCCGAAACGCTGAAAGTGGCTCATCAAGCCATCGAAACCCTGCTTGATGACCCTCAGGCGACGCACGCCCTGAGCGATTGCCTGGCGTGCATCCATCAGGTTCACGGCAGTTTACAGATGGTCGAATTCTACGGCGCGGCCCTGCTCGCCGAAGAAATGGAACACCTGGTCATCGCCTTGCAACAGAACCGCATCGGTCATCGCGACGAGGCGCTTCACCTGCTGCTGCAAGCCCTCGGGCAGCTGCCGATTTACCTCGATCGGGTGCAAGGCGCGCGGCGTGACCTGCCCTTGGTGGTGCTGCCATTGATCAACGATTTGCGCAGTGCCCGGGGCGAAAGCCTGTTGTCGGAAACCAGTCTGTTCAGCCCGCAATTGCTCGACCTGCCGGGGTTGGACGAAGAATCGCTGGCCCTGCTGGAACCGGCGGATCTTCCCAATGTGCTGCGCAAGTTGCGGCAGATGCTGCAGATGGCGTTGGTCGGGTTGCTGCGCGAGCAGGATGACGAGACTAACCTCGGTTATCTGACCAAAGTTTTTTCACGCCTGGAAGGACTGTGCGGCAACGCGCCTTTGAGCCCGTTGTGGCAAGTCGCCTCGGCGCTGGTCGAAGGCATGCGCGGTGGCTCGATTGCCAACAGCCCGGCGCTGCGCAGCCTGTTCAAGGACGCCGACAAAGAACTCAAGCGCTTGCTCGAACAGGGCATTCGCGGCATCAATCAGCCGGCGCCGCCGGAGTTACTCAAGAGTTTGCTGTTCTACATTGCCAAGGCCGAACATCCCACCGGGCAGATGCTGACCATGAAAGATCGTTACTCACTGGACGACGCGCTGCCTGACAGCGCAATGGTCGACGAAGAACGCGCCCGCCTGGCCGGCCCTGACCGTGACGCCATGCGTTCGGTGCTGGCCGCACTCTGTGAAGAACTGGTGCGGGTCAAGGAGCGCCTGGACCTGTTCGTGCGCAGTGACCGGCAGCACACCAGCGACCTCGATGCCTTGCTGGCGCCCCTGCGGCAAATCGCCGACACCTTGGCGGTGTTGGGTTTTGGCCAGCCGCGCAAAGTCATCATCGATCAACTGGCGGTGGTGCTGAGTCTTGCCCAAGGCCAGCGCGAACCCAACGACGCCATTCTCATGGACGTCGCCGGGGCCCTGCTCTACGTCGAAGCGACGCTGGCCGGCATGGTCGGCACCGTTGAGCCGGAGAGTCAGGAAGAAAGCCGCCTGCCGACCACCGACCTGACGCAGATCCATCAGATCGTGATCAAGGAAACGCGTATCTGCCTGCAACAGGCCAAGGACATGATCGTCGACTACATCGACGCCGACTGGGACCGCCAGCATTTACAGGCCTTGCCGGCGTTGCTGACCCAAGTGCGTGGTGCGCTGTCGATGATTCCGTTGGGCCGTGCGGCGAGCCTGATCGAAGCCTGCAACCACTTCATTCGCGAGCATCTGCTGCTGGACCCGGGTCAGCCCGGCTGGCAGGAACTGGACAGCCTGGCCGACGTCATCACCAGCATCGAGTATTACCTGGAGCGTCTCAGCGACGACCCCGAGGCTCCCGGCGAACAGCTGCTCGACGTGGCGGAAAAGAGCCTGGCGTCACTCGGCTTTTTCCCCAGCGAACAGCATGTGCCGATGCTCGAGGATGTGCTGAGCCCGAGTGAAGCTCAGGTGATGCAGGACCTGCAAGAACTCGATGACCCCGATACCGTGCAGTCGCTGGCCGATGTCCTCGCCAGCCCGGTCTCTTCGGTCAATCCGCCGGCCCTGACCACCCCGGGCAGCCTGCTGCCACCGCCCGCCGGCGAAGAGCCGGTGGACGATGAGCTGCGGGAAGTCTTCCTCGAAGAAACCGATGAAGTCCTGGAAATCCTCCGGGAATACTTGCCGCGCTGGACGGCCAATCCGGACGATAAAGCCGCGTTGAGTGAATTGCGCCGTGCGTTCCACACCTTGAAAGGCAGTGGCCGGATGGTCCGTGCGCTGGTGCTGGGTGAGTTGGCGTGGGCCGTGGAAAACCTGCTCAACCGCGTGTTGGAACACAGCGTTGCGCCTGGGGCGGCGGTGCAACAATTGCTCCGCGATGCACTGGAGCTGCTGCCGGCGCTGGTGGCTGAATTTGCCGTCAATGCCCAGCGCCAGTGCAATCAGGTCGACCAACTGGCCGCTCGCGCCCATGCCCTGGCCAAGGGCGATACGCCCGCCAGCGATGAAGACACCCAGGACGTTGCGGCCCTCGATCCGCTGTTGCTGGAGATCTTCCGCAAGGAAGCCGAGACCCATCTCGCCAGCCTCAACCGTTTCCTCGATCAAGCCGCCGAGCAGGTGCCGTTGCAAGCCAGCGACGAGTTGCAGCGGGCGTTGCACACCTTGAAGGGCAGCGCGTCGATGGCCGGCGTATTGCCGATCGCCGAGCTGGCGACGCCGCTGGATCAACTGGCCCGCGAATACAAGGCGCACCTGATCGCCCTCGACCTCGACGAAGTCGAACTGCTGCTGGAAGCCGAAGGTCTGTTCCGCCTCGGGCTGCGGCAACTCAAGGATGATCCGCTGGCCGAAATACCGGATGCTGATTTGCTGATCGAGCGCACCAAGGCGTTGCTCTCCGAGCGTCTGGACGCGCTGTTGAAAGCGCCGAACACTGCGCTGCGAATCAAGCGTGATCCGCAACTGATTACCAACTTCCTGGCCCAAGGCATGGACATCCTGCTGGATGCCGAAAGCCTGCTGCGCCGCTGGCAGCAACACCCCGGCGAGCGCCAGGAGCTGACGGCGCTGCTGGACGAATTGACCACCTTGGGCGAGGGCGCGCACATCGCCGACCTGCACGCCATCGACGAACTTTGCGAGGCCTTGCTCGATCTGTACGGTGCCGTGGAAGAGAGCAGCCTGGCGGTCAGCGAGCGGTTTTTCCAGGAGGCCGAACAGGCCCATGAAGCGTTGATCAACATGCTCGACGAACTGGCCGCCGGCCAGGAAGTCAGCCCGCAACCGGAACGCATCCGGGCCTTGCGCGGCTTGCTCGACGAAAGCCTTGATCCGTCGTCCATGGGCCTGATCCGCAGCGATGGCAGCCGCACCCTGAGCATCCGCGAACTGGGCAGCGCCACCGCGGAACTGGAACAGACCGCGACCCAGGTCGAGCTGGACGATGAGATCGTCTCGATCTTCCTCGAAGAAGCGGTGGATATCCTCGAAAGCGCTGGCCAGGTCTTGCAGCGCTGGCTGAGCGACCCGGACAACGCCGCGCCGCTGTCGTCCTTGCAGCGTGACTTGCATACCCTCAAGGGTGGCGCACGGATGGCCGAGGTCCAGCCGGTCGGCGACCTGGCCCATGAATTGGAAAGTCTTTACGAAGGCCTGGTGGACCGCCGTTACAGCCACAGTGAAACCCTCGCGCAGTTGCTGCAACAGAGCCATGACCGGCTCGCGGTGTTGCTCGAACAGCTGAAGAACCAGCACACCCTGGGTGCTCCGAACGAACTGATCGAAGCGATTCGCAAGTTCCGTCAGGGCAACGCCAACACCGCCGAAGTGGCGGAACCTGCGCCGGCCAATGACTCGCCGGGCCACGACCCCGAGCTGCTGGAGATCTTCCTCGAGGAAGGTTTCGACATCATCGAAAACTCCGGCACGGCGCTGGTGCGCTGGCAAGCCGAACCGTCGAACCGTCAGGAAGTGGAAACCCTGCTGCGCGACCTGCACACCCTCAAAGGGGGCGCGCGNATGGTGGAAATTGCCCCCATCGGCGACCTCGCCCATGAGCTGGAATTTCTCTACGAAGGCTTGTCCGCTGGCGTGCTGCAACCGACCCCGGCGCTGTTCGCGTTGCTGCAAAGCAGTCACGACCGACTGGCGCAGATGCTCGATGCCACCCGCGCCGGTCAGCCCTTGCCGCCGGCTGATCGGTTGATCGACGCGATCAAGAACTTCAGCCATCCCGCTGTTCTCGATGCGCCGGTGGTGCTGCCCGCCACGCCGAAACCCGACACCCCGGCGCCGCAAGCCGAAGTGGGGGCCGACATGGTCAAGGTCTCGGCAGAATTGCTCGACGATCTGGTCAACCTGGCCGGTGAAACTTCGATCTTCCGTGGCCGTATCGAGCAGCAGGTCAGCGATGCGCGGGTGGCCCTGAGCGAAATGGAAACCACCATCGAGCGGATGCGCGATCAGTTGCGCCGGCTCGATACTGAAACCCAGGGCCGGATTCTCAGCCGCCAGCAAGTCGAAGCCGAACGCCTGGGCTACGAAGAATTCGATCCGCTGGAAATGGACCGTCACTCGCAGCTGCAGCAGTTGTCGCGNGCGCTGTCTGAGTCAGCCTCCGACTTGCTGGACCTCAAGGAAACCCTCGATCGCCGCAACCAGGACGCGCACAACCTGTTGCAGCAACAGGCGCGCATCAACACCGAGTTGCAAGAAGGCCTGATGCGCACGCGCATGGTGCCGTTTGAACGCATGCTGCCGCGCCTCAAGCGCATCGTGCGCCAGGTGGCCAGNGAGCTGGGCAAGGACGTTGAGTTCGTGGTCGGCAACGCTGAAGGCGAGATGGACCGCAACGTGCTGGAACGCATGGTGGCGCCGCTGGAACACATGCTGCGCAACGCCGTGGACCATGGTCTGGAATCGACCGAGGTGCGTATCGCGGCCGGCAAACCGGCCCAGGGCCGGATCACCCTCGACCTGTCTCGCGAGGGCGGCGACATCATTTTCGACATTCGCGACGACGGTGCGGGCGTGCCGCTGGACGCGGTGCGGCGCAAGGCGATCAAGCGCGGTTTGCTGGCTGCGGACGCCGATATCAGCGACCGCGACGTGTTGCAGTTCATCCTGCAGCCGGGGTTCTCCACGGCGGAAAAAATCACGCAGATTTCCGGGCGTGGCGTGGGCATGGACGTGGTGCACGAAGAAGTGCGCCAACTCGGTGGCTCGATGGTCATTGATTCGACGCCGGGCGCGGGCGTGCACTTCCGGATTCGCCTGCCGTTCACCGTGTCGGTCAACCGCGCGCTGATGGTGCAGTGCCTGGAAGATCAATACGCGATCCCGTTGAACACCATCGACGGCATCGTTCGTGTGCTGCCCAACGAACTCGAAGGGCATTACCGGCTCGATCCGCCGACCTACGAATACGCCGGGCAGACGTATGAGCTGTGTTATCTGGGCGACCTGCTGCACACCGTCGCCCGGCCGAAACTGTTGGGCCAGTACCAGCCGGTGCCGGTGCTGCTGGTGCAATGCAACGAGCGGCGCGTGGCGGTGCATGTGGACTCCATGGCCGGCACGCGCGAGATCGTGGTCAAAAGCCTCGGCCCGCAATTTGCGTCGGTGCAGGGTTTGTCCGGGGCGACGATTCTGGGCGACGGCCGGGTGGTGCTGATTCTCGATTTGCTCGCGCCGATCCGCGCCATGCAGGCCCAGGCGCCGCAACGCACGCAAACCCAGGACGCGGAGGTCGAGCCGCATAAACCGCTGCTGGTGCTGGTGGTCGACGATTCGGTCACCGTGCGCAAGGTCACCAGCCGTCTGCTGGAGCGCCACGGCATGAACGTGCTGACCGCCAAGGATGGGGTTGACGCCATGCTGCTGCTTGAAGACCACCTGCCCGACGTGATGCTGCTCGACATCGAAATGCCGCGCATGGACGGCTTCGAAGTGGCCATCCAGGTGCGCAACGACCCACGGCTGATGCGCCTGCCGATCATCATGATCACCTCGCGCACCGGCCAAAAACACCGCGACCGCGCCATGGCCATTGGCGTCAACGACTACCTCGGCAAGCCGTATCAGGAATCGGTGCTGCTCGACAGCATCGCGTTGTGGAGCAAAACCCATGCTTGAGCACCGCACCAGCAATCTCACCGGGCTGCTGCTGCCCCTGGCCGACCGCAACCTGATCCTGCCCAACGTGGCGGTGGCGGAGTTGATCGACTATCAACCGGGGGCGTTCGATCTGGACACGCCTCCGTGGTACCTGGGGTTGGTGAAGTGGCGGGACCGGCAGATTCCGTTGCTGAGTTTCGAGTCGGCGTGCGGCAATAAAATCGTCATCGGCGAGCGTGCGCGGATCGTGATTCTCAATGCCCTTGGTGGGCGGCCAGAGCTGAAGTTCATTGCGTTGCTGGTGCAGGGGATTCCGCGGTCGTACAAGCTGGATAGTCAGTTGAGCTATGTGGATGTGCCGTTGTGTCCGCTGGAGCAGGCGGCGGTGCAGGTGGGGGAGCAAGTGGCGAAGGTGCCGGATTTGCTGGCACTTGAGCAGTTACTTGTGAGTGCTGGGTTGGTCTGACTGGCCCCTTCGCGAGCAAGCCCGCTCCCACATTGGATTTGCGGCGTACACAAAACCTGTGGGAGCGGGCTTGCTCGCGANGCACCCCATCNGCCATTCGACTGAGCGCCAGGGCTACCGAGCGGCGCGAGCCTTCTACATCGTCCGCCAGATCAGCCGCAATGGCGCTGATGGACAGCAAGTCTTCAGAGGCATTGGCCAGCAGGGCTTCGGTATCGATATCCGGGGAGACGGTGAAGAGAGGATGTTTGCGGCGCTTGCCCGGTTTTTCGTGGGCTGGGGGGAAGTAGTAAGAGAAGACGCGGTCGGCGGCTTCTTTGAGTTTCTCGGCTTCGAGGGATGCGTCGGAACCGGTGTCGGTTTCCGGGGGATTGGGAGTGGCTTGCACAGCCGCCATAACGGAGTACACACATTAAAGGTGCGCAAGCATACGTCATGAGGGGGCGCATTTGCGCCTTCTACACCTCGGGGGTCCAGACCCGGTCGCTGAATTGGCAGCGACCCGTAAACGATAAAGATCAACGCAAAACCGCACCAGTCAGCGGCTTCCGGCATTGCTGTAGGCAGCGACGCCGGACTACGTAGCCTCTCACCGTTACTGCGGACAAACTTTTAAACACAAATCCCCATTTGGCTGGCGACGGTTGAAGAGTCCCAAAAAGGGACCTATCGTTCCCTTTTTGGGACTCTTTGGCCGCCGCCATGCAAACCTTGCCGCTCAGCACTGCGCTCTTCACCGTCACCCAGCAAAAAGTGCTGGGCCTGCTTTTTGGCAAGCCCGATCAAAGTTTTTTCACCAACGAAATAGCCCGCTGGGCCCAAGTGGGCAAGGGCAGCCTCACCCGCGAACTTGAGCGGTTGCAGTTGGCGGGCATCTTGAGCATGACGCGCCAAGGCAACCAGACCCACTACCAAGCCAATCCCCAGTGCCCGATTTACTCGGAGTTGTTGGCCATCGTGCGCAAGACGCTGAGCCTGGACGAACCCTTGCGCAATGCATTGGCGCCTTTCGCCGAGCAACTGACGTGGGCGTTCATCTACGGCTCCATCGCCAAGGGCGAGGCGCACTCATCCAGTGACATAGATCTGATGCTGATAGGTGAAAGCCTCAACTACAGTGAAGTCATGGAGCAGCTCATGCCGCTGGAAGAGCAACTGGGCCGCACCATCAACCACCCATTCCACGCACATCCGGATAGTGATTCCACGCTGATCCGGACACTCACTCCACGAGCATCCGGACACCGATTCCACGGCCATCCGGACACTTTTCAGGCAGGCAGCTACGCAGGATTTATTCACTACCATCGACCTCTTTTTCGAAGCGAAGAGGTCGTCGTGGAGCGTTTATCCATGCGTAAAATCCGAGAGGTGTTGCGCCTCAAGTTCGACTGCGGCCTGTCCGTGCGCAAGATCGCCCGCAGCCTGGGTACTGGCCACAGCAGTGCCGGTGATTACCTCTGTCGTTTTGCCGCCAGCGGTCTCAGTTGGCCCTGTTCGTTGTCCGATGCCGAGTTGGAGCAGCAACTGTTCCCGCCGGCCCAGGCGGTTGCCAGTGAGAAGCGGCCTTTACCCGATTGGGCATGGGTGCATGCCGAACTGCGCCGCCCCGGGGTGACCCTGGCGCTGCTCTGGCAGGAGTACCGCCTGAGCCAGCCGCAGGGCTTTCAGTACAGCTGGTTCTGTGAGCACTACCGGGCCTGGCAGGGCAAGCTGGACGTGGTGATGCGTCAGGAGCACCGCGTCGGCGAGAAGCTGTTCGTCGACTATGCCGGCCAGACGGTGCCGGTTATCGACCGCCACAGCGGCGAGATCCGCCAGGCGCAGGTGTTCGTCGCGGTGCTTGGCGCGTCCAGCTACACCTTCGCCGAAGCCACCTGGTCGCAGCAGCTGCCGGACTGGCTAGGCTCGCATACCCGTTGCTTCGCCTTCCTCGGCGGCGTGCCGGAGATCGTGGTGCCGGACAACCTGCGCAGCGCGGTGAGCAAGGCCCATCGTTACGAGCCGGACATCAACCCCAGCTACCGCGACCTTGCCGAGCACTACGGAGTGGCGGTGGTGCCGGCGCGGGCGCGTAAGCCGCGCGACAAAGCCAAGGCCGAAGTCGGCGTGCAGGTGGTCGAGCGTTGGATCCTCGCCGCCCTGCGCAACCGCCAGTTCTTCTCCCTGGATGAACTCAACAGCGCTATCGCCGGGCTGCTGGAGCGGCTCAATCGCCGCCCGTTTCGCAGGCTACCGGGCTCCCGGCACTCGGCCTTCGAGGCTCTGGATCGTCCGGCGCTGCGCCCATTACCGGAGCAACCCTACGTCTATGCCGAGTGGAAGAAGGCGCGGGTGCACATCGACTACCACGTCGAGGTCGATGGGCATTACTACTCGGTGCCGTATCAACTGGTGAAGAAGCAGCTGGAGGTGCGCCTGACGGCGCGCACCGTCGAGTGTTTCCACGCCAACCAGCGAGTGGCCAGCCACCTGCGCTCAATGCACAAGGGCAGGCACAGCACGCAGGCCGAGCACATGCCCAAGAGCCATCGCGAGCATGCCGAGTGGACGCCGCAACGGCTGATCCGCTGGGCCGAGCAGACCGGGCCGAGCACCGCCGGCGTGATCCGGCACATCCTCGAACGGCGCATCCATCCGCAGCAGGGCTACCGGGCCTGCCTGGGCATCCTGCGCCTGGGCAAGACCCATGGCGAAGT
Organism: Pseudomonas mandelii; assembly: GCF_002251635.1. Classification (GTDB taxonomy): domain Bacteria; phylum Pseudomonadota; class Gammaproteobacteria; order Pseudomonadales; family Pseudomonadaceae; genus Aquipseudomonas; species Aquipseudomonas mandelii_B. The sequence continues at coordinate 17,710 of NZ_NMOJ01000146.1, forward strand.
GCGCTTGGAGTTGGCCTGCCGTCGCGCCATCAGCCTCGGTGCGTGCAGTTACAAGAGCCTCGAATCGATCCTGCGCCAGGGGCTGGAAAACCTGCCGCTGGCCCAGCAGCACCTGCCCCTGCTCCCGGACGACCACGCCAACCTGCGCGGCCCCGGCTACTACCACTGAACACAAGGAAACTCACCATGCTGCCCCATCCGACCCTGGACAAGCTGCAAACCCTGCGCCTGCACGGCATGCTCAAGGCGCTGAATGAACAACTGAAAACCCCGGAAATCGACAGCCTGAGCTTCGAGGAACGCCTCGGCCTGCTGGTCGACCGCGAGCTGACCGAACGCGATGACAAGCGCCTGAGCAGCCGCCTGCGCCAGGCCCGGCTCAAGCACAACGCCTGCCTCGAAGACATCGACTACCGTAGCCCGCGCGGACTGGATAAGGCGCTGATCCTGCAACTGAGCAGTGGCCAGTGGCTGCGCGACGGCCTCAACCTGATCATCGGCGGCCCCACCGGTGTCGGTAAAACCTGGCTGGCCTGCGCCCTGGCCCACCAGGCCTGCCGAGAGGGCTACAGCGTGCGCTATCTGCGCCTGCCACGTTTGCTGGAAGAACTGGGTCTGGCCCATGGCGACGGCCGCTTCGCCAAGCTGATGAGCAGCTACGCCAAGACCGACCTGCTGATCCTCGACGACTGGGGCCTAGCCCCGTTCACCGCCGAACAGCGGCGCGACATGCTGGAGCTACTGGACGACCGCTACGGCCAGCGCTCGACCATCGTTACCAGCCAGATGCCGGTGGACAACTGGCACGAGCTGATCGGCGACCCGACCCTGGCCGACGCCATCCTCGACCGCCTGGTGCACAACGCTTATCGGATCAATCTGAAGGGTGAATCAATGCGCAAACGGACGCAGAAATTGACGACGCCGGGCACCTCAGACTAACAATGCCACCCCTGCGTCGCTGCGCTCCGACTGCCTGTCCGAATGATCGTGGAACATGATAGGTGAAAGCCTCAACTACAGTGAAGTCATGGAGCAGCTCATGCCGCTGGAAGAGCAACTGGGCCGCACCATCAACCCGACGCTTTACACCCTCGAAGACTGGATCGGCAAATGGAATGCCGGGAACAGTTTTGTGCAGCGGGTCGTGCAGCAGGACAAGATCAATCTGATGGGGGGCAACCCCCTGGAATCCACGGATGGACAGCAAGCCAAACCTGGAGAACCTGCAACGTAGCGGTGGCTTGAAGGCAGAGCCGCCGGATCGCAAGGAGTGTGATGGACTGATGCGCTCGGCCCGGGACCGATTAAGGGNTATAGCGTAAGACACCTCGGTCAGTCCCCTCGTCCCTCTGGGGAGAGGGTTAGGGTGAGGGGTGGATCTAACACCCACCCAACATTTCAAACCATTACCCTAACCGTAACAATCCACCACTCTGCTTGATTGATGCCGCCCACCCAACCCTCCTAAGGTGACTCCCACGACAGCGAACCCGTGGAGTGGTCATGACAACAACAATATCCCCCGACTCGCGATGGACGCGGCGGCGCAGCGAAAAGCAGCGGCGTCTCGAGCTTGTGCGAGGTCTGGCCGACGGTGTGGTGCTGCCCACCGACAACATCGTTGCAGCGCTGGAGGCCCTGATCCTGCCCGGCGACCGCGTGGTGCTGGAGGGCAACAACCAGAAGCAAGCCGATTTCCTCTCGCGTTCCCTGGCCAAGGCCGACCCGGCCAAGCTCCACGATTTGCACATGATCATGCCCAGCGTCGGCCGCTCCGAGCACCTCGACCTGTTTGAAAAGGGCATCGCGCGCAAGCTCGACTTCTCCTTCGCCGGCACCCAATCCCTGCGCATCAGCCAGTTGCTCGAAGACGGCCTGCTGGAAATCGGCGCGATCCACACGTATATCGAACTCTACGCACGGCTGGTGGTGGACCTGATCCCCAACGTCGTGCTCTCGGCCGGTTTCATGGCCGACCGCGCCGGCAATATCTACACCGGCGCAAGCACCGAAGACACCCCCGCATTGATCGAACCGGCCGCGTTCAGCGACGGCATCGTCATCGTCCAGGTCAACCAACTGGTGGACGATGTCAGCGACCTGCCGCGCGTCGACATCCCCGCCAGTTGGGTGGATTTTGTGGTGGTGGCCGACAAGCCGTTCTACATCGAGCCGCTGTTCACCCGCGACCCGCGCCACATTAAGCCGGTGCATGTGCTGATGGCGATGATGGCGATCCGTGGCATCTACGAAAAACACAATGTGCAGTCGCTCAACCATGGCATCGGTTTCAACACCGCCGCCATTGAATTGATCCTGCCGACCTACGGCGAATCCCTTGGCTTGAAGGGCAAGATCTGCCGCAACTGGACGCTCAATCCGCACCCGACCTTGATCCCTGCNATCGAAAGCGGCTGGGTCGAAAGCGTGCATTGCTTCGGCACCGAGCTGGGCATGGAAAACTACATCGCCGCACGGCCGGATGTGTTCTTCACCGGCCGCGACGGCTCGATGCGCTCCAACCGTATGTTCTGCCAACTGGCCGGCCAGTACGCGGTGGACCTGTTTATCGGCGCCACCCTGCAAGTGGACGGCGACGGGCATTCCTCCACCGTGACCCGTGGCCGCCTGGCGGGTTTTGGTGGCGCGCCGAACATGGGCCACGACCCGCGTGGTCGTCGCCATGGCACCCCGGCCTGGCTGGATATGCGCCACGATGACGCGCCCGAAGCCTTGCTCGAACGCGGCAAAAAACTCGTGGTGCAAATGGTCGAGACCTTCCAGGAAGGCGGCAAACCTACCTTCGTCGAAACCCTCGACGCGGTGGAAGTCGCACGCAAAAGCGGCATGCCGCTGGCGCCGATCATGATCTACGGCGACGACGTCACCCACCTGCTCACCGAAGAAGGCATCGCCTACCTGTACAAGGCGCGCTCCCTGGAAGAGCGTCAGGCGATGATCGCCGCTGTCGCCGGCGTCACCGCTATCGGCATGCGCCACAACCCCAAGGACACCGCGCGCATGCGCCGCGAAGGCTTGATCGCGTTGCCCGAAGACCTCGGTATCCGCCGCACCGACGCCACCCGCGAACTGTTGGCCGCCAAGAGCGTGGCCGACCTGGTGGAGTGGTCCGGTGGCCTCTACAACCCGCCCGCCAAGTTCAGGAGTTGGTAATGCACGCATTCAACCTGCAACCGAAAACACTCTCCCTGGCTGAACAGCTGGCGGACCTGGCGGTGGACGCGCTGATCGACGAAGCGGACCTGTCGCCGAAACCGGCGTTGGTCGACCGTCGTGGCAATGGCGCTCACACCGATTTGCACCTGGGGCTGATGCACGCGTCGGCGCTGTCGCTGTGGCCGATGTTCAAGGCGATGGCTGAAGCCGCCATTGAGTGTGGCGAAGTCGGCGTGCCGCTGCGTGAAGCCGTTGGCCGGATCGGTCGGGAAGGGGAGCAAGCGATGCTCGCCACGACGGGCGGCGTGAACACCCATCGTGGGGCGATCTGGGCCTTGGGCCTTTTGGTCACGGCCTGCGCGCTTGAGCCTGAATCCGGTGCCGCCGGCTCGATGGCTTTGCGTGCTGCACGCCTCGCGTTACTCGATGACCGTTACGCACCACGGCCACTNAGCCATGGCGCCCAAGTCGCCCAACGTTACGGCGCACGCGGTGCCCGTGAAGAAGCGCAGCTCGGCTTTCCTTCGGTGCTGCACCGCGCACTGCCACAACTCAAACGCAGTCGCGCCTTGGGCCATGGCGAGCAGAACGCCCGGCTCGATGCCTTGCTCGCGATCATGACGAACCTGGCCGACACCTGCGTGCTCTACCGCGCCGGCGAACACGGCCTGCACACCATGCAGCTTGGTGCCCAAGCGGTGCTCGATGCGGGCGGCAGTGCCAGCCTCGCCGGTCGCCGCCGCCTGCACGAATTGGACGAACAATTAATCGCATTGAATGCGTCGCCCGGCGGCGCCGCCGACCTGTTGGCCGCCTGCCTGTTTATCGACCGCCTCGACGGAGCGTTGTGATGGAAACCTTATCCTTTGAATTCCCCGCCGGGCAGCCGCCAACAGGCCGTGCGCTGGTGGGCTGTGTCGGCTCGGGCGATCTGGAAGTGCTGATCGAACCGGGTCAGGCCGGCAAATTGACGATCAAGGTGCAGACCTCGGTCAATGGCGCGGAGCAACGCTGGCAGCATCTGTTTGAGCGGATCTTCCAGGAACAGATGCCCCCAGCCTTGAAGATTGATATCCACGATTTCGGCGCCACCCCCGGCGTGGTGCGCTTGCGTCTGGAACAAGGCTTCGAGGAGATCGGTCATGACTGACAGTACAGAACTCCTTCACAAGCACAGCTTCGTCGAACTCGGCGCCCGGCAACGGGCGAAAGCCTTGCTCGACGCCGGCACCTTCCGTGAATTGCTCGACCCGTTTCAACGCGTCATGTCGCCGTGGCTGTCGCGCCAGGGCGTAGTGCCGCAAGCCGATGACGGTGTGGTGATCGCCAAGGGCAGTATTGCCGGATTGCCGGTGGTGGTTGCGGCTATCGAAGGCAACTTCCAGGGCGGCAGCCTCGGTGAGGTCGGCGGTGCGAAAATCGCTGGCGCCCTGGAGCTGGCGGCTGAAGACAACCGCAAGGGCATCCCGACCCGCGCCGTGCTGCTGCTGGAAACCGGCGGCGTACGCCTGCAGGAAGCCAACCTCGGGCTTGCTGCAATTGCCGATATCCACGCGGCGATTGTCGACTTGCGCCAGTACCAGCCGGTGATCGGCGTGGTGGCGGGCAGCGTCGGTTGCTTTGGCGGCATGTCNATTGCCGCCGGGTTGTGCAGCTATTTGCTGGTGACTCAGGAAGCGCGGCTTGGTTTGAATGGTCCGCAAGTGATCGAGCAGGAGGCGGGGCTTGAGGAATATGACTCCCGCGACCGTCCTTTCATCTGGAGCCTGACCGGTGGCGAGCAGCGTTTCGCCAGTGGTTTGGTGGACCGTTATGTCGCCGACGACGTGGCGCAGATTCAGCAGCAGGTCGGTGAGTTGCTCAAGCAAGGTTTGCCGGAACAACAACGCAGCCGTCAGGCCGACCTGTTCCTGCAACGGCTGGCTCGTCTGGACGCTACGCCGCAAATCGATCCGGCAACGGTTCGCGATCTGTATCAAGGAGAGCGCTCATGAGTTCGTATTCCCTGAGAGGTTTGAACTGGTTCAACGCCTTGAGTGCAGGTGCGAAACCGGTTGATGGTTTGCCCTCTTCTTTGAAGGTGGCCGACGGTGTGTTGGGTGATCAGCCTGTTCGCTTTATCGCGGTGGTGGCTGATCCCGATAACCGCTTCGTCCGTGCGCGCAATGGCGAGGTCGGTCTGCTGGAAGGTTGGGGCCTGGCGAAGGCGGTGGATGATGTCATCGCCGCAGACACGGATAAACCGCACAAACGCGCCTTGGTCGCCATCGTCGATGTGCCGAGCCAGGCTTACGGTCGGCGCGAAGAAGCGCTCGGCATTCATCAGGCCCTGGCCGGGGCGGCGGACAGTTATGCCCGCGCCCGGTTGGCCGGCCATGCGGTGATCGGTTTGTTGGTGGGCAAGGCGATGTCCGGGGCGTTTCTGGCCCATGGGTATCAGGCCAATCGCTTGATTGCCTTGCGTGATCCGGGCGTCATGGTGCATGCGATGGGCAAGGCTTCAGCGGCGCGGGTGACCTTGCGCAGTGTCGAGGAGCTCGAAGCCCTGGCTGCAAGCGTGCCGCCGATGGCGTATGACATCGATAGCTATGCGAGCCTGGGATTGCTTTGGGAAACCTTGTCGGTGGAGCAGATCGAGCAGCCGACAACGGCGGATCTGGCGCGGGTGACTGAATGCCTGAACCTTGCCATTGACGATGTTGCCACCAGCGGACGTGACCTGAGCAGCCGCTTGGGCGCGACCAACCGTTCGGCATCAAGCACCGTTCGCGAACTGCTGAGAGCGCAGTGGTGAATACGATTCTGGCCCACGACCTGCTCTGGGGCATGACGCCAGAGCAGCTGCCGGTCGACGCACCTGCGTGGGTGGTCGAGTCGATCCGCGCGGGTCAGCCGGTGGTGGTTCGGCGTGCTTTGAGCGCGCCGGATTGCATCGCGGTCGGGGTGCGTGGGCGGTTGCGTGAGCAGCGCTTTGCAACGGTGATGTTGATCGATGCGATTGCTCACCGCGTCAAACCGGAAGACCTTTGTCATGTCTTGATTGACCGGGATTTGCCGGCAGTGCACGCCCTCAATGATTTGCGGCCGATGCTCGATGCTTGCGGTTGGGTGTGGGGCGTCAGCGGCAGCGCCGGGTTTGAATTGGCCAGCGGTATTCAGGCGTTGCACGAGGGCAGTGATCTCGACTTGATCCTGCGCACCCCGCAACCAATGGATCGATTGAAGGCGCAGGCGCTGGTGAAAATGCTGGACGCTGCCGCATGTCAGGTGGACATGCAGTTGCAGACGCCTTTCGGCGCCGTCGCCCTGCGGGAATGGGCCGGTGCTGCCCGTCGGGTATTGCTGAAAAACGCCCGTGAGGCCAGCCTGGTGATTGATCCTTGGGAGCAAGCAGCGTGAGCAGTTTGCTGGTGTTCCCCGGCCAGGGCGCGCAGCAGCCGGGCATGCTCCACCGTTTGCCTCTCGAAACGGTGACCGAGGCCAGTGAAGTGCTCGGCGAAGATGCTTTGCTGCTGGATTCCGCCGAGGCGTTGAAGTCGACAAGGGCTGTTCAGCTTTGCTTGTTGATCGCCGGTGTCGCGTCGTCGCGCCAGTTAGCCATGGCGCCGGATTACGTCGCGGGCTTATCCATCGGCGCTTATCCAGCGGCAGTGGTGGCGGGCGCGCTGAGCTTCAGCGATGCGCTGCATCTGGTCAGCCTGCGCGGCGAGCTGATGCAGCAGGCTTATCCACAGGGCTACGGCATGACCGCGATCATCGGTCTGGATCTGGCGGCGGTGGAAGGGTTGCTGGCGCAGGTTCACAGCGTCGATACGCCGGTTTATCTGGCCAATATCAATGCTGATAACCAGGTGGTCATTGCCGGCAGCGATGTGGCAATGAAAGCCGTCGCCGGGTTGGCGAAAGTTCGCGGTGCCGGTCTGGCAAAACGGTTGGCTGTCAGCGTGCCGTCGCACTGTCCTTTATTGGACGTCCCCGGTCAAACCCTGGCCAAAGCCTTCGCCAGCGTGCAACTGAAAACACCGACATTGGGTTACCTGAGCGGCAGCCGCGCCCGGCCGATCATCAATATTGAAGCCTTGCGCGACGACCTCGCTTTCAACATGTGCCGCGTGGTGGATTGGCGCGGCACCGTGCAAAGCGCTTACGAGCGCGGCGTGCGTCTACAGATCGAACTGCCACCCGGTGCGGTGCTGACCGGGCTGGCGCGCCGGGTGTTCGAGCAGGGCACCGTGATTGCCTTCGACGGTGCTCGCCTTGATACCTTGCAGGCGCTGTTGCGTGAGGAGGGAAGCCGCCAACCCTAGACACCGACTCAGGCCTTCGAACAACAAAAACAACATTCGACGATGCACTTTGAGGATAACAACAATGATTATTTACGGTGTGGCGCTCCTCGCGATCTGTACGCTGGCAGGGGTGATCATGGGTGACATGCTGGGCGTGTTGCTCGGCGTCAAATCCAACGTGGGCGGGGTGGGCATCGCGATGATCCTGCTGATCTGCGCGCGGTTGTGGATGCAAAAACGCGGCGGCATGACCAAGGATTGTGAGATGGGCGTCGGCTTCTGGGGTGCNATGTACATNCCNGTGGTTGTCGCGATGGCCGCGCAACAAAACGTCGTGGGCGCACTCAAGGGTGGGCCGATGGCGATTCTGGCGGGGACGGCAGCGGTGGTTATCGCCTTTGCCTTGGTGCCGGTGCTGGTACGCATCGGCAACAAGGAACCCGCCTCTGTCATTCCTCCGAAGACGGTAGGGTGATCGCCATGTACGAATCGATGATGAAGGTAATTACCGGTTACGGCCTGATCAGTGGCTTTCTGATTGTCGGCGTGACCATGTGGGTGTCCTACTGGATTTCCAATACGTTCACCAAAGGCCGCTTGCACGGCTCGGCCATCGCCATTTTGCTCGGCCTGTTGTTGTCGTATGTCGGTGGTGCGTTGACCGGTGGCCAGAAAGGCGTGGTGGACATCCCGTTGCTGTCCGGGATCGGCCTGCTGGGCGGTGCCATGTTGCGCGATTTCGCCATTGTGGCCACGGCGTTTGGCGTCAGTGTCGATGAGCTCAAACGTGCCGGTTTTGTCGGAGTACTGGCGTTATTCGTCGGCGTCGGGACGTCGTTCATCGCGGGTGTCGCCGTGGCCATGGCCTTCGGATACACCGATGCGGTCAGCCTGACCACCATTGGTGCCGGGGCTGTGACATATATCGTCGGTCCGGTGACCGGGGCTGCCATCGGTGCCAGTTCCGAGGTCATGGCGCTGTCGATTGCCGCAGGGTTGATCAAAGCCATTCTGGTGATGGTCATGACGCCGTTCGTGGCGCCGATGATTGGTCTGAACAACCCACGCAGTGCGGTGATCTTCGGGGGCTTGATGGGGACATCCAGCGGTGTGGCGGGCGGGTTGGCGGCCACGGATCCGAAACTGGTGCCTTATGGTTGCCTGACCGCCGCGTTCTACACGGCATTGGGCTGTTTACTCGGGCCTTCGTTGCTGTTTCTCCTGAAGTATCGAGTCGAACTCAGGTCTTGAAAGGCCCCCAATCTGCTCCCTTTCTCCCTCTCCCCTCTGGGGAGAGGGCTGGGGTGAGGGGTGGTTCTTAGTCACACCGCAGCATTCCGATTGGCATACATCCGACACTCCGCCAGCAACGCCAACAAATTCGGATCGCGCTCCTTGGCCTTTAGAAACACCACGCCGATGTGCTGCTGCAACCTATACCGTTCCTGTAACGGGATCAGCTTCACACGGTTCTCATACACCGCCGCAATCCGCCCCGGCAGCAGTGCATAACCCACGCCTGAGCTGACCATGCTCAGCAGGGTGAAGATGTCGTTGACCTGCATCGCCACTTTCGGCTCGAACCCCGCTTGCTTGAACACCCGATTGCCGTCCTGGTGCGTGGCAAAGCCCTGGGTCAGGGTGATGAAGGTTTCGTCGCGCACTTCGGCCAGGTCAACTTCCGCCCGTTGGGCGAACTTCGAATCCGCCGGCGTGGCGAGGAAGATGTCATCGGAAAACAGCGGAATCTGCTCGCAGTCCGGGTCGTTGACGCTGTCGTCCAGGGACACCAGGATTGCGTCGACTTCCATGTTCTTGAGCTTGTACAGCAGGTCGAAGTTGGAGCCCAGGATCAGGTCGATATTCAGTTCACTGCGTCGGATTTTCAGGCCCATGATCAGCTGCGGCACGGTCTTGACCGTCAGTGAATACAGCGAGCCGAGCTTGAAGCGTTCGGCGGAGAAGCCGGCGGCTTCGCGGGTCAGGCGCACGCTGTCGACCACGTCGGCCACCAGTTTTTGCGCGCGCTCTTCCAGCACATAGGCGCTTTCCAGCGGGGTGAGGTTGCGCCCTTCGTGTTTGAACAGCGGGCAGCGCAGGGCGTTTTCCAGCGAGTGGATGGCGCGGTGCACGCTGACATTGCTGGTTTGCAGCTCGGCAGCGGCGCGGGCCAGGTTGCCGGTGCGCATGAACGCCAGGAAGATTTCGAGTTTTTTCAGGGTCAATTCTTCGTCGATCAGCATGGCGCGGACTCTTATTCGAATGGCTCGATTGTGCACGTATGAGGGGATTTTTGATCTGAAACATTGCGCTTTTAAGCTCAAGGCCTGAGCCTTGCGCAATGTTGTAACGAATGTTGAGGTGAGCAACACATGTATCACGGGGAACGATTGAACGCCTGGACGCATTTGGTCGGGGCGGTGGCGGCGACGGTCGGGGTGGTGTGGATGCTGGTGATTGCCAGCATGGACGGCAGCCCGTGGAAGATTGTCAGCGTGGCGATTTACGGGTTTACCTTGATGGTGCTTTACAGCGCCTCGACCGTTTACCACAGCGTGCGNGGGCGACGAAAAGCGATCATGCAGAAGGTCGACCACTTTTCGATCTACCTGCTGATCGCCGGCAGTTACACGCCGTTCTGCCTGGTGACGCTACGCGGGCCGTGGGGTTGGACGCTGTTTGGGATCGTGTGGGGGCTGGCCGTGATCGGCATCCTGCAAGAGATCAAGCCACGCTCCGAGGCCCGGATTCTATCGATTGTGATCTACGCGGTGATGGGCTGGATCGTGCTGGTGGCCGTCAAGCCGTTGCTCGCGGCGTTGGGCAGCACGGGTTTTGCCTGGCTGGCGTCGGGCGGCGTGTTGTACACCGTGGGCATTGTCTTTTTTGCGCTGGACAGTCGTTTGCGCCATGCCCACGGGATCTGGCATCTGTTCGTGATTGCGGGGAGTGTGCTGCACTTCGTGGCGATCACGTTTTACGTCCTTTGAACCGTGTCGCGGCCATCGCCGGCAAGCCGGCTCCCACAGGTTACGTGTGGCACACAAAATTCATGTTCAACACTGAACCCTGTGGGAGCTGGCTTGCCAGCGATGGGGCCTTAGAAGTCACACAGGCGATCCAGTTGTGCCTGCGCCCGTCGGCTGAACACCTGCAACAAGTCGCTCAAGGTATGGGGCGGCGGTTCGTCGGCGCGGGTGACCGCATACAACGTGATCGGTAACGCTGGCGCCAGAGGTCGAATCGCCGTGGTGGCGGGGGATGCGCCAAGCGCAGTAAACGGGTCGATCACCGCCAGCCCGGCACCGGATTCAACCATCGCCCGCGCCAGCGAATAGGTCTGCACGGCGATGCGAACCCGTGGTGGCGGCTCGACCGCCTCAAGGTAGCTGTCGAGCCTGGCCGCCAGCGGATCGGCGCTGGACAGGCCGATCAGCGGCGCGTCGGCCAGTTCGATCAGCGGCAATGGCTTGCTCATCTCGGCGTCTGGCCAATAACCCTTGGAGGCCAATGCTACCAACACCCCATTGGCCAGCACTTGCGTGGTCAAACCGGGATGGCCGGAGAAGTTGAGCGTCAGCGCCAGGTCGATCTCGCGCATCAACAGCTTCTGCACCAATTCGCGGCTATGGTCGCTGGACAGCTCGCAGGCGATGGTCGGGTAGTCGCGCGTCCATTCCAGAATCGCTGGCGGCAGCAGCGACAAGGCCAACGCCGGAATGGCACCAATGCGCACGCTTTGCCCAGGCTCACGGCGCAAGCTCTTGGCCAGGCGTCGCACACCTTGCAGGCTCTCGGTGACTTTCTCGACTTCGCTTTCCAGCGCCAGGGCCTCCGGGGTGGGCAGCAATTTGCCGCGCACCCGCAGAAACAGCGGGAAGCCCAGCTGCAACTCGGCGTGCTGCAGCACCTTGGTCACCGCCGGTTGCGAGACATGCAGCAACTGCGCAGCGGCGCTGACAGAGCCGGTCTGGCGGATGGCCTGGAAAATTTCGATGTGACGCAAGCGCATGGCACGTCCATAACCTTTGTTTATAGGTGGCCCATCTTTATTCATTGTCGGTGGCCTGTCACCTGGCCCTACGCTTGAGCCCAAGTTAATTCAAGAGCGGGTGGCGGGAATGGCCAAGCGGGTTTGCATCATTGGCGGTGGCGTCATCGGGTTAGCGAGTGCTTACGCCCTGGTGCGTGCAGGCCATGAGGTGACGGTGATTGAAGCGCGCGACACCTTGGGCAGCGAGACCAGTTTCGCCAACGGTGGGCAACTGTCCTACCGCTATGTGGCGCCGCTGGCCGACGCCGGCGTACCGTTGCAAGCCATTGGCTGGCTGTTGCGCGGTGACTCGCCGCTAACGCTGCGCCCCCGGCTCGACCCCCAGCAATGGCGCTGGATGGCGGCCTTTATCGGCGCCTGCCGTGGCTCGGTGAATAAACGCAATGCCGCCCACCTGCTGCGTCTGGCGTCCTTGAGCCAGACCACCTTGGAGCAATGGCGAGAAGCTGACCGCCTCGACGGCTTCGACTGGCGGCGCAACGGCAAACTGGTGACCTTTCGCAGCGCGGGCACCTTTGAGCATGCGCGCAGCAAGGTCACTGATACCTTGCAACAGCAAGTGTTGTCGGCCGCCGATTGCGCACGCCTGGACCCGGCGTTGGCGAGCGGTGGTTTTGTCGGTGGCATCTATACGCCCAGCGAAGAGGTTGCTGATTGCCATGCCTTTTGCCGGCGGCTCGCGGCGCGGCTTGAGGCCTCGGGACGCTGCACTTTTTTGCTCGGGAAGAAAGGTCACCGGCATTCGCCACGCGGATGGCGCGGTGCAGGCTGTCGAAATGGGTTCGGACGTGATGCCGGTCGAGCAGCTGGTGCTGGCGGCCGGGCATCGCAGTGCTGAATTGGCCTTGCCTGGGTTGTCGCTGCCGCTTTACCCGCTAAAGGGCTACAGCCTGAGCGTGCCGATTGGCGCGCAGCATCAGGCGCCGAATGTGAGCATCACCGACTATGACCGCAAGATCGTCTACGCGCGCATCGGCCAGCAGCTGCGGGTGGCGGCCATGGTCGATATCGTCGGCTTTGATGCGCGCCTTGAGCCAAAGCGCCTGGCACTGATGAAGCGCCAGGCACTCGAGACGTTTCCCCGTGCTGGCGATTACACCCGCGCCGTTGAGTGGGCCGGTATGCGCCCCGCCACGCCGACCGGGGTGCCGCTGATCGGCGCCAGTGCGTACCGCAACCTGTGGCTGAACCTGGGCCACGGCGCGCTCGGTTTTACCCTGGCCTGCGGCAGCGGCCAACTGCTCGCCGAGTTGATCGGCCAGCGGGTTCCTTCCATTGATATGCAGGGCCTGGCGCCCAGCGCCGCTTGAGGATAAAGCCATGACCATCAACCGAATCAACAGCAACGAACGCCTCTCGGGTGCCGTCACCTTCAAGGACCTGGTGTTCCTTTCGGGCCAGGTGCCGGGTGAAGGCCAGGAGGTAGCCACGCAAACCCGCGAGGTGTTGGCCAGGATCGATGCGTTACTGGCGCAGGCGGGCAGCGACAAGGACCACCTGCTCAACGCAACGATTTACCTGAAAGACATCGGCGCCGGTTTTGCACCGATGAATCAAGTGTGGGCGGCGTGGCTGTCACCGGGCATAGCGCCAACCCGCACTACTTTGCAGGCGCAACTGGCCCGTCCCGAGGTGCTGGTGGAAATCAGCGTGATTGCTGTACGTA
>NZ_NMOJ01000147.1 GCF_002251635.1 Pseudomonas mandelii
AATAACCGCAAGACCAACGGAGAATAACAATGAAAAAAATCCTGTTGACCGGCTGCACCCTGGGGCTTTTGTTTGGCGCTCAGGTTCAGGCGAATGACGCGCCGCTGGACGGCACGTTGAGCAAGATCGCCAGTGCCAAGTCCATCACGTTGGGTTATCGCGATGCGTCGGTGCCGTTTTCCTACGTGGGCGATAACAGCGGCAAGCCCATGGGCTATTCGGTGGAGTTGGCGAACAAGATCGTTGAGCGCATCCAGCAGAAAACCGGCGTGGCGAACCTCAATGTGAAGTACAACCTGGTGACCTCCCAAACCCGTATACCGCTGGTGCAGAACGGCACCGTGGACCTGGAATGCGGCTCCACCGGCGTCACCGCCGAGCGGCAGAAGCAGGTGGCGTTTTCCTACGGGTTTATCTATGTGAAAGGCCAGTTGCTGACCGCCAAGGACAGCGGCATCCAAGGCTTCGATGACCTCAAGGGCAAGAACGTGGTCACGACTGCGGGCACCACCAACGAGCGTTTTCTAAAGAGCTACAACGCCGAACACAAAGCCAACATGTTTGTGATCAGCGCCAAGGACCACGGTGAAGCGTTCAAGATGCTCGAAACCGGCCGTGCGGTGGCGTTCTACATGGATGACGCGCTGCTCTACGGCGAGCGTGCCAAGGCCAAGGACCCGCACCACTGGGCGGTGGTGGGTAAGGAGCAATCGCGGGAAATCTACAGCTGCATGGTGCGCAAGGACGACCCGCAGTTTCTCGCAGTGGTCAACGAAACACTCGGCGACCTGTACCGCTCGGGGGAAATCAACGGGATTTACCAGCGCTGGTTTGAACAGCCGATTCCACCCAAGGGCTTGAACCTGGAGTTTCCGATGACAGCCGAGTTAAAGGCGATTATTGCCAAGCCGGTCAGTGATCCGGTGGAGTAAGGCACTGGTACCTCGATCCCACGCTCTGCGTGGGAATGCATCCCTCGACGCTCCGCGTCGAAGCGTGACGCAGAGCGTCACCAGATGTGTGCCCACGCAGAGCGTGCCAGCGATGGGGCCTTAGAAGTCACCCCACAATTGCTGGGCAACCGCAAGCGCAACCACTGGCGCAGTCTCGGTGCGCAACACCCGAGGACCGAGGCGGGCAGCATGAAATCCGCGAGCCTTGGCCTGCTCGACTTCAGCGTCGGACAACCCGCCTTCCGGGCCGATCAAAAACGCCAGCGTCGCCGGCTTCGCATGACTTACCAACGGCTTAGCCACCGGATGCAGCACCAGTTTCAATTCAGCCTCGGTCTGCTTCAACCAGTCCGCCAACAATAGCGGCGGATGAATTACCGGCACCCGCGAACGCCCGCATTGCTCGCACGCGCTGATCGCCACCTGGCGCCAATGCATCAGGCGTTTGTCGGCGCGTTCGTCCTTCAGGCGGACTTCACAGCGGTCACTGAAGATCGGGGTGATTTCATTCACCCCCAGTTCGGTGGCTTTCTGAATCGCCCAATCCATGCGCTCGCCCCGGGACAGGCCCTGGCCGAGGTGGATGTGCAGCGGCGACTCGATTTGCCCGGCGAAGCTTTCATCAATCTGCACGACGACGCGCTTCTTGCCGACCTCCACCAGCGTGGCGCGAAACTCCTGTCCCGAGCCGTCGAACAACTGCAGCGCATCACCCTCGGCCATGCGCAGCACACGGCTGATGTAATGGGCCTGGGCCTCGGGCAATTCGTGTTCGCCGGTGCTCAAGGGGGCGTCGATAAAGAAGCGGGACAGTCTCATCTTGGATCTCTGTAAAAGTCGAATATAGCCGCGTGCTCAATCAGCTTTTGTGGCGAGGGAGCAAGCTCCCTCGCCACAGGGTTTTCGGTGACTCAGCCCGGATCGCGGAAGCCGAGTTAAGAATATAGCCGCGTGCTCAATCAGCTTTTGTGGCGAGGGAGCAAGCTCCCTCGCCACAGGGTTTTCGGTGACTCAGCCCGGATCGCGGAAGCCGGGATGGAAGTCTTTCGGCACCGACACGCTGATGCCTTCACGGGTCGCGATGTCGATGCCTTCACTGGCCACTTCAGCCAAAAAGTCGATTTGCTCCGGCGTAATCACGTACGGCGGCAGGAAATACACCACGCTGCCCAANGGCCGCAATAGAGCACCGCGTTCCAGCGCGTGTTCGAACACTTTCAACCCACGGCGCTCCTGCCACGGGTAGGCGGTTTTGGTGGCTTTGTCCTGGACCATCTCGATGGCCAGCACCATGCCGGTCTGGCGCACTTCCGACACATGCGGGTGGTCAACCAGGTGCGCGGTGGCCGTGGCCATGCGCTGGGCCAGGGCCTTGTTGTTTTCGATGACGTTGTCTTCTTCGAAAATATCCAGCGTCGCCAGGGCCGCCGCGCACGCCAGCGGGTTGCCGGTGTAGCTGTGGGAGTGCAGGAAGGCGCGCAGCGTCGGGTAGTCGTCGTAGAAAGCGTCGTAGACGTCGTCGGTGGTCACGCACGCCGCCAACGGCAGATAACCGCCGGTGAGGGCCTTGGACAGGCACAGGAAGTCCGGGCGGATGCCGGCCTGTTCACAGGCGAACATGCTGCCGGTACGGCCGAAGCCGACGGCGATTTCGTCGTGGATCAAGTGCACGCCGTAGCGGTCGCAGGCTACGCGCAACAGCTGGAGATACACCGGGTGATACATGCGCATGCCGCCGGCACCCTGGATCAGCGGCTCGACGATCACGGCGGCGACCGTGTCGTGATGCTCGGCCAGGGTCTGTTCCATGGCCAGGAACATGTTCCGCGAGTGTTCTTCCCAGCTCATGCCTTCGGGGCGCAGGTAGCAATCCGGGCTCGGCACTTTGATCGTGTCCAGCAGCAGCGCCTTGTAGGTTTCGGTAAACAGCGGCACGTCGCCGACCGACATCGCAGCGATGGTTTCGCCGTGGTAGCTGTTGGTCAGGGTGACGAAGCGCTTTTTGTTCGGCAGGCCGCGGTTGAGCCAGTAGTGAAAGCTCATCTTCAGCGCGACTTCGATGCACGACGAGCCGTTATCGGCGTAGAAGCACCGGGTCAGGCCTTCCGGCGTCATCTTCACCAGGCGCTCCGACAGCTCGATCACCGGCTGATGGCTGAAACCCGCCAGAATCACGTGNTCCAGCTGGTCCACCTGGTCCTTGATGCGCTGGTTGATACGCGGGTTGGCATGGCCGAACACATTGACCCACCAGGAGCTGACGGCGTCGAGGTAGCGCTTGCCTTCGAAGTCTTCCAGCCAGACGCCTTCACCGCGCTTGATCGGGATCAGCGGCAGTTGCTGGTGGTCTTTCATCTGGGTGCAGGGATGCCACAACACCGCGAGATCGCGTTGCATCCACTGATTATTCAGGCCCATGTTCAGTCTCCTCGAGGCGGCTCGCTGGTTTCGCGGGCAAACAATCGCGCAAGCCTATGCAATGCATCGCACGGGGACAACCCATTGTGTCGATTGAGCTACTTTGTATAGGTCGATAGACGTTGCTGGCGGCCTTTTGATGGCTGACGTATTCTTCGCGGTTCTTTGAGCCGACAGGCTCGCAAAACCGCTATTTTCTCGTGTATTTCCGGAGTTCGCTGAATGTCTGCTGGTTGGCTGCGCGCCTGTGCGCTGGTGATGTTGGGGCTGTTCAGCGTGTCTGCGCTGGCCAAGGATAAAACAGCGATCGTGATCGGCGGCGGGCTCTCGGGCCTGACGGCAGCTTACGAACTGCAGAACAAAGGCTGGCAGGTGACCCTGCTGGAAGCCAAGCCGAGCCTGGGCGGTCGCTCCGGCATGGCCACCAGCGAGTGGATCGGCAACGACAAGACCCAACCGGTGCTGAACAAATACGTATCGACCTTCAAGCTGAGCACCACGCCAGCCCCTGAATTCGTGCGGACCCCGAGCTACCTGATCGATGGCGTGTATTACACCGCCGCCGACCTGGCCACCAAAGAGCCGGCCACCGCCGAAGCACTCAAGCGCTACGAAAAGACCGTGGATGATCTGGCGCGTTCGATCGAAGATCCGCAGAACCCGGCGGCCAACAACACGCTGCACGCTCTGGATCAGATCAACGTCTCCAACTGGCTCGACCGTCTGACCTTGCCAGCCACGGCGCGTCAGTTGGTGAACCAGCAGATTCGTACCCGTTATGACGAACCTTCGCGTCTGTCGCTGCTGTACTTCGCACAGCAGAGCCGTGTTTACCGTGGCGTTTCCGACCGTGACCTGCGTGCCTCGCGCCTGCTCGGCGGCAGCCCGGTACTGGCCCAGGCCTTCGTCAAACAGCTGAAAACCATCAAGACCAGTTCCCCGGTCTCGTCCATCACCCAGGACAAGGACGGCGTGACCGTCAAAGTCGGCAGCGTCGGCTATCAGGCTGACTACGTGGTGGTGGCCGTGCCGTTGCGCGCCCTGAACAAGATTCAGATGATCCCGGCGCTGGATGCCCAGCACCTGGGCGCGATCAAGGGCACCAACTACGGCTGGCGTGACCAGATCCTGCTGAAGTTCAAGACGCCAGTGTGGGAAAGCAAGGCGCGCATGTCCGGCGAGATCTACAGCAACACTGGCCTGGGCATGTTGTGGGTAGAGCCGGCGCTGAAGGGTGGCGCCAACGTGGTGATCAACCTGTCCGGCGACAACGCACGCGTCATGCAGGCGTTCGGCGACAAGCAGATGGTCGACCAGGTGCTGATTCGTCTGCACGCGTTTTATCCACAAGCGCGCGGTTCGTTCACCGGTTATGAAATCCGCCGCTACAGCACCGACCCGTCAATGGGCGGCGCTTACCTGGCCTTCGGTCCGGGCCAGATCAGCAAATACTGGCGCCTGTGGGAACGTCCGCTGCAGCGCGTAGCGTTCGCTGGCGAACACACCGACACCTTGTACCCGGGCACGCTGGAAGGCGCATTGCGCACCGGTCAGCGCGCGGCCAGTCAGGTTGAAGACCTGGCGGCGGGCAAGTCGTTTGAGCCTGCGAAGGTTGTTCCGGCGGCGACTGCTGTAGCGGCGGGTGCAGTGGCGGCGAAGAAAGGTAACTTCTTCACCAACCTGTTTGGTGGTTCGTCCGATGACGAGAAGAAGCCGGAACCGGTCAAGGCGCCAGAACCAGCAGCTCCGGTAGCACCGGTTCCTGCTCCAGCGCCAACTCCGGCCCCCGCACCGGTTGAAGCGCCGAAGCCCGCGACCCCGGTGAAAGCCGAGCCGGCCAAGAAAGCCCCGGTGAAAAAGCCTGCTGCCAAGACCGAAGCCAAAAAAGCGCCGGCCAAAGCCCCAGCGAAGAAAGCTGAAACGGCGAAAAAAGCAGCGGCCAAACCCGCTGCGACCCCGGCAACGGAAACCAAAGCGCAGTAAGCTTTTGGCACTCAAAGAAACGCGGCAGAAATGCCGCGTTTTTTTATGCCTGAAAGAAACGCATCACAAGAATCGAATAAACCTTGTGGCGCAGGTGTTCCTTGGTTGGACTTCATCTTTTCTCACACATTGGTCTTTAATCTTTCCTTAACGACTCTATTTCAGACTCTTGATCGTATTTCTCGATATTTCAAAGCGAAATTTTCCGCTTTAATTCGATAGGTAAATCGCTAGTCTTGGGCACAGCTCTCACAGGATTTGGGCAATGCAGCTACGTAACTCTTCTTCGCGCTACGGTTGGGTCAGCATCTTCATGCACTGGGGCGTGGCGCTGGTGGTGTTCGGTTTGTTCGCCCTGGGCCTGTGGATGGTCGGTCTCGACTATTACAGCACCTGGCGCAAAGACGCGCCTGAATTGCACAAGAGCATTGGCCTGGTGTTGTTGGCTGTCATGGTCCTGCGGGTGTTGTGGCGCTTTATCAGCCCGCCACCCCCGACACTGGAAACGTATAGCCGCATGACGCGTCTCGGCGCCAAGTTCGGTCATTCGTTTCTGTACTTCGGTCTGTTTGCCGTGATGATTGCCGGTTACCTGATTTCCACCGCAGACGGTGTCGGTATCCCGGTGTTTGGCCTGTTTGAGATTCCTGCCGTGGTTTCCGGGCTACCGGACCAGGCAGACACCGCCGGTGTGGTGCATCTGTATCTCGCGTGGGTGCTGGTAATTTTTTCCGGTCTCCATGCGTTGGCAGCATTGAAGCACCACTTTATCGATCGTGATGCGACCCTGACGCGAATGCTGGGGCGCAAAGCCTGATGTTCAACCTCGACTCACAAGGAATAGAAAGCATGTTGAAAAAGACGCTCGCCGCTCTGGCAATCGGTTCTGCTCTGATGTCCGCNNNNGTGATGGCGGCTGATTATGTTGTCGACAAAGAAGGCCAGCACGCCTTCGTTGACTTCAAGATCAGCCACTTGGGCTATAGCTTCATCACCGGTACTTTCAAGGACCTGGACGGCAAGTTCAGCTTCGACGCTGCCAAGCCTGAAGACAGCAAGATCGAGTTCAACGTACGTACCGCCAGCGTGTTNACCAACCACGCCGAACGTGACAAGCACATCTCCAGCAAAGACTTCCTGGACGTTGCCAANGCCAAGTTCGTCTCCACCAGTGTTAAAACCACCGGTAAAAATGCTGCAGGCCAAGTCACTGCCGACGTGACCGGCGACCTGACTTTCCACGGCGTGACCAAGCCGATCGTGGTCAAGGCTACCTTCCTGGGCGAAGGCAANGATCCATGGGGCGGCTACCGTGCCGGCTTTGAAGGCACCACCAGCTTCAACCGCCAGGACTTCGGCAAGCAGATGGACCTGGGCCCAGCGTCCAACACTGTTGAGCTGTACGTGACGTTTGAAGGTGTGAAAGCGAAGTAATTTTCGCCGCCTGAACAAAAACGCCCCCGGCCTTATGGTCGGGGGCGTTTTTTATTGCCTGGCAAAACCTTTACAGGCGATGCCAATCCTTGTGGGAGCGGGCTTGCCCGCGATAGCGGTGGGTCAGGCAACATGGATGTTTGCTGAACTGACGCCATCGCGGGCAAGTCCGCTCCCACAGGATTTTTGTCAGGAAAAAAAAATGCCCCGGTTCTTGCGAACCGGGGCATTTTTCATGGCAGCGATAACTCAGCGATTGCGGGTCAGCAACGCTGGCTTTTCACCACGAGGACGGCCTGGCAGTTGATCCAACTGCTCGGGTGTCGGGAAGCGATCNGTTTTCGACTCCTTGTGAATGATCTTCGGTGCCGGGCCGCGCGGGTTTTGCACGGCCGGTTCCGAGCGCGGCTGGTCGTCGGTGCGAGCCGGGCGACGATTGCGCGACTCTTCGCGGCGGGCCTGGCCGTCACGTGGAGCGCCGTTGCGTGGACCGCTGCGCTTGGCCGGTGGCGTGCCGGTGGTGGCGCCGTCGCTGCTGCGCGGACCGCTTTGGCGACCCTGAGGCTTGCCGCCGGTGCGTGGAGCACCTGCACCTGCACCTGCAGCCGGTGCCGGAGCACCCGGACGGCGGCCACGGCCTTGAGCCGGTTTGGCCTGAGGCACGTAGTCAACGCGGTTACCGAAGTTATCCACATCGTCGTCCAGGAACTCATCCGGAGCACGATCAGCGGCAGCACGAGGGGCCGGACGCTGTTGCTCGCGAGCCGGAGTGCCTTCGCGTGGCTTGTGTTCGCGGGCCGGGCGATCGCCACGACCAGTGGCAGGCGCTTTTTCCTTGCCGCCCTTGTCCTTGCCCTTGTCTTTACGACCGCCGCCACCGCCGGTGCCGTTCGGGCCGTCGCCGCGCGGGCCACGTGGGTTGCGCGGGTTACGCACATCTGGACGCTCGCGCACTTCAGGCTTCTCGGCTTCTACTGCGCTGGAGTCGAAGCCCATCAGGTTGCCGTCGGCAATCTTCTGCTTGGTCATGCGCTCAATGCTTTTCAGCAGCTTTTCTTCGTCTGGGGCAACCAGGGAAATGGCTTCACCCGAGCGACCGGCACGGCCGGTACGGCCGATACGGTGCACGTAGTCTTCGTCGACGTTCGGCAGCTCGAAGTTGACCACGTGTGGCAGTTGGTCGATATCCAGGCCGCGTGCGGCGATGTCGGTGGCGACCAGGATGCGCACTTCACCGGCCTTGAAGTCGGCCAGGGCTTTGGTGCGCGCGTTCTGGCTCTTGTTACCGTGGATGGCGACAGCGGTGAGGCCGTGCTTGTCCAGGTACTCGGCCAGGCGGTTGGCGCCGTGCTTGGTACGGGTGAACACCAGCACTTGTTCCCAGGCGCCGGCGGTGATCAGGTGCGCCAGCAGGGAACGCTTGTGGCTGGCGGCCAGGCGGAATACGCGTTGCTCGATACGCTCGACCGTGGTGTTCGGCGGCGTGACTTCGATGCGCTCCGGGTTGTGCAGCAGCTTGCCGGCCAAGGCGGTGATGTCGTTGGAGAACGTTGCCGAGAACAGCAGGTTCTGACGTTTGGCCGGTAGGCGGGCGAGGACCTTTTTCACGTCATGGACAAAGCCCATGTCGAGCATGCGGTCGGCTTCGTCCAGCACGAGGATTTCCACGTGGGACAAATCAACGCTGCCTTGGCCGCACAGGTCGAGCAAACGACCCGGGCAGGCGACCAGCACGTCAACACCGCGGGACATGGCCTGAACCTGTGGGTTCATGCCGACGCCGCCGAAGATGCAGGCGCTGACGAACTTCAAGTCGCGGGCATACAGCTTGAAGCTGTCGTGCACTTGGGCGGCGAGTTCGCGGGTAGGGGTCAGGACCAGTACGCGCGGTTGGCGCGGGCCGTGACGCTGGGATTTGTCCGGGTGACCGTTGGGGAACAACCGCTCCAGAATCGGGAGGGCGAAACCACCGGTTTTACCAGTACCTGTCTGAGCCGCAACCATCAGGTCGCGACCTTGCAACACGGCGGGAATGGCCCGCTGTTGCACCGGAGTAGGCTCGGTATAGCCCGCTGCCTCGATGGCGCGGACTAAAGCCTCGGAGAGACCGAGGGAAGCAAAGGACATGAGTAATCCTGTTTTAGTTAGGGCTTGGCCCAAAGGGATAATCTTGCCGGGCGTGAATGGCGTTTAAGAGGAACGCAATCCCGTCCGGTCCTGCTGGGCCTCGAAGGCTCGTCTGGAGCGCTCGCGCGGGCTGAAAAGCTGCGCTGTAGCGGATCGAGGTGCCTTTTTCAAGACCTCAGCGGCCGGGCGTGAGCCTGGCGGAAAGGCCGGAGTATAACAGAGCAATCACTGCGCGCTGCTTTCCTGCTGCTCAACGGTTTTTACGGTGGAGGTGGCGGCGGCTTGCACCCCCGGGCCTGCGCCATAACGGGCGCTGAGCTCAGCGTAGGCGGGCTCGCGCTTGAAGCGCTTGAGCTCGGCACCAAAACGCTGCACCAGCAAATCCATGCCGGCGTTACGGCGTACTGCCAAAAACTGGCTCTGGTGGCTGATGACGGTTGGGTTTTCGGTGATCTTGTCGCGGATGCCCAATTCGTCGAGCAAGTGCTGCCCGACCCGGCGATCAGTGATCAGCAGGTCGATCCGCCCGCGCACCAGTTTGCCGAAGTTGGCTTCATGAGTCGGTGCCGGCTCCCGAGTGAACAGGGTCGATTCGCTGAAATCCTTGCTATAGAGATAGCCCGGCGAGGTGCCGACGGTCAGGCCTTTCAGGTCGTCCAGGGTGCGGAAGGGATGGGGGCGCTCGTTGGCGTAGAACATCACGAACTCGACTTCCGACAGCGGCTCNCTGGGGTAGAGCAAGGTGGCGTCGCGTTCATCGCTGTGAAAAATGTCCAGCGCGCCATCCGCCTGGCCCGTTTCAAGCATCGACAAGCAGCGTTTCCACGGCAGGAACTGCCAGTCCACTTCGATCCCCAGGCGCTTGAAGACAATCGCCGTGGTTTCGTAGTCCAGTCCCAGGGACTTGCCATTTTCTTCATACACGTAAGGCGCCCATGGCTCGGTGACAATGCGTAGTTTCTCGCCCCAAGCGGCGAAGCTCAGGCAAGTAAAAAGCGCAACGGTCAGCAGCTGGACAATGATCGGCATCGCCTGAGGTTAGTACGCTGAACGCCTAATGAGAAGCTCTGGCTTGCCTGTT
>NZ_NMOJ01000148.1 GCF_002251635.1 Pseudomonas mandelii
AAATTTAAAACAAAAAGGCCCTCGTCAATGCGAGGGCCTTTTGTTTTAAATGCACCGCAATCGGGCAAGCCTCAGCGTGGCAGCTTGAGGTTGTTCCAGATGGCCAGGCTGGGTTCAGCCTGGTTCAGGGTGTAGAAGTGCAGCCCTGGTGCGCCACCTTGCAGCAATTGTTCACACATCTCGCTGATGACCTGCTCGCCGAACGCTTGGATGCTCTTGACGTCGTCGCCATAGGCTTCCAGTTGCTTGCGCACCCAGCGTGGGATTTCAGCACCGCAAGCGTCAGAGAAGCGCGCCAGCTTGCTGTAGTTGGTGATCGGCATGATGCCCGGCACGATCGGGATGTTTACACCCATGGCCCGTACACGCTCGACAAAGTAGAAGTAGCTGTCGGCGTTGAAGAAGTACTGGGTGATCGCACTGTTGGCGCCGGCGTTGGCCTTGCGCACGAAGTTCTGCAGGTCGTCTTCGAAATTGCGCGCCTGGGGGTGCATCTCCGGGTAAGCCGCCACTTCGATGTGGAAGTGATCGCCGCTTTCTTCACGGATAAAGCTCACCAGGTCATTGGCGTAGCGCAGCTCGCCGCTGGCCATGCCCATGCCGGACGGCAGGTCGCCACGCAGGGCGACTATGCGCTTGATACCGGCGGCCTTGTATTGAGTCAACAGGCCGCGCAGGTCGTCCTTGCTGTCGCCAACGCAAGACAGATGCGGTGCGGCCGGGACTTTCACTTCGCTTTCTAGCTGCAACACGGTGTTGAGCGTGCGATCACGGGTCGAACCGCCAGCGCCATAGGTGCAGGAGAAGAAATCGGGGTTGTACGTGGCCAGCTGACGGGCAGTGGCGAGTAGCTTTTCATGCCCAGCATCGGTCTTGGTCGGGAAGAACTCGAAGCTGTAGCGACGGTCTTGGGACATGGGGGAGGTCTCCAGCTGCAAGTTGCAAGCTTCAAGCTGCAAGAGGGCGGCGTGCCGTTCTTGTAGCTTGAAGCTCACAGCCAATAGCTGCTTAAAGAGCGAGGAAGTGACAAGCCCTCAGCACAAACGCTTTTTCTTGCCGCTTGTAGCTGAAAGCTTGCAGCTGCTTAGTACCGATAAGCGTGCGGCTTGAACGGACCTTCGACGGTCACGCCGATGTAGTCGGCCTGGGTCTTGGTCAGTTGAGTCACTACGCCGCCGAAGCCGCGGACCATTTCCAGGGCCACTTCTTCGTCGAGTTTCTTCGGCAGCACTTCCACGGTCAGGCGCTCGGCTTTCTGGGCTGGCGACAGGTCGGCGTACTTCTGGCCGAACAGGAAGATTTGCGCCAGTACCTGGTTGGCGAACGAGCCGTCCATGATGCGGCTTGGGTGGCCGGTAGCGTTGCCCAGGTTCACCAAGCGGCCTTCAGCCAGCAGGATCAGGTAGTCGTCGTTCTGCGGGTCGAAATCACCAGCACCGGTGCGGTGAACCTTGTGCACCTGTGGCTTCACTTCTTCCCATGCCCAGTTCTTGCGCATGAAAGCGGTGTCGATTTCGTTGTCGAAGTGACCGATGTTGCAGACAACGGCACGCTTTTTCAGGGCTTTGAGCATGTTCGCGTCGCAAACATTCACGTTACCGGTGGTGGTTACGATCAGGTCGATCTTGCCCAGCAGCGCTTTGTCGATGCTTGCTTCGGTGCCGTCATTGACGCCATCGATGAACGGCGAAACCACTTCGAAGCCGTCCATGCAGGCTTGCATGGCGCAGATCGGGTCTACTTCGGAGACTTTAACGATCATGCCTTCCTGACGCAGGGACTGGGACGAACCCTTGCCCACGTCACCGTAGCCGATCACCAGGGCTTGCTTGCCCGACAGCAAGTGGTCGGTACCGCGCTTGATGGCATCGTTCAGGCTGTGACGGCAGCCGTACTTGTTGTCGTTCTTGCTCTTGGTCACCGAGTCGTTGACGTTGATGGCCGGGATTTTCAGCTCGCCCTTGGCCAGCATGTCCAGCAGGCGGTGTACGCCCGTGGTGGTTTCTTCGGTCACGCCGTGGACGCGGTCGAGGATCTGCGGGTACTTCTTGTGCAGCAGCTCGGTCAGGTCGCCGCCGTCGTCGAGGATCATGTTGGCGTACCATGGCTTGCCATCCTTGAGGATGGTTTGCTCCAGGCACCACTCGTACTCTTCTTCGGTCTCGCCTTTCCAGGCATAAACCGCGATACCGGCAGCAGCGATAGCAGCAGCGGCCTGGTCTTGAGTCGAGAAAATGTTGCAGGACGACCAACGTACTTCGGCACCCAGGGCAACCAGGGTTTCGATCAGCACGGCAGTCTGGATGGTCATGTGGATGCAGCCGAGGATCTTCGCGCCTTTGAGCGGCTGCTCAGCGGCGTACTTGCGGCGCAGACCCATCAGGGCAGGCATTTCGGATTCGGCGATAAAGGTTTCGCGACGGCCCCAGGCAGCGAGGGACATATCGGCGACTTTGTAGTCGGTAAAACCTGCAGGCGTGATTACAGCGCTCATGAAGAGCCTCCATTCGTAGTGTGCGAATGGGCGCCGTTGTGCGTTTAGTATCCGGCCGANCNAGGCCNGNCAACGCCCCATCCGAGCCTGACAGGTCGAGCCTGCTGCAGCGCCCCTCGGACAGGTGGCGGGAGAACGGTAGCAAGTGAACGTTACCGTTTTGAAACGGTGGCGATTATAGCGGGCTATTCTTATCTTCCAAAGCGTTTCTGTCAGTCAATGTCCGAACGGTAATCGAGACCATAGTCGATGCTCATAGAGCTTGGGCCGACGCTCTGCCATGATGTTGCCCATCATTCGGCAAGACGCATTGGAGTGACTATGAACTTTCACACCCGCAAATGGGTAAAACCCGAAGACCTCAACCCCAACGGCACCCTGTTCGGCGGCAGCCTGCTGCGCTGGATCGACGAAGAGGCGGCCATCTACGCCATTGTCCAGTTGGGCAACCAGCGTGTGGTGACCAAGTACATCTCCGAAATCAACTTCGTCAGCGCCTCGCGCCAGGGCGACATCATCGAGCTGGGCATCACCGCTACCGAGTTCGGCCGCACCTCCATTACCCTGACCTGTGAAGTGCGTAACAAGATCACCCGCAAAAGCATCCTGACCGTGGAAAAAATNGTCTTCGTCAATCTGGGTGAAGACGGCTTGCCCGCGCCGCACGGGCAGACCGAGATCAAGTACGTCAAAGACCAGTTCAAGGACGACGGCATCCACGAATAAACGCGTCATCTGTGGCGAGGGAGCTTGCTCCCGTTCGGCTGCGTAGCAGTCGTAAATCCATCGATGTGGTTTGCCCCCCAAGCTCCCTCGCACTAGGTTTTAATTCGTTTTTGGGGGCACTGAACAGCTCCGAGCCGCGCGTGTCGTACCTACATGACACACCACCGGTTCCGGAGCGCTATGGACATCAAGCAAGACGGCAAGACCCCAAACCTGTCGCCGGAAGAACGGCACGAGGTCGACAAGAACCAACCGCCCCGCGCGGCGGTTCTGCATGAAATCATTCGCACCCAGGGCGATCAGGAGCTGGAGCGCACGGTAGCGGCGCTGTGGTGGTCGGCGCTGGCGGCCGGCCTGACCATGGGCCTGTCGTTGATGGGCATGGGGCTGCTCAACTCGCGCCTGCCCGAAGGTGAAGCATTCAAGGTGATTGCCAGTTTCGGCTATTGCGCGGGTTTTCTCGCCGTCATCCTGGCGCGCCAGCAACTGTTCACCGAAAACACCCTGACGGCCGTGCTACCGGTGATGAGCAAACCGACACTGAACAATTTCGGCCGATTGCTGCGCCTGTGGTCAGTGGTGCTGGTGGGCAACCTCTGCGGCACGCTGCTCGTGGCCTACGTGATGCTCAATCTGCCGATTTTCGACAGCAAGACCGACCTGGCCTTCCTTGAGATTGGCCGCAAGGTCATGGAAAACGACCCTGGCCAGATGTTCGCCAAAGGCATTATTTCCGGCTGGATGATCGCCACCATGGTGTGGATGATCCCGTCCATGGAAAGCGCGAAGATGTTCATCATCATCCTGATCACCTACCTGATGGCGCTGGGGGATTTCACCCACATCGTGGTTGGCTCGGCCGAGGTGTCGTACCTGGTGTTTGCCGGCGAACTGCCCTGGAAGGACTTCTGGCTGATGTTCGCCGGGCCGACGCTGGCGGGGAACATCATCGGTGGCAGCTTCATCTTCGCGCTGATCAGCCACGCGCAGATTCGCAGCGAGAGCGGCCCGCCCAAGAAGACGACGGAGCAGGGTTCGGAGCCTGATCCGCAGAAGAGCAAAAAGTAATCAATGATGCCGGGCCTGTTCAGCCGGACACNGGTTCATCTTTGGTCACGTGTTTGACCAGCTTACCGATGCTCAAGCCCTGCAACAGGATCGACGACAGCACCACGATGTAGGTGATGCTCAGCAACAGGTCGCGCTCCGGGCCCAGCGGCAGGGCCAGGGCCAGTGCCACCGAAACCCCGCCACGCAAGCCACCCCAGGTGAGAATGCGGATGGTGCCGCGTGGCACCGTGCGCCAGCGGCGCAGCAACAGAATCGCCGGGGCCACGGTTAGCAGGCGTGACAGCAGGATCGCTACGGCGAGCAAGCTGGCGGCGAATACGTGCAGCCAGTTGAACGGCAACAGCAGCAGCTCCATGCCGATCAGCGCAAACAGCAGAGCGTTGAGCATGTCATCGAGCAGTTCCCAGAAACCATCCAGGTAGCGCCGGGTCATGTCGTTCATCGCCAGTTTGCGGCCCAGGTTGCCGATGATCAGCCCGGCCACCACCATCGCAATCGGTGCGGAAACGTGCAGTTCGCTGGCCATCGCCGAGCCGCCAATGACCAAGGCCAGGGTCAGCATCACTTCGATCTGGTGCTGCTCGATGCTCTTGATCATCAGGTACACCAGGTAGCCGATGAGCCCGCCAAATGCCACGCCGCCAATGGCTTCATGGGCAAACAGCATGGCGGTGGCGCCGACGGTTGGCGTTTCGCCCAACTGTGCGATGCCGAGCAGCACGGTGAACACCACAACCGCCGTGCCGTCGTTGAACAGCGACTCGCCGACGATGGTGGTTTTCAGGGGTTTCGAGGCGTTCGCGGTTCGCAGCACACCCAGCACTGCAATCGGGTCGGTAGGCGAGATCAACGCGCCGAACAACAGGCAGTAAAGGAAGCTCACGTGCCAGCCAAACAGGGCAAAGATGTAGTACGCCAGGCTGCCGATCACCACGGTGGCGATTAATACGCCGAAGGTTGCGAGTAAGCCGATGGGCCAGCGATAACTGCGCAGGTCATTCAGGTTGACGTGCAAAGCGCCGGCGAACAGCAGGAATGACAGCATCCAGTTCATCAGCAAGTCGCCGAAGTCGATCTGGCCGATCAACTGCTGGATACGCGCTTCCAGGCCGGGGTAGCCGATAACGCTCAGGCCTTGCAGGATCAGGGAAAACAGCAGGGCCGTGACCATCACGCCGATGGTGGGCGGCAGGCCGATAAAACGGAAGTTCACATAGGTGAGCAGGGTGGTGAGGCAGATGAAGGCGGCGACAAGTTCAAGCATCCGGGGTCCTTGGAGGAGAGTGACAGGTTGTTAATGGGTGGATGGACCGCAGCCGTGGCGGGATGTTGCAATCCACGCAGCAAAAGGCGGGTAGAACCTTTCNGAATCTGTGTTCACTGACGATNTCGGAGCCTGATCCGCAGAAGAGCAAAAAGTAATCAATGATGCCGGGCCTGTTCAGCCGGACACATTGACCGCAGCCACTGCGCGACGTTGCAGGTAGATATAGAGCAGCGCGGTCAGCACCGTCAGGCCACTGACCAGCGCGCCGGTCCACGGTAGATCCGCCAGATCCGCACCGCTGGCAACCACCAGCCCGCCGATCCAGGCACCCGCCGCATTACCGAGATTGAAGGCGCTCTGGTTCAGCGTCGAGCCAAGGTTCGGCGCTTCATGCGCCTGATCGATGATCAGCAGTTGCAGAATCGGGCACAGGGCAAACGCGAAAATCCCCCATAGCACTAGCGTGATCGCCGCCGGAATCACCGAGTGACTGGTCTGGCTAAAGGCAGCCAATACCACCGCGACGGCCAGCGCCATGCCCACCAATGAAGGCAGTAATCGACTGTCCGCCAGGCGACCGCCCAGCATGCTGCCTGCCGTCAGGCCGACGCCAAACAACAGCAGCATGATTGTCACGCCGTGCGGACTGACTCCGGTGATGTCCTGCAGGATAGGCGCGATGTAGGTGAACACGCTGAAGAGGCTGGTCGACGCCAGCACGCTCATGCCCAAGGCCAGCAACACATTGACCTTGCCCAGCACTTTGAACTCGCTGGCGAGGTTGGCCTTGTCCATCGCGATGTCCTTCGGCAGCCAAAGCCACTGCGCGAGGGCTGCAATCACGCCGATCACCGAGACCGCCCAGAACGTCGAACGCCAACCGGCGTATTGCCCGAGCGCGGTGCCCAATGGCACGCCGAGCACGTTGGCCAGCGTCAGGCCGGTGAACATCATGGCGATGGCCTGCGCCCTTTTGTTCGGCGCGACCAGGCCGGCCGCGACCACCGAGCCGATGCCAAAAAACGCACCGTGGCACAACGCGGTGACCACTCGCGCGGCCATCAACGTGGCGTAGTTCGGCGCCAATGCGCACAGCACGTTGCCGAGGATGAACATCAGCGTCATGCCTAACAGCGTGGCTTTGCGCGGCATGTTGGCGGTGCCGATCGCGAGGATCGGCGCGCCGAACACTACGCCCAGGGCGTAGCCGGTGATCAGCAGGCCGGCGTGGGGAATGCTCACGGCGAGGTCGCGGGCGACGTCGGGCAGCAGGCCCATGATGACGAATTCAGTGGTGCCGATGCCGAACGCGGCAACAGCGAGGGCGAGCAGGGCGAGTGGCATGCGCAAGGTCTCTGTCGGTAGTCTTGACGCTCTGATCAGGCATGCGCGTGCCGATGGCCGTTCTCGATGAGCGCGGGCAGGGGCAGAAATTATTGGAATTAGTCTGTGCGCAACTGAGTGCGGCGTGGTCGCTTGCAGTATAAACAGCTGCTGACCTATGGCGAATCAATTATCCCTCGCCCCTTGTAGGAGCCGGCTTGCTGGCGATGCAGGCACTGCGGTGTACATCGCCAGCAAGCCGGCTCCTACAGGGCACGGGGATCAATAAAAAAGGAGTGTGTTGTGCTTGCGACGGCTTTGGTGTTGGTGGCGGCGCTGTTGCACGCGACGTGGAATACCCTGATCAAATTCAGCGCCGAACGGCTGCTGGTGGTGGCCTGCATGGACAGCGTCGCGATGCTGTTTGTCGCCCTGATGCTGCCGTTCGTGGCGCTGCCACCGATTGAAATCTGGCCGTGGATTCTGGCGTCGGCGGCGTTCGAACTGCTCTATCGCTATCTGCTGATCCAGGCGTATCGGGTCGGCGACCTCGGGTTGGTCTATCCGTTGATGCGTGGGCTGTCGCCGCTGGTGGTGCTGGCACTGACGCTGATCTTCGCTGGCGAAGTGCTGACGAATCAGCAGATCTTCGGAATCCTGTTGATCCCGTTCGGCATGCTGTGCCTGCTCTGGCAGGGAGGTGGTGGTGCGCGTCTGCCGTGGTCGATGTTGCCGGTGGTGGCGCTGATCGGCCTGTGCATCGGCTGCTACACCTTCATCGATGGCCAGGCGTTAAGGCGCTGGTCGCACCCTCTGGACTATCTGGTCTGGGTTACGTTGCTCAGCGCCTGGCCGTTCCCGTTGCTGGCGTTGGTGCGCAAGCGCCCGGCGTTCATGCTGTTCTGGCGTGAACAGTGGCGACTGGGGCTGGCGGTCGGGTTCTGCGTGTTGTTCAGCTACGCTTTGGTGCTGTGGGCAATGCAGCTGGGGTCGATTGCCGAAGCGGCGGCGTTGCGCGAGATCAGCGTGATTCTGGTGGTGCTGTTCGGCATGCGTTACCTGAAAGAACCTTTCGGCAGGCCAAGGCTCTTAGCCTGTGGGCTCGTACTGATCGGTATTTTGGTCATGAAGTTCTGACGGGTACTCAACATTCTAAAATTGAAGAAAGGACTGCTTTATGACGGTTGCTCTATGGTGCGTTTTGATCGCGATTTTCCTGCCCTATCTTTGCACGGTCATCGCCAAGGTCAGTGGCAGGTTCAGGCTGCAAGACAACCATGACCCTCGGGACTTTCTCGAGTCGCTAAATGGTCTGGGTAGACGCGCGCATGCGGCGCAACTGAACAGTTTTGAAGTGACCCCGGCGTTCGCGACGGCGGTGATTGTTGCGCACCTGGTGGGCACGGCGCAGCTGGTGACGGTCAATGTGCTGGCAGTGCTGTTTATCACCAGCCGCCTGCTGTACATCATTTGCTACCTGGCGGACTGGGCGATGCTGCGTTCGCTGGTGTGGTTCGTGGGCATGGCGTTGATTGCNAGTTTCTTTGTGGTGTCGGTCTGAACATTCTTCGGTGATTGTGAGGGCCTCATCGCGGGTAAGCCCGCTCCCACAGGGTCAATGCGGTCCTTGTGGGAGCGGGCTTGCCCGCGATTGNTGTGGGAGCGGGCTTGCCCGCGATTGCTATTTATCAGTCACCGCAGAATTCAAGGTTTGGCTTTGACCGCATCGGCAACTTGAGGCACTTGCGGCAACGCCGCGCCTTTGGGCCACAGCATCCAGATCTGCCCTTGCTGTTTCATATCCCCGGCCAATTGCCCAGCCGCCTCGCCAGTGCCCCAGAACAGATCCGCACGTACTTCGCCGGCAATCGCACCGCCGGTGTCTTGCGCCGCCACGGGCCGTACCAGTGCAGTACCGTCCGGTTTTGTCGTGGATAACCACAACAGGCTGCCCAGCGGAATCACTTTGCGGTCCACTGCCGCGCTGTAACCTGCCGTCAACGGAACGTTCAGCGAGCCGCGTGGCCCTTCGTTGCTGTCCGGGTTGCGAGTGAAGAACACATAACTCGGGTTGCTGCCCAGCAGTTGCGGGATGCGTTGCGGGTGCGCCTTGGCCCAGGCGCTGATAGCGCCCATGGTCACGTCTTCTTTTTTCAGCTCGCCTTGCTCGACCAGCCAGCGCCCGATGGGACGGTACGGATGGCCGTTCTGGTCAGCGTAAGCGATGCGCAACTGACGACCGTCGTTGAGCTGAATGCGCCCCGAACCCTGGATTTGCAGGAATTGCAGGTTCATCGGGTCGGTCAGCCACGCAACCACTGGCGCCTTGACTCCATTGGTCTCGATCGTTGCCGCATCGTCATAAGGTTTGAGTACGCGACCTTCTAGGCGTCCGCGCAGGCGTTTGCCTTTGAGTTCCGGGTAGATGCTGTCCAGCGAGACGATGATCATGTCCTCGGGCACGCCGTACACCGGAATGTTCGCCACTTCGGTCTGGGTCAGGCTGCCAGGGTAGACCGGCTCGTAATAGCCGGTGATCAAACCGTTGGGATTGTCATTAGCTGCGCGCAGGCCGTAGACATCGAGGTTCTGCTTGAGGAAGCCGCGAATGTCGCTGGCGGTCTGCGGCACATTGGCGGAAGCCGCGCAGGTCGAACCCCAGACCGGGTCAGCCTTGAGTCGGTTGCAGGCGCTGCGCCATGAGCCGAAACCGGCGACAAGATCGGTGTCGGATACCGCCGGCAGCGCTTCCCAAGTGGCACTGGAGTAGGTTGCGAGCGCGTGGGTCTTGGGGGTGTTTTTATCGCCGCCGGTGCAGCCGGCGAGCACGGCCACCATTGGAAGAGTCCACACGAGGTGGTGACGCCATGCCTTGAAGCGGCTGTTCATGGAGTAATTCCTTTGCCGGTTGCCTGAGTGCTCCATGCGCTCAAACAACCCGTATTGATAATAGGGCTATTGGTCTTTGCTGATGACACGAGGATACTGGCCGCCGTTTCCCGTGACCTTGAAGCCATCATGACTTTTAAAAAACTGACCGTGGTATTGCTGGCCTGCCTGACCTTGTCCGCTTGCGGCGGTGTCGATCCGAATTCGCCCCTGGGACAACGCAAGGCGATCTTCAAACAGATGCTCAAGACCGGGGAAGACCTGGGTGGCATGTTGCGTGGTCGTATCCCGTTCGACGGTCCGAAATTTGCCGAAGGCGCCGTGAAGCTCGACACCTTGTCCCGTGAGCCTTGGAAGCATTTCCCGAGCGTGCGTGAAGAAGATCACACCAGCGCCAAGGACAACGTGTGGCAACAGCAGGCACGCTTCCAGGAGTTGGCCCGAAACCTTGAAGCGGCCACCGGTGAATTGGTGATCGCAAGCAAGGTTCAGCCGTACAAGGCCAGTAACCTGGGCCCGGCGGTGCAGAAAGTCGAAGATGCCTGTAGTGCCTGTCATAAAGAGTTTCGGGATCATTGATTCTCGGGTGTGGACTGGGCAAGCCCCTGATTCAGTGGGGTGTT
>NZ_NMOJ01000149.1 GCF_002251635.1 Pseudomonas mandelii
GACTGGGCAAGCCCCTGATTCAGTGGGGTGTTACTTATCCAGCTCGTCGAGCGCGTCCTGCAATTCCTTGCGGGACTGGGCGAGCTTGTCTTTGCGTTTGTTGATCTTGTCCGCATCGCCCTTTTTCATTGCCTTGTCGAGGTCGGCCTGACGGCGGCTGACTTCATGTTTGGCGTCGAGCACCTTGTTCTCGCGCTCTTTCCTCAAGGACGCGTCGGTGCAGTGGGCGGTGACTTCGCTCAGGGCTTTTTCCAGACCGGCCTGCTGTTCGGCGTTGCCGTGGGATTTGGCCAGCTCGATCTGATTGATGATCCCCTGTTTCTTGGCGGCGCAGCCGGTCAGTTCCGGGGCTTCTTCGGCGGCCATCAGGGGAGCGGCCATCACGCTGCAAAGGGTCAGTAAGGCGAGCGGTGAAAGAAATTTCATAAAAGCTCCATGTGCAAAGACAATCGGGTCGATGTGGCGATGGGCGTTTGAGCCCGTCGGCACCTTTGGGTTCCCGGGCTGCCAGGGGCTCGGCGTTTAAAAGCCGTCAATCCCGGCCATACGTAATGTTTGACTCAGTGCCAGGACGTGTGGGTCGCGGAAAAAGGCGCTCAATTGCGCCGCGCGTCCCGGGCCGATACCTGCTTCTGCCTGCCATTGTTCGGTGTTTCTATTCGCCAGTTCCTGCCATGAATCGGCAAGCCGTGCCTGGCCGGTCGGCGGCAACCCCAAGGCTTTGAGCCAGCGAGCGAACGGACGTTGCCGGGCGCTGTTGAAACTGTTTAAAAGGCGAGCCGCGCTGTGTTCGCCGAAGCCATCAATGTTAGCAAGCTCTTGAGCATCGAGGGTCAACCAATCCAGCAGGCTGTTGAGGCGGCCTGTTTCGAAAAGTTTCTCCCAGGTGCCAGGGCCGAGATGGGGCAAAGCCAGTCCTTGCTTGCCGCTGAGCCAGGTCAGGCGTGCAAGGAATTGGCTCTCGCAGCCTGATGTCGGTTGCCAGCAACTCAAATGATGAAAGTCTGCTGCCGATGGCACGTTCAATTCAGTGCGTTCGGTACTGCGCAGCACGACGCCATCGAGCCTTGGAATGGTCAGTCCGGCCAGGCTGATGGACACCTGATCCCCGGGGCGGACATCCAGCTCTTCCCAGCGCCTAAGGGAGCTGACGCTCACGCGTTTGATCTGACGGTCATCAAGCTTCACCGGCGTGAGGTCCAGCACCGGTGTAATCCGCCCCGTCCGACCAATCTTGAAGTGGACCTTGCGCACTTCGGCCAGTGCCTGGGCGAACGGATACTTCCAGGCAACGCTCCAGAAGGAGGGGTGCGCCTGCCAGCGTTCGGCCGGTGGTCGCTGGCTCTGACGCAAAACGACGCCATCACTGGCGAAGGGCAAGGGCGTGCGATACCAGTGATCGCGCCATCGTTCAGCGTCGGCGAATACCTTGATCGGCTGACTGTAAGGCGCAGTGCCCGGAAAACCCATTTCATCGAGAGCGGCCACCCGGGCCGGCAGGCTTGCCGGACCTTGCGGCCAATCCCAGACAAACAAACCGATACCCCTTGCCTGTTCGGCGTTCAGCTCCTTGCGCGCCATCAACCCGGCCACCGTGGAGCGGGCGTTTAGGCTGCCTGCCTTGGCTTGCACATGGTCGGTCAGGTGCCAATAGAGTTCGCCTTGCACCAGCAAATCCAAGGGTTGCGGCAGTTGCCGGGGGATGGCCTCGATCAGTCGGGCCGAGGCGGTCCAGTCCTGGCCGTTCAAGCCGTCACCTCGACTGATCGCTTGATGCAGTGAGCCGTTGCGATAGATCAGCGTCACGGCCACGCCGTCGACTTTGGGTTGTATCCAGATGTCATCGCGCTCGCGTAGCCAACGCTCGACTGCTCTGCCATCACGGAGTTTTTCCAGGCCCGTGTGGGCGATGGGGTGGGCCATCTTGCCGCCCGCCGTGCGCAAGGGGTCGGGCGCCAGACTCAAATCAAAACACTCACGCCATTCGTTCAATCGCGCGCGGGATTGATCATAAATTTCATCGGCGACCAGCGAGCGTCCGTGGCGGTGATAGTTGTCGTCCCAGAAATCGATTTGTTTTTGCAGGGCGGTGATTTCGTCCAAGGCGCGGGCGGGCGACCAGTCGGGGCAGTCGGCAGCGTTTGAGCTCAGGCAAAGCAGGGTCAGGAACAAAGCGGAAAACAGGCGCAGCAGCATCGTGAGCGTCCTTGCTCAGGGGGAATGCTTGAAGGTTAGCCAGCTTTCGAGTGGCGGCTTCGAGGATGTTTTTCGGTGTGTTTCGAGACAAAAGAACGCAGCCTCGTTTCNNNTTCGAGGATGTTTTTCGGTGTGTTTCGAGACAAAAGAACGCAGCCTCGTTTCACTCGAATGGCGCGCAATAAAAAACCCCGCACGGCGAACCGTGCGGGGTTTTGGGTACCGCCAGGAAAGTCTTACAGGCCTGCAGCGGTACGCAGGTCGTTGGCGCGGTCGGTTTTTTCCCAGGTGAACGTGGTGAAGGTGTCGTCGCCGACAGTCTTCTGCGCAGGGGTACGACCGAAGTGGCCGTAGGCTGCGGTTTCCTGGTACATCGGGTGCAGCAGGTCGAGCATGGTGGTGATCGCGTAAGGGCGCAGGTCGAAGATCTCACGCACCAGCTTGACGATCTTTTCATCGCTGATTTTGCCGGTGCCGAAGGTATTCAGCGAGATCGACGTAGGCTGAGCCACACCGATAGCGTAGGAAACCTGAATTTCGCAACGCTCGGCCAGGCCGGCCGCAACGATGTTCTTGGCCACGTAACGACCGGCGTAGGCGGCGGAACGGTCAACCTTGGAGGGGTCTTTACCCGAGAACGCGCCACCGCCGTGACGGGCCATGCCGCCGTAGCTGTCGACGATGATCTTGCGGCCGGTCAGGCCGCAGTCGCCCACCGGGCCACCGATGATGAACTGGCCGGTCGGGTTGATGTGGAACTGGGTGTCCTTGGTCAGCAGCTCGGCAGGCAGCACGTGCTTGACGATCAGCTCCATCACGCCTTCGCGCAGGTCGGCGTAGGACACATCCGGGTTGTGTTGGGTCGACAGTACAACGGCGTCGATGCCCACGACTTTGCCGCCTTCGTAACGGCAGGTCACCTGGGACTTGGCGTCCGGGCGCAGCCATGGCAGCACGCCGGATTTACGCGCTTCGGCCTGGCGCTGCACCAGTTGGTGCGAGAAGGTGATCGGTGCCGGCATCAGCACGTCGGTTTCGTTGCTGGCGTAGCCGAACATCAGGCCCTGGTCGCCGGCGCCCTGATCTTCAGGCTTGGCGCGGTCCACACCCTGGTTGATGTCGGGGGACTGCTTGCCGATGATGTTCATCACGCCACAGGTCGCGCCATCGAAGCCGACATCGGAGCTGTTGTAGCCGATGTCCAGAATGACGTTACGC
This sequence comes from Pseudomonas mandelii, assembly GCF_002251635.1. GTDB lineage: Bacteria > Pseudomonadota > Gammaproteobacteria > Pseudomonadales > Pseudomonadaceae > Aquipseudomonas > Aquipseudomonas mandelii_B. The sequence continues at coordinate 3,415 of NZ_NMOJ01000149.1, forward strand.
ACGATTTCTTCCAGGTCGACCCAGGCCGACGTGGTGACTTCACCTGCGATAATTGCCACGCCGGTTTTAACCAGGGTTTCGCACGCTACGCGGGCGAACTTGTCTTCAGCAATGATGGCGTCCAGCACCGCGTCAGAAATCTGGTCGGCGATTTTGTCCGGATGCCCTTCAGACACGGACTCGGAGGTGAAAAGGGAGTATTCGCTCATCTCGATGATTTCCTGATATTTACCGATGGTGAGTGTCGCCAGCCGGCCGCTGAAAATGGCGGACCTGGATCTGGAAACCATTACGTAAACCTACATAGAGGCTTTCCCCGGGAACGAGTCCCGCAGCGGTGGCCCAACGGGCCAGATCGTCCTGTTCAAAACCCAACCAGAGATCACCGCAGGCCTCCCTGGCCCAACTCTGGTTGTGGCTACATAACTCTGTCACGAGCAGGCTACCGCCCGGTTGCAGCAAGTCGGCCATGTGCTTGAGCGCTTCGGCCGGCGCGGCGAAATGGTGCAGCACCATGTTCAGTACAACGCAATCGGCCTGAAGGCTGACGCCATTCAATGCATCGGCCAGTTGCAGGCTGACGTTAGCCAGCGTTTCACGTTCGCAGACCTGACGCGCCAGTTCGAGCATCGCCGGGCTGTTGTCCAGCGCCGTCACCTGCTGAAAGCGGCGCGCCAGTTCCGGCAGGAAACCGCCGTCGCCAGGTCCGACTTCCAGCGCCGTCGCCTCATGACTGAAGCTCAGCTTGTCCAACAGCGCCAGTACGCTTTCGCGGTATTGCGGCAAACCGGCGATGAGGTCCTGCTGGGCGCGAAACTTTTCGGCAACCCGAGAGAAAAAGTCCTGGCTGGCGGCGGCCCGTTGTCCGTGGACCTGGCCGATCCGCGCCTGCACATCGGCCGGCAACGTCAGGTTGTCCACTTCTTCGAGCAAGGCGGCGTGCAGCTTGCCGCCCAGCAGGTCGGTGTGAGGCAGGGCGCGACGGTAGAAAATCGCGTTACCTTCACGGCGGGTGGCTACCAGCTCGGCCTGGGCCAGTACCTTGAGGTGGTGGCTCATGCCGGACTGGCCAATGGCAAAGATTTGCGCCAGTTCCAGTACGCCAAACGAATCGTTGGCCAGCGCGCGCAATACATTCAGCCGCAGAGGATCGCCGCCGGCCTTGCACAGGGCCGCCAGCTCATCGCAATCGTCATGTCGAATGGAAGGCACACGTAAATTCATAAGGCCAGCAGTCTAGTGACGCTCAGAAATCACCGCAAGGGCAATATCAAAAAGTTTTGATATTGGTCGATAGATGGCACTTCCAGACGTTAGGTTCAGTCAACAAACGAACTGCAGAAAGGTTTCATCAGTCGAAACCGCTGTTAACAATTGGAAAAACGCCTCCAGATGACTATCTGTCATTGCCCCGAGGCGGCCCGGTGAGGGAAAATGCTCGCCTTTTTTCCGATTCGTTTTATTCANTCTCNATTCANAANCCNCAGGAGATCAGCGATGCCCAGCCGTCGTGAGCGTGCCAACGCCATTCGTGCCCTCAGCATGGATGCCGTGCAAAAAGCCAACAGCGGCCATCCCGGTGCCCCGATGGGCATGGCGGATATCGCCGAGGTACTTTGGCGTGACTACCTGAAACACAACCCGAGCAACCCGTCGTTCGCCGACCGTGACCGCTTCGTGCTGTCCAACGGCCACGGCTCGATGCTGATTTATTCGCTGCTGCACCTGACCGGCTACGACGTCACCATTGATGACATCAAGAGCTTCCGCCAGCTGCACAGCCGCACCCCGGGCCACCCGGAATTCGGCTACACCCCAGGCGTCGAGACCACCACCGGTCCCCTGGGCCAAGGCCTGGCCAATGCGGTTGGTTTCGCCCTGGCTGAAAAAGTGCTGGGCGCGCAGTTCAACCGCCCGGGCCACAACATCGTCGACCACCACACCTATGTGTTCCTCGGTGATGGCTGCATGATGGAAGGCATTTCCCACGAAGTCGCTTCCCTGGCCGGTACCCTGGGCCTGGGCAAGCTGATTGCCTTCTACGATGACAACGGCATCTCCATCGACGGCGAAGTCGAAGGCTGGTTCACCGATGACACCCCGAAGCGTTTCGAAGCCTACAACTGGCAAGTGATCCGCAATGTTGACGGCCACGATCCGGAAGAAATCAAGACCGCCATCGACACCGCGCGCAAAAGCGAGCAGCCGACCCTGATCTGCTGCAAGACCACCATCGGTTTCGGCTCGCCGAACAAGCAAGGTAAAGAAGACTGCCACGGCGCCCCACTGGGTGACGCGGAAATCGCCCTGACCCGCGAAGCGCTGAAGTGGAACCACGGCCCGTTCGAAATCCCGGCCGACATCTACGCCGAGTGGAGCGCCAAGGAAAAAGGCCTNGCGGCCGAAGCCGAGTGGGATCAGCGTTTCGCTGCCTACTCCGCAGCTTTCCCTGAGCTGGCCAACGAACTGGTCCGTCGCCTGGGCGGCGATCTGCCGGAAGACTTCTCGGAAAAAGCCTCGGCCTACATCGCCGAAGTCGCGGCCAAGGGCGAGACCATCGCCAGCCGTAAAGCCAGCCAGAACACCCTGAATGCCTTCGGCCCGCTGCTGCCTGAGATCCTCGGCGGTTCGGCTGACCTGGCCGGTTCCAACCTGACCCTGTGGAAAGGTTGCAAAGGTGTTTCGGCAGAAGACGCCAGCGGCAACTACATGTACTACGGCGTGCGCGAGTTCGGCATGAGCGCCATCATGAACGGTGTGTCCCTGCACGGCGGCCTGGTGCCTTACGGCGCGACCTTCCTGATGTTCATGGAATACGCGCGCAACGCCGTGCGTATGGCCGCGCTGATGAAGAAGCGGGTGATCCATGTGTACACCCACGACTCCATCGGCCTGGGCGAAGATGGCCCGACGCACCAGCCGGTTGAGCAACTGACCAGCCTGCGTACCACGCCAAACCTGGATTGCTGGCGCCCAGCCGACGCGGTCGAATCCGCCGTGGCCTGGAANGCNGCCATCGAGCGTAAGGACGGCCCTTCGGCGCTGATCTTCTCGCGTCAGAACCTGCAGCACCAAGTGCGTACCGACGCGCAGATCGCCGACATCAGCCGTGGCGGCTACGTGCTCAAGGACTGCGCTGGCGAGCCGGAGCTGATCCTGATCTCCACCGGTTCCGAAGTCGGCCTGACCGTTCAGGCCTACGACAAGCTGACCGAGCAAGGCCGCAAGGTGCGTGTTGTGTCGATGCCCTGCACCAGCCTGTTCGAAGCCCAGGACGCGGACTACAAGCAATCGGTATTGCCGTTGCAAGTCAGCGCGCGTATCGCCATCGAAGCGGCTCACGCCGACTACTGGTACAAGTACGTGGGCCTGGAAGGCCGCGTGATCGGCATGACCACCTACGGTGAGTCGGCGCCGGCGCCAGCGTTGTTCGAAGAGTTCGGTTTTACCCTGGAAAACATCCTGGGTCAGGCTGAAGAGCTGCTGGAAGACTGATCCAGAAAATGTGTCGTCTGAGCTGACGCCATCGCGAGCAGGCTCGCTCCCACAGGATTGATGCAGTCCTTGTGGGAACCCATTCAAGTGTGGGAGCGGGCTTGCTCGCGAAAGCGATCTAACAGCCACCCTATTACCCAAGGTAATCGAGAACCCCATGCCTCAACCGCGTCGCTACAAAGTTGCACTCAACGGCTACGGCCGCATTGGTCGTTGCGTCTTGCGTGCTCTGTTCGAGCGAGGGGCGGCGGCCGGGTTTGAAATTGTTGCGATCAACGATTTGGCCGACATGGCCAGCATCGAATACCTGACACGCTTTGACTCCACTCACGGCCGGTTTCCCGGCGAAGTGCGAGTAGAGGGCGATTGTCTGCATATTAATGGTGACTGCGTGAAAGTCCTGCGCAGTGCCACCCCCGAAGGGATCGATTGGGCGTCCCTGGGCGTCGACCTGGTGTTGGAATGCTCCGGTGCTTACCACACCCGTGCCGATGGCCAGCGTTTTCTCGACGCCGGTGCACCGCGTGTGCTGTTTTCCCAGCCGATGGCCAGCGAGGCGGATGTCGACGCCACCATCGTCTACGGCATCAACCAGGATTGCCTGACCGGCGATGAGCTGCTGGTGTCCAACGCCTCCTGCACCACCAACTGCAGTGTGCCGCTGTTGCGCCTGCTGGATCAGGCAATTGGCCTGGATTACGTGTCTATCACCACCATCCACTCGGCCATGAATGACCAGCCGGTGATCGACGCCTATCACCACGAAGACCTGCGCCGTACGCGCTCGGCGTTCCAGTCGGTGATTCCGGTGTCCACCGGCCTGGCTCGTGGTATCGAACGCCTGCTGCCGGAACTTGCCGGGCGAATTCAGGCCAAAGCCGTGCGGGTGCCGACGGTTAACGTGTCTTGCCTCGACATTACGATGCAGACCGTGAGCGACACCGATGCCACCGAAGTCAATCGGATTCTGCGCGAGGCCGCCACCAGCGGCCCGCTCAAGGGGCTTCTGGCCTACACCGAGTTGCCGCACGCCAGTTGTGATTTCAACCATGACCCGCATTCGGCGATTGTCGATGCCAGCCAGACCCGTGTTTCCGGCCCCAGGTTGGTGAACATCCTGGCCTGGTTCGACAACGAATGGGGGTTTGCCAACCGAATGCTGGACGTTGCAGAACACTATCTGCAAACAGCTTCTCCACTCTCTGTTTCTCAGAAACCGTAACTCAGGAAATGCGACCCATGACCGTGTTGAAGATGACCGACCTCGATCTGCAAGGTAAGCGCGTACTGATTCGCGAAGACCTCAACGTCCCAGTCAAGGACGGTGTTGTCACCAGCGATGCGCGAATCCTGGCCTCGCTGCCGACCATCAAGCTGGCCCTGGAAAAAGGCGCGGCCGTGATGGTCTGCTCCCACCTGGGTCGCCCGACCGAAGGTGAGTTCTCCGCTGAAAACAGCCTCAAGCCTGTAGCCGACTACCTGAGCAAGGCCCTGGGCCGCGACGTGCCACTGGTGGCTGACTACCTGGGTGGCGTTGACGTCAAGCCTGGCGACATCGTGCTGTTCGAGAACGTGCGCTTTAACAAAGGCGAGAAAAAGAACAGCGACGAGCTGGCCCAGCAATACGCGGCCCTGTGCGACGTGTTTGTGATGGACGCCTTCGGCACCGCTCACCGCGCTGAAGGCTCGACCCACGGCGTGGCCAAGTTCGCCAAAGTCGCCGCAGCCGGCCCGCTGCTGGCCGCTGAGCTGGACGCACTGGGCAAAGCCCTTGGCGCCCCGGCCCAGCCGATGGCTGCCATCGTTGCCGGTTCCAAGGTCTCGACCAAACTGGACGTGCTCAACAGCCTGAGCCAGATCTGCAACCAGTTGATCGTTGGCGGCGGCATTGCCAACACCTTCCTGGCGGCAGCCGGGCACCCGGTGGGCAAGTCCCTGTACGAGCCAGACCTGCTCGACACCGCTCGCGCCATCGCCGCCAAGGTCAGCGTGCCGCTGCCGGTCGACGTGGTGGTTGCCAAGGAATTCGCTGAAAGCGCCGAAGCCACCGTCAAACTCATCGCAGACGTGGCTGCCGACGACATGATCCTGGACATCGGCCCGCAAACCGCGGCCAACTTCGCTGAACTGCTGAAGTCGTCCAAGACCATTTTGTGGAACGGCCCGGTGGGCGTGTTCGAGTTCGATCAATTCGGTAACGGCACCAAAGTCCTGGCCCAGGCTATTGCTGAAAGCTCGGCATTCTCCATCGCCGGTGGCGGTGACACCCTGGCAGCGATCGATAAATATGGCGTTGCTGACCAGATCTCCTACATTTCTACCGGTGGCGGCGCATTCCTNGAGTTCGTGGAAGGCAAGGTTTTGCCTGCCGTTGAAGTCCTGGAAAGCCGGGCCAAAGGCTGAGGTCATTCATTTGGCCACGCAAAGGAGTGTTCTCATGGTCAAGCCATTAGCGCTGTTGATCGCCGCGGGTATGCTGGTGGCTTGCGGGAGTAACCCGAAAGCCAAGCCGGAACCTGCGCCGCAGTCGGTGGAAAAAGGCTGCTACCAGGCCGACTGGCAAGCGGAAACCAACCCGGTGATCAACAAGCGGTCCGGGCCTGATGGCCTGGAGAAATACGAGACCCAGACCCCGGCCAAGGAACATGGTTGCCCTTGACGGGTCAGACTCTTTACTCAGGGCTGGCGGCGTGCGCCGTCAGTCGAGGAACATGGATGAAAGGTTTTATCGCCGTTACGGCGTTGGCATTGCTGGCCGGTTGCTCGAATTTCAACCTGTTCAAGCCTGCCGAATCGACGGACAACTGGACCACCTGGACCTGCGACAGCCAGGCCAAAGTGCTCTGGCGCTACACCGACGACAGCCGCAAGCAAGTCGACGTGCGCCTCGGCGGGGCCGATCAGGTCTACCGCTTGAAGCTTGAACCGGGCGCCGAAGGTTCGCTGTACAGCAACGACATGTTGGCGTTTCACGTAAAAGGTGAGGAAGGCCTGGTGTACTGGGTCGCCACCAATGATTTGATTGGCCGCGGTTGTAAAGCGCAGTAATTGAAACACCACGGACCTAATGTGGGAGCGGGCTTGCTCGCGAAAGCGGTGGGTCAGCTTGCATTAATGTTGTATGTGCATCCGCATTCGCGAGCAAGCCCGCTCCCACAGGGTTCTGTGCAGTATTGAAGATTTTGCACCACCGAATTCGCAGCCCGGGCCAACCCCCGATCTGCAATAACTTGAATAGCCGCCGCCGCTCCGGCAGGCTTGCACGATTAACGACCCTCGATCGGGAGAGACAACACAATGGCACTTATCAGCATGCGTCAAATGCTGGACCACGCAGCCGAGTTCGGCTACGGCGTCCCAGCCTTTAACGTCAACAACCTTGAGCAGATGCGCGCCATCATGGAAGCCGCTGACAAGACCGACTCCCCAGTGATCGTCCAGGCTTCGGCCGGTGCCCGCAAATACGCCGGCGCCCCGTTCCTGCGCCACCTGATCCTCGCGGCGATCGAAGAATTCCCACACATCCCGGTGTGCATGCACCAGGACCACGGCACCAGCCCTGACGTGTGCCAGCGCTCCATCCAACTGGGCTTCAGCTCGGTGATGATGGACGGCTCCCTGGGCGAAGACGGCAAGACCCCAACCGACTACGAGTACAACGTACGCGTCACCCAACAAACCGTGGCCATGGCTCACGCCTGCGGCGTGTCGGTTGAAGGCGAGCTGGGCTGCCTGGGTTCCCTGGAAACCGGTATGGCCGGCGAAGAAGACGGCATCGGCGCCGAAGGCGTGCTGGACCACAGCCAAATGCTGACCGACCCGGAAGAAGCGGCCGACTTCGTCAAGAAGACCCAAGTGGACGCCCTGGCCATCGCCATCGGTACCAGCCACGGCGCTTACAAATTCACCAAGCCACCTACCGGCGACGTGTTGGCCATCGACCGCATCAAGGAAATCCACAAACGCATCCCTAACACCCACCTGGTGATGCACGGTTCTTCCTCGGTACCGCAAGAGTGGCTGGCGATCATCAACCAGTACGGCGGCGACATCAAAGAAACCTACGGCGTACCGGTTGAAGANATCGTTGAAGGCATCAAGNACGGCGTGCGTAAGGTCAACATTGATACTGACTTGCGTCTGGCTTCGACCGGTGCGATGCGTCGGTTGATGGCGACCAATCCGAGCGAATTCGACCCACGCAAATTCTTCGGCGCCACCGTAACCGCGATGCGTGATGTGTGTATCGCTCGCTACGAAGCGTTCGGCACTGCAGGCAATGCTTCGAAGATCAAGCCGATCTCGTTGGAAGCGATGTACCAGCGGTATTTGAAAGGTGAGTTGAACGCCAAGGTGAACTAAGCCTTTAGCGTTTAAAAGAAGCCCGCAGTGATGCGGGTTTTTTTGTGGCTTAAATATAATGGCAAGCGCGGGCTATTATTTCGAATTGACCTAGCGGACTGTGACTTCTCACAGTAGCTAGCCAGTGTGAATGGCCGTAGTTTTCTGAGGCAACTAATAGCATGTGTTTCGCGCTTTTTGTTATTTCGAAATTGTATAAATAACTGTAATTTGTTACAGGTGATCCGCAAGTTATTTTGACATATCGTTCATATGCCGTATCCAAGGGGCAAGCGATGTGAATGAACTCATTTCGCTAGCTCTGTTGATTTGCAATTATGGAGATTAATATAATGTTGAATGGAGCATATGAAGGCGGAGATGGTGACAGCAAAGCTATTCTGAAGATCACAGACTCAGATGCTAGTCGCGATATTATAAATGGCGGAACATATGAGTATGCGGGGAAGGTCTATGATGTAAGGGGTAATTTTTATTATATGAGTCAGCCCAATACAAAGGTTGTTATTAATCTGGTATTGGCATCTCGTGACGACTCTCCGAGTTATGAGATGAAATTAATGTCGCCTGATAAAACTTATTCACTGCTGCAAGGTACTGTTTCGTATTTTGGCGGCGGTGCCACGGTGTTTAGTGCAAGTCTTGGAAAGACAGCATAAATGAAGATCTGAAAAAAAGGGGGCGGATCTATTTGACCGTCCCTTTGTTTGCTCTCTGAAAGTCGTTTTCTTTAACTTAAAGGGGACAGATTTATTTAATAATCGTCCCCGGCGTTCTTCTGTTCGAGTCGTTTTGCAGGTCTGCCTTGCACTCGATGTGAGATTCGCAAACCGGTGATTTTTTCAATCTCATCTGTGAATCGGGGATTGCCCGTCAGCTGTCCGCGCTGAAGGGCGCCTCTGATCAACTGCAACTCTGTGGAAGGAATCGTTTGTTCCATAAATGAGGTATAGCGGGCAAGGCGCTCGGCGTGAGTGTTGCCCAGTTCGGTAAAGCAAAGATCTTCATCAAGCCAATGATTTCCGGCTGCTTCGTTGAGGCGAAGGTGCAGACTCGACCAAGGGTAATCCTGTGCACGCTGTACCATTTGCGCTCGCACCGGATTTAGCTCGATGTATCGACTACAAGCCAGCAAATAGGTGTCGGTCTGAACCACGCTGGATTTGTATCGGCTCTCCCACAAGGTTCCGGAGCGTCCTTCCAGCTTGTTGCGATAGCGCGTCATGCGGCCTGCCAGGCCTTTCATCAATTGCCCGAGACTCGCGGCGGAGTCTCTTGGTGCGAGGAGTAAGTGGACATGATTGGTCATTAAACAGAAGGCATAGACTTTAACGTCATATAGCGTTTTGAGCTCTCGGAGGTCGTCGAGATAGCGTTGGAAGTCGCCCGGCTCGGCAAACACTACCTGCCTATTGTGGCCTCGTTGCACGACATGATGCGGATAATTGGGTAAAACAACTCGTCCCATTCTGGGCATATAGCCTCCTACGTCCTTGTAGTGATGGGTGAAGCATAGCAGCAGATAATCGATTAAATAAATCTGTCCCCTTTGTTTGCTAATCGACCCCTGCGTTATTTTATTCGAGTTGTCGCTTGCTTTTTAGTGAACTCCGTTATCGCAAAAACGTATAAAAAACTGTCATTTATTACAGGTGATTTAATGCGGGCTGCCGCCTATTGTTTAATGCGTAACCGAGAGAAAAGGAAGGGAAGTGTTAAATAAATCTGTCCCCTTTCTTTGAGCATAAGGCTGGTCGGTTTCTTTTTACTATTATTGAAGGAGAGCAGGGTCATGGAAAATAGTAAATTTGGCGGGAGTAATACTCAACTTTCTATTCCGGCTCGATTGAGTTCGCTGAATGGCGGGGAGCGGATTGATGTGACTCTGGATGATGGCACCATAGTGTCAGGTCTTTTTGTTTCGTCTGAAGATAATAAGCTGAAGTTGACGTTGGTTGGCACTGATCATGATAAAGAGATCTTAGTAGGAACACTGCAGTTAGTGGTTCGATTGTGAAAAAAAGGAAATAAAAGGGAGTGCCCATTAACCGGTCTCAATCTGATATAAATATATCTACGGCCCTTGTTCCACCTTCGTTCCATAAAAACCCGCATAAATGCGGGTTTTTATTACCTGAATATCGGCTACTTAGCTTTAGGTGTATCAAACCCGCGCTGTTCAATCACCCCAAATACATCGGCAATGTCCTGAACCATGATTCGGGCAACGTTGGTGACGGTGTTGATGTCGTTCTCGGCATAGTCCGGCAGGCTGGTACAGGCCATGAGGTTCAGGTATTTGAGAACGGCATTGAGGCGTTCGCTGACGCAGTTGTGGAGCTCGCGTAGCGGGGCGTCGCTGTCAATTAGGTGGTAGCTATGTGCGGGTTCGCAGACCAGGGATACGAGGAACCCGGCAGACCCGAAGGTCTCCCACACACAGCCACCATAAAAAAGAGGGCGAGCGTTTACGCGCCCCTTCTTTCGAGGCGCTAGGTTACTACACGTATCGTCAGGGCTGCGAAACCCTATCGCCAACAATGGTCAGCGACAGGCCAACTTTAGGCAGCAATTTTGGCAGTCGCAACCGGGCTGTAGGACGTGTATGCGGTCATTGTGGCAAGGGCACTCGCTCCTGTTCGGCGACGCAGGCGCCGTAAATCGGGGGGGTGGTGTGTCTGGGGGAATCAGGTGGCAGGATTTGGGGCTGCTTCGTAGCCCAGCGGGAGCAAGCTCCCTCGCCACAGTCGGAGGCGTCCTACACTTTTTTCGGACGCTGTAGCAGCTGTCGTCAAGAGATTGCGAGGACTTCGTCCTCGGACGCAGCCTCGCGTTGCTCGACAGCGGCTACAGAGGCAGAGGTGTTTTTACTTGTCGTGATCAATATCCAGCTTGCTGAACGTCACTTTCCCGCCTTCGCTGGTGTACCCGGTGTGATCTTGCACATAGACCCCGGCCTTGAAGTACAGCGGCTTGTCGCGCCAGGTCTTGCTGATGTCGGTGTCCCACTGGTAACCCGCCGCACTGATGCCCAGCGCGCCGCCCGGGCTCAGGTGGATGAGGTAGGAAAACTCCCGGTCAAGTTTCACCCCGGTGGCGATGGTGATGACCCGCCCTTCACCGTCATCCGGGCGCATTCGCACCTTGGCGACGATGTTTCCGGACTGCGTGCTGGTCTTGTACTGATACTCGAGCTTCACCAAGGGTTTCTGGCTTTCATAGGCGTGGATCTGGCCGATGACGATTTTGCCTGAGCTCGGTACCTGGTTGACCGCGAGGGTGGCACGCAGTGAGTTGTCGGCGTCCGGGTAGAGCCAGTTTTTCAGGGTGCCGTTGCTGTAGGTTTCGCGCAGTTCGGTGCGTGGGTATTTTGCGTTTTCAGTTTTGGAACCGGTGACCGGGGACCAGAAAAACAATGTGCCGGTGTCGGAATGGAAGTATTGATCCTTGAAGCCTTTCACCAGTTTGGGGGTGTCAACGGTGTACGGCGGATTGCCAACGGGAACACTCAGGTTCCAGGTTGCGAGATCGATCATAGTCAAAAGCTTCCACGATTTTTTTGCTGCACGCCCGTGCCAGAAGCTCTGGCACGCGCCTTGGGGGCAATCCTTATAAGCGCAGAAGTTCAATTTGTTAATGCGTAAATGACAGATGGATGGCGTCAAAATCCTGTTAAAAGGCCATCTTTCCCGGTTTCAGGGGGCTGTAGAAGCGACCGTTAGTCGGCAAATGTACGTGATGGTTAAATGATGGCGCACTGACAGCTTCTGCTTTTGCGGATCCCGGTCTAGAGTGAAGGCTCAGTATTTGTCCGGTTTTCACGAGAAACCGGCCTGACGCCCCGAATAAGAGAAGCAGCATGGAATGCGCGCAACACACGCCAGCTGAAGGCAGCTCGATCCTTTTAATCGTCGATGATTACCCTGAAAACCTGATCAGCATGCGCGCGTTGCTCCAGCGCCAGGATTGGCAGGTCATTACCGCGAATTCCGGTTTTGAAGCCCTCAGTCTTTTACTCGAGCACGATGTCGACCTGGTGCTGCTGGATGTGCAGATGCCCGGCATGGATGGTTTTGAAGTGGCGCGCCTGATGCGCGGCAGTCAGCGAACCCGCCTCACACCGATTATTTTCCTGACCGCCAACGAACAATCCCAGGACGCCGTGATCAAGGGCTATGCCAGTGGTGCGGTGGATTACCTGTTCAAGCCGTTCGACCCGCAGATTCTCAAGCCAAAAGTTCAGGCGTTGCTCGAGCATCAGCGCAATCGCCGAGCCTTGCAGCGCCTGAGCCATGACCTGGAATCCGCGCGGGCCTTTAATGCCTCGGTGCTGGACAACGCCGCCGAGGGCATCCTGGTGGTGGGCGAGGCCNGTCTGATCCGCTTTGCCAACCCGGCGATGTCGCGGTTGCTCAATGCCACAGTGCAAGACCTGCAAGGCCGGGAATTTCTGGATTTCCTGCAAAAGCCGCACATCCCGGTCTGGGCAGACTCTGACTTTTACACCGGCTACAAGCGCGGCGAAACCCTGCGCCTGCACGACGCGCTGCTGCGAACGGCGCCCGGCCAGCAAGTGCCGGTGGCGCTGTCTTGTGCGCCATTGCCCAGCGAACAACATGCGATGGTGGTGACGGTGCTGGATATGTCGGTGGTGCGCCATCTGCATCAGCAACTGGAATTCCAAGCGGTGACGGATCCGCTGACCGGGCTGCTCAATCGTCGCGGCTTTTACCAGACGGTGGAGAATCTGCTGTTGCGCGGTGAACGGTCCGACAGCGCCTGGGTGCTGCTGTACCTGGACCTCGACGGCTTCAAGCGCGTCAACGATTCCCTCGGCCACGATGCCGGCGACCGGGTGCTGCGTTGGGTGTCCGAGCAATTGAAAGCCTGTCTGCGCCCCTTCGACATTCTGGCGCGCATGGGTGGCGATGAGTTCACGGCGCTGCTGGATCTGGAGTTCCCGGAGCAAGCGGCGAAGATCGCCGAGAAGCTCATTGAACGGGTGTCGATCTGTCAGCAGATTGATGGTCTGGATATCGCCTTGGGCGCCAGCATCGGCATCGCCACGTACCCGGATTGCGGTTCGAACCTCGACGGCTTGCTGCGTGCGTCGGACATTGCCATGTACGAAGCCAAACGAGCCGGCCGTCAGCAATACCGTTTCTACGACCACGACATGAATGGCCGGGCGCGCTCGCGGCTGATGCTCGAAGAAAGCGTTCGCGCCGCCATTGAGAACCGTGATTTCAACCTCGTGTATCAGCCGCAGGTGGCGATAGACAGCGGGCAGATTCGTGGTTTCGAAGCGCTGCTGCGCTGGCAGCACCCGAGCGTCGGCGACGTGCCGCCGGGGCTGTTTTTGCCATTGCTGGAAGAGGCGCGGCTGATCAGTCGTCTGGGCAGCTGGATTTACCATCGCGGGGCCGAGCAGCGCAAAGCCTGGGAAACCTTGTTTGCCGAAGATCTGGTGCTGGGCGTCAGTTTGAGCAGCACCCAGTTCGGCATGCCCAACCTGGTCACTGAGTTGCGCCAGGTGCTTGAGCGTCATGGCTTGCAGCCGCGTTATCTGGAAGTCGAAGTGACGGAAGAAGCGTTGATGCAAAACCCCGAAGAAACCCGCAAGACCCTGCGCTTGCTGCGCAATCTCGGGGTGCGGGTGGCGCTGGATGACTTCGGCTCCGGACCTTGCTCGCTGGCGCATCTGCGCGACCTGGAGCTGGACACGCTTAAGTTTGATCGGCATTTGATCGCCCGATTGCCGGCGTCCGAACGAGATGCGGCACTGGTGCGCAATGTGATCGACCTGTGCAAGCAATACGGGATGCTGGTGATTGCCGAAGGGGTGGAAACCGTTGCGCAATATGAATGGCTGCAAGCCAACGGCTGCCAGTACGTGCAAGGTTTTCTGGTGGGGCGACCGATGATGGCCGAGGATGCCGGCGACTTTGTGGCGCCGTTTGACTGGAGCGCGCTGACCCGCTGAATTCGCTACACTGGCGACCTTTTCGTGATTCGTGTTGCCGACCCTGATGACCGCGTTGAAATACCTCCAGGCCTATCCCGCTGCGTTGCAGGACCAGGTGCGCCAGCTGATCGCCGAAGGTCGGCTGGGCGACTACCTGAGCCAGCGCTACCCGGAAAAACACGCGGTGCAGAGCGACAAGGCGCTGTACACCTTTGCGCTGGACCTCAAGCAGGAATACCTGCGTAACGCGCCGGCCATCGACAAAGTGCTGTTCGACAACCGCCTGGACCTGACCCACCGCGCTTTTGGCCTGCACACGACAATCTCGCGGGTGCAGGGCGGCAAGCTCAAGTCCAAGAAGGAAATCCGGGTGGCCTCGTTGTTCAAGGAAGCGCCCTCCGAGTTTCTGAAAATGATCGTGGTGCATGAGCTGGCGCACTTCAAGGAATCGGACCACAACAAGGCGTTCTACAAACTCTGCGAACACATGTTGCCGGGGTATCACCAGGTGGAATTTGACCTGCGGGTGTACCTGACGTGGCGGGATATGCAGTAAAGGGAGTGTTTGAATGGATGTAAGCAAGACCAAGAGCAGCTTCTATCGCCGGTTGTACGTGGCGTACCTGATCGACAGCGGGTTGGCCAGCAGNGTCCCGGCGTTGACCGAAGTGACCGGCATGCCCCGGCGCACGGCGCAGGACACGATTGCCGCGTTGGCGGACCTGGACATCATTTGCGAGTTCGAACAGGAAGAGGGCGCGCGCAATCATGCGGGGCGCTATCGGATTCGCGAGTGGGGGGCGATTGATCGGGGGTGGATCGAGCGCAATTTGCGGCAGATTAAAGCGGTGCTCGAGTATCCCTGAGATTTTCAGTGTTGCCGCTGACGCTATCGCGGGCAAGTCGAATCGTCGCACCGCCGCGGTGCGACGATTCGACTTGCCCGCGAAGAAGCCCTTAAGGACGACGCATCCCGATATGCGGAATGTCATCCTCCAGAAACTCCTCACCCGACACCACAAACCCGTACCGTCCGTAATACCCCTGCAAGTGCGCCTGGGCCGAGAGATAGATCGGCACCTCAGGCCAGCGTTTCCCGGCCTGCTTCAACGCCTGGGCCATCAACTCGTGGCCCAGCCCGGTGCCACGGGCGCCAGGCGCAATAATCACCCGCCCGATCACCACGTCGCCGCCCTGTGTTTCCGGGTCGAGCAAGCGCAGATAGGCCACCAGCCGATCCTCGTCCCACGCCATCAAATGGCAGGTGTCACCTTCCAGATCCTGGCCATCGACATCCTGATAGACGCATTTCTGTTCAACGACGAACACTTCCGCGCGTAACTGGAGAATGGCGTACAGCTGCTCTTTCCCCAGATCGCTGTGGTGTTTGCAGACCCAATCGATTGTCATCTTCACTTTCCTTGAGCAACGTCCTTCGGATACTAGGCGTCCTGGCGATAGATGTCTTTATGGCGGAGAAATCTGTGACAAAGGCCAAAATGCCATCATTCATTTCGCGCGGCGCTGTCTTCTTTGTGTAATCTGCGATTGAGCGCAGTGCAGTGGCTCCAATGAGCTAATGTTGAGTACCTGGGTGCTGATACATGTGTCTTGGAGTTTTGGCTGAAAAACACGCCGGGCAGCCCGCCCGCTAAGGATTTTCTGGCATGCCGCGATTGCATCGAGCGTTTGCTTTGATCGTGCTGCTGTTGCTGACACAGAGCGCGGCAGCAGAAAAGCTGCGTCTGGTCGCCGACGCCTGGCCGCCGTTTACAGACGCCACGCTGGTCAACGGTGGCTTGGCCACCGACATCGTCAGCACTGCGCTGGCACGGGCCGGTTACGCCAGTGATTTCGAGCAGGTGCCCTGGGCGCGAGCGTTGCTCGGCGTCGGCGAGGGCCGTTACGACGTGCTGGTCAATGCCTGGTACACCGATGATCGCACCAAGCTGGGCCAGTTCTCGGGCGAGTATCTGCTCAACCGTGTGCGCTTTCTCAAGCGCAAAGACGCGCCCATCGAATACAACAACTTGCAGCAATTGCACACTTACCCGATTGCAGTGGTGCGCGGTTATGCCTATTCATCAGAATTCGACGACGATGTGTCGTTGCAGAAAGTCCCGGTGCATAACTTCGCCATGGCCGTGCGCATGGTCGCGGCGGACCGGGTCAAGTTGACGCTGGAAGACGAATACGTCGCCCGTTATTACCTGGCTCGGGAATCATCCAAAGTGCGCAATGCCGTGGAGTTCTTGCCCAAGGCGTTGAGCGAGAACAGCTTGCACATATTGGTCAGCCTGAAAAATCCGCAGCATGAACAGATCGTCGCCGGTTTCGATCGCGAGATTGCCGAGATGAAGGCTGATGGCAGTTATGAGCGGTTGATGAAGCAGCATGGGATGTAGAGCCGAAGATGTGTGATAGGGCCCGTCCAGTCACGACAAACCTCAAGNNTGAAGCAGCATGGGATGTAGAGCCGAAGATGTGTGATAGGGCCCGTCCAGTCACGACAAACCTCAAGCTTCGCTGGTGTCCTTGATGAGATGCGCCGCCAACGTCCGCAACGGCCCCAACTGCCGGCATATCAATGCCAATTGTGTCTGCACCAACCGTTGCCCTTCATCGATCTCATCCGGCATCTGTTCCAGTTCCGCCGCCAAGGCTTCCTCGGCATCGCTCTGAATTGCAATCGGCTGTTTGCTCGCCAACCCTTGGGCGATCTCGTCGATGCTGGCCGCCAGGCTCACGCCCGCGCCGTCGATCAAATGCTCGCGAACATCCGGCGGTAACTGGGTTTCACGGTGCGCACCCAGCCCCGACAGGTAGCTGAGCAAGGTGTGCGAGAGCACCAGGAAGCGNAACCCGACATCCGCTTCCTTACGGAAATGCCCCGGCTCCATGAGCATGTTGGCCAGCGTCGTCGACAATGCCGCNTCCGCGTTGTGGGCGTTACGCCGCGCCAGCCGATAAGCCAGGTCGTCGCTCTTGCCCGCCGCGTATTGCTGCATGATCTGGCGCAGGTAGATGCTGTTGCAGGTCAGGGTGTTGGCCAGCACCTTGTTCAAGCGGCGACCTTGCCAGTCCGGCAGGAACAGGAAGACCGCCAGGCCGGCGATCAGGCTGCCGAGCAAGGTATCGAACAGCCGTGGCAGGAACAGCCCGTAGCCATCGCCCACCTGGTTGAAGCAGAACAACACCATCAGCGTGATCGCCGCCGTAGCCAGGGTGTAGCGGGTGGTGCGGTTGATAAAGAACACCAGGCCTGCGGCAATGGCGAACAGCGATTGCACCAGCGGGCTTGGGAACAGGTCGAACAGCGCCCAGGCCACGGTCAAACCGATGGCAGTGCCGATGATCCGTTGGCCGAGCTTGCGCCGGGTGGCGCCGTAGTTGGGCTGGCAGACGAACAGGGTGGTGAGGATGATCCAGTAGCCCTGGGAGGCGTGAATGGCATGCAAGGTGCCGTAACCGATGGTCAGCGCCAGGGCGAGGCGCAAGGCATGGCGGAACAGCAGTGACGTCGGCGTCAGCTGCGTGCGCAGGCGCGTCCACATTTCCTTCAGGTTGCGCGGGGCGCGGTCCAGCAGGTTGCTGTCGGTGGCATCCGCGAGGGAGTCGGGGTTGCTGGCGTCGCCGAGCAGGCGGTCGAGCGTGGACAAGTTGGCCGCCAAGGCACGCAACGAGCGCAGCAAGCCGCGCCACGCGGGGTTGCTCTGGATGCGCAGGTGTTCGATGGAGGCGTGCAGGTCGCTCAGCGCTTCGGCGAAGCTGGCGTCATAGATGAACGGCTGGCGCAGCTGGATCGACTCGCCCAGGGCCTGGCAGGCCTTGGCTTGCTGGCGCAGCAGGCGCTGGCAGCGGAACAGCACATCGCTGTGGAAGAACGCCTCGGCCAGCGCGTTGTAAGGGTAGTGCGACGAGCTGGCGCGCTCGTGGATGTCCTGAGCGAGGAAGTACAGCTTGAGGTAGCGGCTGACCTTCGAGCCCGGTCGACCATTGCCCACGCGGTGCAGGATGATTTCCTTCGCCGCATTCAGCGCCGCAACGACACGGCCGTTTTGCTGCGCCAGTTCCAGTCGACGCGCTTCCACGTCCATCTGGCGGATCGGCTCGAACAGCGACGCTTTGAGTTTCAGGTAATAACCCAGTTCACGGAACAATCGCGCCAGGCTCTGCTGCACCGGTTGGTTGGAGAACAGCGCCTGCCACAGCACCGACAGCACGCCGTACCACGCGGCACCGGCCACCAGCAGCAGCGGCTCATGCCAGAAATCGGTGACGGCCCCCCCGCGCTGGTCCACGCCGATCATGGTGTACACCGACAGAATCAACGTAGCGGAAGCAATTGCACCATAGCGTTCGCCGAGGGCGCCGAGCATGGTCAGGCAGAAACTGGCCAGGGCCAGGGCGATGGCGAAAATCCAGGGATAAGGGAACAGCAGCTCCACCGACAGCGCAGCGATGCTGAAACACACCAGCGTTACCGCCAGGGCATTGAGGCGGCCTTGCCAGCTGTCATCGGTCTCGGCCAGGGCGCTGGCGATAATCCCCAGGAACAGCGGGATCAGCAGGGTCATTTCATCCTGATACCANCANANGGCCATGCTGCCGGTCAGGGCGATGAACACCCGCACGCTGTAGCTGAATTTATCCAGCGCCCAGAGACGGCGCAGAGACTGACGAAATGAGGTCGATGACATGAAGTGCGAAGGCCTTCCGAGGCAATGCCGCTAAATTGAGCCAGTAATGACGCCGACGCAATGGCGCCGATCACATCTGACAGCAAAATCTGTTCCTTAAGTTCCGTGTCGTCTGCCAGGACGCCTTCNNNAGCCGGCTTGCTGGCGAAGAACGATGACGCGGTGTATCAGACGTANTGCGCTGCGGCGTAGCCCGAGGCCCACGCCCACTGGAAGTTGAACCCGCCCAGGTGACCGGTCACATCCAGCACTTCGCCGATGAAGTACAACCCCGGGCTTTTCAGCGATTCCATGGTCTTGGACGACACTTCACGCGTATCCACACCGCCCAGTGTCACCTCGGCGGTGCGATAGCCCTCGGTGCCGGCCGGCACCAGTTGCCAGCTCGAGAGTTTTTGCGCGATGTCGGCCACTTCAGCGTGGGTGTACTGCTTCATCGGTTTGGACACGAACCAGGTTTCCGCCAGCAGGTTGGCCATTTTCTTGGTGAAGATTTCACCGAGCAGGGTTTTCAACTCGCTGTTCGGGCGTTCGGCTTGCTGCTGTTGTAGCCAGCTTGGCACGTCGTGGTCCGGCANCAGGTTGATTTCCACCGTGTCGCCGGATTCCCAGTACGAGGAAATCTGCAAAATCGCCGGGCCGCTGAGGCCACGGTGAGTGAACAGAATATTCTCGCGAAAGCTCTGGTCATTGCAGCTGACCAGGCAATCCACAGAGGTGCCCGACAACTCGCCACACAACTCCTTGAGCTGGTCGGTGATGGTGAACGGCACCAATCCGGCGCGGGTCGGTAGCAGGTCGTGACCGAACTGCTTGGCCACTTGATAACCGAAACCGGTAGCGCCCAGGGTCGGAATCGACAGACCACCCGTGGCGATCACCAGGGATTCACAGGTCAGTTGACCGAGCGTGGTGTCCAGCAAGTAACCGCTTTCGAGCTTCTCGATGGTCTGGATCGAGGTGTCCAGGTGCAGGCTGACGCCGACCTGATCGCATTCAGTGAGCAACATCTCAAGGATGTCGCTGGATTTGTTATCGCAGAACAACTGGCCGAGCTTCTTCTCGTGGTACGGCACGCCATGCTTGGCGACCATGCCGATGAAGTCCCACTGGGTATAGCGGGCCAGGGCCGACTTGCAGAAGTGCGCGTTGTGCGAGAGGAAGTTGGCAGGCTCGGTGTACATATTGGTGAAATTGCAGCGGCCACCGCCGGACATCAGGATCTTCTTGCCGGCCTTGTTCGCGTGGTCGATCAACATCACTTTGCGCCCACGCCCGGCAGCGGTCAGCGCACACATCAAGCCTGCGGCGCCNGCGCCAATGATCACGACTTCGGTAGAGCGCAAAACGGTGTCCTCATACAAATATTAAATTCACCGGGAAACCAATGTGGGAGCGAGCTTGCTCGCGATGGCGGACTGTCAAGCNCCCTCCCACAGTTTGATCTCTGTCGGGCAGACGATCTCTTACAAGATACGAACGCGCAACGAACGGCCTTTGATCTTGCCGTCATTCAAACGCTGCAACGCCTGCTTGGCGATCCCGCGCTCCACGGCCACGAAGGCCTGGAAGTCAAAGATCGCGATCTTGCCGACCTGGGCACCCGGGATGCCGGCATCGCCTGTCAACGCACCCAGAATGTCACCCGGACGCACTTTGTCTTTACGGCCCGCGCCGATGACCAGCGTGCTCATCACCGGCAGCAGCGGTGCGCCGCCCTGGGATTTGAGGTTGTCCAGCTGATCCCAGCTCAACGGCGATTTCTGCAACTGCTCGATGGCCTGGGCGCGGTGCGCTTCGGACGGCGCCACCAGGCTGATCGCAATCCCCGTCTCACCGGCACGGCCAGTACGGCCTACGCGGTGGATGTGGATTTCCGAATCGCGGGCCAGCTCGACGTTGATCACCATGTCCAGCGAGTCAATGTCCAGACCACGGGCGGCCACGTCGGTTGCCACCAGCACCGAGGTGCTGCGGTTGGCGAACATCGCCAGCACCTGGTCACGGTCACGCTGTTCCAGGTCGCCATGCAGGCCGACGGCGGAAATGCCCTTGGCCGTCAGGTGATCCACGGTTTCCTGCACTTGCTGCTTGGTGAAGCAGAACGCTACGCACGACGCCGGGCGGAAATGCGCGAGTACCTTGGTCACGGCGTCCATGCGCTCTTCCGGCGAGATCTCGTAGAAACGCTGCTCAATCTGNGTATCGTCGTGGAACGCTTCGGCTTTCACGATCTGCGGGTTACGCATGAATTTCGCCGCCAACTGCTTGATGCCCGTCGGGTAGGTGGCCGAGAACAGCAGGGTCTGGCGGCGTGCCGGGGTCTTGCTGATGATGTCTTCGATGGCGTCGTAGAAACCCATGTCGAGCATGCGGTCGGCTTCGTCGAGGATCAGCGTGTTCAAACCGTCCAGTACCAGCGAACCTTTGCGCAGGTGCTGCTGGATGCGGCCCGGGGTGCCGACGATGACGTGGGCGCCGTGCTCCAGGGAAGCGATCTGCGGGCCGAGGGACACGCCGCCGCACAGAGTCAGCACCTTGATGTTGTCTTCGGCGCGGGCCAGACGGCGGATTTCCTTGGCAACCTGGTCGGCCAGCTCACGCGTCGGGCACATCACCAGCGCCTGGCAGCCGAAGTAGCGCGGATTGATCGGGTTCAACAAGCCGATACCGAAGGCGGCGGTCTTGCCGCTGCCGGTCTTGGCCTGGGCGATCAGGTCCAGCCCTTTGAGGATCACCGGCAAGCTTTGCGCCTGGATCTGCGTCATCTCGACATAACCCAGCGAGTCGAGGTTAGCCAGCATGGCGGCGGAGAGCGGCAAAGTATTAAAAGCGGTGGCGATGGTAGTCACGGGACTGGCCTGCAAAACAAAATGTTGCGCAGTGTAGCAGNCCCGCGGGGATTNTCTCGCANGCTCTANAAAATGTCGCGCAGTGTATCAGTCCCGTGGCCATTCGCCCTAAGGCTCTATGTGTTCTTCCGGACGCTTGACGCGCCGTCCGTCTTCCTTTGAGAGCTGGGAGAAGATCGTCGCGGCCAGCATCGCCATGATTCCGACCGTCACAAATGTCAGCTGGAACGCACCCAGCACCGTGTCCACGCCATCGTTGCCGATCTCTGCGGTAAAACCGCCGAGCAAGGCGCCGGCGCAGGCNACGCCGAGGCTCAGAGACAATTGCGCNACCACCGACAGCAGGCTGTTGCCGCTGCTGGCGTNTTCATCGTCGAGGTCGATCAGGGTGACGGTNTTCATCGCGGTGAACTGCAAGGAGTTGATCGCCCCCAGAATCGATAGCATCACCAACAGCAACCAGTACGGCGTTTGTTCGCTGACCAGCCCCATGCTCGCCAGCATCAACCCCAGCGCCAAAGTGTTGCCGGTGAGCACGATGCGATAGCCCAAGCGTTCGATCAACGGTCGCGCCACCGACTTGGCAACCATCGCTGCCGCCGCCAGCGGCAACATGCTCATCCCGGCCTGGGACGGCGAATAACCCAGCGCCACTTGCAGCAGCAGCGGCACGAGGAACGGCAGAGCGCCGCTGCCCAGGCGGGCGAACAGGTTGCCGAGNATGCCCACTGCAAAAGTCCGGGTCTTGAACAGCACTGGCGAAAACAGCGGGTTATCGATATGGCCTGCGCGCAGCCAGTAAGCCGCGAGGCATGCCAGCCCGCCGAACAGCAGCAACATCACGCGCAGATGCGGCAGGTGCAGTTCGCCCAGGCCTTCCATGGCGATGGTGATCAGCACCATCGCCGCGCCAAACAGCACAAACCCCATGCTGTCGAAACGCGTGCGCTCACTGCCGCGCAGGTCGGGGATCAGTTTCCACACGGCGTAACAGCCGATCATACCCACCGGCAGGTTGATCAAAAAAATCCAGTGCCAGGTCAGGTATTGCACCATCCAGCCGCCCATGGTCGGGCCAAGCAACGGGCCGAGCAGGCCGGGGATGGTAATGAAGCCCATGATCCGCACCAGCTCGGAGCGCGGGTAAGCGCGTAGCACCACGAGGCGCCCGACCGGCAGCATCAATGCCCCGCCCAGGCCCTGAATCACCCGGGCGCCGATCAGCATGCTCAGGGTGCTCGACAGAGCACAGAGCAATGAGCCAAGGCTGAACAGCATGATCGCGCCGAAGAAGATTTTCTTGGTGCCAAAGCGGTCGGCGATCCAGCCCGAGGCCGGGATTAGCAAGGCGACGGTGAGCATGTAGGCGATCACCACCCCTTGCATGCGCAGCGGGTTTTCTGCGAGGTCCCGGGCCATGGCCGGCAGGGCTGTGTTGAGAATGGTCCCGTCGAGGGACTGCATGAAGAAAGCGATGGCGACGACCCACGGCACCCAGCGGGCGGTGACAGCGTCGAGAGGCGGGCGGTTGGGCATGGGACCTCTTGTCAGTATGAGTCAGGGAGTCCGAGGNCGCTCCGCGTGGGAATGCAGCCCGGGACGCTC
>NZ_NMOJ01000015.1 GCF_002251635.1 Pseudomonas mandelii
AACTGAGCAAGGACTGCATTCCTTTGCTGCGCATGAGAACGATCAAATCAAGCAAAAAAAAGCCCCGTCGCTCGCGAGACGGGGCTTTTTCATTCAACGCCTGATCAGGCCGCCGGTTCCAGCTCGGCAGCTGTTGAAACAGGCGCAGGCACTACCGCTTGCCCGCTCAACGCCAGGTCCAGCAACTCACGGTTAGCCACCGCGTACATGGCGTAGTCCGTGCCGACAGCTGCACGAATTTCCACCAGCATGGCGCGCCAGCGTTCGATCATGCCTTCGTGCTCTTCCATCCACAGCGCCAGGCGGGTTTCCACGTCCTGAGTGCCGTCGCCCTGTTGCAGGACGGAGATGGTGATCGCACGTTGCTGCCAGTCGACGTCATCGCGGAACGCTTCACGGGCCAGGGCCTGCCAGTTGTTTTCAACCGGTAGAGCGCTGATCTGTTGCAGGTACCAGGTGATGTCCAGGGCGCTACCGACGGCGAAGTAAGCCTTGGCCACGTCTGCAGGGTTCTGGCCGGTCACGTCGGAGGCCTCGATGATCGGCAGCAGGGTGTACAAGTGCGAAGTCCCAGCCACCATGCGCGCGAGCAACTCCGGCACACCGGCTTCGACGTAAGCCTCATAGCGGGCCTGCCAGTTCTCGTGAATCTCGCCACTCAGCAGTTCGTCGAGCTTGAGACCCAATTCCTTCAGATGCGGACCGAAGTGCGCGACATCACGGGCAGCATTCTGCTCGTTGCGACGGGCACGCAGGAACCAGCGCGTGGCGCGGCGGCCCAGGCGCATCAGCTCGTCCATCAGCTCCAGTTGCACGTCGGCGGAGACCAGGTGGTCCAGGGCTTCAATCTGACGGAACCAGTGCGGGAGATGGAAGATGTCACGCACAATCACATACGCGCCCGCTACGTTCGCCGGGCTCATGCCGGTCGACTCTTTGAGTCGTTGAACGAAGGTGATGCCCATGTGGTTAACCAGGTCGTTGGCGATCTGGGTGCTGACGATCTCACGCTTGAGGCGGTGGCGACGCATGGCTTCGCCGAACTTGGCGACCAGGCTCGGTGGGAACGCGGTCTCCATGTCACGGGTCAGGTAGTCGTCATCCGGCACCAGCGACTTGAGCAGTGCTTCCTTGAGGTCGATCTTGCTGTAGGAGATCAACACCGACAGCTCNGCACGGGTCAGGCCGTGACCTGCAGCGNCGCGCTCGTTGATGGCTTCTTCGGCCGGCAGGAACTCGATGGCGCGGTCCAGCTTGCCGCGACCTTCCAGATCGCTCATCAGGCGCTTGTACTCGGCAGCACGCTCGTAGGCACGGCGTGCGGCCAGGGACAACGCCTGGGTTTGCTTGTAGTTGTTGCCCAACACCAGGTTGCCGACTTCGTCGGTCATGCTCGCCAGCAGCTGGTTGCGCTGCTTGTCGGTCATGTCACCGGCCTGCACCACTTCGTTGAGCAGGATCTTGATGTTCACTTCGTGGTCGGAGCAGTCCACACCACCGGCGTTGTCGATGAAGTCGGTGTTGGAACCGCCGCCATTGAGGCCGAACTCCACACGACCCAGCTGGGTCATGCCGAGGTTACCGCCCTCGCCCACGACCTTGCAGCGCAGCTCGTTGCCGTTGACGCGCAGCGCGTCGTTGGCCTTGTCGCCCACGTCGGCGTGGCTTTCAGTGCTGGCCTTGACGTAAGTACCGATACCACCGTTCCACAACAGGTCCACCGGCGCCTTGAGCAAGGCGTTCAGCAGTTCGGTCGGGGTCAGCTTGTCGGCCCGGATGTCGAAGCGCTCTTTCATCTGTGGCGAGATGGCAATGCTCTTCGCGCTGCGCGAGAAGATGCCGCCGCCTTCGGACATGATGCTGGTGTCGTAGTCGGTCCACGCCGAACGCGGCAGCTCGAACATGCGCTGACGCTCGACGAAGCTGGTCGCCGGGTTCGGGTTCGGGTCGATGAAGATGTGCAAGTGGTTGAAGGCCGCGACCAGTTGCAGCTTGTCGGACATCAACAGGCCGTTACCGAACACGTCACCGGCCATATCGCCGACGCCCACCACCGTGATGCTGTCTTCCTGCACGTTGATGCCGCGCTCACGGAAGTGACGCTGCACACCGACCCACGCGCCCTTGGCGGTGATGCCCATTTTCTTGTGGTCGTAACCGGCGGAACCACCGGAAGCGAACGCATCGCCCAGCCAGAAGCCGTAGTCGATGGCAATGCCGTTGGCGATGTCGGAGAAGGTCGCAGTGCCCTTGTCCGCAGCCACAACCAGGTACGGGTCATCGTCGTCATGACGCACGACGTTGACCGGCGGCACCAGGGCGCCGTCTTTCAGGTTGTCGGTGATGTCCAACAGGCCGGAAATGAAGATGCGGTAGCAGGCGATGCCCTCGGCCGCGATCTCGTCCCGGCTGCCGCCCAATGGCAGGCGACGCGGCAGGAAGCCGCCCTTGGCGCCCACTGGCACGATCACCGAGTTCTTCACTTGCTGGGCTTTTACCAGGCCGAGCACTTCGGTACGGTAATCCTCTTCACGGTCGGACCAACGCAGGCCGCCGCGCGCGACGTTACCAAAGCGCAGGTGCACGCCTTCAACGCGTGGCGAGTACACGAAAATTTCAAACTTCGGTACCGGCTTGGGCAGTTCAGGGATGGCGCGCGGGTCGAACTTGAAGCTGAAGTACGACTTGTTCTGGCCGTTGGCGTCGGTCTGGTAGAAGTTGGTACGCAGGGTCGCCTTGATCAGGTCCAGGTAGCGACGCAGGATACGGTCTTCGTTGAGCACCTGAACGTCGTCCAGGGCGGTGAGGATCGCTTGCTCCAGACGTTGCTGCTTGTCTTCCAGGTCATCGGCGGTGAGCTTGCGCGCCAGGTAGAAGCGGGTCTTGAACAACCGGGTCAACTCGCGGGCGATGTCGGTGTGGTTGTTCAGGGTGCTGGCGATATAACCGAGGTCGAAGCCCAGGCGGATCTGCTTCAGGTAGCGCGCGTACGCACGCAGCAGCGCCACGTCGCGCCAAGGCAGGCCGGCGGTCAGTACCAGGCGGTTGAACGCATCGTTTTCGGCATCGCCGTGAACGATGTGCACGAACGCGTCCTGCAAGGTGTCGTTGAGCTGCTGGATATCCAGGTTCACGCCTTCGGCGGCGATGAACGCAAAGTCATGGATCCAGAACTCGCGGCCATTGGCATGACGCAGGCGGTACGGGAACTCACCCAGCACGCGCAGGCCGAGGTTTTCCAGGATCGGCAGCACGTCGGACAACGCCAGCGGTGTATCGGCGTGATACAGCTTGCAGTGCAGCTCGCGTTGACCAGACACCTGACCCAGTGGCTGATAGAAACTCATCACCAGCGGATTTTTTTCGGTCAGGCTCAACAGGTGCTGCATGTCGACCACGGCCGAGTGNGCAGCAAAACGTTCACGGTAACCGGCTGGGAAGCCTTTCGGGAAATCCGCCAGCACGTTGGTGCCTTGGGCTTCGCCGAAGCTTTCCACGACCAGGCTGGAGTAGTCGTCCTGCCAGCTGCGGCAGGCCTGCACCACTTCTTTTTCCAGCTGCAGCGGGTCGATGGCGAGGCGGTTCTTCGGGTCAACCCGCAGAATCAATTGCACACGGGCCAGCACGGACTCGGAGAAGAAGGTCCAGAATTCGCAGTCCGAGGCTTTCAGACGATCCATCAGCACTTGCTGAATCTTCTGGCGCACTTCGGTGGAGTAGATGTCACGTGGCACGTAGGCCAGGCAGTAGCAGAAACGACCGTACGGGTCTTTGCGCAGGAACACGCGGATCTTGTTGCGCTCCTGGATCTGCACGATCGACATCACGGTGCTGAACAGCTCGTCGACCGGGGTCTGGAACAGGTCATCGCGCGGCAACACTTCAACGACTTGCGCCAGTTCCTTGCCCAGGTGAGCCTTGGCCTGGAAGCCCGAACGGCGTTCGATTTCCGCCACCTTGCGGCGGATATAAGGAATCACCCGCACGCTTTCGCCGTACACCGAAGAGGTGTAGAGGCCCATGAAGCGGTGTTCCTTGATGACTTTGCCGTCGGCGCTGATCTCGCGGATCGACACATAGTCCGGATAAGCCGGGCGATGCACGCGGCTTGGGTGCGCAGCCTTGGCGAACGACAGCACAACCGGCTCGTTCAGGTAGGCCACGGCGTAGTCTTCGATACGCAGGTCTTCGGCGGTGAGGCCGGCACGCAGCAGCTTGGTCAGGCCGAGGAACGAATCCTGGTCGTAGACGATGTGGCCGCCGTCGGCTTCATCGCGTACCACAAACTCTTCATAGCCGAGGAAGGTGAAGTGGTTGCCCACCAGCCATTCCAGGAAGCTTTTGATCTCGGCTTTTTCTTCGCCGTCGATGCTGAACTGGCTGTTGTCCAGGCCGGTGAGCAGGTCCTGGACCTTGGCTTTCATCGGTTCGAAATCGGCCACGGCCACGCGCACTTCGCCCAGTACCTGCTCAAGCTCTTTGCTCAGCACGCTCAGTTCGGCGGCATTGGCGCAGCGGTCGATTTCCAGGTACATCAGCGATTCTTGCTGGATGCCTTCGCCCTGGGTGCCTTTTGGCAGGATTTCCAGCAGCTCGGCCTTCTTGCCACGGCGCACGCTGAGGACGGTGGTCTGCAGGGTATGGATGCTGTAGCCACGACGGTTCAGCTCGGTACGGACCGAGTCCACCAGAAAGGGCAGGTCATGGTGCAGCACTTCGACCGCGGTGTGGGTCGACTGCCAGCCGTGGCGTTCGTAATCCGGGTTGTAGACGCGCACTTGCGGTTGGGTGTGATCAAAGCGCTCAAGCAGGCGCCAGGCAGATAAAGTGCAACCGGCCAGGTCGGAAAGGCGACGTTGGGTCAGTTCGTCCAGGGAAATGATGCCGAAAAATTGTTCAGCGAACAGCGCCACTTGTGGCAGTGCCTGTTCACTGATGTGCTGCGCCAGTGCCGCTTGCAGTTGATGCTGGAAGTCGGCCTTGCTGGCTGCGGTGAAGAACGCCATCTGTGGTACTCCGCTTGGGCTTGTTATTGATGGAAGCGTCGCGTTTT
>NZ_NMOJ01000150.1 GCF_002251635.1 Pseudomonas mandelii
GNACGCGGAGCGTCCATTGNGAACCTGTGGGAGCGGGCTTGCCCGCGATGCACTTACAGGGTCAAGGTCAGTCGGCTGATCAGCGCACCCGGCAACAACGCCGAGGCCGTGGCCCGCTGGCTGTAGGTGCTGGCCGACAGCAACAACTCACGCTCCTCCGTCAACGCTTCCAGCTGNGAACCGAGCAGGCTGTAGACGCTGTCATCAAAGCGCATGGTGCTGACCGGCGCCTTGATCTCGCCGTCTTCCACCCAGAACGTGGCGAAGCGCGTCATGCCGGTCAGGCGTGCGGCCGGCAGGTCGGAGTAGTTCAGGTACCACAGGTTGCTGATATACAAACCGGTGCCCAGTTGCTTGAGAATCTCTGCATCAGGCAGCGTACCGGCGGCCATGTTCACTGCGCTCGGCATTTCACCGCCGCTGGCGCCGTTGGCGGTCAGGCCGTATTCGGCGGCACTGCGTGAACTGACCATCTGCGCGCCGGCCTTGCCTTCGACGATCAAGCCAAGATCGGTGCGCGGATAACCTTCGCCCGAGAACGCCGGGCTCAACGAACCGCTGACCTTTTCATCAACCGACACCAACGGGCTGAATGCACTGTCGCCCGCATACAGCTTCTGCAGCGGACTGTTTTTGCTGGCAATCGACTGTGCCGAGAAACCGCCCCAGCCCAGCATGTCCATGATTTCTCCCAGGGCTGCCGGCGCCAGATAGGCGCGGTACTGACCGGGCGCCAGGGTGTGTTGCGGTCTGCCGAGAAACGCCAACTGCTCGCGCGCCTGCGCAAAGCGCCTGGCAAACCCTTCGCTGTTCCAGTCGTGCCCGGCGTAACTGGCTTTCACCGCTTGGCCGTTTTCATGAAACAGGCTGAAATCGAAGTTGAAGCTGTTGGCCTGATGCCAGCCGAACGCGCCCGNAGAACTGGCGAATCCACGACTGATCGGCCCGGCGGCGTAGAAGCCGACCAGATCCAGCCCCTCGGCCGCCTGAGTGATTTCAGCGACCACTTGCTCGGTGTCCGGCAGCGGGTGATCTTGAACATTCTTGCTCTGCCAACCGTTGTGGTTGAGCAGCAGGTAGGGATCTGGCGGCAGCAGCGGCAAGGTTTCGCGCAACTGTTGCAGACCTTCGGCCAGCCGCTGAAGGTCGACTTCCTGATCACCGGCCAGCGTGATGTTCAGGTCAGCATGCCGGCCCTCGTTGATCAGCTTGAAACCGACGCTCGCCTGCTGCACCTGACCGGCTTGACGCACCTTGGCGTGGTTGAAGCGCACGAAGGCCGAGGATTCGGCGGCGTAACTGAGAGTGAATTGTTCCGGCTCGCGAATCGCATCGCGCAGCCAATTGACCAAGGCCTTGAACGCATCGGCCTGACTTTTTGAAGTACTCATCAGGCATCCCCCCCAAACACATCAACGTTGCTGAACACGCAGGCCGGCGAGGCATGGCCGACCCGGATCACTTGGTTGGGTTCGCCTTTGCCGCAGTTCGGCGTGCCCAGGACCTTGAAGGTACTGGCGTCGCCGACGGCGCTGAGCTTGCGCCAGAACTGCGCGGAAATGGCGCGGTAGTTGGGGTTCTTCACCACGCCCTTGAGTTCGCCGTTTTCGATCAACTGGCCCCACTCGCAGCCGAACTGGAATTTATTGCGCGCATCGTCGATGGACCAGGAGCGGTTGGTGCTCATCAAGATGCCGTGCTCGATGTTGCCGATCATCTGCTCCAGCGGTTGATCGCCGGCCTCGATGTTCAGGTTGGCCATGCGNTCGATCGGTGCGCGGTTCCAGCTGCAGGCGCGGCTGTTGGCGACGCCGCCCAGTCCTGAGCGAAATTGCGACAACGCGCCGCCCAATGGCTTGAGCAGCAGGCCTTCANTAATCAGGAACTGTTTGNTGGCGCGGGTGCCGTCGTCGTCATGGCTGTAGCTGGCGAGTTGCTCGGGAATGTCCGGGTCGAAGGTCACGTTCAGCAGTTTCGAACCGTATTGCAGATGGCCGAAGTCGTCGGCCTTCACAAAGCTGGTGCCGGCGTAATTGCGCTCATCGCCCAGGATGCGGTCCAGTTCCAGCGGGTGGCCGATGGACTCGTGGATCTGCAGGATCATTTGGTCGGGCATCAGCAGCAGGTCNCGCGGGCCTTTCGGGGTGTTCGGCGCCAGCAGCAATTGCAGTGCCTGATCAGCGATTTTCGGACCGGCGCCGACCAGGCCACAGCGACTGATCACATCAAAACCGCCCTGCTGACCGAAGTTCTCGCGGCCCAGGGTTCGGGTCTGGCTGTCGTTGCCGTCGTAGGCGGTGACGCTCAGGCCCGGGTAGACGAAACGCTGGGCCTGGCGCAGTTCGGCACCGGCACTGTTGAGGTAGATCTGTTCTACATGGGTGATGCCGATGCTCACCTGCCAGTTCACCAGTCGCTCGTCCTTGGGCACGGATGCGGACTCGGCGCCGAGCAGTTGGTAGCAGTCGCTTAAGGACGGGAAGGGCTGGTCGAGGTCGGGCGACAGGTAGTCGGCGACGTCGCTGGAGACCACTTGTGCGCTCAGGTCGAGCAGGGCGTGGGGCTTGAGTCGGCGGGCTTGTTGCTCGGCCTTCTCCAGCGCAGCTTGCAGGCCTTGTTGCGACAAGTCGTTGGTCGCGGCGTAGGCTTCGACGCCGTTGACGCGCACGGTCAGCATCGCGCCTTCGTCACGGCTCAGGCTTGGAGGTTCGGCGACATTCTTGCGGACCGACAGGTACTGGCCGGACTCGCGCACATAACGCAGCGAAAAGAATTCAGCGCCCGTGCGCAAGGCAGCGAAGCGCTGCTTGAGCTGGGGGTGGAAATCGAACATTCGGGAACCTCCTTGGTCTGGAGTGGCGGTGTAGCGGTGTTACGAAGGGGGTGAAACGATTGCGTGGCGCTAGATTAGGCCTGCGCGGGGGGTAGGATCAAGCTTGGATCGGTGTAGGAAGGGATTGCCGGGGTGTGTCAGAAAGAGATGTGTTGTTCCCGCAGGCCCCATCGCGAGCAAGCTCGCTCCCACAGGGATTGNGCAAAACCTGTGGGAGCGAGCTTGCTCGCGATTGGCCGTGACGCGGTGTAACGGTCTTACTGAGCGGTGAGGCTCACATCCCGCAACGGCTTGCCACGCACCGGCGCATCGCCTGCTACGTAGTAATCGGCAGTGCTGCGCGGCAATGGCTTGCGGCCACGGATCTTGTCGGCGATTTTCTCGGCGATCATGATCGTCGGCGCGTTCAGGTTGCCGGTGGTGATGATCGGCATGATCGACGCATCGACCACACGTAGCCCCTGCATGCCATGCACACGGCCTTCGCCGTCCACTACCGCCATCTCGTCGGTGCCCATCTTGCACGAGCAGGACGGGTGGAATGCCGTTTCGGCGTGCTCGCGGATGAACGTGTCGAGCTGCTCATCGGTTTGCACTTCAATACCCGGGCTGATTTCGCGGCCACGGTATTGGTCGAGGGCCGGTTGCTGCATGATTTCACGGGTCAGGCGGATGCCGTCGCGGAATTCCTGCCAGTCCTGCTCGGTGGCCATGTAGTTGAAGAGGATGCTCGGGTAGTCCCGTGGGTTCTTCGACTTCAAGTGCACGCGGCCACGGCTTGGCGAACGCATGGAGCCCATGTGCGCCTGGAAACCGTGCTCTTTCACACCGTTGCTGCCGTTGTAGTTAATCGCGACCGGCAGGAAGTGGTACTGGATGTTCGGCCAATCGAATTCTTCACGGGTACGGATAAAACCGCCCGCTTCGAACTGGTTGCTGGCGCCGATGCCAGTGCCGTTGAACAGCCACTCGGCACCGATGGCCGGTTGGTTGTACCAGAGCAGCGACGGGTACAGCGACACCGGTTGGGTGCACGCATATTGCAGGTAGAGCTCAAGGTGATCCTGCAGGTTTTCGCCGACGCCGGGCAGGTCATGGACCACCGGAATGTCGAGCTTGTTCAGCAGTTCGGCCGGGCCGACACCGGAGCGTTGCAGAATCTGCGGCGAAGCGATGGCGCCGGAGCACAGCAGCACTTCTTTACGCGCACGGGCTTCAACGCGCTCTTCGGCGGCGCCGATCAAGTAACGCACGCCAACCGCCCGCTTGCCTTCGAACAAGACTTTGTCGGTGAGGGCGTGGGTGACGATGGTCAGGGTAGAACGCTTTTTGGCCGTGTCCAGGTAACCGCGTGCGGTGCTGGCGCGACGGCCTTTAGGCGTGACGGTACGGTCCATCGGGCCGAAGCCTTCTTGCTGGTAGCCGTTCAAGTCGTCGGTGCGCGGGTAACCCGCTTGTACGCCTGCTTCAACCATGGCGTGGAACAGCGGGTTGTTGCCGGCTTTTGGCGTGGTCACGCTGACCGGACCGTCGCCACCGTGGTAGTCGTTGGGGCCGATGTCCCGAGTTTCAGCTTTTCGGAAATACGGCAGGCAGTTCAGGTAATCCCAGTCTTCAAGACCCGGAAGCTTGGCCCAGTTGTCGTAGTCCATGGCGTTGCCACGGATGTAGCACATGCCGTTGATCAGGGAAGAGCCACCCAGGCCCTTGCCGCGCCCGCATTCCATCCGGCGACCGTCCATGTGTGGCTCTGGATCGGTTTCGTAGGCCCAGTTGTAGCGACGGCCTTGCAGCGGGAACGCCAGGGCGGCCGGCATTTGCGTGCGAAAGTCCAGGCGGTAGTCCGGGCCGCCGGCTTCCAGCAGCAAAACGGTGACGCCTTCGTCTTCGGTCAGACGGGTCGCCAGGGTGTTACCGGCGGAGCCGGCACCGATGATGATGTAATCGAATTCTTGGGACATTGAATGCACCCTCTTTGAAGTTGGTCAGGTCAAGCGAGTGCTGCGCACTCGATCGCCAGCAGGCTGGCTCCCACACTGGAATGTGTACTCCTGNGGGCTTGCCCCCGATGGCGGCCTCAAAGGCAACGCAAGGCTCGGGTTTAGAACACCGAGGCGTAGTCGCCCAGCTCAACCTGTACCGATTTGATGCGGGTGAAGTTGTTCAGCGAGCTGATGCCGTTCTCACGGCCAACACCCGACTGCTTGTAGCCACCGACTGGCATCTTGGCGTCGGACTCGCCCCAGGCGTTGATCCAGCAGATACCGGCTTCCAGTTGATGAATCACGCGGTGAGCGCGGTTCAGGTCTTTGGTGACCAGGCCGGCAGCCAGGCCGAAGTCGGTATCGTTGGCGCGGCGGATCACTTCTTCTTCGGTCTCGTAAGTGAGAATGCTCATCACCGGGCCGAAGATTTCTTCACGGACGATGGTCATTTCGTCGGTGCAGTCGGTGAACACGGTCGGAGCCACGAAGGCGCCTTTGGCGAATTCGCCAGCGGTCAGACGGTCGCCGCCGCACAGTACGCGGGCGCCTTCTTCCTTACCTTTGGCGATGTAGCCGAGCACGCTTTCCATGTGGGCGAAGCTGACCAGCGGGCCGAAGTTGGTGTTCTCGTCTTGCGGGTTGCCGACGCGAATGCGCGCCACACGCTCAGCGATCTTGGCTTCGAAGGCTGCTTGCAGGTGCTTGGGCACGAATACGCGAGTGCCGTTGGTGCAGACCTGACCGGAGCTGTAGAAGTTGGCCATCATCGCGATGTCGGCCGCGCGATCAAGGTCGGCGTCGTCGAAGATGATCAGCGGGGATTTGCCGCCCAGTTCCATGGTCACGTCTTTGAGCGACGAGGCGGAAGCGCTGGCCATGACTTTTTTGCCGGTGTCGGTGCCGCCGGTGAACGAGACCTTCTCGATGCGTGGGTGCTCGGTCAGCCAGGTGCCGACTTCACGGCCGCTGCCGGTCAACACGTTGAACACGCCTGCAGGAACGCCGGCTTCGGTGTAGATCTCGGCCAGTTTCAGGGTGGTCAGCGAGGTGACTTCGCTTGGCTTGAAGATCATCGCGTTACCCGCGGCCAGGGCCGGTGCGGATTTCCACAGGGCGATCTGGATCGGGTAGTTCCACGCGCCGATACCGGCGACCACGCCCAGCGGCTCGCGGCGGGTATAGACGAAGGAGGTGTCGCGCAGCGGGATCTGCTCGCCTTCGATGGCCGGCACCAGGCCTGCGTAGTATTCCAGCACGTCAGCGCCGGTGACGATGTCGACGTATTGGGTTTCGGAGAAGGCTTTACCGGTGTCCAGGGTTTCCAGGGCTGCCAGCTCATCGTTGCGCTCGCGCAGGATGTCGACGGCACGGCGCAGGATGCGCGAACGCTCCATGGCGGTCATGGCGGCCCAGATTTTCTGGCCTTTTTCAGCGCTGACCACGGCACGTTCAACGTCGTCTTTGGTAGCACGTTGCACTTGGGCGAGAACTTCACCGTTAGCCGGGTTGATGGCTTCGAAGGTGGCATCGCTGCCAGCGTCGCTGTAGCCGCCGTCAATGTAGAGTTTTTGCAGTTCGAAACGGGCCATAAAGTCCTCGCAAGTGCATAAGTGGTTGGCGTTGACCACTGCGGTGAAGCCATATAGGTGTGGCAACACCGATCAGTAGCCGTTCAGGGGTTGAGCGTTTATGTGTGCTCTAACTCACCTGCTTGGCCAATTGGAAATCCATGTATTCGTAAGCGATCCGTTGCGCCTGCTCCGTGTCGAAAGCNTCTCCCGACAGCGCGCCGCGCAACCACAAACCGTCAATGAGGGCTGCCAGGCCCCGGGCGGCACTGCGCGCGTCATCGAGCGGCAATACACGGCGGAACTGGCAGCACAGGTTGGAATACAGACGTTGATCGTTGATCCGCTGCAACCTGTGCAATGACGGGTGATGCATGCTGGTGGCCCAGAAGGCCAGCCAGGTTTTCATTGCCGGTCCGTTGACTTGGCTGGCGTCGAAGTTGCCNTCGATGATCACCTGGAGGTGCGCCCGCGGGCTGCTGTCCTCCAGCGCCTGACGGCGCGCGGTGACGTTCTCGCTCAGGACACTCATCAGATACTGCGCCGTGGCAGCGATCAGGCCGTTCTTGTCCTGAAAGTAGTGACTGATGATGCCGTTCGAGACNCCGGCCAAACGGGCGATCAGCGCAATGCTGGCGTCCCCCATTCCGACCTGATCGACCGCCNGCAAGGTGGCTTCGATCAACTGCTGGCGGCGTATGGGTTGCATACCGACCTTGGGCATGTAGCACCTCTCCTTAGGCCTGCCGGTGGGCGATAAACGTCCGTCGGCTTGAAGGCCAGTCTATTTTGTTTTGATTGAACGTTCAATCAACAAAGAATAAGATCTGCGACAATTCGTCGCTGCCTACAGGTTTTTCCTACGCGTAGTTGGCGGAAAAACGACGTCTGAAAATGCTCGAAACCCACACGCTCAGGCGTTCAGGGGGTTCGGGCTTTTTTCGGGCTGTCTTTATATCACCCGCTGGTCGGCTGCCAACTAACCGAATGGTCGGGTAACCGTTGCCTTGTGTTTCTCTCTCGCACTGCCTGGAGCATCTGCGCCATGAGTTCTGCCTCTCTTATAAAGACCCCGCCGGAAAAGGTACGGGTCAACGGTTGGGTGTTCTACACCTCCACCGCGCTGATTCTGTTGTTGACCGCCATTCTGATCATCGCCCCGCAGGAGGCCGGGCGCATGCTTGGCGTAGCGCAAGCCTGGCTTTCGAAAAGCTTCGGCTGGTACTACATGGTGGTCATCGCCGCTTACCTGGTGTTTGTGGTCGGCCTGGCGTTTTCGTCCTACGGCAAATTGAAACTGGGCAGCAAGGATGACACCCCGGACTTCAGCTACGGCGCCTGGGCCGGCATGTTGTTCTCGTCGGGTATCGGCATCTCGCTGCTGTACTTCGGCGCCTCGGAGCCGTTGGACCACTACTTCAATCCGCCGGAAGGCGTTGCCGCCAGCAATATGGCCGCGCGTCAGGCTGTGCAGCTGACATTCCTGCATTGGGGCCTGCATGGCTGGGCGATCTACGCCTTGGTCGGCCTGGCCGTGGCGTATTTCGCCTACCGTCATAACCAGCCGCTGGCCTTGCGTTCGGCGCTGTACCCGCTGGTGGGCGAGCGCTGGGTGAAGGGCGCAGCCGGCCACGCGGTGGACGGTTTTGGTATGTTCGTGACCCTGTTGGGCCTGGTGACGAACCTGGGGATTGGTGCGATGCAAGTGTCGTCCGGGTTGGAAAACCTGTTCGGCATGGCGCACAGCAACACCAACCTGCTGATCGTGATTATTGTGATGAGCACCGTGGCGACCATCGCTGCCGTGTCGGGTGTGGAAAACGGCATTCGCCGCCTGTCCAACCTCAACATCGTACTGTTCAGTGGTTTGCTGATTTTTGTGCTGCTGTTCGGCCCGACCCTGCATTTGCTCAACGGCTTCGTGCAGAACGTTGGTGACTATTTGAACGGCGTGGTCCTGAAGACTTTCGACCTCTACGTCTACGAAGGCGACAGTGACAAANCCGANCGCTGGATGGGCCTGTGGACCCTGTTCTACTGGGCCTGGTGGATTTCCTGGGCGCCATTCGTGGGCATGTTCATCGCGCGTATTTCCCGTGGTCGCACGGTGCGTGAACTGGTGGCCGGCGTGCTGCTGATCCCGCTGGGCTTCACCCTGGCGTGGCTGTCGATCTTCGGTAACTCTGCCCTGGACCTGGTGATGAACCATGGGGCGGTGGAGCTCGGGAAGACGGCGCTCGAACAGCCGTCGATGGCGATCTATCAACTGCTTGAGCATTACCCGGCATCGAAGATTGTGATCGGCGTGTCGATCTTCGTCGGTTTTGTGCTGTTCCTGACCCCGGCGGACTCCGGCGCGGTGATGATGGCCAACCTTTCCTGCAAAGGCGGCAATGTGGATGAAGATGCGCCGCACTGGCTGCGGATTTTCTGGTCGGCGGTGATTACGCTGGTGACCATCGGCCTGCTGTTTGCCGGCAACTTCGAAGCCATGCAGACCATGGTCGTGCTGGCGGGGCTGCCGTTCTCGGTGGTGCTGATTTTGTTTATGTTCGGTNTGCACAAGGCGATGCGCCAGGACGTGCAGATCGAACAGGAGCAAGCGGAGCTGGCGGCGCGCGGTCGTCGTGGTTTCAGCGAGCGTTTGACGCAGCTGGACCTGCAGCCGAATCAGTCGATCGTTCAGCGTTTCATGGACAAGCAAGTCAGCCCGGCGCTGGAAGAGGCGGCGGTGCAACTGCGCGGTCAAGGCCTGGAAGTGCAAACGTTGCTGGGCAAGTCCAAGCGCTGCATTGGTGTGCGCATCGAGATGGAGGAGGGCAACCCTTTTGTCTACGAAGTGAGCCTGGATGGCTATCTCGCGGCGGCGAGCGAAACGGTCTCGGCCGAAAGCGCTGACGAACCGCGTGCGCGCTATTACCGCGCCGAGGTGTACCTGCACAACGGCAGCCAGGAATACGACCTGATGGGCTTTGCCCAGGAACAAATCACCCGGGACGTGCTCGATCAGTTTGAAAGCCATCGGCAGCTCCTTGGCCGTGTCTATAGCTAAATGTTGAGGTGATGCGGTGCAGTGAATGCACCGCAGATCCACTGTGGCGAGGGAGCTTGCCCCCGTTCGGCTGCGAAGCAGTCGTAAACCCGACCAGCGCGGTCCATCTGTAAGATCGCACTGTCTGGATTTGGGGCCGCTGCGCGACCCAACGGGGGCAAGCCCCCTCGCCACAGTGGTCCGTGTTTACAGCCAAATATCCGCACTAACAAAAACGCCGCGATCCTCTCGCGGCGTTTTTGTGTCTGCTGCCTTAACCCAGGTTCTTGCCGAGCAGTGCGTGATACAGCTCGCTGTCCCCCAAGATCCCCACCACCTGGTTGTTGTTGTGCAACACCAGCTTGTTCCCGGTGTGGTAACGAATCTGCAACGCATCGCGCATGCCGATATTCGAGTCCACCAGCGTTGGCCGACGACCCAGGCCTTCGACCGCTTGCCCTGGAATCCAGTTCTGCAGGTCCAGGCTCGCGCCGTTCTGGCGGGCACCTTTGATGGTGTTGCCTTCGGCCAGGTCCAGCCACGAATCGCCGCCCGGGTCCAAACACACCGAACCGTTGATGCGTTTGCAGTTGTCCAGGGTGCGCATCAGGCTGCGACCGCACAGTACGTTCAGCGGGTTGGTATGGGCGACGAAGGTGCGCACATAGTCGTCCGCCGGGTTCAGCACGATCTCTTCCGGCACGCTGTACTGGATGATCTTGCCGTCTTTCATGATTGCGATACGGCTGCCGAGCTTCAGGGCTTCATCGAGGTCGTGGCTCACGAACACAATGGTTTTGCTCAGCTTGCTTTGCAGTTCCAGTAATTCGTCCTGCAGGCCTTGGCGGATCAGCGGGTCGAGCGCCGAGAACGGTTCGTCCATCAGCAGAATGTCGGCGTCCATCGCCAGTGCACGGGCCAGGCCCACGCGNTGCTGCATGCCGCCGGACAACTCGTCAGGCTTCTTGTTGCGCCATTGGGCCAGGCCCACCAGTTCCAGCTTGTCATCCACCAGCTTGCGCCGTTCCTTCTCGGGGCGGCCCTGCATTTCCAGACCGAAGCTGATGTTCTCGCGCACCGTCAGCCAAGGCATCAGGGCGAACTTCTGGAACACCATGGCGATGCGCTTGGTGCGCATCATTTTGAGCTCGGCAGGTGTGCACGAAGCGATGTCGATCTGGCGGCCTTCATGTTCGACAAACAGCTTGCCGCGGCTCACGGTGTTGAGGCCGTTGATGCAGCGCAGCAAGCTCGACTTGCCTGAGCCCGACAGGCCCATCAGCACGCAGATCTCGCCTTTCTCAATGTCCAGGCTGGCTTTTTCAACGCCGACAATCTGCCCGGTTTTTTTCAGGATCTCGTTGCGGTGCATGCCTTGGTCGAGGAGCTTGAGCGCCTCACGTGGATCTTTGGAAAAGATTACGTCGACGTCTTCGAAGCGAATAATGCTCATGCGTCACCCCCTACTTTGGCGTCGGGTTGTTTGCAGATGCGGTCGAGCATGATGGCCAGCAATACGATTGCCAGGCCGGCTTCAAAGCCCAGGGCAATGTCGGCGGTGTTCAGTGCGTTGACCACCGGCTTGCCGAGGCCGTCGGCGCCCACCAGGGCCGCGATCACCACCATCGACAACGACAGCATGATGCATTGGGTAATGCCGGCGGCAATGCTCGGCATGGCGTGGGGCAGTTCGATGCGTGCGAGNAACTGACGGCGCGAGCAGCCAAAGGCTTTACCGGCGTCCATCAACTCTTGTGGCACATCGCGGATACCCAGGTAAGTCAGGCGGATAGGCGCGGCAATCGCGAACACCACCGTGGAAATCAGACCGGGCACCACACCCAGCCCGAAGAGGGTCAGGGTAGGGATGAGGTAGACGAAGGTCGGCACGGTCTGCATCAGATCGAGTACCGGCCGCATCATGGTGTAGAACAGCGGTTTGTGCGCGGCAACAATGCCCAGCGGCACACCGATGACCACGCAGACCAGGGTGGCGAACAGCACCTGCGCGAGGGTTTCCATGGTTTCCTGCCAGTACCCGAGGTTCAGGATCAGCAGGAAGGAGGCAATGACGAAAACGGTCAGCCCCCACTTTCGTTGAATGAAGTGAGCCAGTAGTGCGATGAGGCCGATCAATGCCAGCGGGTTGAACCAGGTCAGCGCGAACGTCACGCCGTGGATCATCGTTTCCAGTGTCGATGCGATGGCGTCGAAGGTGTTGGCGCCGTGTTGCGTCAACCATTCAACGAAGCCCGCGATGTACTGGCCTAGAGGTATTTTCTGATCAATCAGCATGGTAGTGAACGTCCGCATGCAAGGAAATAAACAGCCCGGACGGCCTAAGCCGCCCGGCGTAAGCGATTACTGCGCGAGCTTGGCTTTCACGGCCTCCAGGCCAGGTTTACCGTCAATGGTGGTCACGCCAGCGAGCCAGGTATCGAGGACCTGTGGATTCTTTTTCAGCCAGGCCTTGGCCGCGGCGTCAGGCTTCATTTTGTCGTCCAGGACGTTACCCATCAGCGAGCTTTCCATGTCGAGGGTGAACACCAGGTTTTTCAGCAACTGACCGACGTTGCTGCATTCCTGCGCGTAGCCCTTGCGGGTGTTGGTGAAGATGGTCGCCTGACCGAAGTTCGGGCCGAAGAAGTCGTCGCCGCCAGTCAGGTACTTCATCTTGAAACGCGTGTTCATCGGGTGCGGTTCCCAGCCCAGGAACACCACGGCGGTGTTGCGGCGCTGGGCGCGATCGACTTGCGAGAGCATGCCTGCCTCGCTGGATTCGACCACCTTGAAGCCGGCGTCTTTCAGGCCGAAGGCGTTCTTGTCGATCATGCTCTGGATCAGGCGGTTACCGTCGTTGCCTGGTTCGATGCCGTAGATCTTGCCGTCGAGTTCTTTCTTGAACTTGGCGATGTCGGCGAAATCCTTCAGACCCTTGTTATACAACTCTTCGGGCACGGCGAGTGTGTATTTTGCGTTTTCGAGGTTGGCGCGCAGGGTCTCCACGGTGCCGGCATCACGGTACTGCTTGATGTCGTTTTCCATGGTCGGCATCCAGTTGCCGAGGAAGATGTCCATGTTCTTGCCGTCGGCCAGGGACTTGTAGGTCACCGGCACCGAAATCATCGTGGTGCGTGGCTTGTAGCCCAGGCCCTTGAGNANNNCGCTGGTGGTGGCGGTGGTGACGGTAATGTCAGTCCAGCCGACATCGGAGAAGTTGACGGTCTGACATTGTGCCGGTTCTGCAGCTTGAGCCAGTAACGGCAGACTCAGCATGGCGGCCAACAACAACGACGGGGAACCTTTCATGGATGGACTCCTTGGTGTTTTTTTTGGCAGTGTTCCGACTGGACCACCGCACTTATAGGTTGCGGTTGGATGGCGTTTTGGAGACAGCTCTACCACGGCGCCTTGCAATCGAGTCGATACGATCATGTACCAGTGAAAATCTGACGCCTACAGGGGGCGTCGTATCCAGTACAGGGATGGTCGCATCCAGTGTCGGTGACGTCGTTTACAGCTTTTTTCAGCCCCCTTTGCCCCCCTGATCCGCAAAAAAACGGCGAGAACGCAGCGTAAAACGCCCGCGGCGTTGGTGAGCATGAGTGCGTCGGTGTGAGACGTCGAACGACACGGCAAAAGCCTGATGATGCGGCCATCTCGGCGGATTGCAGCTTGAGCGTAGCAGCTCCGTCACTGGGCGCTTTTGCGTCTGGAGTTGGTACATCCAGGAGTTCGGCAGTAATGGCTATCAGTGTTTTCGACCTGTTCAAAATCGGCATCGGCCCTTCCAGTTCGCACACCGTGGGGCCTATGCGGGCCGCCGCGCTGTTCGTGCAAGGTTTGCGTGAGCAGGGTCTTTTGGAACAAGTGCGGCGCGTTGAAGTTCAGCTTTATGGGTCGCTGTCAGCCACCGGCATCGGTCACGGCAGCGACACCGCCACCCTCATGGGCCTGATGGGCGAGTGGCCGGACGCAATCGACCCGTCGCAAATCGGCATCCGTATCGAAACCCTGCGCGAGACCCACACACTGTTGCTCGACGGCCGCCTGTCGGTGCCGTTTATCTGGGCCCGCGACATGCGGCTGATCGACGAAAACCTGCCGTTTCACCCCAACGCCATGACCCTGGTCGCTGAAGGTGATGACGGCGAGCTGCATCGCGACACCTACTATTCCATCGGCGGTGGTTTTGTCGTGGATGAAGCACAGGCTTCCAGCGGCGTGGTCGATCTGGATCGCACCGTGTTGCCTTTCGATTTCTCCAGCGCTGTCGAACTGCTCAGCCTGTGCCAGAAGCACAACCTGCGCGTCGCCGAATTGATGATGGCCAACGAGAAGGTCTGGCGCAGCGANGAAGAAATCCGCAGTGGCCTGATGAAACTCTGGCGGGCCATGCAGGATTGCGTGGAGCAGGGCCTCAAGCACGAAGGCATCTTGCCCGGTGGCCTGAATGTGCGTCGTCGCGCCGCCAAATTGCACCGCAGCCTGCAGGAGCTGGGCAAGCCGAATGTGATTGGCTCGACCTTGAGCGCCATGGAGTGGGTCAATCTGTTCGCCCTGGCGGTCAATGAAGAAAACGCAGCGGGTGGGCGCATGGTCACCGCGCCGACTAATGGTGCGGCGGGGATTATTCCGGCGGTGCTGCACTACTTTATGAAGTTCAGCGAAGAGGTAACGGAAGCCAACGTCGTCGACTACCTGCTGGGTGCTGCGGCGGTGGGGATTCTGTGCAAGAAGAACGCTTCGATCTCCGGCGCCGAGGTCGGTTGTCAGGGCGAAGTCGGTTCAGCCTGTGCGATGGCGGCGGCTGGCTTGGCGGAGATCCTGGGNGCCACGCCGGAGCAGGTGTGCAATGCCGCCGAAATCGGCCTGGAACACAACCTCGGCCTGACGTGCGACCCAGTGGGCGGGCTGGTGCAAGTGCCGTGCATCGAGCGCAATGCGATTGCGGCGGTGAAAGCGATCAACGCGGCGCAGATGGCGCTGCGCGGGGATGGTCAGCACTTTATCTCGCTGGATCGGGTGATCCGCACCATGCGAGATACCGGCGCGGACATGCACGACAAATACAAAGAGACTTCGCGGGGTGGGTTGGCGGTGAGCGCGGTTGAGTGTTGAGGTGACCAATCTCTGTAGGAGCCGGCTTGCTGGCGATGAACGATAACGCGGTCACTCTGAAAAACCGCGTCGATCCGATCGCCAGCAAGCCGGCTCCTGCAAAAGNCGATGAACGATAACGCGGTCACTCTGAAAAACCGCGTCGATCCGATCGCCAGCAAGCCGGCTCCTGCAAAAAACCACCAGACCAGTCAAAACTGCGCGCTAAGTGAACACATAATCCCAAACGCGCCACGTTTTGGCGCGTCGCTTACAGATAAGCCACTTGCCGGAGATCCGGGATCCAACCTGGCCATTACCGCCTGTCACCTGTGCTTGCGGTGACACTCTCCAACAAGTCGCCGTAGCCCTGTTCCCACAAGTGCTACCGATTTGCTCAAGCCCAACGGGGCAGAGCGCCTCACTCAGTTAATGGCACTTATAACCCCTACTCGCGGCACGGCTTATATAGACACGCCGCGACGTCGTTTTCAGGAGTTATTGAATGACCATTCAACTTTAGGCATGGCAATTGCTCTNTCATTACAAAGCCCGTCTCCCACGNGAGNA
>NZ_NMOJ01000151.1 GCF_002251635.1 Pseudomonas mandelii
GANGGCAATAACAAGAGCCTCGCCTGAGGCCATCACCCGCTTTGTGTGAGGAGATACCGCGATGACGTCGTTCAACTCCGGGGCTCAACCCCAGAACCGTGCGCCTCAATCCATCGGCTTTTTGCTGCTGGACAATTTCACGCTGATTTCCCTGGCGTCGGCTGTGGAACCACTGCGCATGGCCAACCAGTTGTCCGGCCGCGAGCTGTATCGCTGGACAACCCTGAGTGTCGACGGCGGTCAGGTCTGGGCCAGTGACGGTCTGCAGATCACCCCCGATTGCTCCATGCACAAAGCACCCGCCCTGGACACCATCATTGTCTGCGGCGGCGTGGGTATCCAGCGCACCGTCACCCGTGAACACGTGTCGTGGCTGCAAAGCCAGGCGCGCCAGTCGCGTCGTCTCGGCGCCGTGTGCACCGGCAGTTGGGCCCTGGCTTGCGCCGGTTTGCTCGACGGTTTTGATTGCAGCGTGCACTGGGAATGCCTGGCGTCGATGCAGGAAGCTTTCCCCCGCGTGGCCATGAGCACACGCCTGTTTACCCTCGACCGCAACCGTTTCACCAGCTCGGGCGGCACCGCGCCGCTGGACATGATGCTGCACCTGATCAGCCGCGACCACGGCCGTGAATTGTCGGCCGCCATCTCCGAGATGTTTGTGTACGAACGCATCCGCAACGAACAGGATCACCAGCGCGTGCCGCTCAAGCACATGCTCGGCACCAACCAGCCAAAGCTTCAGGAAATTGTTGCGCTGATGGAAGCTAACCTGGAAGAGCCGATCGACCTGGACGAGCTGGCGGTGTACGTCGCTGTGTCCCGTCGGCAGCTGGAGCGGCTGTTCCAGAAATACCTGCATTGCTCGCCATCACGCTACTACCTCAAGTTGCGCCTGATCCGTGCGCGGCAATTGCTCAAGCAAACGCCGATGTCGATCATCGAAGTGGCCTCGGTGTGCGGGTTTGTGTCCACGCCGCACTTCTCCAAGTGCTACCGCGAATACTTCGGCATCCCGCCACGGGATGAGCGCGTAGGTTCCAACACCGCCCAGCAAGTGGCGATGATGCCGATTCCGCAGGCGCTGGTGTTGTCACCGTTGTCGGGGCCGATGTCGGCGTTGAGTCAGGCGCGTAATGAGTCGACGTTTGCCAGTGTAAGGCTCTAGACCGAGNNGCCTTCCCACGCTCTGCGTGGGAATGCCTCAATGGACGCTCCGCGTCCGTTTCGGCAGGGACGCGGAGAGCGTCCCGGGCTGCATTCCCACGCGGAGCGTGGGAACGATCAAGGGTGTCAGCAGATCAGCGCTNGCGACTCTGCTGATA
Source organism: Pseudomonas mandelii (assembly GCF_002251635.1). Taxonomy (GTDB): domain Bacteria; phylum Pseudomonadota; class Gammaproteobacteria; order Pseudomonadales; family Pseudomonadaceae; genus Aquipseudomonas; species Aquipseudomonas mandelii_B. Next base: position 1,323 of record NZ_NMOJ01000151.1, read on the forward strand.
CTCCGCCAACGCCGGCAGCAACTGCCTATCAATGGCCTGACGCACGGCCGGCAGGATGGTCGCGCTGCTGGTGTACATCTGCTTGACCATCGTGCGCAGTTCCGTTGCCCGTTCGTTGTTCAAACCCCGTACCGCGCATTCGCAGGCCTGCTCGGCAGTTGCACCAGGGGGCACTGCAAATCCTAACGCCTTGAGCTGGCCCAACAGGTCTTCCTGGTCAATCAAATCGGCGTACATCATGACGCAATCCTTCTTCAGGGAACGGTGTCGTGGCTCGATTCTCGTAGGGGGGCGGGGTGGCGGCAAGGACGATTTGTCGCAATGGCCGCGATACCTATGAACAGGTCGTTTTCGGCTAACTTGCGAGAGGGGAGAGTGGGCACACTGGATTCAGCTGGCAACACGAAGGTTTGGTCACCCTCGCGCGACGGCTCCTCAACAGTACCCTCCTCAGCTCCGATCCTGTCACGGCTTGATCGGGGTTTTTTTTGCCTGTGAACCAGGAAGGGATGGGGTGTCTGGGCTGACGCCTTCGCGTCGTTCGCCAAATCTGTGGTAACCCCCGATCCTGTGGGAGCGTGGCTTGCCCGCGATGAACGATGACGCGGTCTAGCGTTGCAACACCAATATCCGCGACAGCAATTCATCACGATCGACATAGCACCCCTGGAAATGCCGGGCGCCGCTGGCGGGATCAAACGCATTGCGGGCGTGGAGGGTGCGGCGGTTGTCAAAGCACCACAATTCGCCGGGATTGAGCCGCGTCATCACCCGGAATCGGGCTTCACGGGTCATGGCAATAAAGCGTCGATAAGCGCGGTAGAGCTTGGGCATGTCCTCGATCGAGGCATCAAACGGTCCGCGCAGAAAGTTCGCCATGCGGATTTCCGACACCTGCCCCAACGCATCCAGGGCGATGATCGGCGCCAGGCAGCGGTAGTCGCTATGGCGGTCCTTGTTGCGGAACTCCACGGGGATTTCACACAGGGCGTTGAACGACTCGGGATCTTCCTCGCGCANCGCNGTGGCGATAGCAAACCCGTCGACAAAAATACTCTCGCCACCGGTGGCATCGTTCACCAGGCAATGCAGGAATTGCAGCCCCGGTTGCAGCTCCCGCGTCGGTAAGTCGCTGTGCAGCGGCAGGTTGAAAGCGGTATAGGCATTGCTGTCGGCATCGGCCTTGGATTGCACGTTGAACAGCACGCCGAAGTTGCTCTCGCGAATAAAGGAAATGTGCTTGGCTACCAGNTTAAGTGAGCCGGGCTCGGTGGGTACGCCGCGCACTTGACTCAGGCCGATATCGCGCACGGCGAGCAGCCATTGCAGCAAGGCCTCGTTGTCGTTCATCAGCGCCTGGTATTCGAACACCGGCAGCTGCAAGTCGCTTTTCCACAGCCTGGATTTTGGCTTGCCGGCACGACGTTCGGTACGGGACTCGTCGTCATAGGCGTGAGCCCGCAGCCAGCCTGGATCGAAGCGACTCTGGTGGCCGTCCTGCCATTCGACGCTGAGGCAACCTTCGGCATCGACGTTTGCTTTTGTCGGCGTCAGGTCCTCTGCGACGTCGGCGATTTCCAGCACTTGCTCACGGGTCACGGTGTAGACGCAGTGCGGGCACGGGCAGTTGTCGCGAAGCCATTGATGATGAAAGGGGCTGATCCTACCGTCGGCCCACTGCACTTGAATTCGATCCGCCAGGGTTTGCACGGCGGACAGCGCGCTGATCAACGGGTAGGTACGGAAGTCGGCAAAAGCGGCGGCGGTGTTCAATGGCGATCTCCTTGTTATTTTTTAGGGGGTAACGCGATCACTCGGCCAATGTAGTCGGGGGAGGGAAGGTCGGTTTGCTCGGCGACGATGGCTTGCAGCTTGCTCAAGGTGTCTTCGCTGAACGGTGCGGAGCGCGGCCCGGCGAGGTCGACGTGCAGGAGCATTTGTTCGTTGCCCGCCAGTTCCTTGTCNCCGCCCACCAGGTGCAGGCTGTGATAGAGGTGCAGGCGTTTGCTGTCGTGGCCGATGATCTGGGTGTGCACTTCGACATTGGCGTCGAGCTTCACTTCATGCAGGTAATTGAGGTGCAGCTCNAGGGTGAACAGCGAGTGGCCGCTGGCTTCGCGGTTTTCGCTGTCCAGACCCAAGGTGTCCATCAGTGCGTCGGTGGCGTAGCTGAAAATCAGCAGGTAGAAGGCATCGCGCAAGTGGCCGTTGTAGTCGACCCAGTCGGGGATGATTTTGGTTTGGTAGGTGGTGAGGGTGGGCATGATGGGCGTCCGCTTGAGGATTTGGTTGTAATTCAAGATCCACCCCTCACTCCAGCCCTCTCCCCATAGGGGAGNNCCCTCTACCCTCTGGGGAGAGGGTTAGGGTGAGGGGGCGATCTCCAGCCGATCACTATCAATCGGCAAACGCCATCCCATGCTTCTCTTTGGTGGTCTTCACCGCTTCCAGCACCGCCAACAAGCAATCATCACGATAGCGCTCCAGCGCCGAAATGCTGTGCTTGCCCAACTGCTCACTGGTGCCATCCACCACATCGTCAATCAACTTGTCGGTCAATTCCGGCGCGGGCAAGTACGTCCACGGCAACTGCAGCGCCGGGCCGAACTGTGCCATGAAGTGCCGCATGCCGGCATCGCCACCTGCGAGGGTGTAAGTCAGGAAGGTGCCCATGAACGACCAGCGCAAACCGGCGCCAAAACGGATCGCGTCGTCGATCTCGCCCGTCGTCGCCACGCCGTCATTCACCAGGTGCAACGCTTCACGCCACAGCGCTTCGAGCAGGCGGTCAGCGATAAAACCCGGGACTTCCTTGCGCACATGCAAAGGNCGCATGCCGAGGGATTCGTACACCTTTATCGCTGCTTGAACAGCCTCCGGTGCCGTGTGCTTGCCACCCACCACTTCTACCAGCGGCAGCAGGTAAACCGGGTTGAACGGGTGACCGACCACGCAGCGTTCCGGGTGGGTCGAGCCCTCGTAGAACTCACTCGGCAACAGGCCTGAAGTGCTCGAGCCAATCAACGCATTCGGCTTGGCCGCCGCGCTGATCTTGCTGTGCAGTTCCAGTTTCAGCTCCAGTCGCTCCGGGGCACTTTCCTGGATGAAGTCCGCGTCTTTTACGCATGCTTCGATGGTCGCGACGAAACGCAAGCGGTCCTGGGATGCACCCGGTGCCAGGCCTTGTTTCTCCAGCGCGCCCCAGGCATTGGCGACACGCTTGCGCAGGGCTGCCTCAGCGCCGGGCGCCGGGTCCCAGGCGACCACGTCCAGGCCGTGGGCCAGGGCGCGGGACACCCAACCGCTGCCGATGACACCGCTGCCCAGGGCTGCGAAGGTTTTGATTTCGGTGATAAAGCTCATGGCGACTTCCTGAGTGAATTCGGTGATCCCCTGTGGGAGCGGGCTTGCTCGCGAAAGCGGAGTTTCAGTCGACAGAGATGTCGGATGTAACGGCCTCTTCGCGAGCAAGCCCGCTCCCACAGTTGGAGAGAGTTGTCAGCAGTTAACCGCGCTTGGTCAGGCCCATTTTTGCCCGGCCTTCCGCCGGCGTCAGGACCCGTGCGCCGAGGCGGCTGAGGATTTCACTGGCGCGTTCCACCAGTTGGCCATTGGTGGCGAGCACGCCTTTGTCCAGCCACAGGTTGTCTTCCAGGCCGACCCGCACGTTGCCGCCCAGCAGCACGGCTTGCGCCGCCATCGGCATTTGCATGCGGCCGATCCCGAAGCCAGCCCACACCGCATCAGCGGGCAGGTTGTCGACCATGGCTTTCATGGTGGTGGTGTCGGCCGGCGCGCCCCATGGGATGCCCAGGCACAGCTGGAACAACGGGTTGTCGAGCAGGCCTTCCTTGATCATCTGCTTGGCGAACCACAGGTGCCCGGTGTCGAAAATTTCCAGCTCGGCTTTTACGCCCAGCGCTTGAATACGCTTGGCGCCGGCACGCAGTTGCGCGGGGGTGGACACGTAAATGGTGTCGCCATCGCCGAAGTTCAGGGTGCCGCAGTCCAGGGTGCAGATTTCCGGCAGCAGCGCCTCGACGTGCGCCAGGCGGGTCAGCGGGCCGACCAGGTCGGTGTTGGGGCCGAATTCCATCGGGTTCTCGCCGCCGCCGATTTCCAGGTCGCCGCCCATGCCGGCGGTGAGGTTGACGATGATGTCGATGTCGGCCTCACGAATGCGCTCCATCACTTCGCGGTACAGGGCGACGTCGCGGCTGAACTTGCCGGTCTGCGGGTCACGCACGTGGCAATGCACGACAGTCGCACCGGCCTTGGCGGCTTCCACGGCGGCGGCGGCGATTTGTTTGGGGGTGACCGGCACGTGTGGGCTTCTGGNGGTCGTGTCGCCAGCACCGGTGAGTGCGCAGGTGATGATGACGTCGTGGTTCATGAGGCGGGTTCCTTGCAGGCGTGATGATTCCGTTCGCAGCCCGGTCGGGCTGCGAGTCGGTGGTTCAATCGGGGTTTATTTACTGGTCAGTTTCAAATTGTCAGCGGCCGGTTTGCCATCGAAGGTGGTCACGCCTTCGAGCCAGCGTTGCTTGTCTTGCGGGTGATCTTTCAGCCATTGCTTGGCNGACTCGAGAGCGTCCTTGTGATCCAGCAGCGGCTGCATCATCCGGCTCTCATCTTCGGCGGTGTAAGTCAGGTTGCTCAGCAATTTGCCGATGTTCGGGCATTGCTCGGCGTATTTCGGCGCGGTGACGGTCCACACGGTGGCCATGCCTTCGTTCGGGCCCAGGGCATCGTCGCTGCCGGTGAGGTAAGTCATCGCGACGTTGACGTTCATCGGGTGCGGCGCCCAGCCGAAGAACACCACGGCTTCCTTGCGGCGCACGGCGCGGTCCACGGCGGCGAGCATGCCGGCTTCACTGGACTCCACCAGCTGGAACTTGCCCAGGCCAAACTGGTTCTTGGCGATCATCGCCTTGATCTGGGTGTTGGCACCCGAGCCCGGCTCGATGCCGTAGATCTTGCCGCCCAGTTCTTTCTCGAACTTGGCGATATCGGCGAAGGTTTTCAGACCCTTGTCGGCGAGGTAAGTCGGCACGGCGAGGGTGGCGCGGGCGTCTTTCAGGCTAGGNNNTTCAAGCACCTTGACCTGCTTGGCGTCGACGAACGGGGTGATGGTCTGGGTCATCAGCGGGTTCCAGTAACCCAGGAACAAGTCCAGGCGCTGGTCGCGGATGCCGGCGAAGATGATTTGCTGGGAGGCGCTGGTTTGTTTGGTCTTGTAGCCGAGGCCGTCGAGCAACACTTGGGTCATGGCGCTGGTGGCGATTACGTCGGTCCAGTTCACCACGCCCATGCGCACGTTCTGGCAAGAAGCCGCATCGGCTGCCATGACGCTGGCGCTCAAGAAGGCGGTACCGCTGAGTGCNAGCACNCAGCTGCTGATCAGTCGTTTCATCTCAGGTTTCCTCGGCAGTTCGTTATTGTGGGTTCCGGCGTCTTTGTGCGCCGGTGATGANCACGTTACGCAGCTTGCGGGGCGANAAAGCGCACTGCGGCGACCAGCTCTTGCACTGCAGCGACCTGTCCTCTTGAATGCCTCTTGCAAGTGGCGTATCAACGTCCACACGCTTCCCGCCCTCTCGTTACCTGCCAGTCGAGTGCGCTCCATGTCCCAGGATTTCTACTTCATGTTGATGCCGGGTTTCTCTGCCATCGGCTTTATTTCTGCGATCGAGCCGCTGCGGGTGGCCAATCGTTTTCGCGGCGAGCTGTATCGCTGGCACGTATTGAGCGCCGACGGCGGCGCGGTGCTGGCGAGCAATGGCATGTCGGTCAACGCCGACGCTGCGCTGGAACCGTTGAAAAAGGGCGCGACCCTGCTGGTGGTGGCCGGGTTCGAGCCACTGCAGTTCGCCACGCCGGCACTGGAACACTGGCTGCGCCGCCTCGATCACGATGGCGTCACGCTCGGCGCCATCGACACCGGCGCCTGCGTGCTCGCCGAAGCAGGCCTGCTCGACGGCCACCGGCTCACCTTGCACTGGGAAGCCATCGACGCCTTCAAGGAATCTTACCCACAGCTCACCGTGACCCAGGAGCTGTTCGAGATCGACCGTCGCCGCATCACCTGCGCTGGCGGTACAGCCTCCATCGACCTGATGCTCGACCTTATCGCCCAGGCCCACGGCCCGGAATTGGCGATCCAGGTCAGCGAACAATTCGTACTTGGCCGCATCCGCCCGCGCAAAGACCACCANCGCATGCAGATCGCCACGCGCTACGGCATCAACAACAAGAAGTTGGTGCAGGTGATTGGCGAGATGGAACAACACACCGAACCGCCGCTGAGCACCTTGGCGCTGGCGGAGTCGATCAAGGTGACACGGCGGCAACTGGAGCGCCTGTTCCGGTTGCACCTGAACGACACACCGAGCAATTTTTACCTGCGATTACGGCTGGAAAAGGCCCGGCAACTGCTGCGGCAGACGGACATGAGCGTGCTGGAAGTGAGCATTGCGTGCGGGTTTGAATCGCCGTCGTATTTCACCCGCAGTTATCGGGCACTTTTTGAACGGTGTCCACGGGAAGATCGACGACGTTTGGGTGACGGGCGAGAATTGGTTTGATCACAGGTTTCAACAGCAGTAGAGAACCCTGTGGGAGCGAGCTTGCTCGCGATGAGGNCAC
>NZ_NMOJ01000152.1 GCF_002251635.1 Pseudomonas mandelii
CTCGGTGTATCAGTGACACACAGTTGATGCCATCGCAGGCAAGCCAGCTCCCACATTGATCTTTGGTGTGGCTTATTTCTTTACCAAGGCCGAACACGCCGCCTTGTAGGCCTCATGCTGATACTTGTTCAGCGAGGCCGGCAGATCAAAGTTGTGTTTCTTGTTCTGCGCATTAATGGTCTGTGGTGACAGCAATGTCACCTCGCANCTCTCCAACAACTGAAACACNCCCTCGATCTTGAACGTGGTCGGCCCACCGGCAAACTCACCTTTCTTGCTGCGCTTCTTGATCGCGATCCTGTCGACGGAATTCTCACGCACAAACGACGCCACCTGAGCGGCAAACACTTTGACGTTCGCGGCTTCGTCGTCATCGTCGAGGGCGATTTTCTTGGTGGCCAGGGCGACGTGGCTAAGCGTCTGACCGTCCAGCGAGGCCACGGCGATGATCGCTTCGCTGCCTTTGATTTCGATGCCGCAGATTTTCATGTGAATTCCTTAACTGGCTGATGGCGTGCAGCTTACAGCTCAAAACGACTGGCGTTCGCCTTCACTCCTGCCCGATCGACTCCACGGGTGGCCTTGCGAGGCTTCGCTACAGTCTCTTGCCGGGCAAAAGCAGGTTGAGAAATGCCCATGCGTTTGGCCACCTCATCCTGTGTAAGGTTCAGGTGTTCGCGCCAGGCCCTGAGATTTTCATGTGAATTCCTTAACTGGCTGATGGCGTGCAGCTTACAGCTCAAAACGACTGGCGTTCGCCTTCACTCCTGCCCGATCGACTCCAAAAACTCCGACCGCTCATCACTCATCCGCGCCACGCAATCATTCTGCGCAATGGTGAACGCCTTGCTACCGCTGGTCGCCGGGAACGCTTCAACCGCGCAATCCGCATCCCGGGTCTTTAGCCATTGCTGCTGCGCGGCTTTGAGCTTGGCGGTGATGTCGGTCAGTTGCGCCGGGTTCTTGCCGTAGGCGGTTTGCATGCGCTCGTTCAGGCTTTGGTAGTTGTCTTTGAGCAGGTCTTCGGCGGTGGTTCTGCTGTAGGCGGAGCATTCCAGGGTCTGGACGTCGTTTTCGACCTTGTCGCAGGGGTTGTCGTCGGCCTCTTCAGCCGCGTGTACGCCGGTCGCTATCAGTGCCAAAGCCAGGAAGATCGTTCTCATTGCGACGCAGCCCCTATTTTTCAGTGCCTATTCGGTAATGCAGCGAATTCTGGCCCAAGCGGCGGCCCTTGAACAGGTGGGCGATTGCGTCCATCAACGACCCTTTGTCGCGGATTGACGCTTTCGGCAAACCCCCTGTCGTTTTTGCACCCGGCTANGNTGNCCCTNNGGCATATGCTGGCCCCAAAGCGCCGGCAGACGATTCGGCGCATGAATCGCCAATAAGGGGNCGCCTGATGAGCCCAGCCGAATTGCACGCCGACAGCATCGTTATCGACGGGCTGATCATTGCCAAGTGGAACCGCGACCTGTTCGAGGACATGCGCAAAGGTGGCCTGACCGCCGCCAACTGCACCGTGTCGGTGTGGGAAGGGTTCCAGGCCACGATCAATAACATTGTGGCCAGCCAGACCCTGATCCGTGAGAACAGCGACCTGGTGATCCCGGTGAAAACCACCGCCGACATCCGCAAAGCCAAGGAACTGGGCAAGACCGGCATCATGTTCGGCTTCCAGAACGCCCATGCATTTGAAGACCAACTGGGCTACGTCGAGATCTTCAAGCAGCTCGGCGTCGGTGTGGTGCAGATGTGCTACAACACCCAGAACCTCGTCGGCACTGGCTGCTACGAGCGCGACGGCGGCCTGTCGGGTTTCGGCCGTGAGATCGTTGCCGAAATGAACCGCGTCGGCATCATGTGCGACCTGTCCCACGTCGGCTCCAAGACTTCCGAAGAAGTCATCCTCGAATCGAAAAAGCCGGTGTGCTACTCCCACTGTCTGCCGTCGGGCCTCAAAGAGCACCCGCGCAACAAGTCCGATGAAGAGCTGAAGTTCATTGCCGACCACGGCGGTTTTGTCGGCGTGACCATGTTCGCGCCGTTCCTGGCCAAGGGCATTGATTCGACCATCGACGACTACGCCGAAGCCATTGAATACACCATGAACATCGTTGGCGAAGACGCCATCGGCATCGGCACCGACTTCACCCAGGGCCATGGCCAGGATTTCTTCGAAATGCTGACCCACGACAAGGGTTATGCCCGCCGCCTGACCAGCTTCGGCAAGATCATCAACCCGCTGGGCATCCGCACCGTGGGCGAGTTCCCCAACCTCACCGAGACCCTGCTCAAGCGCGGCCACAGCGAGCGCGTGGTGCGCAAGATCATGGGCGAGAACTGGGTCAACGTCCTCAAGGACGTTTGGGGCGAATAAGCCACCGCATCTGAAGAATTCTTTCCCCCGGCCGTCCGCGCCGGGGGCAACACCCAAAATTTTCTGGAGTTAAGTTTCCATGGCCAAGATCGCCCCGCAATTGCCAATCGAAGTCGACAGCGAAACCGGTGTCTGGACCTCCGACGCCCTGCCGATGCTGTACGTGCCGCGCCATTTCTTCGTCAATAACCACATGGGTATCGAAGAAGTGCTGGGCAGCGAAGCCTACGCCGAAATCCTCTACAAGGCCGGCTACAAATCCGCCTGGCACTGGTGTGAAAAAGAAGCTGAATGCCACGGCCTGGAAGGCGTTGCGGTGTTCGAGCACTACATGAAACGCCTGTCGCAACGCGGCTGGGGCCTGTTCAAGATCCAGGACATCGACCTCGACAAAGGCACCGCCAGCGTCAAGCTCGAACACTCGGCATTCGTCTATGTGTACGGCAAGGTCGGGCGCAAGGTCGACTACATGTTCACCGGGTGGTTTGCCGGCGCCATGGACCAGATTCTGCAAGCGCGCGGCAGTAACATCCGCACGGTGGCCGAACAAGTCTACGGTGGCTCCGAAGAAGGCCACGACGACGGGCTGTTCACCGTCAAGCCGTTGTAAGTCGAGGACCCTGCCATGGCTTTCGAAGCAATGTTTGCGCCGATCCAGATCGGCAAACTGACCATCCGCAACCGCGTGCTCAGTACCGCCCACGCCGAGGTGTATGCCACCGACGGCGGCATGACCACCGACCGCTATGTGAAGTATTACGAAGAGAAAGCCAAGGGCGGGATCGGCCTGGCCATCTGCGGCGGTTCTTCCAGCGTGGCCATCGACAGCCCGCAAGGCTGGTGGAAATCGGTGAACCTGGCCGACGACCGGATCATCCCGCACTTCCAGAACCTGGCCGATGCCATGCACAAGCATGGCGCCAAGATCATGATCCAGATTACCCACATGGGCCGCCGCTCGCGTTGGGACGGCGAACACTGGCCGACCTTGCTGTCGCCATCGGGCATCCGCGAGCCGGTGCACCGCGCCACCTGCAAGACCATCGAGCCGGAAGAAATCTGGCGCGTGATCGGCAACTACGCCACGGCTGCGGCGCGGGCGAAAGCCGGTGGCCTGGACGGCGTGGAGCTGTCGGCGGTGCACCAGCACATGATCGACCAGTTCTGGAGCCCACGGGTCAACAAACGCACCGACGAATGGGGCGGCAGCTTTGAAAACCGCATGCGTTTCGGCCTGGAAGTCTTGAAGGCGGTACGCAAGGAAGTCGGCCCGGATTTCTGTGTGGGCATCCGCCTGTGCGGCGATGAGTTCCATCCGGACGGCTTGTCCCACGAGGACATGAAACAGATCGCCAAGTATTACGACGACACCGGCATGCTCGATTTTATCGGCGTCGTGGGTTCAGGTTGCGACACCCACAACACCCTGGCCAACGTGATCCCGAACATGAGTTATCCACCGGAGCCGTTTTTGCACTTGGCCGCCGGTATCAAGGAAGTGGTCAAGGCCCCGGTGCTGCACGCGCAGAACATCAAGGACCCGAACCAGGCCACGCGCATTCTGGAAGGCGGCTATGTAGACATGGTCGGCATGACCCGTGCCCATATCGCCGACCCGCACCTGATCGCCAAGATCAAGATGGGCCAGATCGACCAGATCAAGCAGTGCGTCGGCGCCAACTACTGCATCGACCGCCAGTACCAGGGGTTGGACGTGTTGTGCATCCAGAACGCCGCGACGTCCCGTGAATACATGGGTGTGCCGCACATCATCGAGAAATCCATCGGGCCCAAACGCAAAGTCGTGGTGGTGGGGGCCGGTCCTGCCGGGATGGAAGCGGCGCGCGTTGCCGCCGAGCGTGGCCACGATGTAACCCTCTTCGAGAAGAAAGACTTTATCGGCGGGCAAATCACCACCGCGTCCAAAGCCCCGCAGCGTGACCAGATTGCCGGCATCACCCGCTGGTTCCAGCTGGAACTGGCACGCCTGAACGTCGACCTGCGCCTGGGCGTGGCGGCGGACGCGGCGACCATCCTGGACCTGCGTCCGGACGTGGTCGTGCTGGCGGTGGGCGGTCATCCGTTCCTGGAGCAGAACGAACACTGGGGCGCGGCCGAAGGCCTGGTGGTCAGCAGTTGGGACGTGCTCGACGGCAAAGTCGCGCCGGGCAAGAACGTGCTGGTGTACGACACCATTTGCGAATTCACCGGCATGTCGGTGGCGGACTTCCTGGCGGACAAGGGCAGCCAGGTCGAGATCGTCACTGACGATATCAAACCGGGTGTGGCCATTGGCGGTACGTCGTTCCCGACGTACTACCGCAGCATGTACCCCAAGGAAGTGATCATGACCGGCGACATGATGCTGGAAAAGGTCTACCGCGAAGGCGACAAGCTGGTGGCGGTGCTGGAGAACGAATACACCGGCGCCAAAGAAGAGCGGGTGGTCGATCAGGTGGTCGTCGAGAACGGCGTGCGCCCGGATGAAGAAATCTATTACGGGCTCAAGGAAGGTTCGCGCAACAAAGGCCAGATGGACATCGAAGCCCTGTTCGCGATCAAGCCGCAGCCGTGCCTGAGCGAAACGGGTGACGGGTACTTGCTGTTCCGCATCGGTGATTGTGTGGCGCAGCGCAACACCCACGCGGCGATCTACGACGCGCTGCGGTTGTGCAAAGACTTCTAACGGCTTGCACATGACCCTGTGGGAGCGGGCTTGCCCGGCAAGCCCGCTCCCACAGGAACCGAGTAAGGCATCTCGACCTGCAAGACCCCGAGGTCTTTGGGAGCTCCACCATGTTGAACACCCTTCTTCCAATCCTGTTGTTCGCAGCCCTGGGCCTCGCCGTCCTCGGCGCGTTGCGGCGGGTGGCTATGTGGCGCCGAGGCCGTGCCTCCAAGGTCGACTTGCTCGGCGGCCTGCTGGCCATGCCCAAGCGCTACATGGTCGACCTGCACCACGTCGTGGCGCGGGACAAATACATCGCCAATACCCACGTGGCCACGGCCGGTGGCGCGGTGGCGTCCATCGTGCTGGCGATTCTGGTTCACGGTTTTGGCCTGCATAACCGCATCCTCGGCTACGCGCTGTTGTTGATGACGGTGGTGATGTTCGTCGGTGCGATCTTTGTCTACCTGCGTCGCCGNAACCCACCGGCGCGCCTGTCGAAAGGCCCGTGGATGCGCCTGCCGAAAAGCCTGATGGCGTTCTCGGTGAGCTTCTTCCTGTTGACCCTGCCGGTGGCCGGCATCCTTCCGGAAAACTTCGGTGGTTGGGTGGTGGCAGCGATCCTCGGTGTCGGCGTGCTGTGGGGCGTGTCCGAGATGTTCTTCGGCATGACCTGGGGCGGCCCGATGAAGCATGCCTTCGCCGGTGCCCTGCACCTGGCCTGGCACCGCCGCGCCGAGCGCTTTGGTGGCGGCCGCTCCACCGGTTTGAAACCGCTGGACTTGAGCGATAAAACTGCGCCACTGGGCGTGGAAAAACCCAAGGATTTCACCTGGAACCAACTGCTTGGTTTCGACGCCTGCGTGCAGTGCGGCAAGTGCGAAGCCGCGTGCCCTGCATTCGCCGCCGGCCAGCCGCTGAACCCGAAAAAACTGATTCAGGACATGGTCGTCGGCCTGGCCGGTGGCACCGATGCCAAATTCGCTGGCAGCCCGTATCCAGGCAAGGCCATCGGCGAGCACGCCGGCAACCCGCATCAACCGATCGTCAACGGTTTGGTGGACGCTGAGACCCTGTGGTCCTGCACCACGTGCCGGGCTTGTGTNGAAGAGTGCCCAATGATGATCGAGCACGTGGACGCCATCGTCGACATGCGCCGCCATCTCACCCTGGAAAAAGGTGCCACGCCGAACAAGGGCGCCGAAGTCCTCGAGAACCTGATCGCCACCGACAACCCCGGCGGCTTCGCCCCGGGCGGGCGGATGAACTGGGCGGCGGACTTGAACCTCAACCTGATGAGCGAGAAGAAGTCCGTCGACGTGCTGTTCTGGGTCGGCGACGGCGCCTTCGATATGCGCAACCAGCGCACCCTGCGCGCCTTCGTCAAAGTGCTGAAAGCGGCCAAGGTCGACTTCGCAGTGCTGGGCCTTGAAGAGCGCGACAGCGGTGATGTGGCGCGGCGTCTGGGGGACGAAGCCACGTTCCAGCTGCTGGCTGCGCGCAATATCCAGACCCTGGCCAAGTACAGCTTCAAGCGCATCGTCACCTGCGACCCGCACAGTTTCCANGTGCTGAAAAACGAATACGGCGCCTTCGACGGCAACTACCTCGTGCAGCACCACAGCACGTTCATGGCCGAGCTGATCGGCGAGGGGGCGCTGAACCTGGGCCAGCACAAGGGCAGTAGCGTGACCTATCACGACCCGTGCTACCTCGGCCGCTACAACGGCGAATACGAGGCGCCGCGCCAAGTGCTGCGGGCGCTGGGTATCGAGGTCAAGGAAATGCAACGCTCCGGTTTCCGCTCGCGCTGCTGTGGCGGTGGCGGTGGTGCGCCCATCACCGATATCCCCGGCAAGCAACGTATCCCGGATATGCGTATGGAAGACATCCGCGAAACCGGCGCCGAGCTGGTGGCCGTGGGCTGCCCGCAATGCACGGCGATGCTCGAAGGCGTCGTCGAGCCGCGCCCATTGATCAAGGACATCGCCGAACTGGTGGCGGACGCGTTGCTCGAAGATGCGGCCCCGAGCAAGCCGGCCAAACCGGCCCAACGTGAACCTGCGGAGGCCCACTGATGAGCGACATTATCCGCCGCGATCCACGGGCCGAATGGATCGCCCGTAACCGCCTGCACCCCTTGCATGCGGCGATGCAGCCGCTGCAACACAGTTGGATGGGCCCGAACGGCGTCATCCGCAAGAACCTGCACGGCATCGGTTTTATTGGCCCCAACGGCATCAAGCGCATTGACCGCAGCGGCGCTCAGCAGGGCGGGGCGACTAAACGCACTGCTGCCGTTGAAGTGCAATTGCCACTGCATCAAGTGCCGGCACCTTCGTTTTACATCAGCGTGGTGCCCGACATGGTCGGCGGCCGCCTGAGCAGCCACGACCGCGACGTGCTCGGCCTCGCTCATCAATTGGCCGGCAAGGACGGCGCGGTGTTGGCCGTGGTTTTCGGCGAACACAAGGAAAACGCCTTCACCACCGCAGGTGTCGATCGCTTGCTGGTATTGGACGGCGATGAATTCAGCGGTTATTCACCGGAGCAACGCGTCCAGGGCCTGCGGGCTGTGGATAACCAGTTCAACCCGCGCCATTGGTTGCTGCCGGACAGCCGCAGCGGTGGCGGTGAACTTGGTCGACGCTTTGCCGCCGCACTGGGCGAACGCCCGGCCACGCGGGTCTGGCAGGTCAAGGATCAGGAATGCATTGGCCGCGCTGGTGCGGGTTTGCAAGACCTTGCGCGCCCGGTCGCACGCTTGATTCTGGCCGCCGTCGAATGCGCCGANCCGGTCAGCGANACGCGCCATGAAGTGTTGCCCGTGGAGTTATCCACACCCTTGGCGCGCAGCTTGTCGCGGATCGAGGACTTGGGCGCCGTGGCGGTGGATCCGGCGGCGATTCCGATGGCCGAAGCCGAGTTCATCTTCTCCGGCGGTAACGGGGTCAAGGACTGGGGACTTTTCCACAGGACCGCTGAAGCCCTCGGTGCGACCGAAGGCGCCTCGCGGGTGGCGGTGGACGACGGCTTTATGGCGCGTGATCGCCAGGTCGGCGCCAGCGGCACCTGGGTCACGGCGCGGGTGTATGTAGCCGTGGGGATTTCCGGGGCGATCCAGCACCTGCAAGGTATCGGTGCCTGCGACAAGGTGGTGGCGATCAACCTGGACCCTGGCTGCGACATGATCAAGCGTGCCGACCTGTCGGTGATCGGCGAAAGCGCCGAGATTCTTCAAGCCTTGATCGCGGCGGTAGAGGCTTACCGCAACGAAGCCAAGCGCGATGCGGCTTAAGGAAAGGAAAGGGTTATGAGCACGAAAATCATCAGCCTGGTGTCCATCGGCGCCCACCCGACCTCCGGCCGACCACGTCGCGCGGAGCAGGATGCGCGGGCGGTGGAACTGGGTCTGCAACTGGCTGGGGATAACTTGCAAGTGCTGCATGCCGGCGATGTTGCCGAACCTGCATTGCGCGCCTATCTGGGCATGGGCCTGGAACAACTGCATGTGCTCGAACAACCGCAAGGCGCCGATGCATTGCCGGCGTTGACCGCGTATCTGCGTGACGCCGGGGCGCAAGTGGTGCTGACCGGCAGCCAGGCGGAAACCGGCGAAGGTTCGGGCATGCTCCCGTTCCTGTTGGCCGAAAGCCTCGGCTGGCCGCTGGTGGTCGGGCTGGCTCAGGTGGAATCCATCGATGGCAGTTCGGCGCTGGTGCTGCAAGCCTTGCCCCGTGGTCAGCGTCGTCGGCTGAAGGTTCGACTGCCATTCCTGGCGACTGTGGATAACGCGGCACCGAAGCCTCGGCAGAGCGCTTACGGCCCGGCGCGGCGTGGGGTGTTGCAGGCCGATGAAGTCGAAGTGGTTGACGATGAATTATTGGCCGTCGCCACCCTGCAACCGGCCAAGCCACGGCCCAAACGCTTGAAGGTGATCAAGGCCAAGAGCGGCGCCGACCGGATGAAAGCAGCGACGGCCAAGGCCAGCGGCGGCGGTGGGCAAGTGCTCAAGGGGCTTAGCCCTGAAGCCGGGGCTGAGGCGATTCTCAAGTTGCTGATCGAAGAAGGCGTGGTCCGCTAACTCAATTTCACCACTATCTACTGCTTTCGCGGGCAAGCCCGCTCCCAAAGGACGTTCGTGTCACCAACATTTACGGGGAAACAATGGCCGTTGAATTTCGTTCGGCAGTGCGCGCCGATGCGCGGGAGATTGCGCGTCTGTTTCAAATCACATCGGAGGGGGCTGCCGATTACATCTGGAGCCAACTGGCGCAGCCCGGTCAGGATTTGCTGGAAGTCGGCGCTATTCGTTACGCCCGCGACGACGTAGATTTCTCCTGGCAGAACTGCCTTATCGCAGAGTCGGAGGGCCGGGTCATCGGCATGCTGCACAGCTACGTGATGCGTCACGATCCGCTGGCAGAGCCGACGACCGATCCGGTCCTGGCGCCCTACGCGAAGATGGAAATCCCCGACACCCTCTACATTTCCAGCCTGGCGCTGCATGAGGGTTGGCGCAACCAGGGCCTGGGCAAGCAATTCCTTGCCTACGCCTACGACCGTGCCAACCGGCTCGGGCTCAACGGCTTGAGCCTGATCGACTACGCCGCCAACACTGGCGCTCGCCGGTTCTATGAGCGTCATGGCTTTCGCATCGTCGACACCTGCCAGATCACGCCCCATCCGATGATTCGGGTCACGGGGGAGGCCTACCTGATGTATCGGCCCTAGTGAGCTACATTTCTCTATGAGCTGGCTTGTCGTGTTTCAACAGGCGCTGATCGGTTTTACCCACAATCCCTGTTAACGCTTCTGTGGATAACATGTTCGCGCTTCGCTACACCCCATACAAAACAAGCCCTGCAACCCTTCGTACAAAAAACAACCAGGCTAACTTGCGGTTTTTTCACGCTTTTTCCAGAGGATAACTTTATACGCGCGCCAATACTTGCCCCCAATCTCTGTTAGCGCATCTGTGGATAAG
The DNA here is from genome assembly GCF_002251635.1 of Pseudomonas mandelii. GTDB lineage: Bacteria > Pseudomonadota > Gammaproteobacteria > Pseudomonadales > Pseudomonadaceae > Aquipseudomonas > Aquipseudomonas mandelii_B. Next base: position 10,033 of record NZ_NMOJ01000152.1, read on the forward strand.
ATGTTTGTTGTCCTCTACAGGCTATATAAAACGGGCTTATCCGGTGGTTGATTAAAAAACGATCAAATCACCGTTTTGACGCGACAAACACCGCACAAACCTTGATTTACCGTGGTTTGCGCGGGTTTTCCACAGATCCATGAAAGTTGCCCCCAAAGTCTGTTGGCGCTTCTGTGGATAAGGTGTTCGCCATCCGCTGTACGCCACGTATAACGTGCCTTGCAGGCTTTCGATCAAAAAACAGCCAATCGCTGTTCAAAACCCTGCTTCTGGATAAGTCACGGTTTTTATTCACTTTATTAGACGAAAGTTATCCGTAAAAATAGACTTGTCCCCATTAGCTGTGGGTGGAGGTGTGGATAAGTTGTTTGCGGAAGGCTGGGAGCCACGTTGCGCATAGGCCTGAACGTAATAGATCATATTTCGTACAGTTCTAAGATGAGGGGAGTTTTGCAGTAAGGGATGCGGTGTCTTGGAGAACGCAATCGCGGCCAAGCCCGCTCCCACAGTGATTGGGGTGTTCACAAATGTTGTGTGGATAGCCAGCCCGCCCCCATTTTCTTCGCAACGTGCGTACCCCTCCCGGCGGTCTTGTTGCGCAAACGCATTCACCGCCACGCCGCCAATCAGCGCGCTCGCCTATAGCGCCCGACCTTTCGTAGTGACACCCGCGTGCTGCCGTTGAGTTCACTCAGTGGCCAGGTACTCGTTCGCCCATCGATTGCAGGCAACCGCAGAGTTGCCCTATCTGCCTTATAGAGGAAAGTCCCATGACACGGATCGCAACGCCCATCAGCGACATCAAGGAACATTACGACGTGATCGTCATCGGCTCGGGTTACGGCGGCGGGATCGCAGCGTCGCGCCTGTCCCGCGCCGGCAAGCGGGTCTGCCTGCTGGAACGGGGCCGGGAGATACAACCCGGCGAATACCCGAACACGATGCTGGCAGCCACCGAGGAATTGCAGGTGCACGACCCGGACGGCCACATCGGTTCGCGCACCGGGTTGTTCGATCTGCACGTCAACGCCCAGCAGAACGTGGTGGTCGGTTGCGGCCTGGGCGGTACGTCGCTGATCAACGCCAACGTCGCCCTCGAACCGGAGCCCGGTGTCTTCGACGATCCGCGCTGGCCATTGGCGGTGCGCGAACATCGCGACACCTTGCTCAAGGACGGTTACGCCCGGGCGCGGGAAATGCTCAAGCCCAATCCGTATCCCGCTACATCGCCGGTGTTGCCGAAACTCGAAGCGAACAAGAAGTCGGCGGACTACCTCAAGCAAGGCGCGCATTTTTACCGGCCGCCGATCAACGTGACCTTCGACAAACTGCCGAACAACCTCAACCATGTCGGTGTTGAACAACTGCCTTGCAACCATTGCGGCGACTGCGTCTCGGGCTGTAACAACAAGGCCAAGAACACCACGCTGATGAATTATCTGCCGGACGCCTGGAACCATGGCGCGGAGATTTTCTGCCAGGCGCAAGTGCGGCATCTGGAGCGCGACGGCGATGGCTGGATCGTGCACTTCCAGTACCTGGACAGCGGCCGCGAGAAGTTCTCGGCGCCGACGCTGTTCGTCAAAGCCGACATCGTCGTTGTGTCTGCCGGCACCCTCGGCTCCACCGAAATCCTCCTGCGCTCCCGGGACAAAGGCCTGTCGATGTCCGGCCAGCTCGGCGAGAACATGAGCGGCAACGGCGACATCCTCGGCTTCGGTCACAATTGCGCACAACCGATCAATGGCATCGGTTTCGGCGCGCATCCGGCGAAGGAATTGCAGCCGGTCGGCCCGTGCATCACCTCGGTCATCGACATGCGCACCGAAGGCGACTGGCGTAGCCGCATGGTCATCGAAGAAGGATCGATCCCCGGTGCCCTCGGTCGGCCGATGGTGCCGAGCATGGCCGGGTTCGCCGAGCTGATCGGTCAGCCCACCGACGACAGTTTTACCGGCAAGTTGAAGTACAAGGAACGCGAAGCCGAAAGCTTCCTCCGTGGCCCGTATTACGGCGCGCTGCACAACATGCAGACGTACCTGATCATGAGCCACGACGACGGCAAGGGCCGGATGGTGCTGGACAGCAAGGATCAGCTGCGCATCGATTGGCCGGGCGTTGGCGAGCAGGAAAACGTCAAGATCGGCAATGAACGGCTGCACCTGAGCACCAAGGCACTGGGCGGCATCTGGGTCGAGAACCCGATCTGGACCAAATTGCTCAAACACAGCATCGTCTCGGTACACCCCCTGGGCGGTTGCGTCATGGGCGAGGACGCGGGGCAGGGCGTGGTCAACCACAAGGGCCAGGTGTTCAGCGGCGCCAGCGGGACTGACGTGTATGCCGGTTTGTACGTGACCGACGGCGCGGTAATTCCGACGTCCCTGGCGGTCAATCCGCTGCTGACGATTTCGGCGGTGAGCGAGCGCAACATGGGCCTGCTGGCTGCCGATCGCGGCTGGCAGATCGACTACACGCTGCCTTCGGCCCCACGCAAACAAGTGGCGCCGCCAACGCTCGGCGTGCAATTCACCGAAACCATGAAAGGCTACTTTTCCCGGGCCTTCACCGCAGCCCAAAGTACTGACCTGAAGGTCTACGAAGCGGCGGCCAAACGCGGCGAGGCAGATAACTCGCCCATCGATTTCACCCTGACCATCACCGCCAACGACCTCAATCGCATGATCAAGGAGCCGGAGCACGCCGCGACGCTGGTCGGTACGGTCAACGCCCCGAGCCTGTCGCCGCAGCCGCTGACCGCCAGCAACGGCGTGTTCAACCTGTTCGAGCAGTATCAGCAGCAGGTCGGCGTACGCCACATGAAGTACGACATGAAACTGACCGCCGAGGACGGCAGCGACTTTTACTTCAGCGCCTTCAAAACCGTGCCCGAGGACAACGGCGTGCTGAACATCTGGCACGACACCAGCACCCTCTACGTGACGCTGTATCGCGGGCCGGACAAGACCGGCGAGGTGATCGGCAGCGGGGTGATGCACATCCATCCGACCGACTTTGCCAAGCAAATGACCACCATGAAGGTGCTCAACGCCCGCAACGAACGCGAACGCATCGAAGGCCTGGCGCGGTTCGGCAAGTTCTTCGCCGGGATTCTCTGGGAGAGCTATGGCGGCGTGTTCGCCGGCGACATCTACTTCAATCCCGACGCACCGCCACGGCTCAAACGACCCCTGGATGCGCCGTCGCCAGTGGTGCATTTCTTCCAGACCGAAGACAACGTCGAATTGCGCCTGACCCGTTATCAGGGCGGCAGCAAAGGGCCGGTGATGCTGGTTCATGGGTTGGGCGTGGGCTCGAATATTTTCTCCACCGACACCATCCAGACCAACCTGCTGGAGTTCTTGTGCAAGCACGAGTACGACGTCTGGCTCCTGGATTTGCGGGTGAGCATCCTGCTGCCGGCGAGCAAGAAGGAATGGAACGGCGACCAGATCGCCCAGTACGACTTCAAGGCGGCCATCGCGCAGATCTGCCAGGCAACCGAGGCGGCGGACGTGCAGTGCGTGGTGCATTGCTACGGCGCGACGACCTTCTTCATGTCGTTGCTGGCCGGGCTGCAGGGCGTGCGCTCGGTGGTCTGCTCGCAGATCGCGGCGGATACGGTGGTCGCCACGGCAACCGGGCTCAAGGCCGGTTTGCACCTGCCGGGCATGCTCGACGCCATCGGCATCAAATCCCTCACGGCGTATGCCGACAACAAGGAGAACTGGTTCAACAAGCTCTACGACAAGGCGCTCAACGGCTACGCCCGGATTGAGGCCCAAGGCTACTGCACCAACCCGGTGTGCCATCGCATCACCTTCATGTACGCGTCGTTGTATCGCCACGACACCCTCAACGAAACCTTGCACGACAACCTGCACGAATTGTTTGGCGAGTCGAACATGCACACCTTCGAGCACCTGGCGCTGATCGTGCGCAAAGGCCATCTGGTGGACTTCAAGGGTGACGACGTCTACATGCCGCACTTCGACCGGCTGAGCATGCCGATCTGCTTTATCAGCGGCGCGGACAACCAGTGCTACCTGCCGGAAAGCACGCTCAAGACTTATGACCGCGTGTGCAAGGTCCATGGGCCGGAGCGTTACAGCCGGCATGTGGTGCCGGGGTACGGTCATATCGATTGCATGTTCGGCAAGGACGCGGTGGTCGATGTGTACCCGATCATCCTGCAACACCTGGAGAAAACCGCCCTCGGCTAATACCGCCGGTGGTTTGAATACAGTGGGATTCTCAATGTAGGAGCGAGCCTGCTCGCGAATGCGGTGGTTCAGTCAACATCATTAGTGACTGATACGCCGCTTTCGCGAGCAGGCTCGCTCCTACAGTAGTTTTGCGGTGTTCTTTAGAGGGTTTACGATGATATGGACAGTTACATCCGCTGGTTCCAACGCTTCATCTGGCTAGGCATCGTGATGAACATGGTCTTCGCGATCCCGGCGCTGTTCGCTCCGGCGCTGCTGACCTCGATGCTCGGCCTGCCACCGCAACTCTCCGATCCATGGCTTGAAAACGCTGGCATGCTGCTGGTGGGTATCAGCGTGTTCTACATGCCGTCGGGCTTCAATGCACCGCGGTTTGTGGTGCATTCCTGGTTATGTGTGTTGTCGCGACTGATCGCCGTGGCGTTCTGGATCTACCTGATCAACACCAGCAGCCAGGCATCAGTGTTCGTGCCGATGCTGATGGGCGATCTGAGCATGTTCCTGATCCTCGGCATCCTGCTGTACCTGGGCAGCACGCCGGCCAATCGTCCGTTGGCGTTGCTCTGTGACGGCTGGCGGGAATGGCGTGCAGGCTGGGCGCTGCGCTGGCAGCGGCACAGTTTCAAGGTCGGCACGCTGATCGTGGTCCTGGTGCTGGAATTTATCGGTTACGAGACTTGGTACCAGATGCTGCGGGTGGTGCCCGCCGAGAAGTACGCCTCCGACGAAGACCACTACAAGTACGCCGCCATCGGCTTGGGCATTGAAGCACGCATCCCGTATTACCTGTTCGCCGTGCTGCCGCAGATGTGCCCCGAGAAACTGCCCAGACCCGGCGGCTATGAAGTCTTCGGTTTCCTCTTTGAGAACGGCAAGGACCTGCCCATCGGCATGGCCAAGCGGCAAATCGGCTACCCGACCGTGGAGCCGAACTGCGCCCTGTGTCACACCGGTTCCTACCGGGCGAATGCCAGCGACGTTGCCACCTCGGTGGCCACCGCCCCGGCCAACACCCTTCAACTGCAAGCCTTTCAGTGGTTCGCCTACGATTGCGCCAGCGATCCGACATTCACCACCGACGCGGTGATGACTGCGATCAACGGCAAGTTCCAACTCGGGTTTTTCGAGCGCTTGTACAACCGCTACCTGATCATTCCGATGGCCAAGAGCGCGTTGCTCAAACAGAAACAGGCCTACGCCTGGCAGAAGCTGCGCCCGCAACAGGGACCGGGGCGCACCGACACCTTTAACCCGACGAAAATGGTGGTGTTCGGCTTCCCGGATGACTCGACCATCGGCACCGTCGACCTGCCGCAAGTGTGGAACCAGAAACCCCGGGAGTCGCTGTACCTGCACTGGGACGGCAACAACAACGACATCCACGAGCGCAACTACGCAGCGGCAATGGCCGTGGGTGCGACGCCGGAATCGGTGCTGCCGGAAAGCTTCAACCGCGTGACCAACTGGCTGCTCGGCACCAAGCCGCCCGTCTGGCCGTTCGCGCTGGACCAGGCCAAGGTCGCCCAGGGCAAACCGGTCTGGGATCAGAACTGCGCCGGCTGTCACGACTTCGGTCGCACCGACACCGGCCAGGTCACCACCCGCATCGACGAACTGGGCACCGATCCCCATCGCCTGAACTCGTTCACCACGGGGTTGGTGGAGGCCTTCCACACCTTCAAGAAACCGCCATTCGACTTCAACGCCTATCGCAAGACCCAGAGCTACAGCAACACGCCGACCGATGGTGTCTGGCTGCGGGCGCCCTACCTGCATAACGGTTCGGTGCCCACGTTGTGGGATTTGCTGCAGACGCCGGAACAGCGGCCGTCGGTGTTCTACACCGGCTCCGATGTGTACGACCAGGAAAAGGTCGGCTTCGTCACGAGCGGGGCGCAGGCCAAGGCCTCGGCGGACTTCAAATACGACACGCGCCTGGAGGGCAACCACAACAGCGGCCACCTGTACGGCACGCAACTGTCGGACATCGATAAACGGGCGCTCATCGAGTTCATGAAAACCCTGTGATCCCACTACGGATGGAGGAATGCCAACATGTCATCAGTTACTCATTGGGAACATGAATACGACAAGGTCAAAGTTCGCGTGCATGGGCTGTTCACGCGATTGGAAATGTCCTGGAAAAAGCTCATCAGCGAGCTTGAGCCCGAGGAGTTCCAGGCCATCGTCGCCCTGTTGCAGCGTGGCCACGATCAGGCGCAATACGTGCTCAAACACGGCGATCTGCCGGCCGATCAGCCGAGCGTGCCGTGGGAGTTGTCCCACGGTTTGTCGATCCTGCACATCGGCAACGCCACGCCTTTGCCGCAATCGGTCGACCAGTTGCAGACCCGGGTGCTCAAGGACGGCAGTCTGCTGGGCTGTCGCAAGTGGGAACTGCTGGATCTGTTGTGGAGCGAAGCGCTGCTCAAGTGGATCGAAAACCTGCGCCATCACGCGCCGTTCGCCACTAACCCGGCATTGATGAAGATGGACAGTGACGTGGTGCTGGCGATCGCCGGCGACTGGGGCACCGGTCCGTTCGACAGCCACGCCCCGGCGGTGGCGGTGGCCAACCAGATGCAACTGGCTCAGGCCGATTTCACTATTCACCTGGGGGATGTGTATTACGCCGGCACCCATTCCCAGGAAGACGTCGACATGGTCGGCTGGCCCATGGGCAAGCACGGCTCATTCACCCTCAACTCCAATCACGAGATGTACAGCGGCGCCCACGGTTATTTCAAGGAACTGGCCAAGCGTTTTCCGGCGCAGCAGGGCACCAGTTATTTCGCGTTGTACAACGACGATTGGCTGGTGGTCGGGCTCGACACGGCCTATGCGTCAGACGCCATCAATCTGTACATGGACGGCACGCTGAACAAGGAGCAGATCGCCTGGATGAAAGAACTGCCCCAGCGCAAGAAGATCATGGTGCTCAGTCACCATCAGGGGTTCGATATTTCCGGGCACAACAAGACGGCGTTGTATCAGCCGGTCTGTGATGCGCTGGGGCGGGAGCCTGATTACTGGTATTGGGGGCATTTGCACAATGGCATTTGCTATGCGGCCCAGGGTGGACTGCATGCGCGTTGCGCCGGGCATGGGGCGATTCCGTATGGCAATGCCAGCGAGCTGGACGGGCATACGCGAGTGTTGTGGTCGGAAACCGAGAATGCGCGGGATGAGGCGTACCCGGATCGGGTGTTGAATGGGTATGTGAAGGTGCGGTTGGTGGGGGAGCACATCGAAGAGACGTGATGAGGGGAGTTTTGCAGTAAGGGATGCGGTGTCTTGGAGAACGCAATCGCGGCCAAGCCCGCTCCCACAGTGATTGGGGTGTTCACAAATGTTGTGTACGCCGCCGATCCTTGTGGGGGCGGGCTTGCCCGCGATGCTTTTGCTGTTAGCCCTGTACCGGGACGCCTTTGAGGTAAGGCGCAGGCTCGGCCCCGAGGTTGTTCAGCAACCGCTCGCTGTACCAATCCACAAAGTTCACCACGCCGAACTCATACGTCTTGGAGTACGGCCCTGGTTGGTAAGCGGTGGAGTTGATCCCACGCTGGTTCTCTTCGGCCAGGCGACGGTCCTGATCGTTGGTGGCGTCCCAGACCTGGCGCATGCGGTCCACGTCGTAGTCCACGCCTTCCACGGCGTCCTTGTGCACGATCCACTTGGTGGTGACCATGGTTTCCTGGGCACTGATCGGCCACACGGTGAACACGATGATGTGGTCGCCCATGCAGTGGTTCCACGAATGCGGCAGGTGCAGGATGCGCATCGAGCCCAGGTCCGGGTTCTTGATGCGGCCCATCAACTTCTTGCAGCCTTGCTTGCCGTCGAGGGTCATCGACACGGTGCCCTTGAGCAGCGGCATGCGCACGATACGGTTACGCAGGCCGAAGCTGGCGTGGGCGTAAGGGATTTTCTCGGCGTCCCAGGCAGCGGCCGAAGCGGCGACGTGGTCCTTGAAGGCCTGGTCGGCGCGCGGGTCGGTAACGTCGTCCCATTCCAGCAGGGTTTTCAGCAGTTCCGGGTGCGACGCGTTGCAGTGGTAGCACTCGCGGTTGTTTTCCAGCACCAGCTTCCAGTTGGCTTTTTCAAACAAGGTGGTGGTAATCGCCACCTTGGTGTTCTCCATGTCGTACGGTTCCATGTAATGGTTCAGCGTCGACAGGAAGTCATCAATAGCCGGTGGATTCTCTGCCAGGCTGATGAAGATATAGCCGCCGGCGGTCTTCACGTTCACCGGTTTGAGGCCGTACTGCTTCATGTCGAAGTCGGCGCCCATCTCGGTACCGGCGAACAACAGACGGCCGTCCAGCTCGTAGGTCCACTGGTGGTAGTGGCAGACCAGTTTGGCGACCTTGCCTTTTTCGCTGGTGCACAAGCGCGAGCCACGGTGGCGGCACACGTTGTGGAACGCATGCACCACGCCTTCGACGCCACGGATCACGATGATCGGGTTCTTGCCCACTTGCAGGGTCAGGTAGTTGCCCTTGGTGGGGATCTCGCAGGTCATGCCGGCGATCAACCACTCTTTCTGGAAGATCTCCTGCATGTCGATATCAAACAACCGCTCATCAGAGTAAAACGGCTGCGGCAGCGAAAAGGTGCGCTCACGCTCTTGCAGCATTTGCGCGGTGGCCTTGCGTGCGGGTTCCAGCGGATCGCCCAAGCTTAAGGTTGCGGTGACGTCCATCGTGTGTGTCCTCATGGCCATTCTGTGTGGCCGGCGAAAGTGGCTACGGTTATTGCAGTGCAAGGCGTAAAGAAAGCGTCTTTGTTGGGAGCGAGTGTGGGGCCGGTGAATACCAGAACCTTATCCATGAGCGACATGGCCCACTCTGATCCCGACGCGCAAGCCCCGTGGTATGGGGGCTGGTCGCGATAAGTATGTGAATGTCGCAGATAGGTAAATGGGTGGTTCTCGCGTTACGCAGAATCGCCACCATAAGGCCGAATATCGGCGGTGGAGAACAGCATGTCCAACAACTTCCTGAATCCGGTAACGACCCAGACCTGGGCCAATGGTCGGCACATCGTCCGTTGCGTCAAAGTCATCCAGGAAACCTGGGACGTGCGCACGTTCTGCTTCATGGCCGACCAGCCGATCCTGTTCTTCTTCAAGCCTGGGCAATTCGTCACCCTGGAGCTGGAAATCGAAGGCCAGCCGATCATGCGCTCCTACACCATTTCCAGTTCACCGTCGGTGCCTTACAGCTTCTCGGTGACGATCAAGCGCGTGCCGGGCGGGCGTGTCTCCAACTGGTTGCACGACACGCTGCATGAAGGTCAGGAGTTGGCGGTGCACGGGCCGGTCGGGCTGTTCAATGCCATCGACTTCCCGAGCCCGAAAGTGTTGTACCTCAGCGGTGGCGTCGGCATCACGCCGGTGATGTCCATGGCCCGTTGGTTCTACGACACCAACGCCAATGTCGACATGACCTTTGTTCACAGTGCCCGCTCGCCCAAAGACATCATCTACCACCGCGAGCTGGAGCACATGGCGTCGCGGATCGACAACTTCAGCCTGCACCTGATCTGCGAGAAGCACGGTCTGGGTGAGCCGTGGGCGGGTTATCGCGGTTACTTGAATCATAAGATGCTCGAACTGATGTCCCCGGACTTCATGGAGCGCGAGGTGTTCTGCTGCGGCCCGACGCCGTACATGAACGCGGTCAAGCGCATGCTCGAAGCGGTCGGCTTCGACATGTCGCGTTATCACGAGGAGTCCTTTGGTGCCACGCCGCCGGAAGCCCGCGCCGATGCGGTGGAACAGGCCGAAATTGCTGCGGACGCGCCGGAAGTCGATCTGGCGGACCTGCATCAAGTCGAATTTATCTCGTCCGGCAAGAGCATTCGCGTGGCCCCAGGCGAAACCGTGCATGCGGCGGCTGCCAAGCTCGGCTTGCTGATTCCGAAGGCCTGCGGCATGGGCATNTGCGGGACGTGCAAGGTGATGAAGCTGGGCGGTGAGGTCGAGATGGACCACAACGGCGGGATTACCGAGGAAGACGAAGCCGAAGGCTACATCCTGTCGTGCTGCAGCGTGCCGAAGGGCGACGTGCGCATTGAATTCTAAGTAGCACCCATTCCTTGTGGGAGCGGGCTTGCTCGCGAAAGCAGTGGCTCAGTCAACATCACCGTTGAATGGCACACCGCTTTCGCGAGCAAGCCCGCTCCCACAGGTTCGGTGTTTTCAGTCGNGTTCGGTGTTTTCAGTCGACAAACAGGTCTGGCATCAGCTTGTCGTTGGTGCCGGGTTCGAAGCGGTAATGCTCGAACTCGGTCACACCGTTTTCCCGCAGGATGTCCTCATCAATCAGCAACCGCCCGGTAATGCTGCGACCGCTGCTGTCCAGAATGACGTGGGCGGCATCCGCCATGATCGCTGGCGTTCGTGCGTGTTTGAAGGATTCCCGCGAGCCGAGCTGAAATTCGATGGCGGCGGTGGCAATCATCGTCTGCGGCCACAACGAGTTGACGCTGATCCCGTAGTTCTTGAACTCCTCGCTCATGCCCATCGTCAGCATGCTCATGCCGTACTTGGTCACGGTGTAGGGGCTGTATTGTGCGAACCACTGGGTCGCCAGATTCAACGGCGGCGACAGGTTGAGGATGTGGCCGCTGCTCTTTTTCAGGTAAGGCAGCGCGGCCTGGCTGCATAGGAGCACGGCGCGGGTGTTGATCTGGTGCATCAGGTCGAAGCGCTTGAGTTCGATGTGTTGCACCCCGGTCAACTTGATCGCCCCGGCATTGTTGATCAGCGCATCGATAGCGCCGAAATGTTCGTTGGCCTGGGCCAAGGCGTTACGCACCGCGACCTCATCGCGTACATCCACCTGTAAAGCCAGGGCCTTGCCGCCTGCGGCTTCAACTTCCTCGGCCACACTGAAAATCGTCCCCGGCAGCTTGGGATGGGGCTCGGCGCTTTTGGCGGCAATTACAATATTGGCCCCGTCCCGCGCGGCCCGCAGCGCGATCTCGCGGCCGATGCCACGGCTGGCGCCGGTGATGAACAGGGTTTTGCCTTGTAATGACATGCGTAAGCTCCTGATTGTTATTGTCTGAGCGAATCGAGTGGTTCGCAGGACAATGTAGACCAAGACGCTGTGGTGAGTGGTGAGTGAGCTTTTGTGGCGAGGGAGCAAGCTCCCTCGCCACAGGAAATCGGGTTGTTGCTCGAAGGGATCAGGCGGAAAGAGGCTAGTCGATGAAAATGCAGTCGTATGCTGTCGGAAACACCAGATAACAGTCTCGGCAATCCGCCAGTATTCGTCGCGCTTAGGCGCCCATCACTTGGCGAATATCCGCGGCTAATTCTCTTACACGCTCTTCCTCGGTATCCCACGCACACATGAACCGTGCGCCACCTTTGCCGATGAAGGTGTAGAAGCGCCAGCCCTTGGCCGTCAAGGCTTCGATGGCCGCTTCCGAGAGTTGCAGGAACACGCCGTTGGCCTGCACCGGGAACATCAATTCCACGCCGGGAATATCGCTNACCAGTTCCGCCAGCAGTTGCGCGCAATGGTTGGCGTGTTTGGCATATTTGAGCCAGGCGTCGTTTTCCAGCAGGCCCACCCAGGGTGCCGAGAGGAAGCGCATTTTCGACGCCAGCTGGCCGGCCTGTTTGCAGCGGTAATCGAAGTCTTCGGCCAGCTTATGGTTGAAGAACAGGATCGCTTCACCCACCGCCATGCCGTTTTTCGTACCGCCAAAGCACAGCACGTCCACACCGGCTTTCCAGGTCAGGTCGGCCGGGGAGCAACCGAGGAACGCGCAGGCATTGGCGAAGCGCGCGCCGTCCATGTGCAGGTTCAGGCCCAGTTCCTTGCAGGTGACGCTGATCGCGCGGATTTCTTCCGGGGTGTACACACTGCCGACTTCAGTGGCCTGGGTCAGGGTCACCACGCGGGGCTTGGGGTAGTGGATGTCCTGGCGCTTGAGGGCGATTTCGCGGATCGATTCCGGGGTCAGCTTGCCGTTTTCGGTGCGAGCGGTAAGGAGCTTGGAACCATTGGAGAAAAACTCCGGCGCGCCGCATTCGTCGGTTTCAACGTGGGCGGTTTCCGAGCAGATCACGCTGTGGTAACTCTGGCACAGCGACGACAGGGCCAGCGAGTTGGCCGCTGTGCCGTTGAANGCGAAGAATACCTCGCAGTCGGTTTCGAACAGTTTGCGGAAATCATCGGACGCGCGAGCGGTCCATTCATCGTCGCCGTAAGCGCGTTGGTGGCCGTGGTTGGCCTGTTCCATGGCGGCCCAGGCTTCCGGGCAGATGCCGGAATAGTTGTCGCTGGCGAATTGTTGGCTCTTATCGGTCATGGCCCTGCTTTCCGTGGTCGAGACGCTTATGGTGAAGCGCCTCGTGGTCAATGATGGTGCGCACTGTACCGAAGATCATCCGGTGAGCACACGCGCTGTGTCGGACAGAAAAATACAAAGACGACGGGCAATTATGCACATGACGCAAAGGGATGGGGCACTGGATCTGCTCAAGTGGCTGGCGCTATTGAGCATGGTGCTCGATCACCTGCGATATGTCGGTTACTCCGCTGATCTGCTGTATGTGCCGGGACGTCTGGCGTTTCCGTGGTTCTGCCTGGCGATGGCGGTCAACCTGTCACGCCCCCGGACAGTGACGACCGACGGCCCGTGGCGATACCTGGGCTGGTTGCTGTTGTTTAGCGCCCTCAGTGAAATTCCGTATCGGATGTTTATTCCTGATCCCGACACTTTGAACGTCTTGCCTACGTTGGCGCTGGGGTTGCTGGTGGCCCGTGGCTGGCAGGACCGAAGCCTGCAATCGCGACTGATGGCGGTCGGCGCCCTGGTGCTGGCGGCGCTGTGCCCGCAGTGGTTGATGTTTGGTTTCTTCGGCGTCCTGCTGCCGCTGGCGATGTTGCTGGTGATCGGGCGGCCCTGGTATTTCAGCCTGTTGCCGGGGCTGGTGTGCCTGGCGGCGAATCAATGGGATGTGCTGTTTTACTCCGCGCAGATCGGTAACCGTGCAGCCGTCCTCGGCATTGCCGCTTGTCTGATTGCGCCATTGCTGGGGCTGCTCTTGTTGCGATATGCAAAGGGCATGCAGCCACCGCCGATGCGACGCTGGGCGTATGCGCTCTATCCCGCGCATTTTCTGCTGCTACTCGGACACAACCTTCGAACCCGCCAGGATCCCCTGTGGGAGCGAGCTTGCTCGCGATGAGGCCGGCACAGCCAATATTGATGTTGCCTGACCCACCGCTATCGCGAGCAAGCTCGCTCCCACAGGGGATCCTGGCGGGTTCGAAGGTTGTGTCCGGTCAGCCATTTCTCCCCATGTCGTAAACGCACCTTTGCGTGGCGTCCGTAGGCATTTGGCCTGTCTGCGCCGGTCATACCATCGCATCAAAGGGCACTGTCGAAACACCGGTGCCTTACCGAGACGAATGGCGCATAGATGCCGCTGGGAGAGACGCGATGTTCAGCAAGCAAGACCAGATCCAGGGATATGACGACGCACTGCTGGCGGCGATGAATGCCGAGGAGCAGCGTCAGGAAGATCATATCGAGCTGATCGCGTCAGAGAACTACACCAGCAAACGTGTGATGGAAGCGCAAGGCAGCGGCCTCACCAACAAATACGCCGAAGGTTACCCGGGCAAGCGCTACTACGGTGGCTGCGAGCACGTGGACAAGGTTGAAGCCCTGGCCATCGAACGCGCCAAGCAACTGTTCGGTGCCGACTACGCCAACGTCCAGCCGCACTCCGGCTCTTCGGCCAACAGCGCTGTGTATCTGGCCCTGATCAATGCTGGCGACACCATCCTCGGCATGAGCCTGGCCCACGGCGGCCACCTGACCCACGGCGCCAAAGTGTCGTCGTCGGGCAAGCTGTACAACGCGGTGCAATACGGCATCAACACCGACACCGGCCTGATCGACTACGACGAAGTCGAGCGCCTGGCCGTCGAGTGCAAGCCGAAGATGATCGTTGCCGGCTTCTCGGCTTACTCCAAGACCCTCGACTTCCCGCGTTTCCGTCAGATCGCCGACAAGGTCGGTGCGCTGCTGTTCGTCGACATGGCCCACGTCGCCGGCCTGGTGGCCGCTGGTTTGTACCCGAACCCGCTGCCTTACGCCGACGTGGTCACCACCACCACCCACAAGACCCTGCGCGGTCCACGTGGCGGTTTGATCCTGGCCAAGGCCAACGAAGAAATTGAAAAGAAACTCAACTCTGCGGTGTTCCCAGGCGCTCAGGGCGGCCCGCTGATGCATGTCATCGCCGGCAAGGCGGTGTGCTTCAAGGAAGCGGCGGAGCCAGGTTTCAAGGTGTACCAGCAACAAGTGATCGACAACGCCCAGGCCATGGCCGGCGTGTTTATCAAACGTGGCTACGATGTTGTCTCCGGCGGTACCGATAACCACCTGTTCCTGGTCAGCCTGATTCGCCAGGGCCTCACCGGCAAAGAGGCGGACGCTGCCCTCGGTCGCGCCCACATCACCGTCAACAAGAACGCCGTGCCGAATGACCCGCAGTCGCCGTTCGTGACCTCGGGCCTGCGTATCGGCACCCCGGCGGTGACCACACGTGGCTTCAAAGTACCGCAGTGCATCGAGTTGGCCGGCTGGATCTGCGACATCCTCGACAACCTCGGCGACGCCGATGTCGAGGCCAACGTGGCCAAGCACGTGTCTGCCCTGTGCGCTGATTTCCCGGTTTATCGCTGAGCGCGGTTTTGGAGTAATGACTATGCAACGCTACTCGGGCTTCGGCCTCTTCAAGCACTCACTCAGCCACCACGAAAACTGGCAGAAGATGTGGCGCACGCCGACCCCTAAAAAGGTCTACGACGTGGTCATCGTCGGCGGCGGCGGGCATGGTCTGGCGACCGCCTATTACCTGGCCAAAGAGCACGGCATCACCAACGTGGCCGTGGTCGAAAAAGGCTGGCTGGGCGGCGGTAACACCGCGCGCAACACCACCATCGTGCGTTCCAACTACCTCTGGGACGAGTCTGCGCACCTTTACGAACACGCGATGAAACTATGGGAAGGCCTGTCCCAGGACCTGAACTACAACGTGATGTTTTCCCAGCGTGGCGTCTATAACCTGTGCCACACCCTGCAAGACATTCGTGATTCCGAGCGCCGCGTCAGCGCCAACCGCCTCAACGGCGTGGACGGCGAACTGCTCAACGCCAAACAAGTCGCCGATGAGATCCCGTACCTCGACTGCTCAAAAAACACCCGCTACCCGGTACTCGGCGCCACCGTGCAACGGCGCGGCGGCGTGGCCCGTCACGATGCCGTGGCCTGGGGCTTTGCCCGCGCTGCTGACGCACTCGGTGTGGACTTGATCCAGCAGACCGAAGTGATCGGTTTCCGCAAGGAAAACGGCGTGTGCATCGGCGTGGAAACCAATAAAGGCTTTATCGGCGCCAAGCGCGTCGGTGTGGTGACGGCCGGTAACTCCGGGCACATGGCTTCGCTGGCGGGCTTCCGCTTGCCGATTGAATCCCACCCGCTGCAAGCCCTGGTGTCGGAGCCGATCAAGCCGATTATCGACAGCGTGATCATGTCCAACGCCGTGCACGGCTACATCAGCCAGTCCGACAAGGGCGACCTGGTGATTGGCGCCGGTATCGACGGCTACAACGGCTACGGCCAGCGCGGCTCGTACCCGGTGATCGAACACACCATCCAGGCCATCGTCGAGATGTTCCCAGTGCTGTCGCGTGTGCGCATGAACCGTCAGTGGGGCGGCATCGTCGACACCACGCCGGACGCCTGCCCGATCATCTCCAAAACCCCGGTGCCGAACATGTTCTTCAACTGCGGTTGGGGCACCGGTGGCTTCAAGGCCACGCCGGGCTCAGGCAACGTGTTTGCCGCCAGCCTCGCCAAGGGTGAAATGCACCCGTTGGCTGCACCTTTCTCCATCGACCGTTTCCACAACGGTGCGTTGATCGATGAACACGGCGCTGCGGCCGTCGCCCACTAACAGGAGAAATCCCCTATGTTGCATATCTTCTGTCCTCACTGTGGCGANNTGCGCTCCGAAGAGGAATTCCACGCGTCCGGCCAAGCGCACATCCCGCGNCCGCTGGACCCGAACGCCTGCACCGACGAACAGTGGGGCGACTACATGTTCTTTCGCGATAACCCGCGTGGCCTGCACCACGAGCTGTGGATTCACGCCGCCGGTTGCCGCCAGTATTTCAACGCCACGCGCGACACCGTGACCTACGAAATTCTTGAAACCTACAAGATCGGCACCAAGCCACAATTCACCGACAAGACCGATAGCTCGAAAGCGGCTACGACGGCTCTGGGAGAGAAGGTATGAGCCAGATCAATCGCCTGTCCAACGGTGGCCGCATCGACCGTAATAAAGTCCTGACGTTTACCTTCAACGGCCAAAGCTACAAAGGCTTTGAAGGCGACACCCTGGCCGCTGCCCTGCTGGCCAACGGCGTCGACATCATCGGTCGCAGCTTCAAATACTCGCGCCCACGCGGCATCTTTGCCGCCGGCGCCGAAGAGCCGAACGCGGTGCTGCAGATCGGCGCCACCGAAGCCACCCAGATTCCCAACGTGCGCGCCACGCAACAGGCGCTGTACCAAGGCCTTGTCGCCACCAGCACCAATGGCTGGCCAAGCGTGAACAACGACATGATGGGTATTCTCGGCAAGGTCGGCGGCAAGCTGATGCCGCCGGGCTTCTACTACAAAACCTTCATGTACCCGCAATCGTTCTGGATGACCTACGAGAAGTACATCCGCAAGGCCGCAGGCCTTGGTCGCTCGCCGACCGAGAACGACCCGGACACCTACGACTACATGAACCANCACTGCGACGTGCTGATTGTCGGCGCCGGCCCTGCCGGCCTGGCTGCAGCACTGGCGGCTGCCCGTAGCGGCGCGCGAGTGATCATCGCGGACGAGCAGGAAGAGTTCGGCGGCAGTCTGCTCGATTCCCGCGAAAGCCTCGACGGCAAACCGGCCACCGANTGGGTCGCCAGCGTCATCGCTGAGCTCAACTCCCTGCCGGACGTGCTGCTGTTGCCTCGCGCCACCGTCAACGGTTACCACGACCATAACTTCCTGACCATTCACGAACGCCTCACCGACCACCTCGGTGACCGCGCGCCGATTGGTGTGGTGCGTCAGCGTATCCACCGTGTGCGCGCCAAGCGTGTGGTGCTGGCGACCGGTGCGTGCGAGCGCCCGCTGGTGTACGGCAACAACGACGTGCCGGGCAACATGCTCGCCGGCGCAGTCTCCACTTACGTGCGCCGCTATGGCGTGGCACCCGGCAAAAAACTGGTGCTGTCGACCAACAACGATCACGCGTACCGCGTGGCCCTGGATTGGCTCGACGCCAGCCTGCAGGTGGTGGCCATCGCTGACGCCCGCAGCAACCCGCGTGGTGCGCTGGTGGAAGANGCCCGTGCCAAAGGCATTCGCATCCTNACCGGCAGTGCCGTGATCGAGGCCCGTGGCAGCAAGCACGTGACCGCCGCTCGCGTTGCCGCGATCGATGTCAAAGCACACGCGGTGACCAGCCCTGGCGAGTGGCTTGATTGCGATTTGATCGCCAGCTCCGGCGGTTACAGCCCGGTGGTTCACCTGGCCTCGCACTTGGGCGGCAAGCCGACCTGGCGGGAAGACATCCTTGGTTTCGTACCGGGCGAGGCACCNCAGAAACGCGTNTGCGTCGGTGGTATCAACGGCGTNTACGGCCTTGGCGATTCCCTGGCGGATGGTTTTGAAGGCGGCGTGCGCGCAGCCAGCGAAGCCGGTTTCGCGCCCGTGCAAGGCACGCTGCCAAAAGCCTTGAGCCGTCTGGAAGAGCCGACGCTGGCGCTGTTCCAGGTGCCTCACGAAAAAGCCACTGCACGGGCGCCGAAGCAATTTGTCGACCTGCAAAACGACGTGACCGCTGCCGCCATCGAACTCGCCACCCGTGAAGGTTTCGAGTCGGTCGAGCACGTCAAACGCTACACCGCGCTGGGTTTTGGCACCGACCAGGGCAAGCTGGGTAACGTCAACGGCCTGGCGATTGCCGCGCGCTCGTTGAACGTGACCATCCCGCAGATGGGCACCACCATGTTCCGCCCGAACTACACGCCGGTCACCTTCGGCGCCGTTGCGGGCCGCCACTGTGGGCACATCTTTGAACCGGTGCGCTACACCGCGCTGCAAGCCTGGCACGTGAAAAACGGCGCCGAGTTTGAAGACGTCGGCCAGTGGAAACGCCCCTGGTACTTCCCGCGCAACGGTGAAGACCTGCACGCTGCGGTGAAACGCGAATGCCTGGCCGTGCGCGACAGCGTCGGCCTGCTGGATGCGTCCACCCTCGGCAAGATCGACATTCAGGGCCCGGATGCCCGTGAATTCCTCAACCGCATCTACAGCAACGCCTGGACCAAGCTCGACGTGGGCAAGGCGCGNTACGGCCTGATGTGCAANGAAGANGGCATGGTCTTCGACGACGGCGTCACCGCNTGTCTCGCCGACAACCACTTCCTGATGACCACCACCACCGGCGGCGCAGCGCGCGTGCTGCAGTGGCTGGAAATCTACCAACAGACCGAATGGCCGGACCTCAAGGTGTACTTCACCTCGGTCACCGACCACTGGGCAACCATGACCCTGTCCGGCCCCAACAGCCGCAAGTTGCTGAGCGAAGTGACCGATATCGACTTGGACAAGGACGGTTTCCCGTTCATGACCTGGAAAGAAGGCTTGGTCGGCGGCGTGCCGGCACGGGTGTTCCGTATCTCGTTTACCGGTGAGCTGTCGTACGAAGTCAACGTGCAGGCCGACTACGCCATGGGCGTGCTGGAACAGATTGTCGAAGCCGGAAAGAAGTACAACCTGACGCCGTACGGCACCGAAACCATGCACGTACTGCGCGCCGAGAAGGGCTTCATCATCGTCGGCCAGGACACCGACGGCTCGATGACCCCGGACGACCTGAACATGGGTTGGTGTGTAGGCCGCACCAAGCCGTTCTCGTGGATCGGCTGGCGCGGGATGAACCGTGAAGACTGTGTGCGTGATCAACGCAAACAGTTGGTGGGCCTGAAGCCGATCGATCCGACCAAATGGCTGCCGGAAGGTGCGCAACTGGTGTTCAACACCAAGCAGACGATCCCGATGACGATGGTCGGTCACGTCACTTCCAGCTACCTGCACAACTCCCTGGGCTATTCGTTTGCCATGGGCGTGGTGAAGGGCGGATTGAAGCGCATCGGCGAGCGCGTGTTCTCACCGCAAGCGGATGGCAGCGTGATCGAGGCGGAAATTGTGTCTTCGGTGTTCTTTGACCCGAAAGGCGAGCGGCAGAACATCTGATAGACCGAGGCGCCTGCAGCGCAGGCAAGCCCCCTCCCACATTTTGAAATGCATTCCNCTGGCGTCAGACCAGACAACATCAATGGTGACTGATCCATCGCTATCGCGGGCAAGCCCGCTCCCACAGGGATACGAATTCAGGAACAGGTGCTTTATGACCGCAGCCAATGTGTACCAACAACGCCCAACCACCGGCGCCAAGGCCGAGTCGTCGCTGCACCATGCCGACCTCGCCAGCCTGGTCGGCAAGGGCCGCAAGAACGCCGGCGTGACCGTGCGCGAAAAGAAACTCCTCGGCCACCTGACGATTCGTGGCGATGGCCATGACGCGGCCTTCGCTGCCGGCGTGCACAAAGCCCTCGGCATCGAGCTTCCAGCCGCCCTGCAGGTGATCGTCAAAGGCGAAACCAGCCTGCAATGGCTTGGCCCGGATGAATGGCTGCTGGTTGTGCCGAGCGGTGAAGAGTTCGCTGCCGAGCAAAACCTGCGGGCTGCCCTGGGCGACCTGCATATCCAGATCGTCAACGTCAGCGGCGGCCAGCAGATCCTCGAACTCAGCGGCCCGAATGTGCGCGACGTGCTGATGAAGTCCACCAGCTACGACGTGCACCCGAACAATTTCCCGGTGGGCAAGGCGGTGGGCACGGTGTTCGCCAAGTCGCAACTGGTGATCCGCCATACCGCCGAAGACACCTGGGAACTGCTGATTCGTCGCAGCTTCTCGGATTACTGGTGGTTGTGGCTGCAGGATGCGTCAGCCGAATTTGGCCTGAACGTTCAAGCCTNAGAATGACC
>NZ_NMOJ01000153.1 GCF_002251635.1 Pseudomonas mandelii
GATNCCCTGTGGGAGCGAGCTTGCTCGCGAAAACGGTGGGTCAGTCAACATTGATGTCGACTGACACTCCCTCTTCGCGAGCAAGCCCGCTCCCACAGGGTTCGGGGCCNCCAGCACAATGAACAGGAGTCACCGCACTATGAGCCGCGCCCCAGACACATGGATTTTGACTGCCGACTGCCCCAGCGTGCTCGGCACGGTGGACGCGGTCACCCGCTACCTGTTCGAGCAGGGCTGCTACGTCACCGAACACCATTCGTTCGATGACCGCCTCTCGGGCCGGTTTTTTATTCGCGTGGAATTCCGCCAGCCCGACGGTTTCGACGAGCAGGCTTTCCGCGATGGCCTGGCCACTCGCGGCGAAGCCTTTGGCATGATCTTCGAACTGACGGCGCCGAACTACCGGCCAAAAGTGGTGATCATGGTTTCCAAGGCCGATCACTGCCTGAACGACCTGCTGTACCGCCAGCGTATCGGCCAACTGTCCATGGACGTGGTCGCGGTGGTGTCCAACCATCCCGATCTCAAGCCGTTGGCCGACTGGCACCAGATTCCCTACTACCATTTCCCCCTCGACCCCAACGACAAACCGTCCCAGGAGCGTCAGGTGTGGCAAGTGATTGAAGAGACCGGTGCGGAACTGGTGATTCTTGCGCGCTACATGCAAGTGCTGTCGCCGGAGCTGTGCCGCAAGCTCGATGGCAAGGCGATCAACATCCACCACTCGTTGTTGCCGGGGTTCAAGGGCGCCAAGCCGTATCACCAGGCCTACAACAAGGGCGTGAAACTGGTCGGCGCCACGGCGCATTACATCAACAACGACCTGGATGAAGGCCCGATCATCGCCCAGGGCGTCGAGGCCGTGGACCACAGTCATTACCCGGAAGATCTGATCGCCAAAGGCCGGGATATCGAAGGGCTGACCCTGGCTCGGGCGGTGGGTTATCACATNGAACGACGGGTGTTCTTGAACGCCAATCGCACCGTCGTTCTTTAGATCGCCATCGCGGGCAAGCCCGCTCCCACAGTGGACTGAGGTATGCCGCAGATCTGTGATCGACACAAAAACCTGTGGGAGCGGGCTTGCCCGCGATGAGGCCCTGACAGACGACGCAAAAAGACACAAGCAATAACCCGAGCAATCAACGCGCCGCCGATCCATGGCGACGCGACCGCTACATAAAAACAACAGCGAGGTGAAAGCATGTCTGGTAATCGTGGTGTCGTGTATCTCGGCAACGGCAAGGTCGAAGTACAGAAAATCGACTATCCCAAAATGCAGGACCCCCGTGGCAGGAAGATTAATCACGCTGTCATCCTGCGCGTGGTTTCCACCAACATCTGTGGTTCCGACCAGCACATGGTGCGCGGTCGTACTACCGCTCAGACCGGTCTGGTGCTGGGCCACGAGATCACTGGCGAAGTGATCGAGAAGGGCAGCGACGTCGAAAACCTGCAAATCGGCGACTTGGTATCCGTTCCGTTCAACGTGGCTTGCGGGCGCTGCCGTTCCTGCAAAGAGATGCACACCGGCGTTTGCCTGAGCGTTAACCCGGCGCGTCCGGGTGGTGCTTACGGCTATGTCGACATGGGCGACTGGACCGGCGGCCAAGCCGAATACGTGCTGGTGCCGTACGCCGACTTCAACCTGCTGAAACTGCCGGACCGCGACAAGGCCATGGAGAAAATCCGCGACCTGACCTGCCTTTCCGACATTCTCCCGACGGGTTACCACGGCGCAGTCACCGCTGGCGTTGGCCCGGGCAGCACCGTGTACATCGCCGGTGCCGGTCCTGTCGGCCTGGCCGCTGCCGCTTCCGCTCGCCTGTTGGGCGCGGCGGTGGTGATCATCGGTGACGTCAACACCGTCCGCCTGGCACACGCCAAGGCTCAGGGTTTNGAAGTGGTTGACCTGTCCACCGACACCCCGCTGCACGAACAGATCGCCGCCCTGCTGGGCGAGCCGGAAGTGGACTGCGCCGTTGACGNCGTAGGCTTCGAAGCGCGCGGCCACGGCCATGACGGCGTGAAACACGAAGCCCCGGCCACCGTGCTCAACTCGCTGATGGGCGTGGTGCGTGTGGCAGGCAAAATCGGCATTCCAGGCTTGTACGTGACCGAAGACCCGGGCGCCGTCGACGCCGCCGCGAAAATGGGCAGCCTGAGCATTCGCTTCGGTCTGGGCTGGGCTAAATCCCACAGCTTCCACACCGGCCAAACCCCGGTGATGAAGTACAACCGCCAGCTGATGCAGGCGATCATGTGGGACCGCATTCATATTGCCGATATCGTCGGCGTCGAAGTCATCAGCCTGGATGACGCGCCGCGTGGGTACGGCGAGTTTGATGCGGGCGTGCCGAAGAAGTTTGTGATTGATCCGCACAAACTGTTCAGCGCGGCATAAGCATTG
>NZ_NMOJ01000154.1 GCF_002251635.1 Pseudomonas mandelii
GCAAGACGGGAGAAGGGCGACAGTGATGTCGCCCTTTTTTATTGATTGCTGATGGTGAATGAGCACTCGCTGATGGATTTCGTACAGTGATTTGCTTTGTCCCAGGCTCCAGAGGCTGGTTTCCAACCGGTCACGTTATCGAGAACCATCGCTATTTTTCCGTAACGACAGCTGCCAGATTTTGGTAGCGGCAACTCAACTGACTGACTTTCACTGGCCCGTTTTCGGTTTCGTCTTCAGTGATATACGCCGCATCTTCAAAAACCAGAGTCTTAACATCGACCGGTTGTCCCGGATCTTCTCCTTTCCAGATATGGCCGGATTTGTCCTTGGCTTCAAAGCTACTTTTTGTTTTGTAAATAGATGAGGGTTCAGGGCAAGTATCTGCGTAGGTATAGTTACTCACGGTCAGGATTGCTAAAACGCTGGCAATAATCTTTGTCTGCATGGTGTCTAACCCCCGTTTGTTTGTCAGTAATAAACACTCGCGTTGATACCTATTGCCAGCTAATTGCCGTAAGTGAAGAAAAACAATAGCTTCAGTTGGTATGTACGCACAAGAGAAGCTGGACTTACGGTCAAAGCCAAATAGATTTAATGAGGCTTTTTGTCGCTTACCACTATGATGTTCTTTGCGTACCACTGTCCGTTATCGCCTTGGACTAGGTCATACGTCACCTTATCGCCGACCTTTGGATGACGGTCGCCCGGGTTGATGCAAAAGATAATTGGTTGAGTCTCCAGTTCTATATGTTCCAAACTTTTCGATGGCGACGAAGTAGGTTCGTTAACGACTGTGGTATCGCACTTTTCTGTTTTTCGCCTCATCGCCGTGTCTCCGATAAGAATGGCCTGCCCTAACGACTAGGTGGAAGCAGGCCTGGTCGAGTCTTCAACGACTTTGGTCATTGTTTATTTATTCGGTGCGTACCTGCGCAGCCTGTTGACCTTTTTGCCCTTTTTCTGAAACGTAAGATACTGCTTGTCCCTCTTTCAAAGTTTTAAAGCCGTCTGATTCAATTGCTTTGAAGTGTACGAAAAGTTCCGCTCCTCCACTATCTGGAGTGATAAATCCAAAGCCCTTTTCATCGTTAAACCATTTAACTATACCTGTTTCTCTGCCAGCCATATTAATGCTTCCTACCAGATCGAAAACGAAGAGGTGCGAGCTGCTATTTAATAACTCACTCCCAATTGCAGTATTGCGACTAAAAGACTAAGTAAACTATGGGTAGGTAGCAACTGTCAGATCTGACAGATTTTTATGTCGGTTTGGTGTAATGGATACATTTTTTATAGCCGGGGAATATTCGTTGTTTCCAACGCACATTTATCGCGTAAGCGGGATAAAATGCCTGCCCCATCGAGGAACAATGCCACCTAAACCCCGGTCAAACCGGCAGTTTTCCCGTCCGCTCTCGGGCGGCTCTCACGGCACAAGAGGATGTCTGGATGAAGATTTCACGCAGTTTTGCACTGGCCTCTCTGATGACCCTCGCGGCCAGCCCGGTCTTCGCCGGTTTCAGCCTGGACGATGTGACCAAAGCGGCCTCGAGCATGCAGGGTGGTAATGCGGCCACTGCCGCCGCACCCACGCAGGAAACCGCCGGGCTGCTCGGCGCGCTGACTTCGCAGTTGAACGTTAAACCTGAGCAAGCCGTCGGTGGCACCGCAGCGATGTTAGGGCTGGCAAAGAATCAATTGAGCTCGACTGATTACTCGCAACTGGCCAAAAGCGTACCGGGCCTGGACAAGCTGTCAGGCGGCGGTGAACTGGGCGCTCTCGCGGGTTTGCTCGGCTCGTCCGGCAAGTCGGCCGGTCTGGAGAACGCGCTGGGCAATGTGAAGAACACCAGCGACCTGAACAGCGCGTTCGGCGCTCTGGGCATGGACGGCAGCATGGTCGGCCAGTTTGCCCCGGTGCTCCTCAAGTACCTCGGCGATCAGGGCGTGGGCGGTCCGTTGCTGGAAAGCCTGGGCGGGATCTGGGGTGCCGGCACCGGTAGTTGATTCAACGGCGCTCGGCGCGCAATGCGTCGATGCGTTGATCCTTCTCGATCCAGAGCTGGTTGACCCAGTTCTGGATCGTTTCGCGAAACACCGGATCGTTCTCGTAATCACCCTGCCACAACGCCGGGTCGAGTTCGCGGGTCTTGATGTCGATGATGATCCTCGGCACGTTGCCGCTGATCAAATCCCAGAATCCCGGAATTTTCTGCTGCGGATACACCACCGTGACATCGAGCACAGCGTCCAGCTGTTCGCCCATTGCCGCGAGCACAAACGCCACGCCGCCGGCCTTGGGCTTGAGCAGGTGAGTGAAGGGTGACTGCTGCTGAGTGCTTTTCGCTGCGGTGTATCGGGTGCCTTCCAGGTAATTGACCACGGTCACCCGCTGACGCTTGTACAACTCGCACGCCGCTTTGGTGATGTCCAGGTCCTGGCCCGCCAGTTCCGGGTGCTTGGCCAGGAACGCCTTGGTGTAGCGTTTCATGAACGGGTAATCCAGTGCCCACCACGCCAGCCCCAGGAATGGCACCCAGATCAGTTCCTTCTTGAGGAAGAACTTGAAGAACGGCGTGCGGCGGTTGAGTGTCTGGATCAGGGCTGGAATGTCGACCCACGACTGATGGTTGCTGATCACCAGGTAAGAGGTATCGCGTCGCAGGTCGCCGCCGCCGCGAATGTCCCATTGAGTGGGCGTGCACCGGGAGAATATAAGCTTGTCGATTTCGGCCCAGGTTTCGGCGATCCACATCACCGCCCATGACGCGTAGTCGCGACAGCGCCCGCGGGCCACCAACTTGATCAGGGCAAACACCATCAGNGGCCCGAACAGGACCAGGGTGTTGAGCAACAACAGCAGGGTAACGAAACAGCCGGTGAGCAGGCGGCGCATAAGTAACTCTTGAAAGCCTTTGGGCGCGCCATGATATGCAGCTTCGCGCGGCAGGCCAAATCGGCGGTGACGAATGTTTCACTTTTACATCGTTATGCTTGAGTGAATTTGAATCTGTCAGCATTTTTGGTGACTGATCTGGCCTCTTCGCGGGCAAGCCCGCTCCCACAGTAGATTAGGGTGTACTCAAGGTTTGTNAGTAGATTAGGGTGTACTCAAGGTTTGTGAACGACACGAAACCCTGTGGGAGCGTGGCTTGCCCGCGATGCGATTTCAAGAGCGAACGAATTGCTCACTGACGGTCTAAAATTCCGCTGCCCACTCCTTATGGATGCCCATTACGTGAAATCCCTCCTTGCACTGCTTTCCCTCGTGGCCCTGCCAGTCCTGGCCGCCGAGCCGACGCTGTACGGGCGTTACGAATACATTGCGCTGCCGGAAATCGGCGGCGAAGTGCTCAAGGCCAAAATGGACACCGGTGCCCTGACGGCATCACTGTCGGCCAAGGACATCGAAACCTTCACCCGCGACGGGGACGAGTGGGTACGTTTCCGCCTCGCCACCAAAGACGCGAGCAACAAGGTCTACGAACACAAGGTCGCGCGGATCAGCAAGATCAAGACACGCTCCGAAGAAGACGAGGATGACAAGGAAGCCATCGAGCCCACCAAACGCCCGGTGGTCGATCTGGAGCTGTGCCTGGGCAACGTCAAGCGCACCGTCGAGGTCAACCTTACTGACCGCAGCAGCTTCAACTACCCGCTGCTGATCGGCGCCAAGGCCCTGCGTGAATTCGGCGCGGCGGTCAACCCGGCGCGGCGTTTCACGGCCGACAAACCCGACTGCTGATTGACGGAACGAGAGGCTTGGGGCACCGTTCGCCCACTTAACTGCCGGGCTCGGACGCCATGCCTCATATCCTGATTGTCGAAGACGAAGCGGCGATTGCCGACACCCTGATATTCGCGCTGCAGGGCGAGGGGTTCACCACCACCTGGTTGAGCCTCGGCGCGGCGGCGCTGGAGCATCAGCGCCAGACCCCGGCCGACCTGATCATTCTCGACATCGGCCTGCCGGACATCAGCGGCTTCGAGACCTGCAAGCAACTGCGGCGTTTCAGCGACGTGCCGGTGATCTTCCTCAGCGCCCGTGATGCGGAAATCGACCGCGTCGTGGGCCTGGANATCGGCGCCGACGATTATGTGGTCAAGCCGTTCAGCCCACGGGAAGTCGCGGCGCGGGTCCGGGCGATTCTCAAGCGAATGGCGCCGCGACTGGTGGCCGACGTCTCATCGGCGTTGTTTCGTGTCGACAGCGAACGCGTGCAGATCAGCTATCGCAATCAGCCCTTGAGCCTCACCCGGCACGAATTCCGTCTGCTGCAGTGCCTGCTGGAACAACCCGAACGCGTCTTCAGCCGCGAGCAATTGCTCGATGCGCTGGGGGTCGCCGCCGATGCCGGTTACGAGCGCAGCATCGACAGCCACATCAAAAGCGTGCGCGCCAAATTGCGTCTGGTGAAGGCCGACGCCGAACCGATCCACACCCATCGCGGCCTCGGTTACAGTTACAGCCCGGGGCACAGCTGATGCCATTGGGGATNCGGATTTTCCTGGTGTATGCGCTGTTTATCGGCCTGACCGGTTACTTCGTGCTCAATACCGTGATGGAAGAAATTCGCCCCGGCGTGCGTCAGTCCACGGAAGAAACCCTGGTCGACACCGCCAACCTGATGGCCGAAATCCTGCGTGATGATTTCAAGGCCGGCACCCTCAACCAGAACCGCTGGCCCGAACTGCTCAAGGCCTACGGCGAACGGCAGCCGAAGGCAAGCATCTGGGGCTTGCCAAAGAATCAGGTCAACCACCGCATCTACGTCACCGACGCCAAAGGCATCGTCGTGCTGGATTCCAGTGGCGCGGCGATGGGGCAGGATTACTCGCGCTGGAACGACGTCTACCTGACGCTACGCGGTGAATACGGCGCACGTTCCACCCGCAGCGATCCCAACGATGCGNCCTCGTCGGTGATGCACGTTGGTGCGCCGATCCGCGATAACGGGCAAATCATCGGCGTGGTCACCGTGGCCAAGCCCAACAGTTCGTTGCAGCCCTATGTCGACCGCACCGAACGTCGATTACTCGTCTATGGCGCCGGACTGATCGGCCTGGGCCTGCTGTTCGGCGCGCTGTTGTCGTGGTGGTTGAGCGCGGCCCTGCGGCGGTTGACGGCTTATGCACAGGCCGTCAGCGAAGGGCGTCGCGTCGAGGTGCCGCATTATCGTGGCGGGGAGCTGGAGCAACTGGCCACGGCGGTGGAGCAGATGCGAACGCAGCTGGAAGGCAAAGCCTACGTCGAGCGTTATGTGCACACCCTGACCCATGAATTGAAAAGCCCATTGGCGGCGATTCGCGGTGCAGCGGAGTTGCTGCAAGGTGAAATGCCGTTGGCTCAGCAGCAGCGTTTCGTCAGTAACATCGACAGCGAAAGTGTGCGGATGCAGCAGTTGATTGAGCGGTTGCTGAACCTGGCCCAGGTTGAACAGCGTCAAGGGCTGGAAGAGCGGGTGGCGGTGCCGTTGGCGGGTTTGGTGAATGAATTGCTCATCGCCCAGGCTGCGCGGATCGAAAGCAAGCAGTTGCATGTGGAACAGCTGATTGCGCCGGATATCACCCTGCATGGCGAGCCGTTTCTGTTGCGTCAGGCGTTGGGGAATCTGCTGGAGAATGCTTTGGATTTCACTGCGCCTCAGGGCTTGCTGCGGTTCAGCGCCGAGAGGGTCGGTGAGCAGATCGAGTTCAAGTTGTTCAACCAGGCCGAGGCGATTCCCGACTATGCGTTGCCGCGTTTGAGCGAGCGTTTTTACTCGCTGCCGCGCCCGGACAGTGGGCGCAAGAGCACCGGGTTAGGGCTTAACTTTGTGGAAGAAGTGGTCAAGTTACATGGCGGGGCATTGAGCGTCGGCAATGTCGAGGGTGGTGTTGAAGTCAGGTTGCGCCTGGCTTAGGACCGAGTTGCGATTGGGTCGGCCCAGTCTCCACATGTGGTGTTGAAGTCAGGTTGCGCCTGGCTTAGGACCGAGTTGCGATTGGGTCGGCCCAGTCTCCACATAATCTACATATTGCCCCCATAAATCCCCCACACACCCATCCCAGACTCTCCCCATCCAAACAGGGAGAGTCCCATGAACCGCAGCCTGCNTTTCAAACTTGGCGCAATTGCGCTGCTGATTCTGTTGTTGCTGATTCCGTTGCTGATGATCAACGGCATCATCAGCGACCGTCAGCAACTGCGCGATGGCGTATTGATGGACATCGCCCGCAGCTCCAGCTACAGCCAGCGCCTGAGCGGGCCGCTGATGGTGGTGCCGTATCGCAAAGTGGTGCGCACCTGGAAACTCAACGAGAAAACCAACCAGCGCTACCAGGACATCGGTGAGGAGCGAGGTCGTCTGTATTTCCTCCCGGAACGCTTCGAACTCGACGGGCAGGTGCAGACCGAACTGCGCTCCCGAGGCATTTACGAGGCGCGGCTGTTCCACGCCGACAACCGCATCAGCGGGCATTTCTCAGTCCCGGCGCAACTGGGCATCAAGGAAGACTTCGCTGATTACCAGTTCGATCAGCCGTTTCTGGCGGTCGGTATCAGCGACATTCGCGGCATCGAAAACGCCCTGAAACTCGAACTCAATGACCAGCGGCTGGACTTCGTTCCGGGGACCCAGGTGGGCTGGCTAGGCGAAGGTGTACACGTGACATTGCCAGCGCTGGATGCCAGGCAATCCACGGAATTGACCTTCGGTTTCGACCTGCGGCTGCAAGGCACCGGTCAATTGCAGATCCTTCCAGTGGGCAAGACCAGCAAGGTGTCGCTGAGCGCCAACTGGCCGCACCCAAGCTTCATCGGCAACTACCTGCCGGCCCAGCGTGAAGTCACCGATCAGGGGTTTACCGCCAACTGGCAGACCTCGTTTTTCTCCACCAACCTACAAGAAGCGCTGAGCAGTTGTGTGTCCGGCGGTGGGTGCGAGGCGTACAGCGGCCGCAGCTTTGGCGTGAGTTTCATCGATCCGGTGGACCAGTACCTGAAGAGCGATCGGGCAATCAAGTATGCGCTGCTGTTCATCGTGCTGACCTTCGCCGGCTTCTTCCTCTTCGAAGTGCTGAAAAGCCTGGCGGTGCACCCGGTGCAATATGCATTGGTGGGCGTGGCGCTGGCGTTCTTCTACCTGTTGCTGCTGTCACTGTCGGAGCACATCGGTTTTGCCTTGGCTTATCTGTTGTCGGCCGGTGGCTGCGTGTTACTAATCGGGTTCTATGTCTGCCATGTACTGCGCAGCGTGCGTCACGGCCTGGGGTTTTCGGCGGGGTTGGCGGCGTTGTATGGCTTGTTGTACGGGTTGCTGAGTGCCGAGGATTACGCGCTGCTGATGGGCTCGTTGTTGCTGTTCGGCTTGCTCGGCGTGTTCATGGTGCTGACCCGCAAGCTGGATTGGTACGGGATCGGGCAGAAGCCGGCCAAGCCGCTGGCGTTTGATCTTGGAGCGGTGGAATGAGCCGGTCGTTGGGGTTGCGCGAGGACCAGCGGGAAGGGGAGGTGTTGGCGACGCTGATTGCGGTGTTGTTTCCTGTGGATCCGGTGGGGTGCCATCGCGGGCAAGTCGCTCCCACAAGGGATCTTCTGCGAACACGAATTTCGCGCACGGCAAGGACCCTGTGGGAGCGGGCTTGCCCGCGATGAGGCCGGTACAGTCGGCGAAGATCTAGAGCTTCGGCATCGTCGCCACCATCGAAGGCCGCTGACTCACCTCGAAATACCAGGCCGCCAGCTGCGGGTTCGTCTCGCGCCATTGCAGATCCGGATGGCGCAGGTCGAGGTAACCCAACGCACACGCCACGCTGATCGCCGCCACATCGAAATGGCTGGTCAGCTCGGCAATCGCGTCCTTCTCCAACAGCGCCAGCGCGCGACGAATCTTGTCGCGCTGGCCATCGAGCCATTCGTCCCAGTGTTTTTCCGGAGCGCGCAGGGCCACTTCGTACCGAACCATCACCGAAGCGTCCATGATCCCGTCGGCCAGGGAGGCCAGGGTCAAACGACGCCAGCGGGCCGCGCCGTCGCGGGGTATCAGCGGGTTGCCGACGTGCTGGTAGTCAAGGTAATCGAGGATCACCCGGCTGTCATGGATGACGTTGCCGTCAGCCAGGCGCAGGGCCGGGATCTTGCCCAGCGGGTTGTCTTCGTTGAGTGTCTGGTCCGGGTTCACCGGCGTGAGCACGCAGTCTTGCAGCGCCACGCGGTCGGTCTGACCGGTTTCGTGCAACAGCACCATGACTTTGCGAACGAAGGGCGATAACGAGTTATGGAACAGGGTCATGCTGGGGGCGGACATGGCAACGTCTCGGTGTTGGGCAGTGCTGGGCAGCATAGCNCGATGACCAACGCACGCAAATCCTTGTGGGAGCGAGCCTGCTCGCGATGAGGTCGTCACATTCAGCACTCATGTTGAATGTCAGGCCGCCATCGCGAGCAGGCTCGCTCCCACATGGGTTCAGGTTCAGGCGGCTGGCCGCGCAGGGCCAGGACAGCAGGAATACCCAGGCCGAGCCAGCTCAAGGCATCCCACACCCCATCGCCCAGCAACGCGGCGAACAACCCCGCGGCGCTGAGAAGCGCGATCACGGTGGGTGTGGCGAAGACCTTCCAGAAGTTCGACTGTCGCGGCCTCATGCTTGAGCCTCCGCTTGCTCGAGCGCAGGTTTCGCCGCCTTGCGCCGCACCACCCACAGATAAACCCCGCTGCCCAGCACGACGATGGTCAGCCCATCCAGGGTCGCCCAGAGAATTTTCATCGGCANGCCGCCATAGTCACCAAAGTGCAACGGCTGGGACATGCCCATGGCGTCCATGTACCACGGCCGTTCGGCGATGGCGGTGACGGCCAGGGTGCTCGCGTCGATCAGCACTGGCGTCAGCAGGTGCGANGTCAGATGGGTGCTGCCTTTCATGAACACGGCGTAATGGTGTTCGCTGGAAAACCGCGTGCCGGGGAAGGCGATGAAATCGGGTTGCATACCCGGCGCGACTTCCTTGGCGATGTCGAGCAAACGGGTCGCGGGTGCCAATTGCGTCAGCGGTGGCGCGTCGCGGTACGGCGCGATCATCGTGCTCAGTGCGTCGTTGCGCCAGGCGGCGATCAGCAGGTCGGCGCAGGCGCTGATCACGCCGGTCACGCCCACCACCAGCGCCCAGGTCAGCGTGACCACGCCGATAAGGTTATGCAGGTCGAGCCAGCGCAGGCGGGTGGATTTGTCCTGGCGTACGGTGGCGAACTTCAAGCGGCGCATAAACGGCAGGTACAGCACCGTGCCCGAGACAATCGCCAGCACAAACAGAATGCCCATGAACGCCAGCAGCAATTTGCCCGGNAGCCCGGCGAACATGTCCACGTGCAGGCGCAGCATCACCATCATGAAACCGCCGTTGGCCGACGGCATCTCCAGCGCTTCGCCGGTGCGGGCATCGAGCATGAAGGTGTGCGACGAATTGGGTTCCGTGCCGGCGGTGGCCGCCATGATGGCGATCGCCGCGTTGGGTTCTTCTTCGTCGAAGCCAAAATACTGCATGACTTCGCCGGGGCGATGTTTTTCCGCCGCCTGGACCAACTGCTGCAAATTCAGTTGCGGGGTGTCCGCCGGCATGTGCTTCAACTCGGCGGCATCGCCCAGCAAGTGGTCGATCTCGTGGTGAAAGATCAACGGCAGGCCGGTCAGCGCCAGCATCAGCAGGAACACGGTGCAGATCAGGCTGGTCCACGTATGGATGAACGACCAGCGGCGAATTGTTTTACTTTTCATTTGATGGCCTTCAGAAATACCAAAGCCGTCCTCGAGGGACGGCTTGGTCTTGGAGCGTTTCAGCTCAGGCAATTACCACTTGTAAGTTGCACTGGCGACGACACTGCGCTGGTCGCCGTAGTAGCAGTAGAAACTGTCACAGGTGGAGATGTAGTCCTTGTCCAGCAGGTTGGTGGCGTTCAGTGCCAGGGACGCGCCTTTCAGGCTGTTGTCCAGACGGCCGAGGTCGTAATGGACCGCGGCGTCGAACACGGTATAGGCGTCGGCCTTGCCCAGCCAGGTGTTGGCCTGATCGCCGTAGGTGTTGCCGGTATAGCGAGCGCCGGCACCAATACCGAAGCCGTCCAGCACGCCGGTGTGCCAGGTGTAATCGGCCCACAGTGAAGCCTGTTGGTTAGGCATCAGTTGCAGACGATTGCCCTTGTTGTCGCCTTTTTGCACTTCGGATTTGGCCAGGGTGTAGGCCGCGATGATTTTCAGGTTTTCGGTAACGTCGGACACCGCTTCCAGCTCCAGGCCCTTGACCTTCACTTCGCCAGTCTGGCTGGTGATCGGTGTCGCGCCGACGGTGGTGGTGACCGAGACGTTTTTCTGGGTCAGGTCATACACCGCCGCGGTGAGCAGGGTGTTGCTGCCCGGTGGCTGGTACTTGATGCCCAATTCCCACTGCTTGCCTTCGGTCGGCTTGAACGAGTCGGTGGCCGTGGCCGAAGCACCCATGGTTGGCTGGAAGGATTCGGCGTACGACAGGTACGGCACAAAGCCCGAATCAAACACATAGCTGATCGCCGCGTTGCCGCTGAAGTTCTTGTCGCGCTGGGTGTTGGTGGCATCGCCCTTGTTGAAGAACTCGGTGCTGGTGTGAACCCAATCCTCACGTCCGCCGACGGTCAGGCGCCATTGGTCGAGGGCCATTTGATCCTGCACGTACAGGCCGGTCTGGTAGGTCTTCTGGTTGTAGTCGTAGAACGCGGTAGAGCGCGGCGGACGAACGATTGGCTGGCCATAGATCGGGTTGTTGACGTTGGTGGTCAGCCCGTCGCCGAAAATCGAGGTGTAGTTGGTGTTGCTGCGCTGGTGGTCGAGACCCAGCAGCAGGGTGTGACGGACATCGCCGGTGGCGAAATCGGCCTGGAAATTGTTATCCACGGCGAACTGGCTGATGTCTTCATCGACGATGGTGCTGGTGCGCCCGACGTTGCCTTCGTTATCCACCTGGGTGAACGGATACGAGCCGACAGTGAGCCCCTGGAACGACAGATCGGATTTGGTGTAACGCAGGTTCTGCTTGAACTGCCAGATGTCGTTCAGACGTGTTTCGAAGGCGTAACCCAGCGCGTAGTAGGTGCGGTCGTAGNATTCCCAGTCCGGGTCGCCGAGGTTCTTGTGATGGGAAACCTTGCCGAACGGCATGTCGATCTTGGTGCCTTGCACTGGCAGGAACTGGCTTGTGATGCCGGTATCGTCGCGGGTGAATTGCGTAAGCAGGGTGAACCTGGTGTCTTCGTCGATGTTCCAGGTCAGGCTCGGCGCGATGTTGTAGCGCTTGTTATCGACGTGGTCGATCTGCGTGCCGCTGTCGCGCACCACGCCGCTCAGGCTATAGAGGAACTGGCCTTCGTCATCGATCTTGCCGGTGTTGGCGAAGTTGATCTGACGCTGGTTATCGCTGCCGTATTGCAGCTGGATCTCGTGACTGTCTTCAGCGGTTGGACGGCGGCTGACCATGTCCAGCAAGCCACCCGGCGGGGTCTGGCCGTAGACCGACGACGCCGGGCCGCGCAGCAGGGCGAGGCGATCGAGGTTCCAGGTTTCCTGTTTCGGGTTGGCGTAGGTGCCTTTCGGCAGCGGCAGCCCATCGAGGAACTGGGTCGGTTCAAAACCCCGGACCCGTAGCCAGTCGGCGCGGGTGTCGCTGCCGTAGCTGCTGGCGACGATGCCGGGCATGTAGCGCACGGCGTCATCGAGGTTCTGCACATTGCGATCGTCCATTTGCTGGCGGGTTGCGATCGAAATCGAGCGCGGCGCTTCGACCAGCGCGGTGTCGGTCTTGGTGCCGGCGGCGGTGCGCGTGGCGAGGTAGCCTTCCACCGGGCCCCAGGCGCTTTCAGTATTTTCGACGCCGATGACCGCAGTTTCCGGCAGGGCCAGCGTGCCCTCGGGAATGGCGACCAGGCTGTAGGTGCCGGCGCTGCTTTGCTCCAGTTGCAGACCGGAGCCGCGCAAGGCTTCACGCAGGGCGCCGGCGGCATCGAACTGGCCCTTCACCGGTGCCGAGGTTTTGCCCGACGCCAGCGCCGGGTTAAGGGTCAGCGCCAGGCCCGCCTGGCTGGCGATCTGGTTCAGGGTGCTGGCCAGCGGCGCGGCCGGCAGGTTGTAGGCGCGCACGTTCGACGCCTGTTCAGCGGCAATCAGCTGACTGCTGGCCAGCGGGGCGCAAAGGGCAATGGCAACGGCCAGCAAGCTGGGGCGCAACAAGGTGTCTAGCGTGCGGGACATGGGGTGGCTCCTGAATGGAAATATTTCTCAATTGCCTATGTGCCGAGCGAGAATCCAAAAGTGATAGGGCTGGATGAAAATAATTTCGATTCAGTAAAGAAGATGAGTTTCTAAGGGTGAGGCGATGGCGTCGGTTCAGGCTCCGAGAATTTCAGGGCTTCGCATCAGCCTTCGTAATTTCGATTCAGTAAAGAAGATGAGTTTCTAAGGGTGAGGCGATGGCGTCGGTTCAGGCTCCGAGAATTTCAGGGCTTCGCATCAGCCTTCGCCACCGTCACCCACCACGGCGTGTGCTGCTCAATCTGCACGGGCAAGGTCGGCAGCAGCGCGCTCAGGGCCTTGTCGGTGTCGTGCAGGGGGAAGCTGCCGGTGATCCGCAGGTCAGCAACCTCCGGCGCAACACCCAGATGCCCGCGTCGATAGCGACCGAGTTCGTGCACCAGGTCTTCCAGTCGTGTGTTGTCCACCACCAGCATGCCGCGGGTCCAGGCATCGGCGCCCAGGTTCAGCGCGACGATGGGCCCCAGGCCGTTGCTGCGCATCAGCACTTGCTGGCCTTCACGCAGGATCTGTTCTTCAGGGCTCGACTGCGGATGGGCCGCCACCGCTGACTGCAACACGCTCAGCCGCGTGCCGTCGTCCTCGCGCTTGACCAGGAACCGCGTGCCCAGCGCGCGCAGGCTACCTTCACGAGTTTCGACGATAAACGGCCGGGCATCGCCATGACCGGTTTCGACGAGGATTTCCCCTTCCTGAAGGATGATCAGTCGCTGCTTCTCGTCAAAACGCACGTCCACCGCACTGTGGGTATTGAGGTTGATCAGCGTGCCATCCGCGAGTTTCAGCGTGCGCTGCTCGCCGGTGGCGGTGCGCTGGTCTGCCAGCCAATAGTGGATGGGNANGTAGCGATCACCGGCGAACAGCGCCAGGCCGATCACTGCAACGATGCTGGCCAGGCCACTGCCGAGCGTGCGTACCCGTCGGCGAATGCTTTCGCGCGATTGCAATAACGCCGTGCGCGCAGGACCGTTGGCGACGCTGAAACGCTGGTCGAGCATGCCCAANTGGCGCCAGGCGCGCGCNTGTTCCTCATNGGCGGCGTGCCATTTGGCGAATTCTTCACGCTCCACCGGGCTGCCGGAATCCAGGGACAATTGCCAGGCAATCGCGGCATCCAGCACGTGGGCTGATACCGGTTTGGAACTGGCCGGGCTCATACCGGCTCACCGTACAGCGCGATGTAGCACTGACGAATGCCTTGGGTCAGGTATTGGCGAACCCGGGGCACCGACACACCCAGGCGCTCGGCGATTTGCGCATGGCCGAGGCCGTCGAGACGGTTATAGAGAAACGCCGCCCGGGCCTTGCTTGAAAGCTTGCCGAGCAGGCGGTCGATGTTTTTCAGGTCTTCGAGGATCAGTTGCTGTTCTTCCACCGACGGTTGTTCGCCTTCGGGGATCAGCATCAACTCAGTAAGGTAGGCCTGTTCCAGCGCTGCACGGCGGAAATAGTCGAACAGCAAGCCTTTGGCGATCGCCACCAGAAACGCCCGCGGTTCGCGAGGCTCCTTCAGCTCATCACGGCCCAGCAAGCGCACGAAGGTGTCCTGACTCAGGTCTTCGGCCCGTTGCGGACAGGCCACATTGCGTCGCAGCCAGGCCAATAGCCAACCGCGATGGTCGCGATACAACGCACCAACGAGCTCACTTTGGGGGCTTTGGACTGACGACACGCAGCATCACCGATTGGGAAGTGTTAACTAACGAGAATTGTTCGCGATTGTGGCAGAGGCGGGGGAGGTAAGCAATTGGCCACTGGTCAGGTGGTTTTTGATGGGGGGCTTCAGTTGGACCGCGTGATCGTTCTTCGCGGGCAAGCCTCGCTCCTACAGGATGTCGTAGTTCCACAGATCGACACAAAACCTGTAGGAGCGAGGCTGCCCGCGAAGGCGTCAGAACAGGCACCGCAAGGCTAAAAGGACGGCGCCCGCTGCCGCCGTTTCCACTGGCTCAACCGCTGCTGCAAATTCAACGGGCTATGAATCTGCTGCTGCCGCGCCCGGCTGAACAGAATCAACGCCAGCTCCGCCGTGGCTAACGCATCTGCGCTGGCGTTGTGCCGTTCGAAAACCTCCAGCTTGAACCAGTCGATCCACTCATCCAGTCCGGCATCGCGAATGTGCGCCTGAGGACAGAGCAGCGGCGCGATATCCGCCACATCCAGGAACGGATGCTGCAACTTGTAACCCAAATGATCTTTCAGCGAACGCCCCAGCATGTGTTGATCGAACGGCGCATGAAACGCCAGCAGCGGGCTGTCTGCGACGAACTCCATGAATTCGACCAAGGCCTGAGCCGGATCGCTGCCAGCAGCAATCGCGCTAGGCCCCAGTCCATGAATCAACACGGCGGGCCCCACCTTCATATCGGCGCATTGCAGCGTGCGTTCGAACTGCTGGCTGAAATCGATCGCCCCGTCTTCGATCACCACCGCGCCGATGGACAACACCCGGTCCTTGTTCAGGTTCAAGCCAGTGGTTTCCAGGTCGAGCACCACCCAACGCTGCTCGCGCAGGCTGCATTCACTCAGTTCGGCCGCCGAGGGCAAGCGTTGCAGACGTTGCTGGAGTTCAGCGGTCAGGCTTGGGCCTGCCGGGCGCAACCATGAAAACAGGCTCATAGCTGATACCGCAGGGCCAGGCTGCTTTGCAGGCGTTGAGCCTGGCGCAGGGATTCACGCAGGATCCGTCGGTCCAGATGATTGAGGCTGTCTGGATCGACCCGGTTGGAGTAGGGCAAGTTCTCCCTNGTCTGCAACTGGTGCTGCTGCATGCGGGTTTGCTGGATAAAGTGATAGGCCTCTTCATACGCGGCGCCGTCCAGCCGTTCAATGACCTCTTTGGCCACCAATTCGCGAAAGCGCTCCAGGGTATTGTTGGACTCGATGCCATGGGCCAGGGCCAGCAATCGAGCGCCATCGACGAAAGGCGTCAGCCCCTGGACCTTCAGATCCAGCGTGGCTTTCTCACCATTCTTGCGTGCCAGCACGAACTCACGGAAACGTCCCACGGGCGGNCGTTGGCGCAAGGCGTTCTCGGCCAGCATGCGTTGGAACAGCCGGTTGTCGTTGACCTGATCGAGAATGCCCTGACGCAGCTGGTCACAGCCTTGCTCGTCGCCCCAGACCACGCGCAGGTCGAAATAAATGCTCGATCCCAGCAAATTCTCCGGCGTCGCCTCACGAATAAACGCACCGAAGCGCCGCGCCCATTCGGCCCGCGACAGGCACAGTTCAGGGTTGCCGGCCATGATGTTGCCCTTGCACAGCGTGAAGCCGCAGAGCGCCAGGCTCTGATTGATCTGCTGGGCAATCGGCAGTAATTTGCCGCGAATTTCGGCGGCATGCGCCGCGTCCCGGGCTTCAAACAGAATGCCGTTGTCCTGATCGGTGTGCAGCGTCTGTTCACGGCGGCCTTCACTGCCGAAGCACAACCAGCTGAACGGAACGCCGGGGTCACCTTTCTCGGCGAGTGTCAGTTCGATNACCCGGCACACGGTGTGATCGTTGAGCAACGTAATGATGTGCGTGATCTGGGTGGACGACGCGCCATGGGCGAGCATGCGTTCGACCAGTTGGCCGATCTCGCCGCGAAGTGCCACCAGGTTTTCGACCCNCGGGGCGCTGCGGATGGTGCGGGCCAGGTGCACCAGGTCAACCCGTTGCAGGGAAAACAAGTCGCGTTCGGACACCACGCCACACAGGCGCTGATCTTTCACCAGGCACACATGGGCGATATGCCGCTCGGTCATGGCGATGGCGGCGTCGAAGGCGCTGTGGTCCGGGCTCAGGAAGAACGGCGCCTGGGTCATATGACCTTCGATGGCCTGATTGAANTCACTGGTGCCGTCAGCGACCACCTGGCGCAGGTCGCGCAGGGTGAAAATCCCCAGCGGGGCTTTGTGCTCGTCGACAATCACGATGCTGCCCACTTGTTGCTCGTGCATCAGCGTCACGGCTTCACGCAATGGCGTGGCGGGGCTGCAGGTGACCGGATGGCGCATGGCCAATTCGCCCAGCCGCGTGTTCAGCGAATATTGAGTACCGAGGGTTTCCACAGCTTTTTGCTGGACTTGCTGATTGACCTGATCCAGCAGGCTGCTGACACCGCGTAGGGCAAAGTCGCGAAACGTGGTGGAAAGTGCGAACAACTTGATGAACGCCAGCTTGTTCAGCTGTAGGCAAAAAGTATCTTCTGCCGCCAGGTGTTCGGTGCGGGTCGCACGCTCACCCAGCAGCGCGGCGAGGGGGAAACACTCGCCGGTGGTGATTTCAAAGGTAGTTTCGGTGCCGCCCTTGGCCGTATGCGGGCGTTCGCCCACGACCCGGCCTTGTTTGACGATGTAAAAATGTTCGACCGGCCCATCGGCAGGTTTGATGATGCTCTCGCCAGGGGCGTAGAAACGCATCTGACATTGCTCAACCAGGTACGCCAGGTGCGCGTGTTCCATTTGGTTGAAGGGCGGGAAGCGCTGAAGGAATTGCAAAGTGCCCTGGATGTTCTGCAACACCGCGGTTTTCCCTGCCTGGGTGAAGGCGTCCGCTTTACTCATAACCATGACCGCAGTCTTTTTTTGAATTGTTGTTGTCGGATGACTCAGCCATGGTCGGCCCCTGCGCGCAGGGTGCCCATTGGACGTAAGTCTAGGTCGGGGCGTGCAGGCGTCGGAAGTTAGGAAATGTCTGACGCAACTGTGCGAAAAACCTCCTACATTTGCTATAGGAAAACTTTCCGACGAAGTGCACATTGAAGGCCTGCTTAGCAATGTCTGACGGATGTGCTAGGGAATTGAAATGAAAACGTAGAGAAAGCCATGTCCGACCACGATATTTTGAGTGATGCCGAGCGCGAGGCGCTGAGCGCCGTGATGCTGGAGCCTGATTTACCGCCGCAGCGTGTGCTGATCGTCGACGACGATAAAGATGCACGGGAGCTGTTGTCAGAGATTCTTGGTCTGGACGGTATCCGCTGCATGACCGCAGCCAGTGGCGAAACCGCACTCAAGATGTTGAGCGAGAAACCCGCGATCGGCCTGGTGATTACCGATCTGCGCATGGGGCACATCGATGGCTTGGAGCTGATCCGCCAGGTGCGTGAGTCGGTTAGGGCGGCAATGCCGATCATCATTGTTTCCGGCGACGCCGATGTGCAAGACGCGATTGCCGCCATGCATTTAAGCGTGGTCGACTTCCTGCTCAAACCTGTCGATACCGGCAAGCTGGTGGCGCTGGTCAAGCATGAGTTGGGAATGGATGTGCAAGAACCGATTTGAAAAAAAAAGGCCCTGATCTTTCGATCAGGGCCTTTTTTATCCGGCGTCAGCGCTTAGTTACAGGCCATTGGCAGCCTTGAACTCGCGACGACGACGGTGCAAGACTGGCTCGGTGTAGCCNTTGGGTTGCTTGGTCCCTTCAATCACCAGTTCCACCGCCGCCTGGAAGGCGATGTTGCTGTCGAAGTCCGGGGCCAGTGGGCGATACAGCGCGTCACCGGCATTCTGACGGTCTACCACCGGCGCCATGCGCTTGAGGCTTTCCATCACTTGGGCTTCGTTGACAACGCCGTGGCGCAGCCAGT
Source organism: Pseudomonas mandelii (assembly GCF_002251635.1). Taxonomy (GTDB): domain Bacteria; phylum Pseudomonadota; class Gammaproteobacteria; order Pseudomonadales; family Pseudomonadaceae; genus Aquipseudomonas; species Aquipseudomonas mandelii_B. The sequence continues at coordinate 17,891 of NZ_NMOJ01000154.1, forward strand.
TGGCGATGTGCTGGCTGGAGATACGCAGCGTAGCGCGGTCTTCCATCAGGCCGACGTCGTTGATGTCCGGCACTTTCGAACAGCCCACGCCCTGGTCGATCCAACGCACCACATAGCCAAGGATGCCCTGGGCGTTGTTGTCCAGTTCGTTCTTGATCTGTTCCGCGGTCCAGTCTGGATTGACGGCCAACGGGATGGTCAGGATGTCATCCACCGAAGCGCGGGCACGTTTGGCCAGCTCGGCCTGACGGGCGAACACGTCGACCTTGTGGTAATGCAGCGCGTGCAGCGCGGCGGCGGTCGGCGATGGAACCCAGGCCGTGTTGGCGCCGGCGAGCGGGTGAGCGATTTTCTGTTCGAGCATCGCCGCCATCAAGTCGGGCATTGCCCACATGCCTTTACCGATCTGCGCACGCCCTTGCAGGCCGGTGCTCAGGCCGATATCGACGTTCCAGTTCTCGTAGGCACCGATCCATTTTTCCGCCTTCATGGCGGCCTTGCGCACCATCGCGCCGGCTTCCATGGAAGTGTGGATCTCGTCGCCGGTGCGGTCGAGGAAGCCGGTGTTGATAAACACCACACGCTCGCTGGCCGCCTTGATGCAGGCCTTGAGGTTGACCGTGGTGCGGCGCTCTTCGTCCATGATCCCGACTTTTAGCGTGTTGCGCGGCAGGTTCAGCACGTCTTCGATGCGGCCGAACAGCTCGTTGGTGAACGCCGCTTCTTCGGGGCCATGCATCTTCGGCTTCACGATGTACACCGAACCGGTGCGGCTGTTCTTGCGGCTGCTGTTGCCGTTGAGGCTGTGGATGGCCGCGAGGCTGGTGAGCAGGCCGTCGAGGATGCCTTCCGGTACTTCGTTGCCATCTTTGTCGAGGATCGCGTCGATGGTCATCAAGTGGCCAACGTTGCGCACGAACAACAGCGAACGACCGTGCAGGCTCAGTTCCTTGCCATCGACACCGGTGTAGGTGCGATCAGCGTTCATGGTGCGGGTAAAAGTCTTGCCGCCCTTGGCCACTTCTTCGGCCAGGTCGCCTTTCATCAGGCCGAGCCAGTTGCGGTAGATCACCACTTTGTCATCGGCATCAACAGCGGCGACGGAGTCTTCGCAGTCCATGATGGTGGTCAGCGCAGCTTCCATCAGCACGTCTTTGACGCCGGCGGCGTCGGTCTGGCCGACCGGGGTGCTGGCGTCGATCTGGATTTCGAAGTGCAGGCCATTGTGCTTCAGCAGGATCGCGGTCGGTGCGGCTGCATCGCCGTGGAAACCGATCAGCTGGGCGTCGTTGCGCAGGCCGGTGTTGCTGCCGCCTTTAAGGGCGACCACCAGTTTGCCGTCCACGATTTTGTAAGCGGTGGAGTCGACGTGGCTGCCGGCAGCGAGCGGCGCGGCTTCGTCGAGGAAGGCACGGGCGAAGGCAATCACCTTGTCGCCGCGCACTTTGTTGTAGCCCTTGCCCTTTTCGGCGCCGTCGGCTTCGCTGATGGCATCGGTGCCATACAGCGCGTCATACAGCGAGCCCCAGCGCGCATTTGAGGCGTTGAGGGCGAAACGGGCGTTCATCACCGGCACAACCAGCTGTGGGCCGGCCATGCGGGCGATTTCGTCATCGACGTTTTGGGTCGAGGCCTGGAAATCAGCCGCTTCTGGCAGCAGATAACCGATGTCTTGCAAGAAGGCTTTATAGGCCACAGCGTCGTGTGGTTGACCGGCACGGGATTGGTGCCAGCCATCGATACGAGCCTGGAAATCGTCGCGTTTGGCGAGTAGGGCTTTGTTCTTCGGTGCCAGGTCGTGGATGACCTTGTCGGCGCCGGCCCAGAACTGGTCGGCAGTGATGCCGGTACCGGGAATGGCTTCGTTATTCACGAAGTCGAACAGGACTTTGGCGACCTGCAGGCCACCGACTTGAACGTGTTCAGTCATTGCTTGCCTCACTCTGCTCAGCTATTTCGCTTTTCAGCTCTTCAAATTAACAATGAAGCCTCTGGCTATTTAAACCACAAACCCCCTCCACCAGTACATGCCATTTCGGGCGGCTGGGATGGAACCGATCAACGGCTTTGAGGCCTTGCTGATAGGGCTTTCAGGGCTGCGAGTGTGCCTGTGGCAGACATCGATCCAACGTTATGTAGTGCGCGCTTNGGCATACTACATGATGACTTGCGGTTGTGAAAATTAGACTAAATACGTCGTTTAGCGACCCATTTTGGNNNTGCGGTCACGGCGGNNNACGGGATGTTCTCAAAAAACTATTGGATTGTTCCAGTTAAATATAAAAACTTGTACACATAATCTTTAATGCACTGCTATGGCGCTTAGCTTTTGTGGCGAGGGAGCTTGCTCCCGTTCAGCTGCGAGGCAGTCGNGAGCAAGCTCCCTCGCCAAAGAAAAGCAGTGCCGGGCTGATTCCGGTCCCTTGCCTATACTTCTTTTTCTATAACAAAAGAGGGCTGCGCCATGGACCACCTCGTACTCACTGTTTTCGCTCCGGACAAGCCTGGGCAGGTCGAGCGCATTGCCCAATGCATTGCCGAGCATGGCGGTAACTGGCTGGAGAGCCGCATGTCGCGCATGGCCGGGCAGTTCGCCGGGATTCTTCGGGTGGGCGTGCCGGCCGAGGCCTACGATGAACTGGTCGATGCCCTGAAGGCGTTGTCCGCCCACGGCATTCGTGTGCTGATCGCCGAAAGCGGCATCGAGCAATCCTGCACCTGGAAACCGATTGCCATGGAATTGGTGGGCAATGACCGCCCGGGGATTGTCCGTGACATCACTCGCCTGCTGAGTGAACAAGGTGTGAACCTGGAGCGTCTGGTGACCGAAGTGCGTCCGGCACCGATGAGCAGCGAGCCGTTGTTTCACGCCGAAGCGATTCTGGCAGTGCCGCTGACCTTGTCGCTGGATGTCTTGCAGTCGCGGCTGGAAACCCTGGCCGACGATTTGATGGTGGAATTGGTGCTGCGCAGCGAACCCTGACAGGGTTATCCAAGTTAAACGTGCACCTGCCTGTGGATAACCTGTAGAGACAGCCCGCCAGCCCACGCCGGCCGGGCTTCTTCAAGATCTGATCAAAAAACCATCAGTTTCAACAAGTTGCGCACAAACGGCGGGGATCACGCTGTGGATAACCTTGGGAAGGATCCATGCAGGCCACGAAGGACGTGGCTCGCAGAGGTTTGTGTGTTTTTTGATCAGCTGCGGCGACGCATACTGATCACCGCATCGACGCTGTAAACCGCCAGGCCGGCCCAGATAAAGATAAACGCGACCAGCGTGCTGGACGACAAATGCTCGCCAAACAGCAGCACGGCTTGCAACAGCACCAGCGTCGGCGCCAAGTACTGCAAAAAGCCCAGCGCGGTGTAGGGCAAATGCCGTGCGGCGGCGTTGAAACACACCAGCGGGATCAGCGTCACCGGGCCTGCGGCCACCAGCCACCAGGCTTCGGATGTGGTCCAGAACTCGGGTTGAGCACTCATGGCTGTCTGATTGAACANCAACCAGGCCACGGCAATCGGCACCAGCATCCAGGTTTCCACCACCAGCCCCGGCAGCGCCTTGACCGGCGCCTGCTTGCGGATCAAGCCGTAAAAGCCAAAGGTCAGCGCCAGCACCAGCGACACCCACGGCAAACTGCCGACTTGCCACACCTGTTGCGCCACACCTACCGCTGCCAGCCCGACGGCCATCCACTGCAAGCGCCGCAGGCGTTCGCCGAGGATCAACATCCCCAGCAGCACGTTTACCAGAGGGTTGATGTAGTAACCGAGGCTGGCTTCGAGCATGCGCCCGTTGTTCACCGACCAGACGTAGGTCAGCCAGTTGGCCGCAATCAGTGTGCCGCTCAGGGCCAGGACCGCCAGGCGTTTCGGGTTGTCCCGCAGCTCCTGCCACCAGCCCGGATGTTTCCAGACCATCAGCAACAAACCGCCGAACAGCGCGGACCACAACACACGGTGCACGATGATCTCTGCGGCGGGAACACTGGCGATGGCTTTGAAATAGAGCGGGAACAGACCCCAGATGACATAGGCACTCAGGCCCAGGATGTACCCCTTGCGGGGGTTGGCGGCTTGCATTGCAGAATCCTTGCTTAGGCAGCTAACAAAGAGGGGATTGTAAGGAGATTTGTTTGCGGATGTCCTGCCTGATTAGGTTGGGCNTTGAGAACATCACCTTGGTGCTACTGATGCACCGAGTTGTTTGCATCGCCGGCAAGCCAGCTCCCACAAGAAGCAGCGTCAGGGTCAGAACAGTTTCAGCGGTTCTTCATTGAGAGCCGACAGCTGCTCACGCAACGCCAGCACCTGATCACCCCAATACCGCTCGCTGCCGAACCACGGGAAGCTGTGAGGAAACGCCGGGTCATCCCAGCGCCGTGCCAGCCAGGCGCTGTAGTGCATCAGGCGCAAGGCGCGCAGCGGTTCGATGAGTGCCAGTTCGCGCGGGTCGAAGTCGTGGAACTCCTGATAGCCGTCCATCAATTCCGACAGCTGGCCCAGGCATTCCTGACGGTCCCCTGCGAGCATCATCCACAGGTCCTGGACGGCCGGGCCCATGCGGCAGTCATCGAGGTCGACGATATGGAACATCTCATCGCGGCACATCATGTTGCCGGGGTGGCAATCGCCGTGCATGCGGATGTTCTTGTGCGGCGTGGCCTTGTACACCTCTTCCACACGCTTGAGCAGGTCGCGGGCCACGGACTCGTACGCCGGCAGCAGGCTCTTGGGAATGAAATTGCCTTCGAGCAAGGTGGTCAGCGAATCGTGACCGAAATTCTTCACGCCCAGTGCTTCACGGTGTTCGAACGGCTTGGTCGCACCGACGGCGTGCAGCCTGCCGAGCAGTTGGCCCAGGCGATACAGCTGATCGAGATTACCCGGCTCCGGCGCACGGCCACCACGGCGTGGAAACAGGGTGAANCGAAACCCGGCGTGTTCGTGCAGGCTGGCACCGTTGTGAATCATCGGCGCCACCACTGGCACGTCGCACTCGGCGAGTTCGAAGGTGAACTGGTGCTCTTCGAGAATCGCTTCGTTGGTCCAGCGNTGGGGCCGGTAGAACTTGGCGATCAGCGGTTCGGAGTCTTCGATGCCCACCTGATACACACGGTTTTCGTAGCTGTTGAGCGCCAGAACGCGAGCATCGCTGAGAAAGCCGATACTTTCGACAGCGTCGAGTACCAGGTCGGGGGTGAGTGTTGCAAACGGGTGGGCCATGCTGACTCCTGCGCGCAGCAGGCTGCCGCGTCCGGCCAAGCATGGTAGCGCAGACGGGGCGTCTTTAGTGTTAAGGCTTGAGTCGTGTGTTGTTTTGGCTGACGCCATCGCGGGCAAGCCCGCTCCCANAGTGTGCACACTCTGGAACCCTGTGGGAACGGGCTTGCCCGCGAAGAGGCCCGATCAGGCGCCGACGATCCCGCCATCCTCACGGGAAATCGCCATCACCGAAGACCGCGGTTTGCCATTGGGCAGATGCTCTGGGAACGTCGACCCGCCGTTCTCCCCCGGATGCTGAATCCCCACGAACAGCGTCTTCTGATCCGGCGAAAAGCTGATCCCCGTGACCTCACACGCCACCGGCCCGACCATGAAACGGCGAATTTCGCCGGTCGTCGGGTCGGCACACAGCATCTGGTTATTGCCCATGCCGGCGAAGTCGCCCGCGTTGCTGTAGTCGCCGTCGGTCAGAATCCACAACCGCCCGGCCTTGTCGAAGCCCAGGCCATCCGGGCTGTTGAACATGTTCTGTGGCGTGATGTTCGACGAACCGCCCTTCGGCGTGCCGGCGTGGACGCCCGGGTTGCCGGCGACCACAAACAGGTCCCAGGCAAAGCTTTTCGAGCCGTGATCGTCGCGGTCAGTGCGCCAGCGCAAAATCTGCCCGTAGACGTTCTTCTCGCGCGGGTTCGGCCCGCCCACAGGTTGGCCGTCTTCGCCGCGCTTGGCGTTGTTGGTGAGCGTGCAGTAGACCTGGCCATCGGTGGGGCTGACCACGATCCATTCCGGGCGGTCCATGCGGGTGGCTTTCACCACACTGGCGGCCAGGCGTGCATGGATCAGCACTTCGGCCTGGCTGGCGAAACCGCTGCTGGCGTCGATGCCGTTTTTGCCGTGGGTCAGNTCGATCCATTCGCCCTTGCCTTTGGGGTGATCAGCGTTGCCGTCGCCCGCATCGAAGCGCGCCACGTACAAGGTGCCGTGGTCCAGCAGGTCGCGGTTGGCCTTGGGGTTTTTGTGGTTGATTTTGTCGCGGCTGACGAACTTGTAGATGAACTCACCGCGNTCGTCGTCGCCCATGTACACCACGGCACGCCCGTCATGGGTTTCAGCCAGCGCAGCGTTTTCATGTTTGAAGCGGCCCAGCGCGGTCCGTTTGACCGGCGTCGATTGCGGATCGAACGGGTCGATTTCCACGACCCAGCCGTGACGGTTGAGCTCGTTCGGATTTTTCGCCAGGTCGAACCGCTCATCGTGTTGATGCCAGTTGATCTCTTTGCTGGCCGCCACTGCGCCGTAGCGCTTCTGCGCGGCATCGAACTTCTGCTCGGCATTGCTGCTGCCGAAGCAGTCGGTGAAGTTCTCTTCGCACGTCAGATAAGTGCCCCACGGCGTCTTGCCGTTGGCGCAGTTCTGGAAGGTGCCGAGCACGTTTTTGCCGGTTTTNTCGGCGCTGGTTTTCACCAGTGCGTGGCCGGCAGCCGGGCCGCTCAGGCTGATCGGTGCGTTGCCGTGAATGCGCCGGTTGTAGCGCGAGCCCTGGACGAATTGCCACTGGCCGTTCTTGCGTTGCACTTCGATCACCGACACGCCTTCGCAGGCCAGTGCCTTGTGCACCTCTTGCGCAGACTGCGGCGCACCGCCGTGGGCGTAGAGGTAACGGTAGTTGGTGTATTCGTTGTTGATCGCCATGAGTGCGCGGTTGTCGTCGCCAGGGAAGGCGAACAGGCTCATGCCGTCGTTGTTGTCACCGAACTGGACTTCCTGCTGCTCGGCGGTGCCGTTACCGCTCGGGTCAAAGGCCGGGCCATTCTTGTGCAGCGGCTGGCCCCAACTGATCAACACCGAGGCGGTGTAGCCGGGCGGCAAGGTGATGGCGTCGCTGGTGGCGGCGGGGATGCTGTCAAAACCCAACAGTTTGCTGGAGCCTGCGCTGACACTCGCGGCCAGCACGCTGCGGCTCAGCAGGTTGCCACCGAGGAACATGGCCGCACCGCAGAGGGCGCCGGCGCTGATGAAACCACGGCGACTTAGGCCGACCATTTTNTCGAGGTCAGTGGCTTGGTTTTCTTCTAATAGGCTCACATCAGGCTCCCTGCTGGTTTTTGCAGCCACCTTAAAGAGCAATCATGAAGCTTATGTTTCAGAGCGGTGTACCAAGCAATACGTTGGACGGCGCAAACTGCACCCGCACCGGTTTGTCGGTGGCAAGACCCTGGCTTTTCAGGTGCTGCGGCTCGGCCAGCGCGCAGAGAGTCTGGCCGTTGGGCAGGCCAATGCGCACTTCGCTGGGGCCGTCTTGGGCGTCGAGTATTTGTTCGATGGTGCCATTCAGGACGTTGTTGCCCGGTGTTGCTTGTTGATCGATGCCCAGCAACTCCAGCCAACCGGCCTTGATCAGGGCCACGACTTCGGTGCCGGTCCCCAGCTCCAGGCGCAGGGTGCTGTCGTGCGTGATCTGCGCATCGAGGGTTAAGCCTTCGACCAGTTCGAGGCCAATCCGGTCGTTGTGCCCCTGGTTATCGATCGCGACGACCTTGCCGTGCAATTGATTGCGCGCGCTGGTTCTGAGCATCAGCCGACCGAGCAGGTCCAGGTCGCTGGCATCTTCGGCAGCTTCCAGTATCTGGGCCTGCAAGGCTTGCAGCTTTTGATAGAGGCGCAGCACTCGCTGGCCTTCGCTTGACAGCTTGGCGCCGCCGCCGCCCTTGCCGCCGACGCTGCGTTCGACCAGTGGTTTCTGCGCGAGGTTGTTCAGCTCATCGATAGCGTCCCACGCCGCCTTGTAACTCAGCCCCGCACTTTTCGCGGCTCGGGTGATCGAGCCCTGTTCGGCGATGTGCTGCAGCAACGCGATGCGCTGCGGGCGACGGACAATGTGCTGGGACAACAAGGTGGGCAAGGACATGGCGAGGCGCTTTGGGCTGTGGCGATGGGGAGGACGTTGGCGGCTGGAAGCCTGGGAGTCAAGTCAGCCCATTTTCCCTGTGGGAGCGAGCTTGCTCGCGATGAGGCCATCACAGTCACCATTGATATGTGTGATACACCGCCATCGCGAGCAGGCTCGCTCCCACAGGTTTTGTGCATGGCTTTACGTCAGTTTGCGTCACCGGGTTTGGGTGTGCGGGCCAGGCAATAAACATCGACCCGTGCCGCGCCCGCATCCATCAACAGGCGAGCCAGGGCCTGAGCCGTGGCACCGGTGGTCAGCACGTCGTCCACTATCGCCAGATGCCGACCCTTGATGGACGCATCAGGCCCCAGGGCAAAGGCATTGCGCAGGTTCTTTTTGCGCGCATCGGCATTCAGGTCCTGTTGCGCGCTGGTGTCCTGAATCCTCAGCAGCAGTTTTTCATCGCAAGGGATGTCGAGGCTGCTACTGAGCCAGCGGGCGAGCATCGCGGCCTGGTTGAAACCCCGTTGACGCAGGCGTTTTGCAGCCAGCGGAACAGGGACCAGAGCGTCGGGCCGATCAAGGTCCTCATCGAAGCGATGTTGCAGGAACTGCGCGAGAAGTTCGCCGAGAAGGCGGCCAAACGGCCACTTGGCGCTGTGCTTGAAGCGCGTGATCAATGTGTCCACCGGAAAGCTGTACGTCCAGGGCGCGGCGACCCGCTCGAAAGCCGGCGCCAGCTTTAAACAGGGGCTGCACGTCAGGCCCGACGCAGGCAAGGGCAGGGCGCAGGTCTGACAGTGATCGCCCAGCCAGGGCAGGTCGGTTTCACAGGCCATGCAGATGGGCCTGACGTCTTCGGTGGCTTCGCTGCAGAGCAAGCAGTGTTGGTTATTGTTTAACCAGATGTAAACCGGTCCTACGTATCGTGGTTGACAGCGCATCACTCTTCCTTAAATATGCCGAGCATCCGTGTCGTGCCTGTGGGTATTGCCCTTCCCCAGTGAAAGCCCAAGCATAATCAAGGAATCGCCCATGAGCGCCAGCACCACTGCCACCCTGCGTCACGATTGGTCCTTAGCCGAAGTCAAAGCGCTGTTTGTACAGCCCTTCAATGACCTGTTGTTCCAGGCGCAGACCGTGCACCGCGCGCATTTCGACGCCAACCGGGTGCAGGTGTCGACCTTGCTGTCGATCAAAACCGGCGCCTGCCCGGAAGATTGCAAATATTGTCCGCAGTCGGGCCACTACAACACCGGCCTGGAAAAAGAAAAGCTGATGGAGGTGCAGAAGGTCCTCGAAGAGGCCGCTCGCGCCAAGGCCATCGGTTCGACCCGCTTCTGCATGGGCGCCGCCTGGAAACACCCGTCGGCCAAAGACATGCCGTACGTGCTTGAAATGGTCAAAGGCGTGAAGGCCATGGGCCTGGAAACCTGCATGACCCTCGGTCGTCTCGACCAGGACCAGACTGAAGCCCTGGCCCAGGCCGGCCTCGACTACTACAACCACAACCTCGACACCTCGCCCGAGTTCTACGGCAGCATCATCACCACCCGCACCTACGGCGAGCGCCTGCAAACCCTGGCTTATGTGCGCGATTCCGGGATGAAAATCTGCTCGGGTGGCATCCTCGGCATGGGCGAGTCCCTCGACGACCGCGCCAACCTGCTGATCCAGTTGGCCAACCTGCCGGAGCATCCGGAGTCGGTGCCGATCAATATGCTGGTGAAGGTAGCCGGTACGCCGCTGGAAAACGCCGAAGACATCGACCCGTTCGACTTCATCCGCATGCTGGCGGTGGCGCGCATCCTGATGCCGCAATCCCATGTGCGCCTGTCGGCCGGTCGTGAGGCGATGAACGAGCAGATGCAGGCCCTGGCGTTTTTCGCCGGTGCCAATTCGATCTTCTACGGCGACAAGTTGCTGACCACCGCCAACCCGCAGGCAGACAAGGACATGCAACTGTTCTCGCGCCTGGGGATCCTGCCGGAAGCGCGCGAAGAACACGCGGACGAAGTGCATCAGGCGGCCATTGAACAGGCACTGGTTGAGCAGAAGAGCAGCGAGCAGTTTTACAACGCGGCTGTCTGACCCGCCACAAATCCAATGTGGGAGCGGGCTTGCTCGCGAATGCGGAGTTTCAGTGCGAATGCGGAGTTTCAGTCACCATCCATGTTGGATGTGACGGCCCCTTCGCGAGCAAGCCCGCTCCCACACTGGGATTGGGTGCATACCCATATTGATCTTCGAGGCCTGCATGTCTTTCGATCTCGCCGCACGCCTTGCTGCCCGTCGTGCCGAAAACCTTTACCGCCAGCGCCCCCTGCTCGAAAGCCCTCAAGGCCCGGAAGTGGTGGTCGACGGTCAGCCGTTGCTGGCGTTCTGCAACAACGACTACCTGGGCCTGGCCAATCACCCNCAAGTGATCGAAGCCTGGCGCGCCGGCGCTGCTCGTTGGGGCGTNGGNGGTGGCGCTTCGCACTTGGTGGTGGGCCATGCCACGCCGCACCACGAACTGGAAGAAGCCCTCGCCGACCTGACCGGTCGCCCGCGTGCACTGCTGTTTACCACTGGCTATATGGCCAACCTCGGTGCGGTCACTGCGTTGGTGGGGCAGGGCGATACGGTGCTGGAAGACCGCCTCAATCACGCTTCGTTGCTGGATGCCGGTTTGTTGTCCGGCGCACGTTTCAATCGCTATCTGCACAACGACGCGGCCAGTCTGGCCAAACGGCTGGAGAGGGCGACCGGCAATACGCTGGTGGTCACCGATGGGGTATTCAGCATGGACGGCGACCTGGCTGACCTGCCAGCGTTGGCCCGGGAAACCAAGGCCAAAGGCGCCTGGTTGATGGTGGACGACGCCCATGGTTTTGGCCCGTTGGGCGCAAAGGGTGGCGGGATCGTCGAGCATTTCGGCCTGAGCCAGGAGGACGTGCCGGTGCTGGTCGGCACCCTGGGCAAAGCGTTTGGCACCGCCGGGGCGTTTGTGGCGGGCAGCGAAGAGCTGATCGAGAGCCTGATCCAGTTCGCCCGGCCGTATATCTACACCACCAGCCAACCGCCGGCATTGGCCTGTGCAACCTTGAAGAGCCTCGAGCTGCTGCGCACCGAACAGTGGCGACGCGAGCACCTCAATAACCTGATCCGCCAGTTCCGCCGGGGCGCCGAGCAGATCGGCCTGGCATTGATGGACAGCTTTACGCCGATCCAGCCGATCATGATCGGCGACAGCGCCAAGGCCATGCGCCTGTCACAGATGTTGCGCGAGCGCGGNCTGATGGTCACGGCGATTCGTCCGCCCACCGTGCCCGCCGGCAGCGCCCGTCTGCGCGTGACCCTGACCGCCGCCCACAGCGAGGCGCAGGTGCAGCTATTGTTGAATGGACTGGCCGATTGTTTCCAACAACTTGGACCGGAGCCAAACCATGCGTGATCGACTGATTCTGCTGCCCGGTTGGGGCCTCGGAATTTCACCGCTGGAGCCTTTGGCGGCCGCCTTGCAGGGGCTGGATGAGCATCTGCGGGTCGAAATCGAGCCGTTGCCGGAACTGGAATCGAGCGAGCTCGAAGAATGGCTCGATGAGCTGGATTCGACGATCCCGCAGGACGTCTGGCTCGGTGGCTGGTCCCTCGGCGGCATGCTTGCGTCTGAACTGGCGGCGCGTCGTGGTGATCGTTGCTGCGGCTTGCTGACCCTGGCGAGCAACCCTTCTTTTGTCGCCCATGAGCAATGGCCGAGCGCGATGCACGGCGAAACCTTCGACGCGTTTCTCGCCGGTTGCAAGGCTGATCCGCGGATGACGTTGAAGCGTTTTTCACTCCTTTGCGCTCAAGGCTCGGAAGATCCTCGCGGGCTTTCGCGGTTGTTGCTCGGTGGGGCGCCGCATACCTCTGAAGCGGTGCTGATGAGCGGATTGGAAGTGCTCGCACAACTGGATACCCGCCAGGCGTTGCAGGCATTCCGCGGTCCGCAACTGCATTTGTTCGCCGGCCTCGACGGGCTGGTCCCGGCCGAAGCGGCCGGAGAACTTCTGGCCTTGCTGCCGGACGTCGAAATCGGTCTGATTGAACAGGCCAGCCATGCGTTTCTTCTGGAAGACCCCCACGGTGTGGCGGGGGCGATCCAGGCCTTTTTNCACGAGTGCGTTGATGACTGATTTATCCCACCCCTCACTGCCGGGTGCCTTGCCGGACAAGCGCCAGGTGGCGGCGTCGTTTTCCCGTGCGGCGGCCAGTTACGACAGCGTGGCCGAATTGCAGCGCGATGTCGGTAGCCAGTTGTTGAGTCGTTTACCGGGTGAATGTGTGCCGGGTGTCTGGCTGGATCTGGGTTGCGGCACCGGGCATTTCAGCCGGGCATTGGGCGAGCGATTTCCTGCAGGTCACGGACTGGCAATGGACATCGCCGAAGGCATGCTCAACCACGCCAGGCCTTTGGGTGGCGCCAGCCATTTCATCGCCGGGGATGCAGAGCGTTTGCCGTTGCAGGATTCGACCTGTGATCTGATCTTCTCCAGCCTGGCGGTGCAGTGGTGCGCGGATTTCGAGTCGGTGCTCAGTGAGGCGTATCGGGCCCTGAAACCGGGCGGGATTTTCGCGTTTGCTAGTCTTTGCGTAGGGACGTTGTTTGAGTTGCGTGACAGCTGGCGTCAAGTGGATGGCATGGTGCACGTCAATCGCTTCCGCGAGTTGGGCGTTTATCAACATTTGTGCGCGTCCAGTGGCTTGAAGGTGGTCAGCCTGCAAACCCGTGCGCATGTGTTGCATTACCCGGACGTGCGCAGCCTGACGCATGAACTCAAGGCGTTGGGCGCACACAATTTGAACCCCGGTCGGCCGGGCGGTTTGACCGGTCGGGCGCGGATCCTCGGCTTGGTCGAGGCGTATGAGCAGTTTCGTCAGGCCGAAGGATTGCCGGCGACTTATCAAGTGGTCTACGCCGTGTTGGAGAAACCTCTATGAGCGCCGCTTACTTCATCACGGGCACCGACACTGATGTCGGCAAGACCACCATCGCCGCCGGCCTGCTACATGCCGCACGGTCGGCGGGCATGAGTACGGCGGCGGGCAAGCCGGTCGCTTCCGGCTGTGATGTGACGCCCAAGGGGTTGCGTAATTCCGATGCGCTGGCGTTGCTGGCTGAGTGCTCACTGCCGCTGACTTATGCACAGGTCAACCCGGTGGCGTTCGAGCCGCCGATCGCTCCGCACCTGGCCGCGCGGGAAGCAGGTGTGGCGCTGACGGTGCAATCGCTGTTGACGCCGATGCTCGACATTCTCGACATGCTGGCGGATTTCACCTTGATCGAAGGCGCCGGCGGCTGGCGCGTGCCGTTGGCGGATCAGGACAATCTGTCGGACCTGGCAATGGCGCTGGGCCTGCCGGTGATCCTTGTGGTTGGGGTGCGCTTGGGCTGTATCAATCATGCGCTGCTGACGGCCGAGGCGATTGCCCAGGACGGTTTACAGCTGGCGGGTTGGGTGGCCAATATCATCGATCCGAAAACCTCGCGCCTGGAAGAGAACCTAGCGACTCTCGCCGAGCGGATTCCTGCGCCTTGTCTTGGACGAGTGCCGAAACTCAAATCGGTGACAGCAGAAGCGGTGGCGGAACATTTGCAGCTGGATTTGCTGGATTGAGGTTTTGCCTATGACAAGTCACTGTGCCATTAGTGTTTTTGTCGGGCCTTTTGCCATCATGTCTGGTTCAATGGCCGCAGTTAATCCTTTGTAGGACGAGTTCCCTATGGAAATCTCAGGAAACACCGCTTTTTATGCCGGTCTGAGCACTATTCAGACAGGACAGAACCGTGTCGATCAGGCATCCGGCCAGATCGCCAGCAGCACCATCGAGCGTGCGGTGACCAGCCAGTCTTCCGACGTTCAGGTAGACCGCCTGCGTTCGGTTGACCGCAGCCAGCAATCGGACCTGGCCAGCAATATGGTCGAGATGGCCCAGGGCAAGTTTCANGTNGAGCTGGGCGCCAAAGTCGCCAAGGCTTCNNATGAAATGCTTGGCACGTTGATCGATACCTTCGCTTGATCCCTCGCTGAACCCGTCCTGCCAACGCCGCGACTATTCGCGGCGTTTTTGTGCGTAAGTCCTTCACCCTCAACTAATCTTTCCTGCAGGGCCTGTTGCGTTGTCAACGGCGGCCGCGTGGCTGCGTGTCCGGCAATTGGCGGCGTGATGACGAACGGCAAAAGATCGGCGCTTGACAAGATTTGGGCGTAAACGTATGTTTCAAACAACTGTTTGACCGTCACAACAAATCCACGCGGTTGTTCATCCCAGATACATCAGCAGAGGTTTATCGCTATGCCTGACTACAAGGCCCCCTTGCGTGATATTCGCTTCGTTCGTGACGAACTGCTCGGCTATGAAGCGCACTATCAGAGCCTGCCGGCTTGCCAGGACGCTACCCCGGACATGGTTGACGCCATTCTCGAGGAAGGCGCCAAGTTTTGTGAGCAAGTGCTGGCACCGTTGAACCGCGTGGGTGACATCGAAGGGTGCACCTGGAGCGAGTCAGGCGTTAAGACCCCTGCTGGTTTCAAAGAAGCCTACAAACAATTCGTCGAAGGCGGCTGGCCAAGCCTGGCCCACGACGTGGAGCACGGCGGCCAAGGCTTGCCGGAATCCCTGGGCCTGGCCGTCAGCGAAATGGTCGGTGAAGCCAACTGGTCGTGGGGCATGTACCCAGGCCTGTCCCACGGTGCAATGAACACTATCTCCGAGCACGGCACCCTGGAACAGCAGGACGCTTACCTGACCAAACTGGTCTCGGGTGAGTGGACCGGCACCATGTGCCTGACCGAGCCCCACTGCGGTACCGACCTGGGCATGCTGCGCACCAAGGCCGAGCCTCAGGCGGACGGTTCCTACAAAGTCTCCGGCACCAAGATCTTCATCTCGGCCGGTGAGCACGACATGGCAGACAACATCGTCCACATCGTGCTGGCTCGCCTGCCGGACGCACCGGCCGGCACCAAAGGCATTTCGCTGTTCATCGTGCCGAAGTTCATGCCGAACGCAGACGGTTCGATCGGCGCACGCAACGCCGTGAGCTGTGGTTCCCTGGAACACAAAATGGGCATTCACGGCAACGCCACCTGCGTGATGAACTTCGACGCGGCCACCGGTTTCCTGATCGGCCCGGCGAACAAAGGCCTGAACTGCATGTTCACCTTTATGAACACCGCTCGCCTGGGCACTGCACTGCAAGGCCTGGCCCACGCTGAAATCGGCTTCCAGGGCGGCCTGAAATACGCTCGCGATCGTCTGCAAATGCGCTCCCTGACTGGCCCGAAAGCGCCGGACAAAGCCGCTGACCCGATCATCGTGCACCCTGACGTGCGCCGNATGCTGCTGACCATGAAAGCCTTCGCCGAAGGCAACCGTGCGATGGTGTACTTCACCGCCAAGCAAGTGGACATCGTCAAGTACGGCACCGACGACGAAGCCAAGAAACAGGCCGACGGCCTGCTGGCATTCATGACGCCGATCGCCAAGGCATTCATGACCGAAGTCGGTTTTGAATCCGCCAACCACGGCGTTCAGATCTACGGCGGCCACGGCTTTATCGCCGAGTGGGGCATGGAGCAGAACGTTCGCGACAGCCGCATTTCGATGCTGTACGAAGGCACCACCGGCATTCAGGCGCTGGACCTGCTCGGCCGTAAAGTGCTGATGACTCAAGGCGAAGCGCTCAAGGGCTTCACCAAGATCGTGCACAAGTTCTGCCAGACCAACGAAGGCAACGAGGCGGTCAAAGAGTTCGTCGAGCCATTGGCTGCGCTGAACAAAGAATGGGGCGAGCTGACCATGAAGGTCGGTATGGCCGCCATGAAGGATCGCGAAGAAGTCGGCGCGGCGTCGGTGGACTACCTGATGTACTCCGGTTACGCCTGCCTTGCCTACTTCTGGGCTGACATGGCGCGCCTGGCTGCCGAGAAACTGGCTGCCGGCACCACTGAAGAGGCGTTCTACACCGCCAAGCTGCAGACGGCGCGCTTCTACTTCCAGCGCATTCTGCCGCGTACCCGCACCCACGTTGCAACCATGCTGTCGGGCGCCAGCAACCTGATGGACATGAAAGAAGAAGACTTCGNNCTGGGCTACTAAGCCTTAACGCTGTTCTTCATAAAGCCGCTACGCCTTCGGGGGTAGCGGCTTTTTTGTTTGAAAAATAGTAAAACCAGCCGCCCACGACCTCTGATGGCATAACCGTCACTGGCCACCCGGCCTGCGGCCAGTGACGCTGCCTCTAAAAAAACCTGACAAATCGCTCAGTAAGTCGGCTTTTCTGCCGTTACAGTAGGTGGGCACAATGCCATCTATTGTCATGACGGTCGGAGCTTTACCCTTGCCGCGTTCTTCCGCTGTACGTTTCAGCCATTTCCTACCGTCATTACTGCTTTTACTTGCGGGGCTTGCGGCCGCCTACATCAAGGACCTCAACGTCTTCTTCACCTCGCTGTTCAACGTGTTGCCTACCCTTGTGCTGTTGCTCGGCGGTTCGTACTGCGCGGTGTATCGACGNCAGCGCGAACTGTTTCTGATGGTGACGGTGTACATCGCCTACTTTCTGCTCGACACCCAGACCGATTATTACCGCGACAACGGCAAGGTCCGTGAAGACGCAGCAGTGGTGTTCCACCTGTGTTGCCTGTTACTGCCGCTGTTGTTCGGCGTGTTCGCCGCCTGGCAGGAACGCACTCATTTATTTCAGGACATGGTGGCGCGCTTCGCGGTATTGCTGGCCGTCGGCAGTGTCGCGTTGGGGCTGGAGCAAAGTTATCCCCAGGCCTTATTGATGTGGCTGTCGGAAATCCGCTGGCCAGCGCTGCATGGCGCCTGGATGAGCCTGATCCAGCTGTCCTATCCCGTGTTCATCGCCTCGTTCCTGCTGCTGAGTTGGCAATACTGGCGTAACCCGAGACCCTTGCACGCCGCACAACTCGTCGGTTTGCTCGGGTTGTTCTGGGCGTTGCCGAAAACCTTCATCCTGCCGTTTACCCTGAACATCATGTGCAGTCAGGTGATGCTAATGATTGCCGCTGCTGTGGCGCATGANGCCTATCAAATGGCCTTTCGTGATGAGCTCACCGGCTTGCCGGGCCGCCGGGCGCTCAACGAGCGTATGCAGCGGCTGGGGCGCAATTATGTGTTGGCGATGAGTGACGTCGATCACTTCAAACGGTTCAACGACACTCACGGTCATGACGTCGGCGACCAGGTCTTGCGACTGGTCGCCAGCAAGCTGTCGAAAATCGGCGGAGGCGGTAGGGCGTATCGCTACGGCGGTGAGGAATTTGCCCTGGTATTCGCGGGCAAGACACTGGAAGAGTGCATGCCGCACCTGGAAGTCATCCGCGAGTCCATCGCCACGTACAACATTCAACTGCGCAACCAAGACGCCCGCCCGCAGGACGACCAGCAAGGTCGTCAGCGTCGCGCAGGGCCGGGCGCTACAAGCGTGTCGGTGACTGTGAGCATCGGCGTTGCTGAGCGCGTGGAGCAGCGTACCCCCGAAAAAGTGCTCAAGTCCGCTGACGAAGCGCTCTACAGCGCCAAGGGCGCCGGGCGAAATTGTGTGGTGGCCTTCGGTCAGACTCGCCGTGGCGCGGTGCGCATGGACGCCGCTGCGGGTTGAGTGATGATGGCGCATTCAGCGTCTGGACTGTGATTGTGAGGCAGGGTGGGCAGCAGTAGGTTTGAACGATCTGCTGCCGGAGACATCGCCATGCCTGAGTACAAAGCTCCCCTGCGCGACATGCGCTTTCTGATCGACAACGTGTTTGATTTCCACGCTAATTACGCCGCGCTGGGCGCCACCGACGCGAGCCCGGACATGGTCAATGCGATCCTCGAAGAAGGGGCGAAGTTCTGCGAGAACGTTCTCGCACCGTTGAATCGCTCCGGCGACGAAGAAGGCTGCCATTTCGACAACGGCGTGGTGACAACGCCTACAGGCTTCAAGCAGGCTTTCGCACAGTACGTGGAAGGTGGCTGGCACGGTCTGGCAGCTGATCCGGCGTATGGCGGCCAGGGTTTGCCGAGTTCACTGGGCCTGGTCATCAGTGAAATGGTCGGATCGAGCAATACCTCGTGGGGCATGTACCCCGGCCTGACCCACGGCGCAATGTCGGCCATCCACGCCCACGGCACCGACGATCAGAAGAACACCTACCTGAGCAAACTGACGGCTGGTCAATGGACCGGCACCATGTGCCTGACCGAGGCGCATTGCGGCACTGACCTGGGCATCATCAAAACCCGCGCCGTCCCTTCAGCCGACGGCAGCTACGCGATTTCCGGCAGCAAGATCTTCATCTCGGCCGGCGAACACGACATGAGCGACAACATCATTCATCTGGTGTTGGCGAAACTGCCGGATGCTCCGGCAGGCACCAAGGGTATTTCCCTGTTCATCGTTCCCAAATTCCTACCCGATGCCGAAGGTGAAGCCGGCAAGCGCAACGGCGTTTCCTGCGGCTCGATCGAACACAAAATGGGCATCAAGGCCTCGGCTACCTGCGTGCTGAACTTCGACGAGGCCAAGGGCTTCTTGATCGGCGAGCCGAACAAAGGCCTCAACTGCATGTTCACCATGATGAACCACGCACGCCTGGGCACTGGCATGCAGGGCCTGTGTAATGGCGAGACAAGCTTCCAGGGCGCGATCAAGTACGCCAACGATCGCCT
This sequence comes from Pseudomonas mandelii, assembly GCF_002251635.1. Taxonomy (GTDB): domain Bacteria; phylum Pseudomonadota; class Gammaproteobacteria; order Pseudomonadales; family Pseudomonadaceae; genus Aquipseudomonas; species Aquipseudomonas mandelii_B. The sequence goes on from NZ_NMOJ01000154.1 coordinate 36,723, forward strand.
GCAAATGCGTTCGCTGACCGGCGCCAAAGCCCCGGACAAAGCCGCCGACCCGATCATCGTGCACGCCGATGTGCGCCGCATGTTGCTGACCATGAAAGCCTTCAANGAAGGCAACCGCGCGCTGACNTATTTCACCGCGCAGCTGCTGGACGTGGCGCACCTGAGCCCCGATGAAACGGCGCGTCAGGACGCCGAAGACCTGTTGGCCTTCCTGACGCCGATCTGCAAAGCCTTTATGACCGAAACCGGGCTGGAAGTGACCAACCACGGCATGCAGGTATTCGGCGGCCATGGCTACATTCGCGAATGGGGCATGGAGCAGTTGGTTCGCGACTGCCGGATTGCGCCGATCTACGAAGGCACCAATGGCATTCAGGCGCTGGATTTGCTCGGGCGCAAAGTGCTCGGCAGCCAAGGCAAATTGCTGCGCGGGTTTACCAAGATCGTGCATAAGTTCTGTGCGGCGAATGCCGAGCATCCGCAGCTCAAGGCCCATGTGGNGCAACTCAATGAGTTGAATCAGCAGTGGGGCGAGTTGACCGCCAAGGTCGGCATGGCTGCGATGAAGAATCCGGATGAAGTCGGTGCGGCGTCCGTGGATTACTTGATGTACAGCGGTTACATCATCCTCGGCTATCTGTGGCTGCACATGGCGCTGGTGGCTCAGGCGCAACTCGACGCGGGCAGCGGCGATGCCGATTATTGCCAGGGGAAACTGGCAACCAGCGAGTTTTACTTCAAGCGTTTGCTGCCACGCACTGCCGCTCATCGCGCGGCGATAGAGGCTGGAAGTGATTGCCTGATGAAGCTGCCGGCGGAGTTGTTTGCGCTCTGACGATTGTTAAAAGCTTCGCGGGCAAGCCTCGCTCCTACAGGTCGGTGTCGTTCACGGGGTATGCGTGACCCCAACTGTAGGAGCGAGGCTTGCCGCGAATACGTTCTGGCAGGCGAGAGCTGCTCAGCTGAAATACTGATGACTAAAAATTACAAAACGGTCACGGCCTGACCCTATGTGTCGCAAAAGTTGTTGGGTTACACTCGGACCCAACGAAAACATCATTCCCACGAATCACCTGTTTAGATCTTGCGAGGTTTGCCATGGCTGACTACAAAGCGCCCCTGCGCGATATGCGCTTCGTCCTCAATGAAGTCTTCGAGGTCGCCAAACTCTGGGCGGAGCTGCCTGCGCTGGCCGAGACCGTTGATGCTGAAACCGTCGAAGCCATCCTCGAAGAAGCCGGCAAGGTCACCAGCAAAAGCATCGCGCCCCTGAGCCGTGCAGCTGACGAAGAAGGTTGCCATTGGGCGGACGGAGCCGTCACCACGCCGGCCGGTTTCCCACAGGCTTATCAGACTTATGCCGAAGGCGGCTGGGTCGGTGTCGGTGGCGATCCGACCTACGGCGGCATGGGCATGCCCAAGGCCGTGTCGGCGCAAGTCGAAGAAATGGTCAACTCCGCCAGCCTGTCGTTCGGTCTGTACCCGATGCTGACCGCCGGTGCCTGCCTGTCGATCAACGCCCACGCCAGTGAAGAACTGAAAGCCGCGTACCTGCCGAACATGTACGCCGGCGTGTGGGCCGGTTCCATGTGCCTGACGGAAGCGCATGCCGGGACTGACCTGGGGATGATCCGCACCAAAGCTGAGCCTCAGACGGACGGTTCCTACAAGATCAGCGGCACCAAGATCTTTATCACCGGCGGCGAACACGACCTTACCGAAAACATTATCCACCTGGTGCTGGCCAAGCTGCCGGATGCGCCGGCGGGCCCCAAGGGCATCTCGCTGTTCCTGGTGCCGAAGTTCATGGTNAATGCCGATGGCAGCCTGGGCGCGCGTAACCCTTTGAGCTGCGGTTCGATTGAACACAAGATGGGCATCCAGGCCTCCGCGACGTGCGTGATGAACTTCGACGAAGCCGTGGGTTACCTGGTCGGCGAGCCGAACAAAGGTCTGGCGGCGATGTTCACCATGATGAACTACGAGCGTCTGGGCGTCGGTATCCAGGGCCTGGCCACCGGCGAGCGCTCGTACCAGAACGCCGTCGAATACGCCCGCGACCGTCTGCAAAGCCGTTCGCCGACCGGCGCGCAGAACAAAGACAAAGTCGCTGACCCGATCATCGTCCACCCGGACGTGCGTCGTATGCTGCTGACCATGAAAGCCTCGAACGAAGGCGGCCGTGCATTCTCCACCTACGTGGCCATGCAACTGGACACCGCTAAGTTCAGCGAAGACGCGACCGTCCGCAAACGCGCGGAAGATCTGGTTGCACTGCTGACGCCAGTCGCCAAGGCGTTCCTGACAGACCTCGGTCTGGAAACCACCGTGCACGGCCAGCAGGTTTTTGGCGGCCACGGTTACATCCGTGAGTGGGGCCAGGAACAACTGGTACGCGACGTGCGCATTACCCAGATCTACGAAGGCACCAACGGCATTCAGGCGCTGGACCTGGTGGGACGCAAGATCGTCGGCACGGGTGGGGCGTTCTACAACCTGTTCGCGGATGAAATTCGTCATTTCACGGCCACCGCCAGCGCAGACCTCGCGGAGTTCACCAAGCCGCTGAACGATGCCGTCACCACCCTCGACGAGCTGACTTTGTGGTTGCTGGACCGGGCGAAAAGCAACCCGAACGAAATCGGCGCGGCGTCGGTCGAGTACCTGCAAGCCTTCGGTTACGTGGCTTACGCCTACATGTGGGCGCTGATGGCCAAGGCGGCCTTCGGCAAAGAAGCGCAGGAAGATTTCTATGCGAGCAAGCTGGGCACGGCGCGGTTCTATTTCGCCCGTCTGCTGCCGCGTATTCACTCGCTGAGTGCGTCGGTGAAGGCGGGGAGCGAATCGCTGTTCCTGCTGGACGCCGGACAGTTCTGACCCGATAGCGTCATGTAAGCATTCTCTTACATGACGTGCTGCTGTTCTCCCATAGGCGAAGATTGGATCCACGGATAATCTACTTCACATGGACGTCGCGCAGGAAGCGCAAAGCAACAACACGGACACGTAGGATTCTGCCAGGACGGCGGAGTGAAATGGATGTCAGGGAAACAATCTGCAAAGCCCCGCTTCGGCGGGGTTTTCTTTTGCCCGCAGAAAAGTATTCAGCGCAGCCCGTCGAGCGCAGTCGAGCTGTTCAAACGGTCGTCCGGCCTGTTCATCACTTCTTCCAACAGCGTGCGCAATAGGGCCAGCGAGGCTTGTTGCCGCTGCACATCCCGACACACCAATCCGACTTTCAGCGGCACACGCGGCTCGGTCAGCGGTTTCCAGAGCAGTTCATTGTTGCCGAGCGCCTTTTGCGAGCGCCCGGGCAGTACGGTGGCCAGCCGGGTGTGGGGCAGACTGTCGAGAATCCCCGCCATGTTGTTCAGTTCCGCCTGAACCTGCGGCCGTCGTCCCAGATTGGCCAGTTGTGTCTGCCAGATCTGCCGCACTTGAAATTCTTCACCCAGCAACAGCATGGGCAACTCGGCCGCCTGACTCATCGAGACTTTCTTGAATTCACGCAACGGATGGTCCGCCGGGATGACCAGGGTCAGTTCATCTTCGTACAGCATGACGCCATGCAACCCCGGTTGACGGGGCGGCAGGTAGCTGATGCCGATGTCGAGCGACCCATTGAGCAGTCGCCGCTCGATTTCCAGGCCCGTCAATTCATAGATCTGCACCACCAGATGCGGTTGCGCCTTGCGCACGCGTTCGAGCATCTGCGGGACCAGGCTGGTGTGCACGGTTTGCAGTACGCCAATGGCCAAGGTGCGCATCGCCTGGCCCTTGAAGTTGCGCANGGCTTCGCGTGCCCGTTGCAGGCCATCGAGCAAGGGCAGGGCGTGGTTGTACAAAGTGTGGGCAGCCAGTGTGGGCAGCAGGCGCTTGCTGCTGCGNTCGAACAGGCTCACATCGAGGTTTTGTTCGAGCTGGCGAATCTGCTGGGACAGTGCCGGTTGGGAGATCGAAAGTCGCTCGGCCGCCCGGCCGACGTGGCCTTCCTCATACACCGCGACGAAATAACGCAGTTGCTTGAAATCCATAAGGTGCGCTTATCGAAAATGCTGGGAAATCGAAATGGCTCAACGCCGTGCCTGAGCCTAGTCTAACCGCATTCACAAGGCTTACAGGGCCAGAGCGCACGATGAATACCGTTTACGTCGATGGTGTTTACATAGGTAAGGCAAAAAACCTCACGCGGGGTTTCAGCCAATGAATTTGTTCAACTTGCGTCGTACTCAACCGAGCCTCGACGATTTGGTCGTCGACACTTTCCAACCCTCCAGACGCGACAACCTTTCCAGCGAGTGTCTGATGCCCAGTGTCGAGCGGCTGAAGCAGATTTTTGTCCGTGGCCAAGGCTCCTGGCTGTGGGACAGCGATGACCGCGCTTTCCTGGATTTCTCGCAGGGTGGTGGCGCCAATAGCCTGGGCCACAGTCCTTCGGTGCTGGTCAACGCGATCTCGGAACAGGCTAAATCGCTGATCAACCCGGGGTTCGCGCTGCATAACCGCGGCATGCTCAACCTTGCCGAGCGGCTCTGCACCAGCACCGGCAGTGATCAAGCGTACCTGCTCAACAGCGGCAACGAAGCCTGTGAGGCCGCGATTCAACTGGCGCGTCAATGGGGTCAACGACATCGCAGCGGGGCTTCACGGATCATCGTTGCCAGCAACGGCTGCCATGGCCGTAGTCCCGTGACGATTTCAGCGTCGAACTTTCACTACGTTCACTTCAATGATCTTGCGGCGATTCACGCGGCGGTCGATGCCCGGACCGTGGCAATCCTGCTCGAACCGATCCAGAGCGACGCCGGGGTGATTCCGGCCACCGAGCATTACCTCAAGGGTGTCGAACGCCTGTGCCGGGAACTGGGTATTTTGTTGATCCTCGACGAAGTGCAAACCGGTATTGGGCGTTGCGGCACCTTGCTTGCCGAACAACAGTACGGCGTGCGCGCCGACATCGTGACCCTGGGCAAAGGGCTCGGCGGCGGCGTGCCACTGGCCGCGTTGTTGGCGCGAGGCAAGGCTTGCTGCTTCGAGGTGGGCGAACTGAGCGGAACTCATCATGGCAATGCCCTGATGACGGCGGCCGGTCTTGCCGTGCTCAACACTATTCAGGACAAGGGTTTTCTCGATCATGTGGGCGAAACCGGCCAGCACCTGCGCGAAGGACTGAGTCGTTTGTCCCACCGCTACGGTCACGGCCAACTGCGCGGGCAAGGGCTGCTCTGGGGGCTGACCCTGTCCGACGATTCGGCTGATGCCGTAGTCAAATCAGCCTTGTACGAAGGCTTGTTGCTCGACGCCCCGCAACCTGACTGCCTGCGCTTTACTCCGGCCCTCACGGTCAGCAAAAGCAACATCGACGAAATGCTCGTACGCCTGGCCCGCGCCTTTTCCCGCGTACGCACCGCACAACTGCAGTGCCGCAAAGGGATTGCGGTCTGATCAGACTTTTCCCGCACGAATTACAGAACCGTCTCGCGGTAATAACGCATCGCGCCACGTTTGATTCTTTTCGCGTGGGGCGTTTTTTTGTCTCCGCGTTTTGCCAAATGCCAATCGGAGCTTGAGCAACCGCGCTGAACCCTGACGAACGGCGCAGGTCGATTAGCTGTAGGGCTTTCATGAGCCCACTTCAAATCAGGAGCTGCCCCATGGATTTCATTCGCATCATCATTGCCATTCTGTTGCCACCACTGGGCGTGTTTCTGCAAGTCGGTTTCGCCGGTGCGTTCTGGCTGAATATTCTGCTGACGTTGTGCGGTTACATTCCGGGGATCGTGCATGCGGTGTACATCATCGCCAAGCGCTGAGTTCATCGGCGCCAGATAGACCACCATCGCGAGCAGGCTCGCTCCCACAGGGGATTTGGACCGTTCACAAATCCAATGTGGGAGGGCACCGCAGTTTTTGATCCAAGCGCCGACTTCAGTCCGCCATCACCCGCCGATAAAACAACCATTCCTGCTCCAGCGCATGGGCCTGGTTCCCCGCCTTGCGAAAGCCATGACGTTCGTCCGCGTAGTAATGCGCATCCACCAGAATACCGTTGTCCTGTAGCGCCGTGACCATGTCGCGGGTCTGTTGCGGCACCACCACGGCGTCCAGCTCGCCCTGAAAGAAAATCACCGGAACACTGATGTTGCTCGCATGCAGCAGCGGCGTTCGTGCGGCATAGCGTTCGGCATCCTCTTCCGGATCACCAATCAGCCAATCCAGATAATCGCCTTCGAACTTGTGGGTCGCCCGGCCCAGTGCCACGGGATCGCTGACACCGTAAAGGCTGGCGCCAGCGCGGAAGACGTTGTGAAAGGCCAACGCACAAAGCGTGGTGTAACCGCCGGCACTGCCGCCGCGGATAAATGCCTTGTTACCGTCGATCAATCCTCGTTCGGCAAGATGAGCGACTACGGCGCAGGCATCCTCTACATCGACTTCGCCCCAACTCAAATGCAGCGCCTGGCGATATGCCCGGCCATAGCCACTGCTGCCACGGTAATTGAGGTCGGCCACGGCGAAGCCGCGTTGCGCCCAGTATTGAATACGTGGATCGAGCATCGGGTAGCAGGCCGAGGTCGGGCCGCCGTGGATAAACACCACCAGCGGCGGTTTCGCCTCGCCGGTCATCGCCGGATAGAAAAAGCCGTGGGCCTCGCCCGAACCGCTCGGATAACGCAAGGTTTGCGGGACGCTGATGTGCTCGGCGGGCAACGGTGCAATCCCGCCAGCCAGGACTTTGACCTGGCGGGTATCGCGCTCGATTGCGATCACCGCCGACGAACTGATTGGCGATGCCGCGATGCAGTAGATGAATTGCTCATCCAGTGCGAGATGACGAAAACGGCTGTAATCACCGGTGAACTCTTCAGCGGCGTCACCGCAAATGCCCAGTTTGCCAAACCCGCCTTCGGTCCAGCTGGCCAGATAGCTGCTTTCACCCAGCGGCAACCAGGTGCTGCCACCCAGCTGCCACGGCGCCGGGCCATGATCGGCTGCGGTACTCGGCAACGGACTCAGGCCCTCTGCGGATTCCGCCCAAGGCTGCCAGTAGCCGCCGCGATCCGTCAGGCAAAACAGACGTCCGTCGCTGTCGAAACGCGGTTGTTGCAGTGACTCCTGCACGCCGTCGCCCGCCACACAACGCGGTTGAGCAAAACCCCCATCGTTCTGGCGCTCGGCAACCATCAGACGAGTGGCGGTCCATGGCTGATCCGGGCGGCTCCATTCGATCCACGCCAATCGTTGCGAGTCCGGACTCAGCGTCGGCGCGGCATAGAAATCGGCGCCTTCGGCCAGCAGGTGACGCTGGCCGTCAGCCACATCAATCGCCACCAGACGATGCCGATCCCGGTTTTCTTCAACCGCCCAAACCTGTCCGTTGGCAAACTGCAGATCGCCGTAACGGCATTCCCCGGAGGTCAGCGCCTCAGGCGTCTCGCCCGCCAGCGATTGTCGATAGAGTTGCTGGTCCGCTTCGTTGACGAAAACAATCCCGTCATCCGTCAGACAAAACGCGCCACCGCCATATTCATACACCCGACTGCGCACGCTGAAACCGGCTGGCGTCAGGCAACGGGCCTGGCCGTCGCGCCAATGCCAGATCCTGCAGGCGGCATCCTCGGGGCGGTATTCGTTCCAGAACAGGCCATGCTGGCCGACCAGCAACTCGGCGAAGTCGATACCGGCGGCGACGGCCCGGGAAGCGCTGAAGGGTTCAGCTTTTAGCGATGAGGCGTGAATTTCGTTCATTGCGAAAGGCCAGTTGTTCGATGGTCTGGGTGGCATGTTCGGCCTCTTCCCGCGCTTGCAGGATGATGCCGTGCTGCTCGGACTTGCTGCACACCGGGTCGGCATTGCTCGCGTCGCCCGTGAGCATGAACGCCTGGCAACGGCAGCCGCCAAAGTCCTTTTCTTTTTCATCGCATGAACGGCAAGGCTCGGGCATCCAGTCGTAGCCGCGAAAGCGGTTGAAGCCAAACGAGTCGTACCAGATGTGCTGCATGCTGTGGTCACGCACATTGGGAAATTGCACCGGCATCTGTCGGGCACCGTGGCAGGGCAGGGCAGTGCCGTCCGGCGTTACCGTCAGAAAAATGCTGCCCCAGCCATTCATGCAGGCTTTCGGGCGTTCCTCGTAATAATCCGGTGTGACGAAAATCAGCTTGCACGGGTGGCCTTCGGCCTCCAGCTTGGCGCGGTACTCGTTGGTGATACGTTCGGCGCGCACCAGCTGTTCTTTAGTCGGCAGCAACCCCACACGATTGAGCTGCGCCCAGCCATAGAACTGGCAGGTGGCGAGCTCGACGAAGTCTGCTTCCAGTGCGATGCACAGCTCGATGATGCGGTCGATTTTATCGATATTGTGCCGATGGGTGACGAAGTTCAGCACCATCGGATAGCCATGCGCTTTCACTGCGCGGGCCATTTCGAGTTTTTGCGCGAAGGCTTTTTTCGAGCCTGCCAGCAAGTTGTTCACCTGCTCATCGCTGGCCTGGAAGCTGATCTGGATATGGTCCAGGCCGGCTTTCTTGAAGTCACTGATCTTCTGCTCAGTGAGGCCAATGCCGGAGGTAATCAGGTTGGTGTAGAAGCCCAGCTTACGCGCTTCGGCGATCAGCTCGGCAAGGTCCTGGCGCACCAGCGGTTCACCGCCGGAGAAGCCCAATTGCGCAGCGCCCATNTCCCGGGCTTCGCGGAACACTTTGATCCACTGCTCAGTGCTCAGTTCTTTGCCTTGTTCGGCGAAGTCCAGCGGGTTGGAGCAGTACGGACATTGCAGCGGACAGCGGTACGTCAGCTCGGCCAGCAGCCACAGCGGCAGGCCGATTTCAGGTTTTGGCGGTAACGTGCCTGACATGGAATCAGGCAAGTTCGATCCAGTGCTGAGCACGGGCGACCTCCATGAATTGCTCGATGTCCTCAGCGAGCTCAGGCACGCCAGGGAATTGTTTATCCAGCTCGGCGATGATCGCCGCTACGTCGCGCTCGCCGTCGATCAAACCGCCGATCAGCGCGGCGCTTTCATTGAGTTTGATCATGCCTTCCGGGTACAGCAGCACATGACCTTTCTGCGCCGGTTCGTACTGATAGCGGTAGCCCTGACGCCAGGTCGGAATCTTGCTGCGATCNAANCTCATANGGTGATCCCTTTATGCCAGACCCGCTGCTCGGTCACGCTGTGATAGGGCGGGCGGTTCAGTTCATAGGCCATGCTCATGGCATCCAGCATGCTCCACAGAATGTCCAATTTGAACTGGAGAATTTCCAGCATGCGCTCCTGGCCTTCACGCGTCGTGTAGTGCTGCAAGGTGATGGTCAGACCGTGCTCGACATCACGGCGNGCCTGGCCCAGGCGGGTGCGGAAATACTCATAACCGGCAGGGTCGATCCACGGGTAGTGCTGCGGCCAGCTGTCGAGGCGCGACTGGTGGATCTGCGGCGCGAACAGTTCGGTCAGTGAGCTGCTGGCGGCTTCTTGCCAGCTGGCGCGGCGGGCGAAGTTGACGTAGGCGTCCACGGCGAACCGCACGCCAGGCAATACCAACTCCTGCGAGCGCAGCTGATCCGGGTCGAGGCCGACCGCCTGACCCAAACGCAGCCAGGCTTCGATGCCGCCATCTTCACCGGGGGCGCCGTCGTGGTCGAGCAGGCGCTGGATCCACTCGCGGCGGATTTCGCGGTCCGGGCAGTTGGCNAGGATCGCGGCGTCCTTCAAGGGGATGTTCACCTGATAGTAAAAACGGTTGGCGACCCAGCCCTGGATCTGCTCGCGGGAGGCGCGGCCTTCATACATCGCCACGTGGTACGGGTGATGGATATGGTAGAAGGCGCCCTTGGCNCGCAGGGCCGCTTCGAATTCGGCGGGGGACATTGGGGTGTCAGTCATTGCGGTTCTCCGGGGAATCTTCGGTGTCTGGTCTGGCCGCATCGCGGGCAAGTCGAATCGTCGCACCGCCGCTCCCACAGGTTTTNGNGGGAGCGGGCTTGCCCGCGATAGACCGCGAAGCGGTCTCGGTTACTTACAACACAATACTCATGCCGTCATACGCCACTTCAACCTTGCGCCGAGCCAACTCGGCACGCTCCGGCGAATCCTCATCAAGAATCGGGTTGGTGTTGTTGATGTGGATAAGCACTTTGCGCTGCTTGGGCAACTGTTCCAGCACTTCCAGCATGCCGCCGGGGCCGTTTTGCGCCAGGTGGCCCATCTCGCGACCGGTGCGGGTGCCAACGCCACGGCGCTGCATTTCATCGTCATCCCACATCGTGCCGTCCACCAGCAGGCAATCGCTGCCCGCCATGATCTCCAGCAATGGCGCATCGACCTTGCCCAGGCCCGGGGCGTAGAACAGTTTGCCGCCGGTGCGCAGGTCTTCAACGATCAGGCCGATGTTATCGCCGGGGTGCGGGTCGAAGCGGTGCGGCGAGTAGGGTGGTGCGGCGCTGCGCAGTGGCAGCGGGGTGAAACGCAGGTTAGGGCACGCCGGGATGGTGAAGCTGGCGTCCAGTTCGATGCGGTTCCAGGCCAGGCCGCCGTTCCAGTGCGTGAGCATGGTGAACAGCGGGAAGCCGGTGCTCAGGTCTTCATGGACCATGTCGGTGCACCACACCTGGTGCGGGCAGCCTTCGCGCAGGCTCAACAGGCCGGTGGTGTGGTCGATCTGGCTGTCCATCAAGATGATCGCGCTGATGCCGGTATCGCGTAGGGCGCGGCCGGGTTGCATCGGTGCAAAGCCTTGCAGTTGCGCGCGGATATCCGGCGAAGCATTACACAGCACCCAGTTAACGCCATCGTCAGAGATCGCGATGGACGACTGAGTACGCGCCTGGGCCCGCAGGCTGCCATCGCGAAAGCCTGCGCAGTTCACGCAGTTGCAGTTCCACTGCGGGAAGCCACCGCCGGCGGCGGAACCTAGAATCTGGACAAACATGGNCGCTCCATCATTTCAACGCTGAAAATAAAAACGCCCCGGTAAACCGAGGCGTTGCACATCATTACAACGGCAGACCTTAGCGGCTTGCGAAGTACATGGTGACTTCAAAGCCGATACGCAGGTCGGTGTAAGCAGGTTTGGACCAGGACATGGGAGCGCTCCTTCAGGTGATGAGACAGTTAAGACCTATACATATAGTCCACCTCCAGCCGGAGATGTTCAGATAGTTAGGTGGCTATGTTACTCAAAATTACAGAGCGATTGGCCGCGAATCTTTGAGAAAGCTAATTGCAGCGTCGGTAATGATCATTTTGCCGCTTGCCAAGGCGCCGATGCGCAAGCACTGCTGGCCAGGCAGCGCCAGCCACCTTCGGCTTGATTCAATTGTCGGGCTGCTTCTTTCAATGCGTTGCGATCGATCATCAGGATCGCTTCTGGCAAACGCTCCAGATAATCCGACGAGTGGCCCGCCAGTTTGCCCTGCCAGAGCAGTTCGGCCGCCTGAGCCTGGGGCAGTGCGCAGGCGTGGAATTGATCGGCCAAGGCCTGGCGCAGGGCGATGAAGGTCGCGTCATCGACGCCTTCAATCACTGCGGGCATTTCGCTCAAGAAGCGCTCTATGTGTTTCAACAGATCCTGAGGCGCAACGCTTGGTGATTGCACGCCGAACAGCAGGCCGGTTTGCCCATGGAACTGACGCAGGCCGCTGAACACGGCATAACCCAATTGCAGCTCAACCCGCAGGCGCTGATAGAACGGCGTCTGGCACAGGTGAGCGAGCAAACGCCAAGACGCTTCGTCTTCGATGTCCGGCGTGGCCGGTGGACAAAACAGCAACAGGGCGTGTTCGCTGGAATCGGTGTCGAGCGTGCTCCACAGATACTGCGAGTTTATCGAGGCGGGCGGCGAAGGCTGATCGTCAGCAGCACCGGGCACGCGGCTCAGTGCCAGGCCCATCGCTGCTTGCGTCTGCGCCGACAGGCCCATCGCCAGACCTTGCCAGCGTGCGCTCGCCCAGAGTTGCTGCATGTCATCACTTTCAGCGGTGCGCTCAAGTGAATGCTCGGGAAGCATTTTCAGCAGCTGTCTGATCGGCATCAACGGTACGCTTGGCGGTTCTTCCTGAGGGAAACCGGCGTCGGGTTTTGTCAGCTCTTTCAGCGCATGTTCGAGGACGGTCGGCATGGGCTCTTGCAGGCCTGTCATCTTCAGCAGCCATTCATTGCCTGATGCACTGAATGAAAAGTCGACGCCAGCCTGACGGGCATCTTCACGCAAGGGTTGCAGGCGATTTTCCAGGCTCGATTGAAGACGAGGGTGAGGTTTGGCCTGCAGTCGCCAGCGCAGGTAAATCGCACCCTCATCCGTGTTATCCGGCAACACCTGACTGAACTGCATCGGCGAGTTTTCGCGACGGCTGCGCGAGCGGTCCTGGGCGAACGTCCGCAGGCCACGGTGTTTGCTGGTCTGGCCGCGAATCAGCCCGGCATTGGCCGCTGGCGCTTCAGCACGTAAAAACGGATTAGGCGTCGGTAGTTTCCATTTGCCGCTGAAGTTATCCACAGCGCCGATTTTTTTCAGGATGTCCTTGAGTGCTACGACGCCTTGTTCGGATAAACCGGTTTCAAGCTGCTCACTGTCCAGTCGCGCCAGTTGCATGGCTCCCCTGACTCGTTGCTGACGGTCGAGCAGGGCGGCGTACTCCTGGCGCAACTCGGCCCAGTTCTGGTGAGAGGCAAAAAAGCCCAGCCAATCCACCAGCCGCTCGCAGCTCGCGTTCCCCGGTTTATCTGTGGTGAATTCAATGTGCAGCAAGGCTTGCCCGGCAAACTGATACAACGGCACGGCTTTCAGGCTGTCCGCCAGCCCTTCCTCGCCCAATTCAGCCAGCAGACCGCCGGGTTTCGCGGCGTTCAGCGAGTGACACAGAAACGCTAATGCTTCGCGCGAGGAGTCTGGCAACGCTTCGAGCGCGAACAGAAGATCGAGCCGACGTTCACCAGCCTGTTGATAACGTGTGTAGGAAGAATCCATCAGCGGTACAGGCGCTTGTTGCGCGACCTTTTCCCCTGCGGAAATAGGTTCGCCAAAGCGCTGAGCCATTGCCCTCAACTCATCAAGTGTTTGCGGGCCGGCCAGGCTCAACGTCATCTGCCCGGTCTGATAAAACTGCCGATGGAAATCCCTCAACGCTTGCTGAAACTCCGGCTGCGGCACCGGCAGGCTGTAACGGTTGCCCGCATGAAACGCCCGAAGCGGGTGAGCGGCCGACAGCCCGTCGAACAACGCGAACTGCTGCTGAGCCGTGGCATCCCGGGACCAGGCGACAAACTCAGCGTGCAGCACTTCCCGTTCCCGCCGCTGATCGTCCAGATTCATACGTGGATGAGCGAGCATGTCTGACAGACGCTCCAGCCCACCGGCAAAGGCTTGCGGTGGCAATTCGAAAAAGAAATCGGTAGTGCGTTCGCTGGTGCGCGCATTCACCTGGCCGCCGTGACCTTGCACGTAGGCCATCAGCCCTTGCCCGGCGGGAAAGCGCTCCGTCCCCAGAAACAGCAAATGCTCAAGAAAGTGCGCGAGGCCGGGCCATGCCAGCGGCACGTCATGGCTGCCCGCGAAAACCCGCAACGCCGCCGCGCAGCGCTTCAAATCGGGAGCATGACGTAGCGTCACCCGCAGGCCGTTGGCCAGGGTTTCGGTGTGGGGGCGAGGGTGATTCAGCGCAGGCATGAGCACTTCCAGAACAGAGAAGCGCTAATGCTAGCGGATTACGATGAGTCAGCGCTTGTTAAGGTCGCCGTAAAGCTCGGGGCGGCGATCGATCAAGTAGCGATTGGCGGCGCGGGAGTCGACCATCAACTGACGGTCCAGCTCACCGACAATCAGTGCTTCATCGAGGCCAGCCTGGGCGATGCGGCTGCCATCCGGCGCGGCGATGCTGCTCTGGCCGCAGTAATTGATCTCGCCTTCCTGCCCGCAGTAGTTCGCGTACGCCACATAACACTGGTTTTCGAAGGCGCGGGAACGAACGGTGACGTCTGCAACGAAATCGAAGGGAATCATGTTCGCCGTCGGCACCAGGATCAGCTCGGCACCGGCCAGGGCCAGGCGTCGGGCGTTTTCCGGAAACTCGAGGTCATAGCAGATCAAAAAGCCGAGCTTCCAGCCGTTGAGTTCCACCAGCGGGAAATCGTCCTCCCCGGCGCTGAACATCGAGTGATCCAGGTCGCCAAACAGGTGGGTCTTGCGGTAGTTGCACAGGCGCTGGCCGTGAGCGTCGATCAACTGCACGGCGTTGTAGATCTGCCCGTCCTCGGTGCGCTCGGGATAGCCATACAAAATGGCGATCCCGGCGGTCTTGGCGATGCGCGCGATCTGCTGCGCCGATTCACCGTTGTGCACTTCCGCCAGCACGCTGACGGCATCGATGCCGATGTTGTAGCCGGTCAGGAACATCTCCGGCAGCACCAGCAAGTCTGCGCCCTTGGCCTCCAGCGCCAGTTGATGCAGGCGTTGCAGGTTGCCTGCGACATCCAGGGGCAGCGGTGGACATTGGTAAAGGGCTACGCGCATTTGGAACTCCTTTTACTCGGGCAGGGCGATCGGACCGATCTCGTTGAACACATCACCTGGACCCGGGTTCTCGGCGTGAGTTTCACCGCCGAAGTGTTTCATGATGCCCCAGACCGCGTTGAGCGAGGTCTGCACCGCGCCTTCCACCCAGGCGGGCGTCCAGGACACGTCGTCACCGGCGATAAAAATCCCGCGTTGTTCGGCGGGCATGTCCTTTTGCATGAAGTGCGCATACATCCGCTGGTTATAGCGATAGTGGCCGGGCAATGCACCTTTGAACGCCCCGAGGAAATGCGGGTCGGCTTCCCACGATACGGTGATTGGGTCGCCGATGATGCGCGCCTTGATGTCGACTTTCGGGTAAATCTTCTTCAGCGCGTCGAGGGCCAGCTTCACGCGCTTGTCGATGGGCTGCGGCAGCATTTTCAGCGCGTCGCTCATCCACGAGTACGACAGGCAGATAACCCCAGGCTTGTCGTCGCCGTTGTCGAACAGGTAAGTGCCACGGGTCAGGCGATCGGTGAGGGTCATGCTCATCAGGTCGCGGCCGGTTTCCGGGTCTTTGTCTTTCCAGAACGGGCGGTCGACCATCACGAAGGTTTTCGACGACTGCATGTAGCGCGTGCGGTCCAGGGCCATCCACATTTTTTGCGAGAACAGGGTTTCGTCGCATTCGATCTGGGTGGTCAGCAGCCAGCTTTGGCAGGTGGTCAGTACGGCGGCGTATTCGCGGGTGTCGCCGTAGTTGTCGGTGACCGCAAAACGGCCGTCCGGGGCGTGAGCGATTTTCTTGACCCCGGAGCGTGGCGCGCCTCTGTGCAGCGACTTGAGGCTGGTGCCTTCGGGCCAGTGCACGCAGCGTTCCGGCACATGGCGCCAGATGCCTTGCGGTACTTGNGCCACACCGCCGACCACCAGGTGTTGATGGTCGTCGCAGTTGGTCATCACCACGCGGAAGATCTCGAGCATCGAGTTAGGGAAGTCCGAGTCCCAGCCGCCGGTGCCGAAACCGACCTGGCCGAACACTTCGCGGTGATGGAACGACAGCTTGGCGAAGGCCTTGGAGGTGGCGACGAAGTCATAGAAGGTGCGGTCGTCCCACAGCGGAACCAGGGTGTTCCACAGCTCTTTGAGGCGTGGCACATCGCGGTCGCGGATCGCTTGCTGGATATCGGCGAACTGCGAGCCAGCCTCCAGTGCATCTGCCCAAGCGTCAGCCACTTCCTGGAATAGTGCAGGAAGATCTGCCAGTTTCTGTGCGTAATGGGTTTTGCCTTCCAGGTCGATCACGGTGCTGCCAGAGGCAGGCGTCAGCGGATTGGGAAAGGGTTTGGTCTCAAGACCGAGCTTGTCGACATAGTGGTAAAACGCCGTGGACGACACAGGAAAGCGCATGCCGCCCAGTTCGGCGACGATGCCATCGGTCCCGTTGAACGCTTGGGAACGCAGACGGCCACCCATTTTCGAAGCTTCGTAGACGACGGGTTTGAGGCCCAGTTTCATCANCTCGTAGGCGGCCACCAGACCCGCGATCCCGGCACCGACAATCGCCACTTCGGCGCCATGGTTGGCCGCCGGAATGCTGCCCAGGCCGGCCGGGTGCTCGATCCAGTCGTCAAAGGCGAAAGGAAAGTCCGGGCCGAAAATGGTGACTGGTTTTTTACCGTCTGCAGGATGGCGATTGTTCTTGTTCATGACTGACCTTACTGGCGACCCGATGCGGAATGCGCATCTGAGTATAGGAAAAGATGGCAGCCATTCTAGAGAGCGTAGAACACGTTAATAAGACGCAATGTGTCGTCGTTTTGCCAGTTAATCAATCAATATGACGATCTATCGCTACACACTGACCAGTGTGGGAGCGGGCTTGCTCGCGAATCCGCTCCCACACTGGACCGCGTTTAAACCGGCTGCCCCCGATCAATCTTGCTGCTCAAGATGATCGAAGTCGTCGTCTTCTCCACCCCATCGACACTGCCAATCTGATCCAGCAACTGATCCAGCTGTTCCGGCGANTCGGTGCGCAACCACGCCACGTAATCGAATTCGCCACTCACCGCACACAGCTGCTGCACCTGGGCCATGGCGCTGAGCCGACGCAGCACTTCCTTGCCCGAGCGCGGTTGCACCGTGATCCCGACGTAAGCCTGCAATCCGCCGTCCACCACCCGCTGCCCCAAACGCACGCCGTAACCGGTGATGACTTTGGCCTTTTCCAGCCGTGCCAGACGTGAAGTCACCGTGGTCCGTGCGATCCCCAACTGCCGAGCGAGCATGGCCACGCTTTCACGGGCNTTGATCTGCAAGGCCGCGATCAGTTGGCGGTCGATTTCGTCAAGAACGGGTGGGCGGGTGTCAGGCAAGGGTCGTCTCCGGCAACACAAATCAGTGGCTTGGCATGTTACAGCACGGCTGGCGCGGCGGAGCTGGGATCTGGCTTCGGNNNATCTGGTCCATAGGATGGACACACAGAGTCAGTCGTAGTCGAATGCGAAATCGAGGGATGCGAGGTGACCACAATGACGAAGAAGATGCCTCCCGCTGTACGGGATCGCGCAATGCAGATTGCCCATCACGAAATGGGTCACTACGTCGTTGCCCGGGCCTTGGGGTTTGAAACGGGTGGCGTGAGTCTGACAGTCACCATGGATTTGAGGCATCAAGCGGGCGCTTCCATCACCTTGGCACGTTCGATTTCGTCGATTGAAGCAATGAAGGCGCATCTGGAGGCGCGGATGATGGTCCTGTTTGCTGGCGCGATGGCGCAGTCATTAACCTCAAAACGTTCACCCGGCAAACGCGTCGATCAGCCGAAAGCGACCGCCATCCTGAAGGGAGAGCTTGGGGCGGAGCAGGACTACGCAAAAATTAGGGAATTACGACACCTGCTGCGCAACATTGCCTACCCCGAGACGGATCCGGCTTCGGCTGACCGGGTAGCGGCTGAGCTGAAAGAGATTACGGATCGCGTGTGGTTGCGGACTCAAACAATCGTTGAGGAATTGGCGGATACGATTTCCGGCTTGGGCGAGGCATTGGTTGATGGCATGGGTATCGTGGAGCAATGGGGCAGGGCGGCGGTTACGTATGAGGGTGTTTTGACAAGGGAGGGGCTTGAGCGGATGGGGTTGGTGCGGGCGATTCCGGTGTTGAGTGTCTGGGCTGGCAACGATGGTGCCGATTCGCACAGGGAGTAACTTCCGGGCGCGCATTGCATGCCCGGTCACGACTGGAAGCCCCGAATAACCGGGGCGTCTTTCAGTGGGATAGTGCGCGCTACTCCTCTGATTCCGTCGCGGTCCGAGCCGGTCTCGGCGTTAGCACCTTCACAACATCATCAATCACCGCCTTACCCATCGCCGTCAGATAGTGCGCGGCCCAGGCGTGGCGGTCAGTGTCTCTTGCGTAGGCTGCGTCTTCGGCAAATGATTTGGCGAGGAACAGCAGATCGGAAGCTTGTGACAATGCTTCGACGATGGGGACGCCGGCGCGGACGTTGAACAACGCCTGATCCGAGCAGTAGATGAGTGGGGTGAAACCGATGGTTTTCAGGTCTGATGGTGCGGACGGATTTGCTTTGCTCATTGTTTCGCTCCTTAAAACGAGGAGCTGCCGCATTCGTTACCACACGAATGGGTGGCAGCTGTACGCAGGGTGGTAAACCGGGAAAGCAAAGAAACCGGCAGACCCGAAGGTCTCCCACGCACAGCCGCCATAACACAGGAATACAGGCGTAAAAACGCATGAAATCGTGATGGGAGCACTGTTGCACTTTGCCTCGCTGGGTTACCACACCCGATCACTGCATTTGCAGCGACGTTCGGAGAGTATTCCGTCGAAGAGAACGCCAACAAGGCGGCAAAGTGCCCAAAAGCACCCATTACGCAATTCTCGGAGTTTGCCTACAACCTTGGCAGACGTCATCCGATAACCCGACGTCAGCGCAAAATATAACCTAGACGGCAGACAGGAAAAAACGCATGCCCCGCCGCGGAGCAGCACACAGGGCGCGATTCGAGCCCCGACAGGAAGACTGATGCTACAAAATGACCGCAAAAATCTGGAGCTCGATAGGTTCAAGTCGAAGTCCGGACATTTATGGCCGAAGACATGCGTAGCCCAACGCCCACCGCGACCCGAGCGCAGGAGGCTTTTTGGTATCCGTTCGCAGTAGGCGCCGGTCTAGTGACCGCCGTTGTCGCCGCCGTCGGATTGTGGTTCAAGCTTTAAAATCGCTAACACACGGAAGCGACCAATGATCGGAGGTGCTTGAGTTTTACCGCTTAGCAGCCCACCTTATCTAACAAGGGTTAGCGCATTAGGCGTGACTCGTGATCCCTGCAGGAAGACGCAGTATGTCCACACCTCCTACAAAATCTGGAGCTCGATAGGTTCAAGTCGAAGTCCGGACATTTATGGCCGAAGACATGCGTAGCCCAACGCCCACCGCGACCCGAGCAATCCTACTGCCGTTCGGACTCGGTGCCGCGCTGGCGCTCGTGACTATTGTTGCTGTTGCTTTGGTGGTTCGGCTGGTCTGATCTCCTAGGCCAAACGTTAGTCTCAGAAAAAAGCCGCGCATTTGCGCGGCTTTCGTATTTGGTGGGCCCACACGGATTTGAACCGTGGACCAAAGGATTATGAGTCCCCTGCTCTAACCAACTGAGCTATAGGCCCTCAGTAGGCCGCGGATTATAGCGATGGTTTCTCGGCTGTGCTATCCGAAAAATCCGATACGGCTATACGAAGAAACGTCGCGGCGAATTCGTCGGGGGGGAGGGGCAGGCTGACGATGTAGCCCTGGATCTGTTCGCAGCCTTCTTCGGCCAGGAATTGTTGCTGCGCCAGGGTCTCGACGCCCTCCGCAATGACGGTGAATTGCATGCTGCGACCCAGGGCGATAATGGCGCGAACAATCGCTGCNTCGTGGGGATCGTCGGGCAGGCCGCGTACGAAAGACTGGTCGATCTTGAGGAAGTCCAGCGGCAGGCGCTTGAGGTAGCTGAGGGATGAATAGCCGGTGCCGAAGTCATCGATTGCCAGTTGCACGCCCAGTTGTTTGAGCTGGTGCAGCACCTCCAGCGCTTCTTCGGCCTGGCTCATGATGAAGTTTTCGGTAATTTCCAGTTGCAGAAAACCGGGTGCCAGGCCGTTGTCCTTGAGCAGTTGCTCGATCCGTCCGAGCAGGTTCGGCTGGCGCAGTTGAGCGCCCGCGAGATTGACCGACAGGGGGCCGAGGCACTCATAGACCTGATTCCACTCGTACATCTGCCGGCAGGCTGTCTCCAGTACCCAGTCGCCGATTTGCAGGATCATGCCGTTTTCTTCCGCCAAGGGAATGAAGTGTTCCGGCGGCACCGCACCGAAGGTCGGGTGATGCCAGCGAATGAGCGCTTCGGCGCCGACCAGTCGATGGTCGGCGAGGCTGATTTTCGGTTGGTAGCAGAGAAACAGCTCGTTGCGCTCGATGGCGCGGCGCAGTTCATGCTCCAGTGCTACGCGCTCTTTGGCTTGAGTGGTGAGGTCGCGGGTGTAGCTTTCAACGCGGTTGCGGCCCTTGGCCTTGGAGCGGTACATCGCGGCGTCGGCGTTTTTGACCAGGGTGGCGACGTCAGTGCCGTCCTGCGGGTACAGGCTGGTGCCGATGCTGGCGCTGATAAAGAACTCGTGCTCGCCGGCCTGGAACGGTGGGGTGAAGCAGGCGAGCAGCTTGTTGGCCAGGTGCTCGGCGTCGCTGGCTTGTTGCAGGCCGGGCAGCAGGATGATGAATTCGTCGCCGCCCAGGCGCGCCACGGTATCGACGTCGCGCAGTTGCTCCTTGAGGCGCACCGCGATGTCTTTGAGCAACAGGTCGCCAACGGGGTGGCCGAGGCTGTCGTTGATGTGTTTGAAGCGGTCCAGGTCGAGGAACAGCACGGCGCCCTGGTTACCGCTTTCCTGTTGGNCNTTGAGTGCGGTCAGCAGTCGGCTCTCGAACAGCGTGCGGTTTGGCAGGCCGGTCAGCGGATCGTGGTGCGCCTGGTAGTCGAGTTTGGCCTGCGCGTGCTTGAGGCTGGAAATGTCCGCGAACACCGCCACGAAGTGGGTGATGAATTTTTCCCGGTTACGCACGGCGCTGATGGTCAGCCAACTCGGGTAGAGCTCGCCATTTTTGCGTCGGTTGGAAATCTCGCCCTGCCAGTGCCCCAAAGCGGTCAACTGGTGCCACATTGCCGCATAGAATGCGCTGTCATGCAGNCCCGAGGCGAGCAGGCGAGGGGTGTGGCCCAGAGCCTCGCTCTCGCTGTAACCGGTGATCTCGGTGAACGCTCGGTTGACCGCGCTGATGTGTTGTTGGGTGTCGGTGATCAACACNCCNTCGGCNGTGCTTTCGAACACGGTGGCGGCCTGTTGCAGTTTTTCCTGCATGAATTGGCGTTCGGTGATGTCCCGCGCGATGGTCAACATGCAGTCTTCGTCGCCGATGGGCAGCGGACGGCTTGAAACCTCGCAAAGGCGGATCTGCCCGTCACTGCGGCGGATGTGGCAACTGAAGTCGCGAACGAAGCCATCCCGGTGCAGCAAGTCGAGCATCTGTTTCCGTTCGTTGAGATTGACCCAGATCCCCAGCTCCAGGGCTGAGCGATCCACGGACATCGCGCTGTTGAAGCCGGTGATGCGGCTGAAACCCTCATTGACCTCCATCAGCAACCCGTCGCTCTGCCGCGACAGCAACAAGCCGTCGGGTGAGGCGTGGAAGGCCTTGGCGAATTTTTCTTCGGAGGTTTGCAGCTGTTGTTGGGTTTCCTTGAGCTGGGTGATATCACGCACCACCACGACCAGGGCAGGGGTCGTGTCGAGGTCGAAAGGCTCGGCGGAAATCAGGCCGGTAAACACCTGGCCATTGTTGCGGCGAAAGGGCATCTCCAGGTTGCGGATGCTGCCGGCTTGCAGGCGCTGCAGCAGGCCCGGTCCCACGCCGGGGATGCCCCAGATGTTCAGGTCGGTGGCGGTCTGGCCAATGACGTCTTCGGCCTTGAGACCAATCTGATCCTCGAACGCTTTGTTCACTTCAAGCAGGCAGCCATCGGACATCCGTGCAATCACCAGGATGTCCGGGCATTGCTGGAACACCGAGGCAAATTTTTGCTCGGACAGCTGCAAGGCTTCTTCCGTGCGCTTGGCGTCGCTGATGTCGATCATCAATCCGCGCATCACCGGCTCATGGCCATGCTCAATCAGGCTGACGATATCGCGCACCCACAGGCAGCGGCCGTCGGCGGTGATAACCCGGTAATCGACGCTATGATCGCGCCCGGCCAGCACTTCGTGATCGCAGAATGTCTGGGCCCGGGTCAGGTCCGCAGGGTGGATGATGTTGCGCCAAAAGCCTGGAATCAGCCAATGGGCGCGGGGGTAGCCCAGCAGTTCTTCGGCATGGGGTGATACGTAGCTGTAGGTGAAATCGCTGATGCTGGCTTCCCAGGCGATGGCGGACAGGCTCTCTACCAGGCCGCGATAGTGNTATTCGCTGCTGCGCAGTTCTTGTTCCAGGTCGACCCGTCGGGCAATCTCCGAACTCAACCGGCGGTTAATCCGGATGACCACGGCCAGCATGATCATCAGAAATAGCAGCCCGGGCAGACCGTAAACCAGCAAATCGGACCAGAAGGTTCGATGATCCAGGACATTACCGACCCAGTGTTCCTGAATGGCACTGATTTCACTTGAAGTCATGTCCGCCAGGACTTTGTCCAGAATCCCGACCAGAATCTTGTTATCGCGCGGCACACCCATCGCCAACTGATAGCGGTAGGGCGTTTCGCCGCTGACGTACAAACCATCCAGTTTGAGCTGGCGCAGGCTCCAGACACTGGATGCCAGGTCGCCAATCACGGCATCCACTTCGTCAGTGGCCAGTGCTTGCAGGGCCGAGCTGACATTGGGCATCGCCACCAGGTTGAGATCGGGATGGTGGGTGCGCAACAGTTCATGGGGCGCATAGTTTTCCACCACCGCGATCTTCAGCCCGTAGAGCTCGTCGAGCTTGCGCGGCTGGGGACCTCCGACATGGGCGAGGATGACAATCGGAAAGTCCAGGTAGGGACGAGTGAACGACAAATACGACTGGCGCTCCGGGGTCGACATGATGCCCGGCAGGACGTCCAGCTTGCCCTCTTTAGCCTGCTGCAGGACCTCGGTCCAACTGATCGGTTCGATGGGCGTCAGTTTGACGGCCAGCCGTTGACGAATCACGTTGATGTAGTCCGCCGCGAGGCCCTGATAGCGACCCTGGTCGTCACGAAACTCAAACGGCGGCCAGGACGCGTCCACACCCAGGCGCAAGTCCGGGTGAGCCGCCAGCCAGCNACGTTCTTCATCNGTAAGAGTCAACGCGCCAGCCGTTGCGGTCCAGGTCAGCAGCGACAGCAGTAT
>NZ_NMOJ01000155.1 GCF_002251635.1 Pseudomonas mandelii
CACGGTCGGCAGTCTGGGCATAACGGTCTCGTTATGGCACGGGGAATGGTTCGAGTGTAGACGGGCATTGCGGCNGGGGGGAANTGCGGGGNANTTAATCTGCATAAAGCAAAACCCCCGGCCTGGGCCGGGGGTTTTGTGATCACTCGTCGAGGAAGGAGCGTAGATGCTCGCTTCGCGTCGGGTGGCGCAACTTGCGCAGCGCCTTGGCTTCGATCTGACGGATCCGCTCACGGGTCACGTCAAACTGCTTACCGACTTCCTCAAGGGTGTGGTCGGTATTCATGTCGATGCCGAAACGCATGCGCAGTACCTTGGCTTCACGGGCAGTGAGGCCAGACAGTACGTCGCGAGTCGCTTCTTTAAGGCTCTCAACGGTAGCCACATCGATTGGCGACTGCATGGTCGAGTCTTCGATGAAGTCACCCAGGTGGGAGTCTTCGTCATCACCAATCGGCGTTTCCATGGAGATCGGCTCTTTAGCGATCTTCAATACCTTACGGATTTTATCCTCAGGCATTTCCATGCGTTCGCCCAGCTCTTCCGGCGTCGGTTCGCGACCCATTTCCTGCAACATCTGCCGGGAAATACGGTTGAGCTTGTTGATGGTCTCGATCATGTGCACCGGAATACGGATGGTGCGGGCCTGGTCGGCGATCGAGCGAGTGATCGCCTGACGGATCCACCAGGTGGCATAAGTCGAGAACTTGTAGCCGCGACGGTATTCGAACTTGTCCACAGCCTTCATCAAGCCGATGTTGCCTTCCTGGATCAGATCAAGGAATTGCAGGCCACGGTTGGTGTACTTCTTGGCGATGGAGATCACCAGACGCAAGTTCGCTTCAACCATCTCTTTCTTCGCGCGGCGGGCCTTGGCCTCG
This sequence comes from Pseudomonas mandelii, assembly GCF_002251635.1. Lineage (GTDB taxonomy): Bacteria > Pseudomonadota > Gammaproteobacteria > Pseudomonadales > Pseudomonadaceae > Aquipseudomonas > Aquipseudomonas mandelii_B. The sequence continues at coordinate 882 of NZ_NMOJ01000155.1, forward strand.
CCGATCGACATGCGACGGTTGATGTCCTTGATCTCAGCAATCGTCAAACCGGTTTCGGTTTGAAGCGCGGTCAATTTCTGCTGGCAACGGATGATGTCCGGCTGCAGGCGACCAATGGCTTCAGCGTATTTCGCCTTGCCTTTGGCCAGTGCATCGGTCCAGCTTTCATCAACTTCGTTGCCCGGGAACTGGCGCAGGAAGTCGGCACGCGGCATGCGTGCATCACGTACACAGAGCTGCATGATTGCGCGCTCTTGGGCACGCAGACGCTCAAGGGCACTGCGAACACGCTCAACCAGGCCTTCGAATTGCTTCGGCACCAGCTTGATTGGCATGAACAGCTCAGCCAGGGCCACCAGCTCGGCAATTGCCAGCTTGTTGCCACGACCGTGCTTTTTCAGGGCCTTGCGGGTGATTTCCATTTGATCGGAAACCGCACCGAAACGCTGGGCAGCGATGACCGGATCCGGACCGCTTTCGGCTTCTTCTTCGTCGTCGGTGCTGGCTTCAGCTTCGTCGTCGTCGGTATCGTCGTCCGCTTTCACGGCTTTCGGATCGACAGGCGGCGGCACTTCGGCGGCAGGCGGCGCAATACCGTCGTCCGGGTCGATATAACCGCTCAGAACGTCGGACAGGCGACCACCTTCGGTGGTGACGCGGGTGTACTCGGAGAGAATGTGGTCAACCGTGCCTGGGAAGTGCGCAATTGCGCCCATCACTTCACGGATACCCTCTTCGATACGTTTGGCGATTTCGATTTCGCCTTCACGAGTGAGGAGCTCTACCGTACCCATTTCACGCATGTACATGCGCACTGGGTCGGTGGTGCGACCAATGTCGGTCTCGACCGCTGCCAACGCTGCTGCTGCCTCTTCGGCCGCGGCTTCGTCAGTATCGGCGTCCGCCAGCATAAGGGAATCCTTATCTGGCGCAGCTTCGAATACGTTGATCCCCATGTCGTTAATCATGCGGATGATGTCTTCCACCTGCTCTGGATCTGAAATATCCTCAGGCAGGTGGTCGTTGACCTCCGCGTAAGTCAGGTAACCCTGCTCACGACCGAGAACGATCAACTCTTTGATACGAGACTGCTGTTGCGCTTTTCCGGACATAACACCCTATCCACTGAAGGTCTTGGCGGGCAAAAAACAAGCCGAGGATTATACCCGAGCTATGACCTCACGCGCCAGTTGAGGTCGGGGTTGATACAGCCATATTGCGTTTTAATAGGTCGCGCATCTGATTTGCTATCTGATTTGCTTCCTCCGCGGTCAATCCTGGCTGCCTTGCTTTCCTGATAAGTACTTCCAGGNTCTGCGTATGCTGACCCGCGGATAACCTAGTAATGGTGTCTAAAAACTGTTGTTCAAGGTTGTCGCCGTCAATTAGCCACTCCTTTTCTGCAAGTGCTTTAAGGAGGCGGCCTTGTTCGGTGCCATGCCAACGAGCCATCAACTGAATTGAGTTTAGCTTAGGATTTTTCTGTACCGCCTCGATCAAGGCGATCAGTAACTGAGCGTAGGTATTGCTCTCATTGGCGAAGTGGTTGGCGGTTTCGACCTTGCCAGCCAGATCCGGGTGATGAATGAGCGTGCGAAGTGCAATCAGGGTTGGGGCTTCAACAGCAATCGGTGTGCGCGGGGCGCTCGGTTGATCGCGATCACCGCCCCGCTTGCCGTTTTTGTCCCAGGGCTTCTTGTCCCACTTCTTGCCACCCGCTCCGGGTTTCTTCGGCGTCCATTCCTGCTGCGGCGCATACATCTCTTGTGCCTGCGGCTGATGGTAGTCGCTGTAATCCGGCATGGCGTCGTAATCGACGCCCGGGTCGTATGCCGGCGGCGCATCCTGAGGTGCGCTTTGAACCAGTTGGCTCACGGCTTCACCGCTGAGGCCGGTAATTTCGGTCAGGCGCTGACGCATCAGAATGCGCAGGTTCGCGCCCGGTACCTTGTCGATCAGCGGTGCTGCGAGGGTGGCCATGTGGGCCTTGCCTTCGAGGGAGCGCGGGTCGGCTTCTTCGGTCAGTTGNTGAAAGAAATAATCCGCCAACGGCTGGGCGTGCTGGTTGATTCGCGCGCGGAAAGCGTCCGTTCCTTCCGAGCGGACAAGCGTGTCCGGGTCTTCACCTTCGGGCAGGAACAGAAAGCGCGCGCGCCGCCCGTCTTGCAGGCACGGCAGGGTNGCTTCGAGTGCGCGCCAGGCGGCGTTACGGCCGGCCTGGTCGCCGTCGAAGCAGAACAATACGTTGGGCACCACGCGAAACAGGCGTTTCATGTGTTCTTCGCTGGTGGCNGTTCCCAGGGTCGCGACGGCATTGCGCAAGCCTTGTTGGGCGAGGGCAATGACGTCCATGTAGCCTTCGACGACGATGATTTCGTCGAGGTTGCGGTTGTTCTTGCGTGCTTCATACAGGCCGTAGAGTTCCTGGCCTTTATGAAACACGGGGGTTTCCGGGGAGTTCAGGTACTTGGGTTTATCGTCCCCCAGTACTCGGCCGCCGAAAGCGATGATCCGGCCACGGCTGTCGCGGATCGGGAACATCACGCGGTCGCGGAACCGGTCGTAGCGTTTGCCGGTTTCGGCGTTCTCGATCAGCAGGCCGGCGTCGACCATGGCTTTCTGTTGTAGGGTGTCGCTGCTCAAGTGCTTGAACAGATTGTCCCAGCCGGGCGGGGCGAAGCCGAGGCCGAAGTCCCTTGCGATTTCTCCGGTCAGCCCGCGACCTTTCAAGTAATCCACAGCCGCTTTGCGCGATGGATGGCTTTTCAGGGCTTGCCGATAGAAGTCGGCAGCGGCCGTCAGCAGCGGGTACAGCGGCGAGTCGGTGGGTTGTCGCGGTTTGTGCGGGCGGCCACTTTCTTCGCGAGGGATTTCCATGCCGGCGGCTTTCGCCAGTTCCTCGACGGCCTGGGGGAAGTCCAGGTTGTCGTGGTCCATGATGAAGCCGAGGGCGTTGCCGCCCGCGCCGCAGCCGAAACAGTAGTAGAACTGCTTGTCGGGGCTGACGCTGAACGACGGGGTTTTTTCTTTGTGAAACGGGCAGCAGGCGGTGTAGTTCTTGCCAGCCTTCTTCATTTGCACGCGCGAGCTGACTACATCGACGATGTCGGTGCGGTTCAGAAGGTCGTCAATGAAGCTCTGGGGAATTAGCCCGGCCATGGCGTTCTCGTCATCTGCGCTTAAAGGGACCCAAAACAATGAGCGGCCGAACGCGGGTCGTTGTTTGAGGCGCGCAAAATGTGCGGCTCGACCGGTGTCGTCTGCTTAATCGCTGTCGGGAAGTGTATCTGCCGAAAATCCACTGACGTTAGTACCAATCAGTATTCGACTATATGAAAGTGTTTCGCTGAAATCCGCTGCGGCCAGTCGAGGGCCTCGGATAGCTCATAAGCGGGCACGCAAGAAGGTGCCTTGGGCTGATCGTCGTAAGAGGAATCAGTGGGTGTGCTCGTCAGTAGCCTTGGAAGGCTCGTCAGAAAAGACGTGCACCGCTGGCAAAAGAGCCAGGTCTGACGCTGTGAAGCAGGTTTGTCTCGGTCGCGTGTGCGGCGTTGACGGTGAAGCATCAAGCGATATCCGCAAATGCCAATAGCCCGGCTGAGGGCCGGGCTTGGCAGAAGCTTGCTACGAACGTCTGTGTATTAGTACAGACGAACGGCGCGGCGCTGCTCGCGCTGAACTTTCTTAGCGTGACGCTTAACAGCGGCTGCTGCTTTACGCTTACGCTCAGAAGTTGGCTTCTCATAAAATTCGCGGCTACGAACTTCAGCCAGAACACCGGCTTTTTCGCAGGAGCGCTTGAAACGACGCAGAGCTACGTCGAAGGGTTCGTTCTCTTTTACTTTGACGGCTGGCATCCAGAGCTACCTTCTTTCATTACCGGGAATCAACGTTCTCGTCGCAAAANAGCNGCTGANGACGTCGGTTTTTAAGGGTTGCGGATGTTAACCCCTCATTGCCCGGAATGCAAAGCCTCTGATCGAAAACCGCTAGTCGGGAGGGGGAGTGGCGACTATTATGCGCGCCTTCGAATTCAGCCTCTACAAGGCGCAAACCCATGCTAGTACTGGGACTTGAAACCTCCTGCGACGAAACCGGTGTCGCACTTTACGACAGTGAACGCGGGCTTTTGGCCGATGCACTGTTCAGTCAGATCGACCTGCATCGCGCCTATGGCGGCGTGGTGCCGGAGCTGGCCAGCCGTGATCACGTCAAACGTATGCTGCCGTTGATTCGCCAGGTGTTGGACGAGGCCGGCTGCGTGCCGACCGAGATCGATGCCATCGCTTACACCGCTGGCCCAGGATTGGTCGGAGCCCTGCTGGTTGGGGCTTCTTGCGCCCAGGCACTGGCGTTTGCCTGGGGCATTCCTGCCCTGGGTGTGCACCACATGGAGGGCCATTTGCTGGCTCCGATGTTGGAAAAAACACCTCCAGAGTTTCCGTTCGTCGCTTTGTTGGTTTCCGGCGGCCATACGCAGCTGGTTCAGGTCGATGGGATAGGCCAATACACGCTTTTAGGCGAGTCTCTGGATGACGCTGCCGGCGAGGCTTTCGACAAAACCGCGAAGATGATGGGCCTCAATTATCCGGGCGGTCCGGAAATCGCCAAACTGGCAGAGCGGGGCGTTGCAGGGCGTTTCACTTTTCCGCGTCCGATGTGCGACCGCCCGGGCCTGGCGTTCAGCTTCAGTGGCTTGAAAACCTTCGCCCTGAACACCTGGCAACAGAGCGTCAGCGCCGGGGACGACAGTGAGCAAGCCCGTTGCGACATCGCGCTGGCGTTCCAGCAGGCCGTGGTGGAGACTTTGACCATCAAGTGCAAGCGCGCCCTCAAGCAGGCCGGTATGAAGCGCCTGGTGATTGCGGGCGGCGTCAGTGCCAACAAGGCCCTGCGCACTTCGCTGGAAAAAATGCTCGGCGACATGAAGGGCGATGTTTTTTACGCGCGCCCTGAGTTCTGCACCGACAATGGCGCAATGATTGCGTATGCCGGTTGCCAGCGCCTGCAGGCCGGCCAGCATGAGAGCCTGGCGATCAGCGTGCAGGCNCGCTGGCCGATGGAGCAACTGTCGGCGCTGTGATGAGCGGCGCTCACGTGCGGTATTTAAAAATGCCGTTCGCGCCCGGCAAACAGGTCGCGTAAATTGCCGCGGTGGCGCCAGACGATCAGCAGTGTCAGCACGCTCATCGGCAACAGCGCCGCAGGTTCTTGCCAGGCCAGCAGTGGCAGGGTGAGTGGTGTGGCGATCAGTGCGGCCAAGGAACTCGTGCGGGTCAGGTAGAACGTCAGTAACCAGGCGAGCACGGCCAGCAACGCTGCCGGAGGGTAAATCCCCAGCAACATGCCGGCCGCCGTGGCGACGCCCTTGCCACCGCGAAANCGGAAGTACAGCGGGAACAGGTGGCCGATGACGGCACAAACGCCGATCCAGGCCTGTTCTTGCAGGGAAAGACCCGCAACACCGGCGATCAGCACCGGCAGCAGGCCTTTGCAGAGGTCGCCGATCAGGGTCAGGATGGCGAGTTTCTTGCCGGCCAGGCGCAACATATTGGTGGCGCCGGCATTGCCTGAGCCACTCATTCGCGGGTCGGGATTTCCCGTCAGGCGGCTGAGCAAAATGGCGAAGGACAGCGAGCCGAGCAGGTAGGCGAGAGTCGCCAGTAACCAAAACATGCTAACTATTCCGGGCGAGGACGCCCTGATTCTAACGGGGCAACGCGCCCTTGTCGTGCTGCGGAGAAGAG
>NZ_NMOJ01000156.1 GCF_002251635.1 Pseudomonas mandelii
TGGGCGTGGAGATCGAGCGCGGATGTCGCTAACTCAGATTTACCTGGGCCTTGGCAGCAATATCGAGCGCGAAACCCATTTGCAGGCGGGCCTGGAAGCCTTGGCAGGTTTCCTGGTGGATATACGCTGTTCGGCGGTGTTCGAAAGCCAGCCGGTGGGGATCAAAAGCGGGCCATTCTTCAATCTGGTGGTCTCGGCCTACACCGACCTGCCGCTGATGGAGCTGGATCGCCGGTTGAAATTCATCGAGGCCGACAACGGCCGTTATGCGCCGGACCGCAAGGGTTTGCCGCTGGATATCGACGTACTGCTGTACGGCGAGCTGGTGGGAAATTTTGATGGCTTGATCCTGCCGCGGGCAGAGATCCTGAAAAACGCCTTTGTGCTGTGGCCGTTGTCGCTGATTGCGCCGGACAGAGTGCATCCGGGCGTAGGCAAGAGCTTTGCTGCGTTGTGGCGCGATGCGCAGATTGATCAGGTGTTGGCGCCGGTGGCTTTCGAGTGGCGCGGTGAGCAGCTGACGCCTTCGAATTTGTTGTGAGGCGGATGACGCGTTCGGGGGCAAGCCTCGCTCCTACAAGTTTTGCGTCGTTCGCCCCATCGCAAACGACCTGGACCTTGTAGGAGCGAGGCTTGCCCGCGAAGCTTTTCAGGCAGACGCCGCCTCTTTGTAGGCCTTCAGCGCTTTGAGTCGCTCACGCTTGATAGCCTCACCCAGCTCCGGCCCCTTGAATCCCTTCTCCAGCAACGGCTGTACCGCCACGCTCCGTGCCGCGGTCGCCGCCCCGCGTAAATAATCCGCCTGGGGATAACTTCTCTGCTCCAGCCCTTTGCGGCCACGGGCGTCCATCTCGCATGCTGCAATGAACTCTTCAAACCGCTGCGGCCGACGATAAACGTCAAAACTCTGCAGCAATTCCAGCAATGTCGACGCTTTCAGCTCCAGCGCGCGATGGCCGTGGGTGTGATATTGGCCGACAAGCAGGGCCAATTCCTGACAATCCTTCGGCACCTTGAAGCGTTCGTTGACCGCTTTGATCAGCTTCAGGCCCGTGTGCTCATGGGCAATATGGCGTGGCCATTCTTCCTCGGGTGTCAGCCCTTTGCCCAGATCATGCAGCAGGCATGCCCAGCGCACGGTCAGCGGTTGTTTATGCAGCGCCGCTTGCTCAAGCACGCTCAGGGTGTGCACGCCCGTGTCGATCTCAGGGTGATGGGCTTCCGGTTGTGGCACGCCGAACAGCGCATCGACTTCCGGCATCAACACCTTGAGCGCACCACACTCACGAAGCACTTCAATGAAGACTTGCGGCTGATCTTCCATCAGCGCACGGGAAATCTCTTTCCAGCTGCGTTCCGCCGTCAAAGCCTCCAGTTCACCTGATTCGCTGAGTTGGCGCATCAGCTCCACTGTTTCAGGCGCGACGGTGAAACCCAGTCCGGAGTAACGGGCTGCGAAGCGGGCAACGCGCAGAACCCGGAGCGGATCTTCGGCGAACGCGGGGGAAACGTGACGAAGCACTCGAGCTTCGAGATCGCGCTGGCCGTGATAAGGGTCGGTCAGATTCTGCTGATCGTCTTCGGCCATGGCGTTGATTGTCAGGTCGCGACGGATCAGGTCTTCTTCGAGGGTGACTTCGGGGCTGGCGTGAAAGGTGAAGCCGCCGTAACCCCGTCCGCTTTTGCGTTCGGTACGGGCGAGGGCGTATTCCTCACCGCTCTTGGGGTGAAGAAATACCGGGAAGTCAGCGCCCACCGGNTTGTAGCCCTTGGCGAGCATTTCTTCAGTGGTTGCGCCGACCACGACCCAGTCGATATCGGTGACAGGCTTGCCCAGCAGGCGATCGCGTACCGCACCGCCGACTTTATAAATCCGCATAAAAAACCTCCGTTAGCTCGACAGAATAACCTTTGCGTCGAACTTCCGGAGGCAGAAACAGTGTCAAAGATGAATGACGGCCAAGTCCAGCCGGCCGTAATCCCCCTCGCTGTGCTCGCTTCTGGGCGGGACATGGTGAACTTTCATGACCTGGTCGCCTTGCAGCGTTTCCAGGTGAATGTCGAAGCCCCATAACCGATGCAGGTGCTTGAGCACCTCCTCGGTGGATTCGCCCAAGGGTTTGCGGTCGTGCTGCTGATGACGCAGGGTCAGCGAGCGGTCACCGCGCCGGTCGATGCTGTAGATCTGAATATTGGGCTCGCGATTACCGAGGTTGTACTGCGCGGCCAGGGTTTCGCGAATGGTGCGGTAGCCGCCTTCATCGTGAATGGCCGGGACCAGCAGATCGTCCTTTTGGTCGTCATCGAGNATGCTGAACAACTTCAGGTCGCGAATCACCTGGGGTGACAGGTACTGCAGGATGAAGCTCTCATCCTTGAAGCTGCTCATGGCGAACTTGATGGTCGACAGCCAATCGCTGCCGGCGATTTCAGGGAACCAGCGGTAATCCTCTTCTGTCGGATGTTCACACATGCGGCGGATGTCCCGGTACATGGCAAAACCCAAGGTGTAGGGGTTGATGCCGTTGTAGTAGGGGCTGTCGAAGCCGGGCTGGTAGACCACGCTGGTGTGGGACGTTAGAAACTCCATCATGAAGCCGTCGGTGACGAGACCTTCGTCGTACAGGTCATTCATCAAGGTGTAGTGCCAGAACGTGGCCCAACCTTCGTTCATCACCTGGGTCTGGCGCTGTGGATAAAAGTACTGGGCGATCTTGCGCACGATGCGCACGATTTCCCGCTGCCACGGCTCCAGCAGTGGCGCGTGTTTTTCCAGGAAATAGAGGATGTTTTCCTGAGGTTCGGCAGGGAAGCGCGCATTGTCCTTGTCGCTGTACTTGTCCGCGCCTTTTGGAATGGTCCGCCACAGATCGTTGATCTGCTTCTGCAAATGCTCTTCCCGATCTTTTTGCCGACGGCGCTCTTCTTCAGCCGAGATCGGATANGGACGTTTGTAGCGATCTACCCCATAGTTCATCAGGGCGTGGCAGGAATCGAGCAAGTCCTCCACCGCGTCGATGCCATGACGCTCCTCGCACTGCATGATGTACTGCTTGGCGAACACCAGATAATCGATGATCGAGCTGGCATCGGTCCAGGTGCGGAACAGGTAATTGCCTTTGAAGAAACTGTTGTGCCCGTAGCATGCATGGGCCACCACCAACGCCTGCATGCAGATGGTGTTTTCCTCCATCAGATAGGCGATGCATGGGTCGGAGTTGATGACGATCTCGTAGGCCAGGCCCATCTGGCCGCGGGTGTAGGACTTTTCGGTGCTGAGGAAGTGCTTGCCATAGGACCAGTGGTGATAGCCCAAGGGCATGCCGACTGACGCATACGCATCCATCATCTGTTCGGCGGTGATGACTTCGATCTGGTTAGGGTAAGTGTCCAGGGCATAACCCGCCGCGATACGGCTGATTTCCCGGTCATAGGCCTGGATCAGTTCAAAGGTCCACTCGGACCCGGTGGAAATGGGTTGGCGCTTATGCGCTTTGGCCGTCATGTCACTAACCTGCGCTGGAAGAGTTCACGGAAGACCGGGTAGATATCGCCGGCCGAGACCAGTTGCTGCTGGGCGAAGGTATCGGCAAAGGCTTCGCCGATGCGCTCGTATTCGAACCACAGGGCCTGGTGCTCACGGGGGGTAATTTCGACGTACGTGTAGTACTGCACAAACGGCATGATCTGGTTGATCAGGATGTCGCGGCAGATGGGCGAATCATCATTCCAGTTGTCGCCGTCGGAAGCCTGGGCGGCGTAGATATTCCACTCNTTGCTCGGATAACGCTCGGCCATGATCTCCTGCATCAGCTTCAAGGCGCTGGACACGATGGTGCCGCCGGTTTCCCGCGAGTAAAAGAACTCTTCNTCGTCCACTTCCCGGGCGCTGGTGTGGTGGCGGATGAACACCACGTCGATCTTGTCGTAGTTCCGCTTCAGAAACAGGTACAGCAGGATGAAGAAGCGCTTGGCGATGTCCTTGGTGGCCTGGGTCATGGAGCCGGACACGTCCATCAGGCAGAACATGACCGCCTTGGAGCTGGGGTTGGGTTGCTTCACCAGCAGGTTGTATTTCAGGTCAAAGGTATCGAGAAACGGCACGCGGTGAATGCGCGCGCTGAGTTTTTCGATTTCGGCCTCGATTTCCTGAATATCACCGAAGTTATCCGGCTCATCCCGCTTGAGTCGCAGCAGTTCCTCCTTGGCTTCCCGTAACTTTGCCCGGCTGCTGCCAGACAGGGCGATTCGCCGGGCATGGGCCGAGCGCAGGGTGCGGATGATGTTGATCCGGGACGGATTGCCCTCGTTGCTTATCCCGGCGCGCACGGTCTTGAACGTATCGGTGCCGGTCAGGTTGCGTTTGACCAGGTTGGGCAGCTCCAGGTCCTCGAACATGAATTCGAGGAATTCTTCCTGGGTAATCTGGAACACGAACTCATCCATGCCTTCGCCCGAATTACCAGCCTTGCCCGGGCCTCTGCCACCACCACCGCCTGGCGGACGGGCAATATGTTCGCCGGTGGTGAACTCCTTGTTGCCGGGGTGCACGACGGTCTGCTTGCCGCCCCGGCCATGGTGCAGCACCGGTTCGTCGATGTCCCGTCCGGGAATGCTGATCTGTTCGCCGTGTTCCATATCGGTAATGGAACGCCGACTGACCGCCTCTTCGACGGCCTTCTTGATGTGATCACGATAACGCCGCAGGAAACGCTGGCGGTTTACCGTGCTCTTGTTCTTGCCATTAAGGCGTCGGTCGATCACATAGCTCATAGGCCCCTCCGGGGAGCTTCAAGTCGTAAGCTACAAGCTGCAAGAGGAGTGTGCGCCCAATATGACGGCTCACTCGCCTTTATCTTGCAGCTTGTCGCTAGAAGCTTGTCGCTATTTCACTGCGATTTGCGAACCCGCAGATACCACTCGGAGAGCAGCCGTACCTGTTTGTCGGTGTAGCCACGCTCAACCATTCGTGTAACGAAGTCGTTGTGTTTTTGCTGGTCCTCCTTGCTGGCCTTGGCGTTGAAGCTGATGACCGGCAGCAGATCCTCGGTGTTGGAGAACATTTTCTTCTCGATAACCACCCGCAGCTTCTCGTAGCTGAGCCAGGTAGGGTTCTTGCCGTTGTTGTTGGCCCGGGCGCGCAGCACGAAGTTGACGATTTCGTTGCGGAAATCCTTCGGATTGCTGATGCCGGCTGGTTTCTCGATCTTTTCCAGCTCCTCGTTGAGGGCTACGCGGTTGAGGATTTCGCCGGTTTCCGGGTCGCGGTATTCCTGGTCCTGAATCCAGAAGTCTGCGTACAGCACGTAGCGGTCGAAAATGTTCTGGCCGTACTCGCTGTAGGACTCCAGGTACGCGGTCTGGATCTCCTTGCCGATGAATTCGATATAACGCGGTGCCAGGTACTCCTTGAGGAAGCGCAGATAGCGTTCGCGGGTCTCGGCCTGGAATTGTTCCTGTTCGATCTGCTGTTCCAGTACATAGAGCAGGTGCACCGGGTTGGCGGCGATTTCGTGTGGATCAAAGTTGAAAACCTTGGACAGGATCTTGAACGCAAACCGGGTGGANAGACCGTTCATGCCNTCATCCACGCCGGCGTTGTCGCGATATTCCTGGATCGACTTGGCCTTGGGATCGGTATCTTTGAGATTCTCGCCGTCATACACGCGCATCTTGGAATAGATGTTGGAGTTTTCCGGCTCCTTGAGGCGTGAGAGCACGGTGAACTGGGCAAGCATTTTCAGGGTGTCGGGCGCGCAGTGAGCCTTGGCCAGAGAACTGTTGAACAGCAGCTTGTCGTAAATCTTGATCTCGTCGCTGACCCGCAGGCAGTACGGCACCTTGACGATGTAGATCCGGTCGATGAAGGCTTCGTTGTTCTTGTTGTTGCGGAAGGTATGCCATTCCGATTCGTTGGAGTGGGCCAGCAGGATCCCGGTGAACGGAATCGCGCCCAGACCTTCGGTACTGTTGTAGTTGCCTTCCTGGGTTGCGGTCAGGAGTGGGTGCAGCACCTTGATCGGCGCCTTGAACATCTCCACGAACTCCATCAGGCCCTGGTTGGCCCGGCACAGTGCGCCCGAATAGCTGTAGGCGTCGGCGTCGTTCTGTGGGTATTCCTCCAGTTTGCGGATATCGACCTTGCCCACCAGCGCCGAGATGTCCTGGTTGTTTTCATCGCCCGGTTCGGTTTTGGCCACCGCGATCTGGTTGAGGATCGACGGGTAGAGTTTCACCACGCGGAACTGGCTGATATCACCGCCAAATTCGGCCAGGCGCTTGGTGGCCCAGGGCGACATGATGGTATTGAGGTAGCGGCGCGGAATGCCGAAGTCCTCTTCGAGGATCGCGCCATCTTCCGTGGCGTTGAACAGGCCCAGTGGCGACTCGAATACCGGTGAGCCCTTGATCGCGTAGAAGGGCACCTTCTCGATCAGTTGTTTGAGTTTTTCAGCCAGGGACGACTTGCCGCCGCCGACGGGGCCGAGCAGGTAAAGGATCTGTTTCTTCTCTTCCAGGCCTTGGGCGGCATGGCGGAAGTAGGAGACGATCTGGTCGATGCATTCTTCCATACCATGGAAGTCTTCAAAGGCCGGATAGCGGCGGATCACCTTGTTGGAGAAGATCCGCGACAGCCTCGAGTTGGCCGAGGTGTCGAGAAGCTCCGGTTCACCGATGGCCAGTAACAGACGCTCGGCGGCGAAGGCGTAGGCGCTGCGGTCGCTTTTGCACAGCTCCAGATACTCTTGCAGCGNGAGCTCTTCCTGCTGTGTGGACGCGAAGCGTTGTTGGAAGTGGCTAAAGATACTCATGACGTCACCTCGCTCGATACGTGGAGCCGACGCCGGATCATTCAGTCGATGCTGGCAGCAACCGGATATGCAGTCGCTGTTTACCCCCCAGAACTCTTTCGAAGCTGACTGCCCCGAAAGCTACTCCCGATGACCCGCGCGCCGGTGTACCGGCTCTCCCCTGTTTTGGATGGCCTGCGCTTAAGGATAGTTGCTAATTCGGGAGGTAAAGGCGAGATACGTAATTATGTGTGGCAGACCGTTCGTCTGCCACCGTGCGAGCCCGCGGTGGCCGGGGCTTGCACGTTACAAAAAAATTATTCGGAGGTCCCTTGCGCTGTTTCCGCAGGATAAGTCGTNCGCCACAGCTCAAAGCCACCGTCCAGGCTATAGACATCGGAGAAGCCCTGGCTGATCAGGTAGGCGGCCGCGCTCTGGCTGGAATTTCCGTGGTAGCAGACCACTACCGTAGGCGCATCAAGGTCGGCGGCACGGATGAAGTCCGAGATGGAAACGTTGTCGAGATGCTTCGAGCCGGCGATGTGCAGCGCGGCATAGGTTTGAGGGTCACGAACATCGACCACCACTGCGCCTTGTTCGCGCAGGGCCTGTGCCTGTTCTGGTGGGATGCGTTTGAATTCGCTCATGGCGGGCTCCTGTGGCTCGGCTGAAAGCGCAGTCTAGCGCTGGGCGCTGGCTGACGTTTGTTCGGGAATGATGGGGGCGACTGGCGGTAGTGTGTGGCCATGTTCGTCGCATTTGCACAGCAGGCGTTCACCGGTGTCTACGTTCATCAGGGTCATGGAGCCACCCCAGACACACCCGGTGTCGAGCGCGAAGACGTCTGGCTCGTCACACCGGCCTTCGAGCGCCGCCCAATGGCCGAAGATGATCTTCACGCCCTTGGTCTTGCGCTCTTTGTGCTTGAACCACGGCGCATAGCCCGGCGGTGCGGTGTCGATGCCTTCCTTGCCCTTGAGGTCGAGTTTGCCCTCGCTGGTACAAAAACGCATGCGGGTGAAATAGTTGGTGATCACGCGCAGGCGGGTTACGCCTTTGAGGTCGCTGTCCCATTTCACCGGATCGTTGCCGTACATGCCGTCAAGGTAGGCCGGGAAGCGGTTGTCGTCGCGCAGGGCTTCTTCAACTTCGGCGGCGCATTTCAAGGCTTTGCGCAGCGACCACTGGGGCGGGATGCCTGCATGGACAAGGGCAATGTTGCGCTGTTCGTCGTAGTGCATGAGCTTTTGTCGACGCAGCCAATCCAGCAGTTGCGCGCGATCCGGTGCTTCAAGGATTTCGCGCAGGGTGTCGCTCTTTTTCAGGCGTTCGATGTTATTGCCGGCCGCCAGCAAGTGCAGATCATGGTTGCCCAGTACNCACACCAGCGATTCGCGAATGCTGTAGAGGAAACGCAAAGTTGCCAGCGACTGCGGGCCGCGGTTGACCAGATCGCCCACTAGCCACAGACGATCCTTTTCAGGGTCGAAAGCGACTTGTTCGAGCAGGCATTGCAGCGGCTCAAGGCAGCCTTGAAGGTCGCCGACCGCGTACGTCGCCATCAGTGCAGGGCTCCAGGCACGGCGAGGCGGAAGGGCGCGATGATGGCGTCGAACAGTTTGCCGTCGGTGGCTTTCATCTGATACGAGCCCTGCATGGTGCCGACTTTGGAGGTCATGACCGTGCCGCTGCTGTAGGTGTGGTTTTCACCGGACTGGATCAGTGGCTGCAAGCCCACGACACCCGCGCCTTTGACCTCTTCGACATGCCCGTCGCCATCGGTGATGACCCAGTGCCGTGACAGCAACTTGGCCGGTAACTCGCCGTTGTTCTTCACCGTGATGGTGTAGGCAAAGGCGAAACGGTTATGTTCGGGTTGAGATTGGTCCGCGAGGAAGCGGGTGACGACGCTGACGTCGACCTGATAACGAGGATCGGACATGCAAGAGGCCTTAAAAGCGAAGCGGGACGCGGGGCGTAGCTGATGGAACTCAGTCTAGGCCAAGTATCGGGTAGTAAACCAGACATGGGCGCTGGTGTCCTACCCGATAACGCTCGTCGGTTGTCAGTCGACGGCGGGGGTGGGCAGGACTTGTTCGCTGAGCTTGTCGGCCAGGCGCACGAACGCGGCAAGGTCAAGCTGCTCCGGACGAAGGCTGCCATCGACGCCGGCGGCTTCGATCTCAGCGTTGCTCAGCAGCGCCTTGAGCGTGTTGCGCAGGGTCTTGCGGCGCTGGTTGAACGCTTCGCGCACCACCCGCTCCAGTAGCTTGTGGTCCTTGGCCGGGTGCGGCAGTACGGCGTGAGGCACCAGGCGCACGATGGCCGAGTCGACCTTCGGCGGCGGATTAAACGCGCCGGGGCCAACATTGAACAGGTGTTCCACACGGCAATGGTATTGAACCATGATCGACAGACGGCCCCAATCACCACCACCAGGCCCCGCCGCCAAGCGCTCAACCACTTCTTTTTGCAGCATGAAGTGCATGTCGCGAATGATCCCGGCGTTGTTCAGCANGTGAAAAATCAGCGGCGTNGAGATGTTGTACGGCAGGTTGCCGACGACCCGAAGGCTGCCCGGCGCTGCGTTNAGGCTGTTGAAGTCGAACTTCAGCGCGTCGCCCTGGTGCAGGTTGAAGTTGGACTTGCCTGCGAACTGCTGGTTGAGGATCGGGATCAGGTCCTTGTCCAGTTCAACCACGTCCAGTTGACCGCCACTGGCCAGCAGGCCTTGGGTCAGTGCGCCCTGGCCCGGGCCGATTTCCAGCAGGCGGTCTTCAGGTTTGGCATGGATGGAGCGCAGGATGCGGTCGATCACGCCGGCGTCGTGCAGGAAGTTCTGCCCGAAGCGCTTGCGCGCCCGGTGTTGGTAATGCTCGGTCATATACGGGTCTCGGCCATCTGATAGGCGGTTTCCAGGGCGACTTGCAGGCTGCCGGTGTCGATTTTGCCGCTGCCGGCCAGATCCAGGGCGGTGCCGTGGTCGACCGATGTGCGGATGATCGGCAAGCCCAGGGTCACGTTGACTGCCGCGCCGAAGCCTTTGTATTTCAGCACGGGCAGCCCCTGGTCATGGTACATCGCCAGCACTGCGTCGCAGTGCTCCAGATATTTGGGGGTAAACAGAGTGTCCGCAGGCAGTGGGCCACGCAGGTCCATGCCTTCTTGGCGCAGACGCTCTAATGTCGGTTCAATGATGTCGATTTCTTCATGGCCCAAATGGCCGCCTTCACCGGCGTGCGGGTTAAGCCCGCAGACCAGGATGCGTGGCTGGGCGATGCCGAACTTTTGTTGCAAGTCCGTGTGCAGAATGCGTGTGACCCGTTCCAGCCGCTCCGGCGTGATTGCATCGGCAATCTCCCGCAGGGGCAGGTGAGTGGTCACCAGCGCCACGCGCAAGCCACGGGTGGCAAGCATCATCACCACTTGCGCAGTGTGGGTCAGGTCCGCGAGAAATTCGGTGTGCCCCGAGAAGGCAATCCCGGATTCGTTGATGACGCCCTTGTGCACAGGGGCGGTGATCATGCCCGCGAAGTCGCCGTCGATACAGCCTTGGCCGGCACGGGTCAGGGTTTCCAGNACAAACGCCGCATTGGCCTTGTCCAGTTTTCCGGCGGTGACCGGTGCGTTGAGCGGGGTATCCCAGACATACAGGCTGTTGGCGGGTGCCGGAACATCCGGCCAGCTGTCTGGCATTACCGGGAGCAGATCGACAACCACGCCCAGCTGCGCGGCCCGCTCAAGGAGCAGGTCGCGGCTGGTTATGGCAATCAGGGGGTGTGGCTGGGGTTGCGAGGCAAGCAGCAGGCACAGGTCGGGACCTATGCCGGCCGGTTCGCCGGGTGTCAGCGCGAAACGCTTGGGTTTCACTGCGCTGCCTGGTCTGCACCAGGAAGTTTGATCTCTACGTAAGCTTCGTCACGGATCTGACGCAGCCAGGTTTGCAGCTCTTCGTCGTATTTGCGGTTACGCAATACGCTCAGGGCTTGTTGCTCGCGGGCCTGGGTAGTGCTGTCGGTGGCGCGGCGGCCAAGGACTTCCAGGACGTGCCAGCCGTATTGAGTCTGGAACGGCTTGGACAGCTGACCTTGNGGGGTCTTGGCCATAACGTCCTGGAACTCCGGCACCAGCGCTTTCGGGTCGATCCAGTTCAGGTCGCCACCGTTGAGGGCGGAACCCGGGTCTTCCGAGAAGCTTTTCGCCAGTTCGCCGAAATCTTCACCCGCTTCGATTCGGGTATAGAGCGATTCGGCCAGGGCCTTGGTTTTTGCTTCGTCGCGAATCGGGCTAGGTTTGACCAGGATATGACGCACGTGCACTTCGTCACGCGTCTGGGTTTCACCGCCACGCTTGTCGAGGATCTTCAGGATGATGAAGCCGCCCGGCGTGCGCATAGGCTGGGTAATGTCGCCCACCGTCATGGTACTCAGCATGCGATCGAACGGAGGTGGCAATTGAGCGGCTTTACGCCAGCCCATATCGCCGCCTTCCAGTGCGGTTTCGCTGGCGGATTTGGCGATTGCCAACTGACCGAAGTCAGCGCCTTGCTTGAGTTGCTGGTAAACCGCGTCCGCTTGCTTGGCAGCACTCTGAATCGCATCGGAGTTGGCGCTTTCCGGTGTAGGAATCAGGATGTTGGCCAGACGGAATTCTTCGGACAATTGCATCTTGCCGAGGTCGGAAGCGAGGAAATTCTTCACTTCCTGTTCAGACACCTGGATACGCTCGGCCACACGGCGCTGACGCACACGGCTGATGATCATTTCACGCTTGATCTGGTCACGGGCGTCCTCGTAAGAGAGGCCATCGCGACTCAGGGCAGCNCGGAACTGATCAATCGACATGTTATTGCGCTGAGCGATGGTGCCTACTGCCTGGTTCAGTTCTTCATCCGAAATACGGATGCCGGAACGATCGCCGATCTGCAGTTGCAGGTTTTCGACGATCAGGCGCTCCAGCACCTGTGGATCGAGCACGCTGGCCGGTGGTACGCCNCNACCGCGCTTGGCGATGGTTTGCTGAACTTCCTTGACCCGTTGGTCGAGTTGGCTCTGCATGATCACGTCGTTATCGACAATGGCCACAACTTTGTCCAGCTGTTGAACCGCAGCGTNCGCCGCNGCNCCCAGGAACAGCGCGCCCAGCACCAGCGGGCGCACGCAATCAGAAAGCTTGGTCTTCACGTTCACGATAACCTTCAATGCCTTTGTCGAGGAAGCTCTCTACCTTGGCGCCGGTCAGGCCGCCGAGACCTTTCAGAACGATTTGTAGGAAGANGCCGTGGTCACCCTTTTCGTTCAGCGGGGCTTCTTGACTGAATTCGTCGTTGGAAACCCAGTAACGGTTGATCACACGCAGTT
The DNA here is from genome assembly GCF_002251635.1 of Pseudomonas mandelii. Taxonomy (GTDB): domain Bacteria; phylum Pseudomonadota; class Gammaproteobacteria; order Pseudomonadales; family Pseudomonadaceae; genus Aquipseudomonas; species Aquipseudomonas mandelii_B. The sequence continues at coordinate 12,152 of NZ_NMOJ01000156.1, forward strand.
TCCAGCAGCAGTTGTCGTATTCGAAACCACCGAAGGCTTCCAGGGTGCGGTTGCGGGCATAGTCATACTGCCAGCGGGTGATCAGGTTCCACTGGGGAATGATCGGCCACATCATCGAGAAGTCGTGTTGCTGGATTTTGTAGTAATCCTTCACGAAGCCTGGAGTCCCCGGGGTGCCATAGTCACCGCCGCCGACGGACCATTTACCGGTGGTCTGGTCGTAACGGACCTGGTCATTGCGATAGCGATAACCGAGGTTAACAACCTTGTTCGGGTTGTCTTCCGGCTGGTAGTGGAACATTGCGCTGCCGGAACGTGGGNTGCGGCTGTCCGGGTCCCAGTTGTAGTCGGCCGTGGTGCGCCAATCGCGGTTCCAGCGGTACTCGTATTCCAGCGCATAGGGTGAAACGTTGGAATGAGCGTCTTCGCGGGTTTTTGCATCGATACCCGGCAACTGGACTTCGCGGTCCTTGAAGTACAAGGCTTGGCCTACACTTATCCGTTGACGTTCGAAACCGTCGTCTTCGATCCAGCGGTTGGTCACGCCCAGCGACAGCTTGTTCTCATCGCCGACACGGTCAGAGCCCGAGAACCGGTTGTCACGGAACAGCGAGGAGTAGCTGAACGTGTTTTCGCTGGTGTCGAACACCGGAATGTCTTTCTGGTCCGTCTCTGGGACGTAGAGATAGAACATGCGCGGTTCAAGGGTCTGGCGATAGTTTTCGCCGAACCATTGGGTATTGCGGTCGAAATACAGACCACTGTCAATACTTGCGATTGGAACGCCACGGCTCTGGTTGCTGCCGAATTGACCGTTGATGTTTTCGGTCCCGGTTGCAGCTGCGGCTTGATTTTGAGCCACGATCTGGTTTTTGCCGATACTGTCCAGATCAAGTTGGTACTGGGTGTACTGGTACTTGAGCGATGGCTTCAGGAAACCATAAGTCCAGTCCAGTGGCAGGCTGACGGTTGGCTCTACGTTCAGACGATTGCCGGTAGCCCGGGCCAAGNNNNCGCCAATTGGCGCGAGCCAGACCTTGAACGTTAGTGTCCAGACGGTCTTCCACATTGCCGTCTTCATCGGTGAAGGTGCCGTTTTTCAGGTCACGATCAAAGCGCACCAATTCGGTTTGGTAAGAGAAATCCAGGCCGCCCGGATGTACCGGCAGCGCACCGTCAAAGGTGATCTGCGGCAAACGATCATACGGCGTGATATTTGAAACGGTCGCCAGCTGGTAAGCCTGGGCGTTCAAGCGTGCGGTGTAGCTGTCGCCACGATAGGTGACAGAACCCTGCTGGTTAACGAAATCAGCGCTTTTCACACCAATCTGGTCAGTCTGCAGATCCTGGAAATAATACGGATCACTGATCTTGGTGTAATCGACCTGTGTGAGAACACGCGAATCCAGACCACCCTTGTGCTGCCAGTTATACATGTAGCGGTTTTTCTGGTAGTCGGTCTGCTTGCTGCGATCGGTGTCNTCGTCGTTCAGGTACGCGCCGCCAAACTGACCTTCGCTGGTCTTGGTGAGGTAGCGGAATTCGCCTTCCATCATCAAGCCGCGTTTGGTCATGTAACGCGGATACAACGTGGCATCGTAATTCGGCGCCAGGTTGAAGTAGTACGGTGTCACCAGCATGAAGCCGGTATCGCTGCCCGTGCCGATAGTCGGCGGCAGGAAGCCGGATTGACGACGGTCGTCGATCGGGAAATAGATGTACGGGGTGTACAGGATCGGGATGTTCTTGATCCGCAACGTCGCGTTGGTCGCCGTACCGAAACCGGTGGCCGGGTTCAACGTGATGTTGTTGCCCTTGATCTGCCAGGCGTTGCTGTCCGGTTCGCACGTGGTGTACGTACCATCCTTGAGGCGGATGATCGCGTTTTCGGCACGTTTGGCGTACAGCGCGTTACCGCGGATGCGCGACTTGTGCATCACGTATTCGGCGTTATCGACCTTGGCTTCACCCGTGTCGAGCTGGACCTCTGCGTGGTCGCCCACGATCAGGGCACCGTTGTCGCGCAGACGAACGTTGCCGTTCAACTCGCCACGGTTCTCGGCCTGATACAGGCTGGCTTCCTGAGCCTCCAGCTGCATGCTGCCCTGGCGCATGACGACGTCACCGGCCAGGGTCGCGACTTGCTGTTCCTGCTTATAGCGAGAGGCCTTGGCGCCGATAAAGGTCGGGGCGTCACTTTTATTCGTCTTGTCATTCATGCCAGGACGAATCGGTTCGATATAGGAACCAGAGCAGTAAGGACCGGTCTCTGCCAGTTGCGCTGCCGTGAGGTTCTCGCGCGGAACCCAGTCGAGGTGACTGTAGTCTGCACTACGCGACTTCAGGCCGCGGCCTTTGGACTCGGTAACCAGCACAGGCTTGGCGCCAGTGTCTTCACTGGTGCCACTTTCGGACGCAGGTTCGCCGGTGGCGGAAACTGCGCTGCCGTCATGGACGGGACGCGGAGGCAATGCCGCCGCTGGCGCTTTTGGCGCGCAATCCCAGGCACCCGAAGCAGAGACTGAGCAGTCATACTGTTCCGCGGCGACCACGAATGAGGTGGCGAAAGGTTGCATGGCCAGCAGACTGCCGGTTACCAGCAACGGAAATTTTCTACGAAACGCGGGGGATTTCAATGCCATCTTATTAGTCCGGGCTTCCTGCGTGCCATCTGCCCGCGGTTTGGGCCGCACGCCTCTCGATGGTCTGAAAAAGATGCGTGATAATAAAGCATGACCCGCTTGACGGCTAGCGCCGTCGGAGACCCTTGTAATGCCCGAGCAAGATCTACGTTTACAACAGCTGAAAGTATGGCTGGATGAGCAGTTGCCGATCCTTTTCAACGCTCAGGATTGGGGTGTCGTACCACCGGCCACATTGACCGCGGCCAGCAGCGACGCGAGTTTCAGGCGTTACTTCCGTTGGGAGGGTGGCGGTCGAACGTTCGTCGTCATGGACGCGCCGCCCCCCCAGGAAAACTGCAAACCTTTCGTCGATATCGCTGATTTGCTCGCGAAATCGGGAATTAATGTGCCAAAAATTTATGCAGAAGATTTGCCTCGCGGCTTTCTTTTGCTCAATGACCTGGGCAGAAAAACTTATCTGGACGTGATCGACAGCGAAAATGCCGACGATTTGTTCGAGGATGCCCTGCAAGCATTGTTGGCTTTCCAGCAATTGCCAATGGTCGCGCCGTTGCCGAGTTATGACGTGGCCTTGCTGCGCCGCGAGCTGGAACTGTTCCCCGAGTGGTACGTGAAACGCGAGCTGGGCATCGAGTTCGACTCCGCACAGCAAATGCTCTGGCAGAACGTGACTGAGCTGCTGATCGACAGCGCCCTGGCCCAGCCCAAAGTGCTGGTGCATCGCGACTATATGCCACGCAACCTGATGATCAGCGTGCCGAACCCTGGCGTGCTGGATTTCCAGGACGCGGTCTACGGCCCGGTGACCTACGACATCACCTGCCTGTTCAAGGACGCCTTCCTCAGTTGGCCCGAGGAGCGTGTGCACGCCTGGCTGGAAAATTACTGGCAGCAAGCGGGTGCGCTCGGCATTCCCGTGCAGCCTGATTTCGAAGATTTCCTGCGGGCCAGCGACCTGATGGGCGTGCAGCGTCACCTGAAAGTGATTGGTATTTTCGCCCGTATCTGCCATCGCGACGGCAAGCCGCGCTACCTGGCCGATGTGCCGCGTTTCTTTGCTTATATAGACGCGGTGATCGCCCGCCGTCCTGAGCTGGCTGAGTTGGATGTGTTGCTGCTGAGCCTGCGTGCTGGAGCTCCTGCATGAAGGCGATGATTCTGGCCGCGGGCAAAGGCGAGCGCATGCGCCCGCTGACCCTGACCACACCCAAACCGCTGGTTCGTGCCGGCGGCGTGCCTCTGATCGAATACCACTTGAAAGCCCTGGCAATCGCCGGGTTTACCGAGATCGTGATCAACCACGCCTGGCTCGGTCAGCAGATCGAAAACTACTTGGGGGACGGCTCGCAATACGGCCTGCGTATTCAATACTCACCGGAAGGGGAGCCACTGGAGACCGGCGGCGGTATCTTCCGCGCGTTGCCTCTGCTGGGCGATGACGCATTCCTGGTGGTCAATGGTGACATCTGGACTGACTACGACTTCAGCGTGCTGCATCAACCCATCGCCGGGTTGGCGCACCTGGTGCTGGCGGATAATCCGGCCCATCACCCGACCGGCGATTTCACTCTGGTCGACGGGCAAGTGCGCGACGGTCAGCCCGACGCCGACACCCTGACCTACAGCGGCATTGCCGTGCTGCATCCGCAACTGTTCGACGGTTGCTCGGCCGGCGCCTTCAAGCTGGCACCGTTGCTGCGCAAGGCCATGGCCGATGGACAGGTCACCGGCGAGCGCCTGAGCGGACACTGGGTGGATGTCGGCACGCACGAACGCCTGGCTGAAGTTGAAACCCTGATAGAAGCGAGACGCTGAGATGCTGTGGCCAGGGACTCTGATTGGAGCCGGAGCGGGCTTTGCCATAGCCAGCATTCCGGGGGCCATGCTCGGTGCTTTGCTGGGACAGGCGCTGGATCGACGTTTGCACCTGCAAAGCTGGGGGCATTTGCGTGAAAAGCTCGGCGGTCGTCCGATGCTGCGCAACGATGAACTGTTGTTCGTGTTGCTGGGGCGGTTGGCCAAGAGCGATGGACGCGTGGTGGATGGCCACATCCAGCAGGCTCGTCAGGAAATGCGTGCGCTGGAAATGACCGAACCGGCGCAGCGTCGTGCCATTGCCGCGTTCAATCGCGGCAAGTCGGGCCGTGACCGGTTGCGAGGGTATCTGCGGCGCTTGAGTGCTCAGCCCCACGCCGCAGAAGGCGTATTGCGCGCCTGTTGGCGTATGGTTTGGGCCGATGGGCGTGCCGGTAACAATGAACGCGAATTGCTGGCCCAGTGGGGCAAGTGGCTGGGCTGGACGCCGCAACAAGTACTGGCGCTGGCGGCCGACTACGATCAGCACAAGCGACCGCAGGTCAGCAGCACCCTGACTTATCAGGAGGCCTTACAGCTGTTGGGGGTGTCGGCGACCAGCGAGCCGGCGCAAATCAAGCGTGCCTATCGACGCCTGCTCAGTCGCCATCACCCGGACAAGATTGCCGGCAGCGGTGCGACGGCGTTGCAGGTGCGTGAGGCGACTGACAAGACCCGCGAACTGCACACGGCCTACACGTTGATTCGTGAGCGGCGGGATTTTCGCTAGCAGGCAAGAAATGAGTCGTCAGTGATTCCGTCTTCGCGGGCAAGCCCGCTCCCACAGGTTTATGTCGATAGCAATATTGCGTACGACTCGAATCCTGTGGGAGCGTGGCTTGCCGCGAATGGGGCGACGCGGTCTATCAGTCCGCCGCCTTCTGCGGATTCAACCACCCGCGCACCCGGCGCACCAGCTGCTCTTGCTCAGCCTTGGCATCACCAGGCAACGCTTTGAGCGACACCTGGCTGAACGCCGAAGACTTCAATCGCTTGCTGGCCTGCATCCGAGCCAGCGCTGCGCTGCGGTCCAGCGGCTTATCCATATAGAAGATGTCTGCCGTCGGCAGCTTCAGTGTCGGCGTCAGTTCGACCAGCTCGGGTTTCGCCGCGGCTGGCGACTGTGCCGCGACCATCACAAACTTTTCCACTTGCGACGGCTGCTTCTCGCTCAAATAACGTGCGGCCCAGTAAGCGCCGGTGCCATGACCCAGCACGACAATGCTGCGAGCGCTTTGCTGTTCGGCATAGGCAATGGCCGCATCAATGCGCGCAAAAATGCGTTCGGCGTCGGCCTTGGCCTGCTCCTCGGTGGTTTCGGCGATGGCCTTGTCGGCAACTTCCGCTTCACCACCGGCCGCTTGCTCGATGGGGGCTGCCGTGGTCGAGTCCTTGCTGCCGGTTTCCGGCGCCTTGAGCGTTGGCGGCATTTCCACGACGCGTGGTGCAATGGCGTCGCTTTGCAGGTCGGGCAAGGTGATACTCAGGCTGCTCCACTGCGCGTCGGGCAATTTGTTACGCAACGGACCGATTGCTTGCGGCCAGTCAACGGTTTCACCGGCGCCCGGGATGATAATCACCGCACCTTTGGGCTCGGCGGTGTTGGCCGGTTTCCACAGCGCAAGAAAGGTGTCGGCGCCGGCTTGCAGTTGTTGCTGTTCCTGCGCAGGGATTTTTCGCTCAAGTGCCGTCGCTTCTTCCTGACTACGCTCAAGCAGTGGCTGGCGTTCGACCGGTTTTTCTTCTGCGGATTTTTCCGCAGCGGCAGGTGCCGGGTCGGCGGCCTCGACGGAAAAGGCGCAAGGCAGGATCAGCGACAGGCACAATGCTGGCAGTGCCAGGCGGTAGACAGGGGGCATCGTTAATTCCCGGCCAGAAGTCATTCCAGCAGCCTAATGGGTTGGTCAGTATTTGTCAGTGATGTGAGACGTGGATCATGGGTTTTCGCTGCCTGTGGGTTATCGGCTGTTTGTGGTTTCCCTTGATGAGTTGGGCGGCTTCCGCGCCACCGACGCACGTCGCGCCCTTGTCGCCCCAGCAACAACAGTGGCTGGCAGCGCACGGCGAATTGCGTGTCGGGCTGGTGTTGCAGGCGCCTTACGCGCAATACGATCGCCGCTTGCAGCGCCTGTCGGGGGTCAACGTCGAGTTGATGAAATGGCTGGCCAAAGCGCTCAAGGTCGAGCTGAGCTGGCGTAATTTCCCCGACCTTGCGCAACTGGAAGCCGCCGCGCGCGAGGGTGAAATCGACATCGCTCCCGGGCTGACCCAAACCCCCGCCGGCCTGCGGTTCTGGCAATTCTCCGACCCCTACATGCGGGTGCCGCAACTGGTGGTCAGTGACCAGAAAAGCACAGGTGCCGTGGAGCTGGAAAAACTCGACAGCCAAACCCGCGTCGCTGTGCGCATGCCCAGTGCGACGGCTGACTATCTGCGCGGCAACTATCCCCATCTGAACCTGCAAGGCGTACCGATCGAGCGCCAGGCATTGCAGTTATTGCTGAGTCAGCAGGCCGGTTATGCCGTGGTCGATGAAGCGCAATTGGGGCGGCTGTCCGTAGAACCTGAATTCGCCGGGCTGGTCGTGGTAGGTGACATCGGTTTGCCGCAATTGCTGCGAGTGGCCACACGACGGGACCAGCCGGAACTGGCCGGCATTGTCGAAAGTGCACTGCGGGCGATCCCGGCCAAGGACCTGGAGCAACTGCACAACCAATGGCTGCAACCCAAGTACCCGCGTCTGACCGAATCCCGGGGATTCTGGCAAAACCTCTGCCTGCTGATGGCGGTATTGATGCTGAGCAGCATGGCCATCGTGTTCTGGCAGCGCCGCCAACAACACAGCCTGGAGCAGCGACTATTGGCGGCGCGCGAGGACATTGCCCTGCGCGAGGCCAGTGAAGAAGCGTTGCGCCTGACCCAGTTTTCCATCGATCAGAGCACCGTCGGCATTCTCTGGGTCAACTGGGACAGCCACGTGCGCTACGCCAACCGCGCGGCTGAAACCATGCTCGGGTATCCGGCCGGTGCAATCATTGATCGGCCGTTGATCGACTTCGAGCCGGGTCTGCACATGGACCGCTGGCTGAACCTGTGGAAGCGCGCCCGGGCCAGTGAAGAAGGGCCGCAAAGTTTCGAGACCAACTGTGTTCGAGCGGATGGCAGCATCCTGCCGACCGATGTTTCATTGAGCTTTCTGCGCTTTCGCGAGGGCGAATACCTGGTGGTCTACCTCAACGACGTCACCGAACGTCGGCGCGCCCTGGCGGCGTTGCAGGAAAGTGAAGCGCGGTTGCAGGGGATTGCCGCCAACGTTCCGGGACTGGTCTTTCGCCTGGAGCGAGCACCGGTGACAGGGCAGATCGACTTTGCCTACATCAGCGAAGGCAGCGAGAGCCTGTCGGGTTATTCGCCGGCAACTCTGGCCCATCGCGACAAAGGCCTGCGCAGCCTGGTGCACCCGGACGACAAGGCCAGCTATCACCAGACTCAGGACCATGCGCTGGACACCGACAGCGACTGGTCATGGCAGGGGCGGATTCTCACCCGTTCGGGTGAGCAGCGCTGGGCCGAGATCAAGGCCATCACCCGCCGGCTCGAAGACGGCGCCTATGTCTGGGACGGAATTGTCTGGGACATCAGCGAGAGCAAGCGCATCGAGCTGGAGCTGGCCAGTTCCCGCGAGCAACTGCGTGAGCTGTCCGCTCACCTGGAGAGCGTGCGGGAAGAGGAAAAAGCGCGCATTGCCCGGGAAGTTCACGATGAGTTGGGTCAGATGCTCACCGTGCTGAAGCTGGAAACCTCCATGTGCGAATTGGCCTACGCCCAGCTGGACCCGGGCTTGAACGAGCGCCTGAACAGCATGAAGCGCTTGATCGCCCAGCTGTTCCAACTGGTGCGCGACGTCGCGACGGCGCTGCGACCGCCGATTCTCGATGCCGGGATCGCCTCGGCGATCGAGTGGCAGGCCCGGCGTTTCGAGGCGCGCACGCAGATTCCGTGTCTGGTGCAGGTGCCGGAGAACCTGCCGGTGCTCAGCGATGCCAAGGCCATTGGGCTGTTCCGAATCCTTCAGGAAGCGCTGACCAATGTCATGCGCCATGCCCAGGCGCATACTGTCGAACTGACGTTGGCGCTGGAAGGCGACGAGTTGTGTCTGACGGTCAGCGATGATGGCGTAGGATTTATTCCCGCTACCGGCAGGGCGACCTCCTTCGGGGTGGTCGGCATGCGTGAGCGGGTGTTGATCATGGGCGGCCAGTTGTCGCTTGAGAGTGAGCCGGGGGAGGGCACGACGTTGAGTGTGCGGGTACCGGTGGATGAAGCCTGAATTTTTGTGGTGTCTGTACTGACGCTATCGCGAGCAAGCTCGCTCCCACAGGGGACTGTGTCAGTGCAGAAATCTTTGGCATTCCCCCAATCACTGTGGGAGCGGGCTTGCCCGCGATAGATCTTGGCTCTTACATAAAAAGAATGGAGAAGACTGTGATCCGTGTACTGGTAGCCGAAGACCACACCATCGTCCGTGAAGGCATCAAGCAATTGATCGGCCTGGCCAAAGACCTGCAAGTGGTGGGGGAGGCGAGCAATGGCGAGCAGTTGCTCGAAACCCTGCGGCACGTGCCCTGCGAAGTGGTGTTGCTGGACATCTCCATGCCCGGCGTCAATGGCCTGGAAGCGATTCCAAGAATTCGTGCGTTGAACAATCCGCCGGCCATCCTGGTGTTGTCGATGCACGACGAAGCGCAAATGGCTGCNCGAGCCTTGAAAGTCGGTGCGGCGGGGTATGCGACCAAGGACAGCGACCCGGCCCTGCTGCTGACGGCAATCCGCAAAGTCGCGGCAGGCGGTCGCTACATTGACCCGGACCTGGCGGACCGCATGGTCTTCGAAGTCGGCCTGACCGATTCGCGGCCGTTGCACTCGTTGCTCTCGGAGCGTGAATTCTCGGTGTTTGAACGGCTGGCCCAAGGCGCCAACGTCAACGACATCGCCCAGCAACTGGCACTGAGCAGCAAAACCATCAGCACCCACAAGGCGCGCCTGATGCAAAAGCTCAACATCACCTCACTGGCGGAACTAGTGAAATACGCGATGGAACACAAACTCCTCTAAAGAACACCGCTGTCCCTGTGGGAGTTCGTCGTCATATCCATTTGCGACGATGGAACACAAACTCCTCTAAAGAACACCGCTGTCCCTGTGGGAGTTCGTCGTCATATCCATTTGCGACATCCTGAAAACCCGCTTTTGCCCATTTTTGCGGCTCGTAGCTGCAAATCACCGTTGCACCTGTCCATCCCCGCCATCCTTGTAGGGCAATCCCTACCCCCAACCTTCCATCCCGCTGAGGCGATTCTCTCCTGCGCCCCGATTTGCGTGGTCAGCAGCGTCCACTAGGCTTAGCCCACAGCAGTCATCAACAAAAAAGGTGTGGGTATGAGCCAGGTCGATTCAAACGCAGGGGCCAGTGACATTCTGGTCAGCTTTCGTGGCGTGCAGAAAAGCTACGACGGCGAGAACCTGATCGTCAAAGACCTCAACCTGGAGATTCGCAAGGGCGAGTTCCTCACCTTGCTCGGGCCATCCGGCTCGGGCAAGACCACCAGCCTGATGATGCTCGCCGGTTTCGAGACGCCGACCGCCGGTGAAATCCTGCTGGCCGGGCGCGCGATCAACAACGTGCCGCCGCACAAACGCGACATCGGCATGGTGTTCCAGAACTATGCGTTGTTCCCGCACATGACCGTCGCCGAAAACCTGGCGTTCCCGTTGTCGGTGCGCGGCTTGAGCAAGACCGATGTCAGCGAACGGGTCAAACGTGTGTTGAGCATGGTCCAGCTCGACGCCTTCGCCCAGCGTTACCCGGCGCAACTTTCCGGCGGCCAGCAGCAGCGCGTGGCCCTGGCTCGGGCGCTGGTGTTCGAACCGCAGCTGGTGCTGATGGACGAACCCCTCGGCGCACTCGACAAACAATTGCGCGAACACATGCAGATGGAGATCAAGCACCTGCACCAGCGTCTCGGTGTGACGGTGGTGTACGTGACCCACGACCAGGGCGAAGCCTTGACCATGTCCGACCGCGTGGCGGTGTTCCACCAAGGCGAGATCCAGCAGATCGCCGCGCCGCGCACCTTGTACGAAGAACCTAAAAACACCTTCGTCGCCAACTTCATCGGTGAGAACAACCGCCTCAACGGGCGTCTGCACAGCCAGACCGGCGACCGTTGCATCGTCGAACTCGGTCGCGGTGAAAAGGTTGAAGCGCTGGCGGTCAATGTCGGCAAGACCGGCGAACCCGTCACGCTGTCGATTCGACCGGAGCGCGTGAGCCTCAATGGCTCCAGCGAATCCTGCGTNAACCGCTTCTCCGGACGGGTGGTGGAATTTATCTACCTGGGCGACCACGTGCGCGTGCGCCTGGAAGTCTGCGGCAAGGCCGATTTTTTTGTGAAACAACCGATTGCCGAGCTGGACCCGGCCCTGGCGGTCGGCGACGTGGTACCGATTGGCTGGCAAGTCGAGCACGTTCGCGCACTCGACCCACTTCTAGAGGCGAATTAATCGCCCCATGGCTTCACCAACCCTGCACGTGGAGAGAACAACAATGTTGAGATCCCTTAAATTCACCGCTTTGGTCATGGGCATGATCGGTGCGGCACACGCGATGGCGGCGGGCCCGGACTTGACCGTGGTGTCCTTTGGCGGGGCGAACAAGGCGGCGCAGGTCAAAGCCTTCTACGCACCGTGGGAAGCGGCAGGCAACGGCAAGATCGTGGCTGGCGAATACAACGGTGAGATGGCCAAGGTCAAAGCCATGGTCGACACCAAGAGCGTGTCCTGGGACCTGGTGGAAGTGGAGTCGCCGGAGCTGTCCCGTGGCTGTGACGAAGACATGTTCGAGCAGCTTGATCCTGCGCTGTTCGGCAAATCCGAGAATTACGTCAAGGGCGCGATCCAGCCCTGCGGCGTGGGTTTCTTCGTGTGGTCTACCGTGCTGGCCTACAACGCCGACAAGCTGACCAGCGCACCGACCAGTTGGGCGGATTTCTGGGACACCAAGAAATTCCCCGGAAAGCGCGGCCTGCGTAAGGGCGCCAAGTACACCCTGGAATTCGCTTTGATGGCCGACGGTGTGGCACCGAAGGACGTGTACAAAGTGCTGGCCGGCAAAGATGGCCAGGACCGTGCATTCAAGAAGCTGGATGAGCTCAAACCAAGCATTCAGTGGTGGGAAGCCGGCGCACAACCGCCGCAATACCTCGCGTCCGGTGACGTGGTCATGAGCTCGGCCTACAACGGTCGCATCGCCGCCGTGCAAAAAGAAAGCAACCTGAAAGTAGTCTGGAACGGCGGCATCTACGACTTCGACGCGTGGGCCATCCCTAAAGGTCTGGATAAAGCACGCGCTGAAGCGGCGAAGAAATTCATCGCGTTCTCGGTGGCGCCGCAGCAGCAGAAGACCTACTCGGAAAACATCGCTTACGGCCCGGCCAACATTCAAGCCGTACCGTTGCTGTCCAAGGATGTNTTGAAGGATATGCCGACCACGCCGGAGAACATTGCCAACCAGGTGCAGATCGACGTGAGCTTCTGGGCGGATAACGGCGAGCAGTTGGAGCAGCGCTTCAATTCGTGGGCTGCCAAGTAACCCCGCNNATNCGCACCGCACCCCCTTGACCGATCGTTCCCACGCTCTGCGTGGGAATGCCGCCGGGGACGCTCCGCGTTCCGCCTTTGGATTTGACGCAGAGCGTGGGAACGATCAGCTGCCAGTGACTAGACACCCGGCAATGCGCGACAATGCCGGCCAGTAGCGGGATTGCCCGCGATGAGGGTGGGTCAGACAACAGAGATGTTGAGTCTGATGACGCCATCGCAGGCAGCCAGCTCCCACAGGTTGTTTGTACGCCTCTGTAACGATCAAAGATTTCCGGAGTACGCCATGGCCACCGCCATTCCCCTGAACGCGGGCACTGACCCCACCTTGAAGCAGCGGCTCAAGCACGCCGAGCGGATCAACCGCTGGAAGGCCCAGGCCTTGATCGCGCCCCTGGTGCTGTTTCTGTTGCTGGTGTTCCTGGTGCCGATCGTGGCGCTGCTCTACAAAAGCGTTGGTAACCCTGAAGTGGTCGGCGGCATGCCGCGCACTGTGGCGGCCATCGCCAGTTGGGACGGCCGCGGCCTGCCCGCCGAGCCGGTGTACAAAGCGGCCAGCGAAGACCTCGCTGAAGCCCGCAAGAATCAGACCCTGGGCGACCTGTCCAAACGCTTGAACATGGAACTGGCCGGCTACCGTAGCCTGCTGACCAAAACCGCGCGGGCGCTGCCGTTTACCGAAGCGCCTGCCTCTTATAAAGAAGCGCTGGAAGGCCTCGACGAACGCTGGGGCGATCCGGCCTATTGGCAGGCAGTGCGCCGCAACACCAGCAACATCACGCCGTACTACTTGCTGGCGGCGGTCGATCATCGCATCGACGACCTCGGCGAAATCGCCCCGGCCACGCCTGACCAGGCGATTTACCTGGACATCTTCGCCCGCACGTTCTGGATGGGCCTGGTGATTACCTTCATCTGTCTGCTGCTGGCGTACCCGTTGGCCTACTTGCTGGCCAACCTGCCGGCACGCAAAAGTAACTTGCTGATGATCCTGGTGTTGCTGCCGTTCTGGACCTCGATCCTGGTGCGCGTGGCAGCGTGGATTGTGTTGCTGCAATCCGGTGGGCTGATCAACAGCGGCCTGATGGCGATGGGCATCATCGATAAACCGCTGGAGCTGGTGTTCAACCGCACAGGCGTCTACATCTCCATGGTGCATATCCTGCTGCCGTTCATGATCCTGCCGATTTACAGCGTGATGAAAGGCATCTCGCCCACGTATATGCGGGCGGCGATCTCCCTGGGGTGCCACCCGTTCGCCAGCTTCTGGCGCGTGTACTTCCCGCAGACCTATGCCGGTGTCGGCGCCGGTTGCCTGCTGGTGTTCATCCTGGCGATTGGTTACTACATTACGCCGGCACTGCTGGGCAGCCCGAACGACCAGATGGTCAGCTACTTTGTAGCCTTCTACACCAACACCAGCATCAACTGGGGCATGGCCACGGCATTGGGCGGCTTACTGCTGCTGGCGACCGTGCTGCTGTACCTGATCTACAACCGGCTGGTGGGCGCCAGTCGCCTGCGCCTGAGCTGAGGAGACCTTGCGATGCTGAGCCCTTATATGTCACCGGTGGAACGGGTGTGGTTCTACAGCTTGCGGATCTTGTGCGGCTTGATCCTGCTGTTCCTGATATTGCCGGTGCTGGTGATTATCCCGCTGTCGTTCAACAGCGGCAGTTTCCTGGTGTACCCGCTGCAAGGTTTCTCGCTGCATTGGTACCAGGACTTCTTCGCCTCGGCCGAATGGATGCGCGCACTGAAGAACAGCATCATCGTTGCCCCGGCGGCCACCGTGCTGGCAATGGTGTTCGGCACTCTGGCGGCGATTGGCCTGACCCGCGGCAACTTCCCCGGCAAGGCGCTGGTGATGGCGCTGGTCATTTCGCCGATGGTGGTGCCGGTGGTGATTATCGGCGTGGCCAGTTACCTGTTCTTTGCGCCATTGGGGCTGGGCAACAGTTTCTTCTCGCTGATTGTGGTGCATGCGGTGTTGGGCGTGCCGTTTGTGATTATCACGGTGTCGGCGACCTTGCAGGGCTTCAACCATAACCTGGTGCGGGCGGCCGCCAGCCTGGGCGCTTCGCCGTTGACNGCGTTCCGCCGCGTGACGTTGCCGCTGATTGCGCCGGGCGTGATCTCGGGTGCGCTGTTTGCCTTCGCGACGTCGTTCGATGAAGTGGTGGTGACGCTGTTCCTCGCCGGTCCGGAACAAGCGACCTTGCCGCGGCAGATGTTCAGCGGCATCCGTGAAAACCTCAGCCCGACGATTGCCGCAGCGGCGACCTTGCTGATTGCCTTCTCGGTGCTGCTGTTGCTGACACTGGAATGGCTACGAGGCCGCAGCGAAAAACTGCGCACCGCCCAGGTCTGAAACTACACACTAGCCCCTGTGGGAGCGAGCTTGCTCGCGATAGCGGACTATCAGTCGACAACAATGTTGAATGTCAGTCCGTCATCGCGAGCAAGCTCGCTCCCACAGGGATTCAGGGTGTTTTCGGGATGTTGGGTCATTCACAGGCTGAATAGCAGACAAACCCCAATCCCCAGCTACTATTGTGCCCAGCTCCCCTATTCATAAGAGGCTGCGCACGATGAGTCTTTCCTCTTTCAAAATTGCTCACAAACTGATCACCGGCGCAGGTGCCATCGAACAACTGGCCGCCGAACTCACACGCCTGGATGTGGATAACCCGCTGATCGTCACCGACGCCGCGCTGGTCAAGTCCGGCACCGTGGCGCTGGCGTTGGAACACTTGGGCGAGCGGCCCTATGAAATCTTCGACCGTGTGCTGCCCGACCCGGAAATCGCCATCGTCGAAGACTGCATGCGCGCATACCGCGAAGGCGGGCATGACGGCCTGATTGGCCTCGGCGGCGGCAGCGCCATCGACATCGCCAAAAGCGTCGCGGCCTACGCCGGATACCACGGTGCCCTGGCGGACTTGTTCGGCGTTGACCAGGTGCCGCGCAAGGGCCCGCCGCTGATCGCCATCCCGACCACGGCCGGTACCGGCTCGGAGGTGACCAATGTGGCGATCCTCTCGGACAAAGTGGCACAGCTGAAAAAAGGCATCGTCAGCGATTACCTGCTGCCGGACGTCGCGCTGATCAGCCCGCAAATGACCCTGACCTGCCCACGCAGCGTCACCGCTGCCAGCGGTGTCGACGCGCTGGTGCACGCCATCGAATCCTACCTGTCACTGAATGCCTCGCCGATCACCGATGCCCTGGCCATTGGCGCGATCAAACTGATTGCCAATGCGCTCCCCAAGGCCTACGCCAACCCGGCCAACCTGCAAGCACGCGATGACATGGCCACTGCCAGCCTGATGGCCGGTATGGCGTTCGGCAATGCCGGGGTNGGCGCGGTTCATGCACTGGCGTATCCGCTGGGCGGGCGTTTCAACATCGCTCATGGCGTCAGCAACGCCTTGCTGCTGCCGTATGTCATGACCTGGAACAAAATGGCCTGCGTCGAGCGCATGCAGGATATTGCCGAAGCCATGGGGGTGAAAACTGCCCATCTGAGCGCCAACGAAGCGGCGGACAAAGCCGTGGAGGCAATGACCGCATTGTGCGCGGCGGTAGAGATTCCGCCAGGGCTGCGCAGCTTCGGTGTTCCGGAGGATGCGATCCCGGCCATGGCCGTGGAAGCGGCGGGGATCGAGCGCCTGATGCGCAACAATCCACGTAAATTGAGCGCCATCGATATCGAGAAGATCTACCGAGCNNCGNNCCANTGANTGCGGTCACNGTGCGCATGGCAAAGCATGAGGTATACAATGCGCGCCATTGTGATTTAGCTCAAAAAAGGTGCGTCATGCAGCCCTTCGTCATTGCTCCATCGATTCTCTCCGCCGATTTCGCCCGCCTGGGTGAGGAAGTGGACAAGGTATTGGCCGCCGGTGCCGATTTCGTGCACTTCGATGTCATGGACAACCACTACGTGCCCAACCTGACCATCGGCCCGATGGTGTGCGCCGCACTGCGCAAGTACGGCATCACCGCGCCGATTGATGCGCACCTGATGGTCAGCCCGGTGGATCGCATCATCGGCGACTTCGTTGACGCTGGCGCGACCTACATCACTTTCCACCCGGAAGCGTCGCTGCACGTCGACCGCACCCTGCAACTGATCCGCGAAGGCGGTTGCAAGGCGGGCCTGGTGTTCAACCCGGCGACCCCGTTGAGCGTGCTTGAGTACGTGATGGACAAGGTCGACATGATCCTGCTGATGAGCGTCAACCCAGGCTTCGGTGGCCAGAAGTTCATCCCCGGCACCTTGAACAAGCTGCGCGAAGCCCGCGCGCTGATCGATGCGTCTGGGCGTGATATCCGCCTGGAAATCGACGGTGGGGTGAACGTGAACAACATTCGTGAAATCGCTGCGGCTGGCGCCGACACCTTCGTCGCCGGTTCGGCGATCTTCAATGCACCGAACTACCAAGAGGTGATTGAAAAGATGCGTTCCGAACTGGCGTTGGCCCGTCCATGAGTGGCTTTGAGCAGCTGTTCCCCGGCAAACTGCCACGGCTGGTGATGTTCGATCTGGACGGTACGTTGATCGACTCGGTGCCTGACCTGGCGGCGGCGGTGGACGAGATGCTGCTCAAAATGGGGCGCGAGCCCGCCGGCCTCGAGTCGGTGCGCGAGTGGGTCGGCAACGGCGCGCCGGTGCTGGTTCGTCGTGCGCTGGCCGGTGGCATCGACCATTCGGCGGTTGACGACGGCGAAGCCGAGGGCGCGCTGGAGATTTTCATGGAGGCTTACAGCGAGAGCCATGATCTGACTGTGGTCTATCCCGGCGTGCGTGACACCCTGAAATGGCTGCACAAGCAGGGCGTGGAAATGGCCCTGATCACCAACAAGCCGGAGCGCTTTGTCGCGCCGCTGTTGGACCAGATGAAAATCGGCCGTTACTTCCGCTGGATCATCGGTGGCGATACCTTGCCGCAGAAGAAACCCGACCCGGCAGCGCTGTTTTTCGTGATGAAAATGGCCAACATCCCGGCCTCGCAGTCGCTGTTTGTCGGCGACTCACGCAGCGATGTGCTGGCGGCGAAAGCGGCAGGGGTCAAGTGCGTAGCCCTCAGCTACGGCTACAACCATGGCCGGCCGATTTCGGAAGAATCGCCGGCGCTGGTGATCGACGATCTGCGCAAGCTAATTCCCGGTTGCCTGGATCCGGGCGCTGAGATAACGTTGCCCGACACCGAACCGTCCCCTTCTGGAAATCCCATCGTGGTGGTCACTCGCAAACTCTGGATGAAAGTCATCAAGGCCCTGGCCCGCTGGCGTTGGCGCGCCTGACTGATCCTGGCCGCGCTGCNGGC
>NZ_NMOJ01000157.1 GCF_002251635.1 Pseudomonas mandelii
GTTTGCACACCTGACCGTTTGACCCTCAAGCCACGAGGCACCTCATGAACCGCGAAGAATTCCTGCGTTTGGCCGCTGCCGGCTATAACCGTATACCCTTGGCCTGCGAAACCCTGGCCGACTTCGATACGCCGCTGTCGATCTACCTGAAACTGGCCGACGAGCCCAATTCCTACCTGCTGGAATCGGTGCAGGGCGGCGAGAAATGGGGCCGTTACTCGATCATCGGCCTGCCATGCCGCACCGTGCTGCGCGTGCATGATCACCATGTGAGCATCACGCAGGACGGCGTCGAGATCGAAAGCCACGACGTTGAAGACCCGCTGGCCTTCGTCGAAGCGTTCAAGGCGCGCTACAACGTGCCGACCATTGCCGGCCTGCCGCGCTTTAACGGCGGCCTGGTGGGGTATTTCGGCTACGACTGCGTGCGTTATGTGGAAAAACGCCTGGGCAAATGCCCGAATCCAGACCCGCTGGGCGTGCCGGACATTCTGCTGATGGTCTCCGACGCGGTGGTGGTGTTCGACAACCTCGCCGGCAAGATGCACGCGATTGTCCTCGCCGACCCTTCCCAGGCCGATGCCTTCGAGCAAGGTCAGGCGCGACTGGAAGAGCTGCTGGAAAAACTCCGTCAGCCGATCACCCCGCGCCGCGGCCTGGATTTCAGCAAGCAACAGTCGGCTGATCCGGTGTTCCGTTCGAGTTTCACCCAGGACGATTACGAAAAAGCCGTCGACACGATCAAGGAATACATCCTGGCCGGTGACTGCATGCAGGTGGTGCCGTCGCAGCGCATGTCCATCGACTTCAAGGCTGCGCCGATTGACCTGTATCGCGCGCTGCGTTGCTTCAACCCGACGCCGTACATGTATTTCTTCAACTTCGGCGACTTCCACGTGGTGGGCAGTTCGCCGGAAGTGCTGGTGCGCGTGGAAGACAACCTGATCACCGTGCGCCCGATCGCCGGCACTCGCCCGCGTGGCGCGACCGAAGAGGCTGATCTGGCGCTGGAAGAAGACTTGCTCAGTGACGACAAGGAAATTGCCGAGCACTTGATGCTGATCGACCTGGGCCGTAACGATACTGGGCGCGTCTCGGAAATCGGTTCGGTGAAGTTGACCGAGAAGATGGTGATCGAGCGTTATTCCAACGTGATGCACATTGTGTCCAACGTCACCGGCGAGCTGAAAGCCGGGTTGACCGCGATGGACGCGTTGCGCGCGATTCTGCCGGCGGGCACGTTGTCGGGTGCGCCAAAGATTCGCGCGATGGAAATCATCGACGAACTGGAGCCGGTCAAGCGTGGTGTCTACGGCGGCGCCGTGGGGTATTTCGCCTGGAACGGCAACATGGACACCGCGATTGCGATCCGCACCGCCGTGATCAAGGACGGCGAGCTGCATGTGCAGGCNGGTGGCGGCATCGTCGCCGACTCGGTCCCGGCGCTGGAATGGGAAGAAACCCTGAACAAGCGCCGCGCGATGTTCCGCGCCGTGGCCCTGGCCGAGCAAACCCCGGACGCCTGAGTTCACACAAAAACCTGTGGGAGCGAGCTTGCTCGCGATAGCGGTGGGTCAGGCAACATCTATGTTGATGTGATGCCNCCATCTATGTTGATGTGATGCCCCCATCGCGAGCAAGCTCGCTCCCACAGGGATATCACCAGCATAAAAAACGCGGCGCCTGTGAGGGCGCCGCGTTTTTTTGCCTGATGTTTAGAAGTCCAGCGCAACGCCTAGGTTAATGCCTTGCTGAGTAAAGTCATCATCCTTGCGAATGTCATAACTTGCCCGCAAAGCCAGGTCCTTGGTGAGGTTGTGGCTCACGCCCAGGTTCAGGCGGTTCAGGTTGGTCTGCGGGGTGTAGCCGGCCAGGGTGTAGTGGTTGTTTGGCAGGCTGTTGAGGTTCATGGTCACATCCTGGGTATCGTCGTTGTACTCACGCTCGTGAGCCAGTTCGCCGAACACCTGGGTCTGCGAGGTGATCTGGTACTTGCCCTGGAAGCCAATGCCAAGACGCCGGGAAATGCGCGACTGATCGTCGAATGTCAGCGCGGTGGAGTCGGCGCCGTTTTCCGAGTAACCGTCGACTTCAACTTTGGCGAAATCAGCGCTCACGAATGGCGACAGATGCCACGGGCTGCTCGCCAGCGGCGCGATGTCGTACCCCACGCGACCGCTGAAAGCCACCAGGTAGCCGTCGGTATCGCCTTTCTCCCCGCGTTCATTGACCCCCAACTGGAATTTACGTTTGAGGCTGTCGTAATCCAGATGCCCGGCGGTCACGGCCGCGTCACCCCACCAGCGGTTTTGCTGGTACTGGGCGAACGCCGTACCCATGTATGTGTTCAGCTTGTAGTCCGAGTCGTGATCGCCGGCTTCGAGCTTCTGGTTGTAGAAGCCCGCCGCCAAACCTACGCGCCATGCGTAGTTTAGCCGGTAGCTGCCGCCGATGTTCAGGTTGGCGCCATTGCCGTCAGCACTGGCGCCACTGCGCTGGCTGTCGAAGTCCTGATGCTGGCCGCCACCGGCGACAATCGCCCGCCATTGACCCACGCCTTGCCAGTTTTCCCAATCGGCCAGCCATTGGTTGCGCAACTCATCCTGATGGGAACGTAAAGTACCTTGGGCCATTTGTGGCAACAGGGTCGCTTCCCAGGGCGCGGCCAGCAGCGAGTAAGCGTAATCAGCAATCAGACGTTGCCCGGCTTCGGTCGGGTGCACCGAGTCGTTGTAGATCAGCTTGGTCGGGTCCGGGGTGGCACTGTTGATCCCGTATCGAGCATTCTCGGTGCAACTGTCGCCGCTGAAGCAGGTGGCGCTCAGGTTCTGGTCGGTGGCCAGGCCGAACTGCCCCGGGTTGGCAAACGTCTCTTTGAGCAGCACCGGAATGTTGAGCGGGATGACGTTGGCATTGACGTTTTGCAGTTGGCTCACCAGTTCGGTGTTGAACTGGGAACTGAGCTGGGACGTGAACGCTTGCAACGGGGTGCCGTTGAAGGCTGGGGTAAAGCCGATGTCCGGCAGCAACCAGACCATGATGTAGCGGGCACCGGCCTGTTGCAGGGTTTGCACGCTGCTGACCAGGCGATCGGCGGCGGCGCTGGCCTGGGGCAGGCTGGTGACGCGACCTTGCAGGAAATCGTTGCCACCGCCCGACAGGTAATACAGCGCATTCGGGTCGGCGCGGAAATTGTTCGACGGCAGGTAGCCTGCCCGGGTGCGATCGCCCGTGGCGGAGGTGCTGGTGATCGAATCGAGAATCTGGTCGGTGCGATAACCCCCGACGGCCCAGTTATTACCATCGGGCTGGCCATTGTTGGCGCGTACCGCCGAGGAAGATGAGGCTGTCTGATCCGCCGTAAACCCCAGTTTCCCCCCCAGGATCTGCGTGGAGTTGAGCGAGCGGACTTCACCGCTGCCATCCAGGTAAACCGGCCCCGTCCGGTTCGTAAAGCGCTCAGTCGAGCCAGCTGGCCCGCCTGTGTCGGCAAAGGTCCCGGCATCGTTGAGACTGTCGCCGAAGACGACGAAATTGGAGTAAGGGTTAGGCGCGGCGATCGCCTGGGCGCAGGCCGCGGCGAGCAAGCATCCTGCGAGCGGTACAAACAACGTCTGTTTGATCATGAGCAAGTCCGTTTATTTATTGTTGTAGTGAACGAAACGACAGTACCAAAAACTTCCGGCCTTTTGCCATCGGTCGCGAACCCTTTGATTGTTTCGCAGCCAGTGGCCCCGGCCATATTGCACGCTCTGCCCAGCTAAGTTACTGTGCCGAGACGTATGAATGAGACCTTCCCCGTGTTGATCATCAGCAAACTTCTGGATCGAGTAGTCAAGGCACACGCCCGTTGGCGTTGGCGCGCCTGAATTTTTCTGCCGGCCCCGCCGGACCTGTACCGCTTTGCCTTCTTCACCCGTATGACATACCGCTTTGCTGGCGCACCCGGCGACTGACAAAGCGCAGGACGCTGCGGGTAATCATTCGAAGGCTGTAATTAAAGTCAGTGAATTCAAGAGGTTCCAAACGCCATGTTGCTGATGATCGATAACTACGATTCCTTTACCTACAACGTTGTGCAGTACCTGGGCGAACTCGGTGCCGAGGTCAAAGTCGTGCGCAACGATGAACTCACCATTGCCGACATCGAAGCCCTCAACCCTGAGCGCATCGTCGTGTCCCCCGGTCCTTGCACCCCGACCGAAGCCGGCATCTCGCTTGACGTGATCAAGCATTTCGCCGGCAAACTGCCGATTCTCGGCGTCTGCCTGGGCCACCAATCCATCGGCCAGGCCTTTGGCGGTGATGTGGTCCGCGCCCGGCAAGTGATGCACGGTAAGACTAGCCCGGTATTCCACGAGGACAAGGGCGTATTCGAAGGCCTGAATCGTCCGCTGACGGTGACGCGCTATCACTCGCTGATCGTCAAGCGCGAAACCCTGCCCGATTGCCTGGAACTGACCGCCTGGACCCAGCTCGAAGACGGCTCGGTCGACGAGATCATGGGCCTGCGCCACAAGACACTGAATATCGAAGGGGTGCAGTTTCACCCCGAGTCAATCCTGACCGAGCAGGGCTACGAGCTGTTCGCCAACTTTCTCAAGCAAAGCGGCGGCACGCGCTAAGGACTTTCCATGGATATCAAGACTGCCCTGAGCCGTATCGTCGGCCACCTGGACCTGAGCACCGCTGAAATGAGCGATGTGATGCGCGAGATCATGACCGGCCAATGCACCGATGCGCAGATTGGCGCGTTCATGATGGCGATGCGCATGAAGAGCGAAAGCATCGACGAAATCGTCGGCGCCGTATCGGTCATGCGTGAGCTGGCGGACAAGGTCGAACTCAAGACCCTCGACGGTGTGGTCGATGTGGTCGGCACCGGCGGTGACGGTGCGAATATTTTCAACGTATCCACGGCGGCGTCCTTTGTGGTCGCAGCGGCTGGCTGCACCGTGGCCAAGCACGGTAACCGTGCGGTCTCCGGCAAGAGCGGCAGTGCCGACCTGTTGGAAGCCGCCGGGATCTACCTGAACCTGACGCCAGTGCAAGTGGCGCGCTGCATCGACAGCGTCGGCATTGGCTTCATGTTTGCCCAGTCCCATCACGGCGCGATGAAACACGCCGCCGGCCCGCGCAAGGACCTCGGCCTGCGCACCCTGTTCAACATGCTCGGCCCGCTTACGAATCCGGCCGGTGTGAAACATCAGGTGGTAGGCGTGTTCAGCCAGGCACTGTGTCGGCCATTGGCTGAAGTCCTGCAGCGCCTGGGCAGCAAGCATGTGCTGGTGGTGCACTCGAAGGATGGCCTGGACGAGTTCAGCCTGGCGGCGCCCACCTATGTGGCCGAACTGAAGAATGACCAGATCACCGAATATTGGGTCGAGCCAGAAGACCTGGGCATGAAGAGCCAGAGCCTGCATGGCCTGGCAGTGGAAAGTCCGGCGGCGTCCCTTGAGCTGATTCGCGATGCCTTGGGCAAGCGCAAGACCGAGAGCGGNCAGAAAGCNGCAGAAATGATTGTGCTCAATGCCGGTGCGGCGCTGTANGCCGCCGACCTGGCGACCAGTTTGAAAGAAGGCGTTGCCCTGGCGCACGATGCGCTGCACACAGGCCTCGCTCGGGAAAAACTTGAGGAGTTGGGTGCATTTACCGCGGTATTCAAAGTGGAGAATGAGGGATGAGTGTACCGACGGTTCTGGAAAACATTCTGGCCCGCAAAGTCCAGGAAGTTGCCGAGCGTAGCGCCCGTGTGAGCCTGGCGGAGCTGGAAAGTCTGGCCAAGGCGGCCGATGCACCCCGTGGTTTTGCCAAGGCATTGATTGCTCAGGCCAAGTTGAAACAGCCGGCCGTCATTGCCGAAATCAAGAAAGCGTCGCCGAGCAAAGGCGTGATCCGCGAGCACTTCGTTCCAGCCGACATCGCCAAAAGCTACGAGAAGGGCGGCGCGACGTGCTTGTCGGTACTGACCGATATCGATTACTTCCAGGGCGCCGATGCGTATCTGCAGCAGGCGCGGGCAGCGTGCAACCTGCCGGTGATCCGCAAGGACTTCATGGTCGACCCTTACCAGATCGTCGAAGCCCGCGCCTTGGGCGCCGACTGCGTATTGCTGATCGTCTCCGCATTGGATGACGTGAAAATGGCCGAGCTGGCGGCCGTGGCCAAAAGCGTCGGCCTCGATGTGCTGGTGGAAGTCCATGATGGCGACGAGCTGGAGCGGGCCTTGAAAACCCTCGACACGCCGCTGGTCGGCGTGAACAACCGCAACCTGCACACCTTCGACGTCAGCCTGGAAACCACGCTCGACCTGTTGCCACGTATCCCGCGTGATCGCCTCGTGATTACTGAAAGTGGCATCGTCAACCGCGCCGATGTGGAACTGATGGAAATCAGCGGTGTGTATTCGTTCCTGGTGGGTGAGGCATTCATGCGCGCCGAAAGCCCGGGCACCGAATTGCAGCGCCTGTTCTTTCCTGAGCGCGGCGGTCCGGTCAGCGGTTCTACTCTCGACTGAACATTTTTTGCAGGCAACCCGATCCCCTGTGGGAGCGGGCTTGCCCGCGAAGAGGCCATCCAGTACGCCAAANNTGGGAGCGGGCTTGCCCGCGAAGAGGCCATCCAGTACGCCAAAGACTTCATGTCTTACGGAGTCATCCATGCCCCCACCAATCTCTCTGACCGTCGAAGCCGGCCTGCTTGCCGAACAGGACTTGTTGGCGCATGTGTGTACCGGCGAGTCGGAGTTCGGCCTGCTGTTCTGGCAACCCAACGACCGCGCACTGGTCATGCCGCGACGCCTGAATCGTCTACCCGGTTTCGAAGCTGCCTGCGAAGTCTCAGCCGCCGCCGGCTGGCCGGTGCTGTTGCGTGAAACCGGCGGCGAGCCAGTGCCGCAATCGGCCTCCACGATCAACATTGCCCTTGTCTACGCTCCCCCGCGTAGCGAAGGCGATCAAAACCGGATCGAAACCGCTTACCGCCGACTCTGCGACCCGATCTGTCAGTTACTGGATGAGCTGGGCGGCGTTTCGTCCTTGGGCGAAGTTGATGGCGCGTTCTGCGATGGCCGTTTCAACGTCAATCTTGACGGCCGCAAGATGGTGGGCACTGCCCAGCGCTGGCGCCAGAGCAAGGGCGGCACGCGTCCGGTCGGGTTGGTGCACGGTGCGTTGTTGCTGGATAACGAACGTGAGTCGATGGTTGCCGCNGTCAATCGCTTCAATGAAGCGTGCGGTCTTGAGCAGCGGGTGCGCGCCGAAAGCCACATTGCCCTGCATGAGAAATTTGCCGTGCCCGATGCGCTCAGGCGGCTTGATGCGCTTTATCGCCAGTTGCTGGCAGACATGTTCAAGGCTTAGCGCGTACCGAAGACCACCATGGTCTTGCCTTTGACGTCCACCAGGTTGCGTTCTTCCAGATCCTTGAGCACGCGACCGACCATCTCCCGTGAACAACCGACAATCCGCCCGATTTCCTGGCGCGTGACTTTGATCTGCATGCCGTCAGGATGGGTCATGGCGTCCGGTTGTTTACACAGTTCCAACAGGCAACGGGCGACGCGGCCCGTGACGTCGAAGAAGGCCAGGTCGCCGACCTTGCGCGTGGTATTGCGTAGGCGCTGTGCGATTTGTCCGCTGAGCACGTAAAGAATGTCTGGATCCTGCTGGGACAGCTCGCGGAATTTCGCGTAGCTGATTTCCGCTACTTCACACTCGATCTTCGCNCGCACCCAGGCGCTGCGTTCCTGCTCTTGCCCGGCTTGTTCAAACAACCCCAGTTCCCCAAAGAAATCGCCGGTATTGAGGTAGGCGATGATCATTTCGCGGCCCTCTTCATCCTCGATCAGGATGGTGACCGAGCCCTTGATAATGAAGAACAGTGTTTCCGAACGTTCGCCCGCGCAGATGATGTTGTGCTTGGCCGGATAACGCCGGCGCTGGCAATGCATCAACAGNTTGTCGAGGTTCTTGATTTTGGGGGTTGGGGCAATAGCAACCATGGTTGTATCCCGAAAAGACTTCACGGTGTGTTTGGTTTTTTATGAGTCGCAGACGACGGCTGGGCAAAGGCTGGCCATGCGCCAGCGAATTGGCGCCAGCTTAACAGACACTTCCTGCAATATTCGAGAAATTACCTACAGTTCGGAAGGTTATGCCCTACAAACGCAAGGCACTGTCAGTCCTGGGCCCTGTGCTAAGCTGGCGACCCTTTTTTAGCAGTGGAGTCTGGGCGATGAAGGCACGCATCCAATGGGCGGGCGAGGCCATGTTCCTCGGTGAGTCGGGCAGTGGCCATGTAGTGGTCATGGATGGCCCGCCGGACGCCGGTGGCCGTAACCTGGGCGTACGCCCGATGGAAATGCTCCTGCTGGGGGTAGGCGGTTGCAGCAACTTCGATGTGGTCAGCATCCTCAAGAAGTCCCGTCAGGCCGTCGAAAGCTGTGAAGCTTTCCTCGAGGCCGAGCGTGCGACCGAGGATCCCAAGGTGTTCACCAAGATCCACATGCATTTCGTGGTGAAGGGTCGGGCGCTGAAGGAAGCCCAGGTCAAGCGTGCCATTGAGCTGTCAGCTGAGAAGTATTGCTCGGCGTCGATCATGCTCGGCGCGGCCGGAGTGGCCATTACCCACGACTACGAGATCATCGAACTCGGTTGAATCGACATTCAACTATCATAAAAGCAGTGCAGACTCTGGCGATCCCAAGCTGACGTCTGCATAATGCGCCACTTTTTTCAGGGTAGTGGCCTCGTCATCGACAGGCTGCGAACCCGAACAGACAACCAAAATCGCCATCGCGAAGAGGTGTTAACCGTCCTACGCAGCTGCGTTGTTCGCATCTGACGGGCATGCTTGATCACGCGGCCCGGGCCGCAATACATAGAGAGTTTTTAACGGTGAAAAGCAAACTCAAGCTCCACGGGTTCAATAACCTGACAAAGACCTTGAGCTTCAACATCTATGACATCTGCTACGCGGAAACCCCGCAAGACCAACAGGCTTACGTTGAGTACATCAATAAAGAGTACAACGCGAAACGCCTGACGCAGATCCTCACGGAAGTTGTCGATATCATTGGTGCCAACATCCTGAACATCGCCAGTCAGGACTATGAACCCCAGGGCGCCAGCGTCACGATTCTGATCTCTGAAGAGCCGGTAACCCCGACCGACAGCCAGATCGAAGAATCGCCGGGCCCGTTGCCCGAGATTATCCTGGCCCACCTCGACAAGAGCCACATCACGGTGCACACCTACCCGGAGATCCACCCGGACGATGGCATTGCGACATTCCGTGTGGACATTGACGTGTCGACCTGTGGCGTCATTTCACCGCTTAAAGCGCTCAACTTCCTGATTCACCAGTTCGATTCGGACATCGTGACCGTGGATTATCGCGTGCGCGGCTTCACCCGTGACGTGGAAGGCAAAAAGCACTTCATCGATCACGAGATCAACTCGATCCAGAACTACCTGTCCGAAGACACCCGCGGCGCGTACCAGATGACCGACGTGAACGTGTACCAGGAAAACCTGTTCCACACCAAAATGCTGCTGAAGAACTTCGAACTGGATGACTACCTGTTCGGCGATGCCACCAGCAACCTGTCCTCCGAGCAGCGTGCTCAGGTGACTGACCGTGTGAAACACGAAATGCTGGAAATCTTCTACGCGCGCAACGTGCCGAACTAAGATTTTCGAACACAAAAAAGGCGACTACCTCACGGCAGTCGCCATTTTTATGGCTGGAACAACGCGCCCTTGCTCGCGATGGCGTCCTTTCCGGCAGCGTATCCGTCAGATCCGATAAGTACTCTTGGTCATTACCTTGGCCAACAAACTCATTCCGAACTTCACCGGCGCCGGAAAACGGAATCCACCGGCATCCAGCGCACTTTCGGCATGATGCTCTTCATCAATCCGCATCTGCTCAAGAATCGCCCGGGACTTCTCGTCCTCCGCCGGCAATTGCTCAAGGTGCTCGTTCAAATGTTTGCACACCTGATGCTCGGTGGCGGCGACAAAACCCAAGCTGACCTTGTCGCTGATCAATCCGGCCACTGCGCCAATCCCGAACGACATGCCGTAGAACAGCGGGTTGAGAATGCTGGTGTGGCTGCCCAGTTGCTGGATGCGTTGCTCGCACCAGGCCAGGTGGTCGATCTCTTCTTCGGCCGCATGTTCCATCGCTGCCCGTACTTGCGGCAGCTTGGCGGTCAGCGCCTGGCCTTGGTACAACGCCTGGGCACAGACTTCTCCGGTATGGTTGATGCGCATCAAGCCAGCAACGTGGCGGGTATCTTCGTCACTCATTTGCGCATCCGGCTGCACAATGGCGGGCGACGGACGGTATGGCTGGCCACTGAAAGGCAGCAACGTCCGCATCGCGGCATCGGCTTGCAGCAACAGACGGTCAATCGGCGAGTAGTGACGTTGGGTAGTCATGCTGACCTCCGGGAGGAATCTCGGCGGCCAGTTTAACCCAATCGGCCGGGGAAGGTTTGCGCTGGGTCATGCGGGAGTGGCTGGCCACTCCCTGGAAGCTTTTGTAATCAGCCCGGCGGCCAGTGCATCTGGCGCTGACCCAGCACATGCATATGAATGTGGTAGACAGTCTGTCCGCCCAGTTCATTGCAGTTCATGACCACACGGAAACCTTCTTCGCAGCCCAGCTCCAGGGCCAGGCGCTGGGCGGTGAACAGAATATGCCCGGCCAACGCCTTGTCGTCCTCGGTGAGGTCGTTGAGGGTGCGCACTGCTTTTTTCGGAATGACCAGAAAGTGCACCGGTGCCTGTGGGGCGATGTCGTGGAAGGCCAGTACCTGGTCGTCCTCGTAGATGATCTTCGCCGGGATTTCCCGGTTGATGATCTTGGTGAACAGAGTATCCACAGCTGTTTTCTCCGTTGTTTGGACTGGCCTGAGTGTACTCATGGGTTATCCCCGAGCCCAGCCTTTTACCTTGGGGCATGGTCAACGGGGGCAGTAGGCCTTGTTGACCATGCCAGCGATTGTCCGGTTCAGCCAGCGAGAGCCAAGTCGTGGCAGGAAGGCGCGCCAGCGATTGCCTCGACCCGGAATAATGATTGCGCGATTTTTCTCCAAGGCGCGCACGGTATACAGCGCAACCTCTTCGGGACTCATGAGCATGTTGCTGTCGGCCAGTTTGCCGGTATTCAGTTGAGCGGTACGGAAGAACCCGGTACGGGTCGGACCGGGGCACAGCACCGAGACCTTGACCGCACATTTCTTCAGTTCGACGCGCAACCCTTCGGAAAAATGCAGCACATAGGCTTTGCTGGCGTAGTACGTGCTCATCCATGGGCCGGGTTGGAAAGCGGCCGTTGAGGCGACATTCAGAATCTGCCCGCCCCCCTGCAAGGCCATGCTGTTGCCGATGGCATGGCACAAGCGGGTGAGTGCCAGGATGTTGACTTCGATCAGGTCTTGTTCAGTCATCCAGTCCTGGGCCAGGAATGGCCCGCTGGTGCCCATGCCGGCGCAATTGACCAGCAGGTCTATCTGGCGCTCACCTTCTTCAAGTTCCAGCAGAAACCCGGACAAGCGCAGCGGCTCGCCCAGGTCGCAGGCACGAAACAGCACCTCGACGCCGAAGCGTTGAGTCAATTCAATTGCAATGCTTTCCAACTGATCACGCTGGCGGGCCACCAGAATCAAGCTGCGGCCGCGACGGGCCAGTGCTTCGGCCAAAGCCAGGCCGATGCCGCTGGAGGCNCCNGTGATCAGAGCGTAACGGGTCATGCAGTTCTCCATCGCAACAGCTCCGCGCCGGCGACGCGGGTGTCACGGGCGGGGAGCGCTGTTCATTCTTTCGCAGAGTCTACAGGGGCCGGGGCTTCTTCGGCTTCATCGTCTGCAGAATCGGGTGCCTGCTCAGCCTCTGCGGCCGGCTCGACTTCGACTTCTTCAGTGATCACCGAGCTGCTGTCGTAGCTGGTTTCGGCAGCAGTTTCATACTCTTGCTGGATCGCCGTGAGGCCTCCGGCCAGCGCGCCAACCAAGACGATGGCGATTAATACGACCCACAGCGAAGACAGCACTTTGACCGCCGTGGTGTTGGGGGGAGGCGGTGCGCCGTAGCGATTGGCGATGTTGGTGCCCGGGGCGATCATGATCACCAACGGGAAGAAGCTGCCTACGAAGGGTACGAGGTTCAGCAGCCAGAGCCAGCCGGACCAGCCGATGTCGTGCAGGCGCTGAACGCTGATCTGAATGCTCACGACCGCCATGGCAATGAACAGGAAGAACGCAACCAGGCCACCGAGAATCAGGCCTGCAGTCGAATCGGCGCTGATGATGGCGAAGGCGAAAATGGCCAATACCGAACCGACGGCCAGCGTGACCAGCGTCAGGACCATTGTCCAGGCGAGATAGCGCAAACGACCGATGCGGCCTTCAACGCTGAATGGCTTGAGTGGAGCATACGCGGGCAGGCTTTCGCCGACGGTGGCTCGGGGTGGTGCGTAAGGGGATGCGGGGTCGGCAAATACCGGTTGGCTGGCGACAGGCCTGTGTTCGTGGGCTTCGGCCAGGTTCAGCTCAATGGACGATTCGCTTTCGATGCGAGCATCGATGCCGGTTTTCGTCAGCGCCTGGAGGTAGGTTTGTGCGTCGGCGTGCGACAGGTCTTTCTTGAGCGTAACCGTCTTGCCAGTGAACAGTCGTTCGACCGCACCGACTTCGCTTTTGTATAGCTCGGCCAACTTCTGTTTGGCCGTGGTGGCGTCAACGCCTGGCAGCAGAGCGCCGTCGAACACGATCTTGAAACGGTTGTCGCTCATTGCGAGGCATCCTTGTCGCGAGAATTTGTAATAGGGTGTGTTTCAAGCGTGGATTGTAAGGCCAGGCGGGTCGGGCAGGCCAAACTTTCATCTCATCGTGGCCAGCGTTTGGGCAGCTCGGCCGCCAGTTCCAGAGCCTTGCGGTATTCCGCGTCAAGTCGTGCGACCAATTGATCGACGCTCGGCAAATCATCGATTTCCCCGACACCCTGGCCCGCAGACCACACGGTTTTCCAGGCTTTGGCTTCATCGCTGATCGGCTTGAGTTTGGAGCCGAAGTTGACCTCGCCCTTGCCTTGCAGTGCTGCCATGTCGAAACCGGCAGCCTCCAGGCTTTGACGCATGAAACTCGCCGGTACGCCTGACACTGCCGGCGTATGGACGATGTCCGCGGCTCTGGACGTCAGCAGCATCTCTTTGTAGGCATCCGGGGCGTGGCTTTCAGTGGTGCCGATAAAGCGCGTGCCGAAATAGGCGAGGTCTGCGCCCAGCACTTGGGCGGCGAGGATCTCGTGCCCATGGTTGAGGCAGCCGGCCAGCAGCAGGGTTTTATCGAAGAATTGGCGAATCTCGGCAATCAGAGAAAATGGGCTCCACGTGCCGGCATGGCCACCGGCGCCTGCGGCCACGGCAATCAGGCCATCAACACCGGCTTCTGCGGCTTTCTCGGCATGGCGCCGAGTGGTCACGTCGTGAAACACCAGGCCGCCGTAGCTGTGGACGGCATCGACGACTTCTTTCACTGCACCGAGACTGGTGATCACGATCGGAACTTTATGCTCGATGCAGATCGCAAGGTCTGCTTGCAGCCGTGGGTTGGTGTTGTGAACGATCAGGTTGACCGCGTAAGGCGCCGGATTCTCCAGTGTCGCCAACCCTGCTTCGATTTCTTCCAGCCAGGCCTTGAAGCCGCTGCTCTCGCGCTGGTTGAGCGCCGGGAAACTCCCGACCACCCCATTGCGACAGCACGCCAGGACCAGTTGCGGGTTGGAAATCAGAAACATCGGCGCCGCCACCACGGGCAGGCGCAGACGTTGTTCGAGCAAAGCAGGCAGTGACATTGGAGGTACCCCGNNNAGTTGTNNNNATTAGAACGGTTTGACCACGACCAAAATTACGATAGCCAGCAATATCAGAACGGGCACTTCGTTGAACCAGCGATAAAAGACATGGCTGCGGGTGTTTTCGCCACGGGCGAAGCGTTTNACCTGCGCGCCGCACATGTGGTGGTAGCCGATCAGGATCACCACCAGGGTCAGCTTGGCGTGAATCCACGCGCCTTGACTGAAGATGCTCGGGTTCAGCCAGATCAGTGCAATGCCGAATATCAGGCTGGCAATCATCGCCGGGCCCATGATGCCGCGGTAGAGCTTGCGCTCCATGANGCTGAAGCGTTCCTTGCTGACGGTGTCTTCGCTTTGCGCGTGATAAACGAACAGGCGCGGCAGGTAAAACAGGCCGGCAAACCAGCAGACCATGCTGACGATATGAAGCGCTTTGAGCCACAGATAAAGCATTTTTAGTTATTCCCAGGTTCACGGTAGCCCGAATAGTAGAGGCTTGACTGTCCGCACGTCACCTTGACGGTTGTCGCAGGGCCGCGCGGCCCCTATTATCGACGGCTTTCCAGTGGGTTGACGATACTGACGATGTGGAAGGCTTTGACCCATAGATAGAGCATTTCTAGTTATTCCCAGGTTCACGGTAACTGAAGATAGTAGTGGCTCATGCGCCCTTACGTCACGTTGGCGGTTGTCGCAGGACGATACGGCCCCTATTATCGACGGCTTTCCAGTGGGTTCGTTGAGGGCAGGTTTATGGTCAAGGTCGGTATCGTCGGCGGCACGGGTTACACCGGTGTCGAGTTGCTGCGTCTGTTGGCTCAGCATCCGCAAGCTGAGGTGGTGGTCATCACTTCCCGATCCGAGGCCGGGCTGGCCGTTGCCGATATGTACCCGAACCTGCGAGGCCACTACGACGGCCTGGCGTTCAGCGTTCCGGACATCAAGACCCTTGGCGCGTGTGATGTGGTGTTCTTTGCTACCCCGCACGGAGTGGCCCATGCACTGGCTGGCGAACTGCTTGCTGCCGGTACCAAAGTCATCGACCTGTCGGCTGACTTCCGTTTACAGGACGCCGATGAGTGGGCCAAGTGGTACGGCCAGCCGCATGGCGCCCCTGAGTTGTTGGAGGAGGCGGTGTATGGCCTGCCGGAAGTCAATCGCGAGCAAATCAAGCAAGCGCGCCTGATTGCGGTGCCAGGTTGCTATCCAACCGCGACGCAGTTGGGGTTCCTGCCATTGCTGGAAGCGGGGTTGGCGGATACTTCGCGCCTGATCGCGGACTGCAAGTCGGGTGTCAGCGGCGCCGGTCGTGGTGCTGCAGTGGGTTCTCTGTACGCCGAGACGTCGGAAAGCATGAAGGCCTATGCAGTAAAAGGGCATCGTCACTTGCCTGAAATCCGCCAGGGGCTGCGTCGTGCTGCCGGTAAGGATGTGGGCCTGACCTTCGTTCCGCACCTGACGCCGATGATCCGTGGCATTCACTCCACGCTGTACGCAACCGTTGTTGATCGCTCGGTAGACCTGCAGGCGCTGTTTGAAAAGCGCTATGCCAATGAACCGTTCGTCGACGTAATGCCGGCCGGCAGCCATCCGGAAACCCGTAGCGTGCGTGGTGCCAACGTTTGCCGTATCGCCGTGCATCGTCCGCAGGACGGTGANCTGGTGGTGGTGTTGTCGGTGATCGATAACCTGGTCAAGGGCGCGTCGGGTCAGGCAGTGCAGAACCTGAATATTCTGTTCGGGCTGGATGAGCGCCTGGGCCTGTCCCACGCCGGCATGCTGCCGTAAGGCTTTATCCCGCTCAGCAAAAAGGCCCGTTGAACGGGCCTTTTTGCGTTTCGAACCGGCAATCGGGTTTATTGATATACCGTAACAATAGTTGACCAATTTTCTAGGAGAAGCGGATAATGCGCGTCATTACGCATATGGCGGCGGTACGCCGGGAGATTATCAGCATGAGCGTTGAATCCTTCACCCCCACGGCTTTGCAATTCACCCACGGTGCTGCGCACAAGGTGAAGAGCCTGGTCGATGAAGAGGGTAATGATCGCTTGAAGCTGCGCGTATTCGTTACGGGCGGCGGTTGTTCAGGGTTTCAGTACGGTTTTACCTTCGATGAAGATGTAGCCGATGACGACACCATCGTTGAGCGCGAGGGCGTCAGCCTGGTCGTGGACCCGATGAGCTTCCAATACCTGGCCGGTGCCGAGGTGGATTATCAGGAAGGTCTGGAAGGTTCGCGTTTCGTGATCAAGAATCCGAACGCCAGCACCACGTGTGGTTGCGGCTCTTCGTTCTCGATCTGATCGCGCTTCACCGCAGTATCAAACGCCGCAGGGCTTCAGGGCTTTGCGGCGTTTTGCTGTGCGGCCTTTATGCTGGGTAGATGGCGCCGAGTACGCGCAGNCCGNGTGCGCCGGTGACGCTGGGGCGGTTGGCGGCGATGCCTTCCAGGCAGCAATGGGCCAGCCAGGCGAAGGCCATGGCTTCAACCCAGTCGGGGTCCACGCCGTAAGTCGCGGTGCTGCTGACCGACGCGTTCGGCAGCAGGGCGGCCAAACGGTTCATCAGCGTGGCGTTGTGCGCGCCACCACCGCAGACCAGCAGCTCCTGAGTGTCTGATTGGGCATGCTGCAGTGATTCGACGATGGTCAGTGCGGTGAGCTCAAGCAGAGTGGCTTGCACGTCTTCAGCGGCGAAATTCGGCAATTTCGAGAGGTGGTGTGTCAGCCATGGCAGGTTGAACACTTCTCGCCCGGTGCTTTTCGGGCCTTTGGTCACGAAGAATGGATCGCTCAGCAACTCATTCAGCAGAACCGGTTCAACCTTGCCGCTGGCGGCCCATTGGCCGTCGCGATCAAAGTTGTCGCCGCGTTGCTGATGAATCCAGGCATCCAGCAGGACGTTGCCTGGACCGCAGTCGAAACCGGCGACAGGTTTGCCGGGCTCGATCAGGCTGAGGTTGCTGAATCCGCCAACATTCAACACTGCACGATTGCCGGCACGTTCATCAAACAACGCTTCGTGAAAGGCCGGCACTAATGGTGCGCCTTGCCCGCCAGCGGCTACGTCACGGCTGCGNAAATCACTGACGACAGTAATGCCAGTTAGCTCGGTCAGCAGGGCCGGGTTGCCGATCTGTACGGTAAAGCCCCGTGCAGGTTCGTGGCGAATAGTCTGGCCGTGGCTGCCAATCGCGCGAATGTCTTCGGGTTTCAGGTTGTGTTGGTGGAGGAGAGTGTTAATGCCCTGAGCCGCCAGTTTCACCCAGTTCTGCTGGGCGATGGCGGAGCGGGCAATCTCGTCCGGGCCGCTGGCGCACAGGCTTAGCAGCTCTGCGCGCAGGGTGTCTGGCATAGGGATGTAGTGCGTGGCGATCAAGTTGATCGCCGGGTTTTGTTCGATCAGGGCGATATCCAGGCCATCAAGGCTGGTCCCGGACATCACACCTATATAGAGCGGCATGATTTAGCGCTTCGAAGCCAGCATGGTGGCTTTCTCTTGGTCCATGCGCGCCATCAACGGCTGACTCTGCGCGAGGAAGCGTGCGCGTTCCCCTTTGGAGATCGGGTCGGCCATCGCAACCTTCTGACCCAATGGATCGACGTGGACGCCATTCACCTGGAACTCATAGTGCAAATGCGGGCCGGTGGACAGGCCCGTGGTGCCGATGTAGCCGATCACCTGGCCTTGCTTCACGTTACTGCCCGTGGAGACGCCTTTGGCGAACCCTTGCATATGGCCGTACAGCGTGCGGTAGGTGTTGCCGTGCTGGATGATTACGGTATTGCCGTAGCCACCGCGACGTCCGGCCAGCAGGACCTTGCCGTCCCCGGCCGCTTTGATTGGCGTGCCGCGTGGAGCGGCATAGTCGACGCCTTTGTGGGCGCGAATTTTGTTCAGGATTGGATGCTTGCGACCCATGGAGAAGCGCGAGCTGATGCGAGCAAAGTCCACTGGCGTGCGGATGAAGGCTTTGCGCATGCTATTGCCGTCAGCCGTGTAGTAGCTGCTATTGCCTTGTTTGTTGGTGTAGCGCACAGCGGTGTAGGTCTTGCCGCGGTTGGTGAAGCGCGCGGAAAGAATGGCGCCGGTGCCGACCACCTTGCCGTTGGCGACTTTTTGTTCGTATATCACGTCGAATTCGTCACCCTGGCGAATGTCCTGGGCGAAATCGATGTCGTAGCCAAACACGCTGGCCATGTCCATGGTCATGCTGTGTGACANGCCGGCACGCGCGGCAGACTGCGACAGCGAGCTGTTGATCACGCCATGAGCATAGGCAGAACGCACGGTAGGTTTGGCGGTAATGCGGTTGAACGTATAACCCTTGTCATTTTTGGTCAGGGTGATGCTTTCGAGGTCGCTGACCTTGCTGTGCAAGTTGGTCAGCTGGCCGTCTGGGGTCAGTTCGAATTCGAGTTTCTGGCCGTGTTTGAGTTGGCTGAATTGCTTGGCCTGTTTGTCGCTGGCCAGTACTTCATGCACCGAAGTGGCAGGTAGGCCGACTTTCTCAAACAGCGTGGACAGCGTGTCGCCTTTGGAAACGATCACTTCCCTGTGGCCTGGCGCCTTCTTTTCTTCGACGGCCGGGGCAGGTGCAGGCTCGGCCTGGGCGGTTTCCTGTGGTTCTTCGGCGCTGTTTTCGATCTGCGCGAAAGGCGAAGCTGTCGGTTCATTTGTGGCTTGGACGGCTTCAGCAGCGTCTTGATCTTGTGTCAGTTGTTCGGCAGGACTTTCCAGCTCAAGACTCAGGGATGTTCGTTTGGCTTCTACGTCACTGGAAGGGAATACCAGGAGTGCCAGGCTGAGAAGGGCGGCGATACCACTTGCGGCGAGCAGGTGGGTCTTCGGGTAAAGCGGCGGCGCTTTAGACGGTTCTGTGGTCATAAGTAATTTTGACTTTGAA
>NZ_NMOJ01000158.1 GCF_002251635.1 Pseudomonas mandelii
AAGATGAAATGGAAAAGATGAATGACATGATGAAGATGAAATAACTGTATAAAATATAACCAAATCATCTCTGAAGCAAGCCCGTGGTCACTCTGCCAGCGGATTGGCGTCATTGCGCCGGCCAAACTTTGTATTTGACCCGTGATCTTGTATGGTTGGTCCCCTTTGAATCTGAGCCTTGCGGGTCTGTTATGAAGTCGGTTGAAGAGCAGCTAGCGCTGATAAAACGTGGTGCGGAAGAACTGTTGGTCGAGGCCGAGCTGATCGAAAAGCTCAAGCGTGGCCAACCCCTGCGTATCAAGGCTGGCTTTGATCCGACAGCGCCGGATCTACACCTGGGTCACACCGTGCTTATTAATAAGCTGCGCCAGTTCCAGGAACTGGGGCACCAGGTGATCTTCCTTATAGGTGACTTCACCGGGATGATCGGTGATCCGAGCGGCAAGAGCGCGACGCGTCCGCCGTTNACCCGTGAGCAGGTTCTCGATAATGCCGAGACCTATAAGACCCAAGTGTTCAAGATTCTCGATCCGGCCAAGACCGAGGTGGCATTCAACTCCACCTGGATGGATCAGATGGGGCCGGCGGATTTCATTCGCCTGACATCCCAGTACACCGTAGCGCGCATGCTTGAGCGTGATGACTTCGACAAGCGCTACTCCACCAATCAGCCTATCGCTATCCATGAGTTCCTCTACCCGCTGGTTCAAGGGTATGACTCGGTCGCTTTGCGCGCGGATGTCGAGCTGGGCGGCACTGACCAGAAGTTCAACCTGCTGATGGGGCGTGAGCTGCAGCGCGCATACGGTCAAGAGGCCCAGTGCATTCTGACCATGCCGTTGCTGGAGGGGTTGGACGGCGTCAAGAAGATGTCCAAGTCCTTGGGTAACTATGTGGGTATCCAAGAAGCGCCGGGTGTTATGTACGGTAAGCTGGTTTCGATTCCAGATGCATTGATGTGGCGTTACTTCGAGCTGTTGAGCTTCCGCTCGATGGACGAGATTAATGCACTGCGCGCTGAAGTCGAGGCGGGCGCCAATCCGCGTGATGTGAAGATCAAGTTGGCGGAAGAGATTGTGGCGCGCTTCCATGGTGAGGAGGCTGCGGCCAATGCTCACCGTGCAGCGGGTAACCGTATGAAGGATGGCGAGCTGCCGGATGATCTGCCAGAGATCGAGCTGACTGCTACTGAAGACATGCCGATTGCTGCTGTCCTTAATAAGGCAGGCTTGGTGAAGAACTCGGCGGTGGCTCGTGATCTGCTGAATTCCGGTGGTGTGCGTATAGATGGTGAGGTTGTGGATCGCACCTTTATATACGAGCTGGGCGCTACCCACGTTTGCCAGGCCGGCAAGAAGGCATTTGCGCGTATTACGCTCAAATCCGAATAAAGCTGGAATTAGGTGTTGACGGCGATTTATATCTGTCTATAATTCGCCCCACTTCCGGCGCAGTCGAAACGGAAAACTCCTTGGTAAACAAAGAGTTACGCAGTTTTCGGCAGCGAGTTGCTTCAGGTCATCGAAGCCCAGAAGGAGTTGATCAGGCAGGGTTGTTTGGCTTGATTGACGGTTCGATCTTCTCGGTCGAAAGCGGAGAAAAAGAGGTGTTGACAGCAGCGAGTAACGCTGTAGAATTCGCCTCCCGCTAACGAGAGATCGGAAGCGCAAGTGGTTGAAGTTGCAAAGGAATCTTCGAAAACTTCTGAAAATAATCACTTGACAGCAAATGAGGCTGCTGTAGAATGCGCGCCTCGGTTGAGACGAAAGATCTTAACCAACCGCTCTTTAACAACTGAATCAAGCAATTCGTGTGGGTGCTTGTGGAGTCAGACTGATAGTCAACAAGATTATCAGCATCACAAGTTACTCCGCGAGAAATCAAAGATGTAACCAACGATTGCTGAGCCAAGTTTAGGGTTTCTTAAAAACCCAAAGATGTTTGAACTGAAGAGTTTGATCATGGCTCAGATTGAACGCTGGCGGCAGGCCTAACACATGCAAGTCGAGCGGTAGA
>NZ_NMOJ01000159.1 GCF_002251635.1 Pseudomonas mandelii
GAGNANTTNTNCTCTNTNGAGAGCGGCGGACGGGTGAGTAATGCCTAGGAATCTGCCTGGTAGTGGGGGATAACGTTCGGAAACGGACGCTAATACCGCATACGTCCTACGGGAGAAAGCAGGGGACCTTCGGGCCTTGCGCTATCAGATGAGCCTAGGTCGGATTAGCTAGTTGGTGAGGTAATGGCTCACCAAGGCGACGATCCGTAACTGGTCTGAGAGGATGATCAGTCACACTGGAACTGAGACACGGTCCAGACTCCTACGGGAGGCAGCAGTGGGGAATATTGGACAATGGGCGAAAGCCTGATCCAGCCATGCCGCGTGTGTGAAGAAGGTCTTCGGATTGTAAAGCACTTTAAGTTGGGAGGAAGGGCATTTACCTAATACGTAAGTGTTTTGACGTTACCGACAGAATAAGCACCGGCTAACTCTGTGCCAGCAGCCGCGGTAATACAGAGGGTGCAAGCGTTAATCGGAATTACTGGGCGTAAAGCGCGCGTAGGTGGTTTGTTAAGTTGGATGTGAAATCCCCGGGCTCAACCTGGGAACTGCATTCAAAACTGACTGACTAGAGTATGGTAGAGGGTGGTGGAATTTCCTGTGTAGCGGTGAAATGCGTAGATATAGGAAGGAACACCAGTGGCGAAGGCGACCACCTGGACTAATACTGACACTGAGGTGCGAAAGCGTGGGGAGCAAACAGGATTAGATACCCTGGTAGTCCACGCCGTAAACGATGTCAACTAGCCGTTGGGAGCCTTGAGCTCTTAGTGGCGCAGCTAACGCATTAAGTTGACCGCCTGGGGAGTACGGCCGCAAGGTTAAAACTCAAATGAATTGACGGGGGCCCGCACAAGCGGTGGAGCATGTGGTTTAATTCGAAGCAACGCGAAGAACCTTACCAGGCCTTGACATCCAATGAACTTTCTAGAGATAGATTGGTGCCTTCGGGAACATTGAGACAGGTGCTGCATGGCTGTCGTCAGCTCGTGTCGTGAGATGTTGGGTTAAGTCCCGTAACGAGCGCAACCCTTGTCCTTAGTTACCAGCACGTAATGGTGGGCACTCTAAGGAGACTGCCGGTGACAAACCGGAGGAAGGTGGGGATGACGTCAAGTCATCATGGCCCTTACGGCCTGGGCTACACACGTGCTACAATGGTCGGTACAGAGGGTTGCCAAGCCGCGAGGTGGAGCTAATCCCACAAAACCGATCGTAGTCCGGATCGCAGTCTGCAACTCGACTGCGTGAAGTCGGAATCGCTAGTAATCGCGAATCAGAATGTCGCGGTGAATACGTTCCCGGGCCTTGTACACACCGCCCGTCACACCATGGGAGTGGGTTGCACCAGAAGTAGCTAGTCTAACCTTCGGGAGGACGGTTACCACGGTGTGATTCATGACTGGGGTGAAGTCGTAACAAGGTAGCCGTAGGGGAACCTGCGGCTGGATCACCTCCTTAATCGACGACATCAGCTGCTCCATAAGTTCCCACACGAATTGCTTGATTCATTGAAGAAGACGATAGAAGCAGCTTTAAGCTCCAAGCTGATAGCTCCAAGCTAACACCTTAAAGCTCGAAATTGGGTCTGTAGCTCAGTTGGTTAGAGCGCACCCCTGATAAGGGTGAGGTCGGCAGTTCGAATCTGCCCAGACCCACCAATTTTGTTATGGGGCCATAGCTCAGCTGGGAGAGCGCCTGCCTTGCACGCAGGAGGTCAACGGTTCGATCCCGTTTGGCTCCACCATATAACTGCTTCTGCTGTTAGAGTTTAGAAATGAATATTCGGATGAATATTGATTTCTAGTCTTTGATTAGATCGTTCTTTAAAAATTTGGGTATGTGATAGAAAGATAGACTGAACGTTACTTTCACTGGTAACGGATCAGGCTAAGGTAAAATTTGTGAGTTACTCGTAATTGAGTATTATCGAATTTTCGGCGAATGTTGTCTTCACAGTATAACCAGATTGCTTGGGGTTATATGGTCAAGTGAAGAAGCGCATACGGTGGATGCCTTGGCAGTCAGAGGCGATGAAAGACGTGGTAGCCTGCGAAAAGCTTCGGGGAGTCGGCAAACAGACTTTGATCCGGAGATGTCTGAATGGGGGAACCCAGCCATCATAAGATGGTTACCTTACACTGAATACATAGGTGTATGGAGCGAACCAGGGGAACTGAAACATCTAAGTACCCTGAGGAAAAGAAATCAACCGAGATTCCCTTAGTAGTGGCGAGCGAACGGGGACTAGCCCTTAAGTGGCTTTGAGATTAGCGGAACGCTCTGGAAAGTGCGGCCATAGTGGGTGATAGCCCTGTACGCGAAAATCTCTTAGTCATGAAATCGAGTAGGACGGAGCACGAGAAACTTTGTCTGAATATGGGGGGACCATCCTCCAAGGCTAAATACTACTGACTGACCGATAGTGAACTAGTACCGTGAGGGAAAGGCGAAAAGAACCCCGGAGAGGGGAGTGAAATAGATCCTGAAACCGTATGCGTACAAGCAGTGGGAGCCCACTTTGTTGGGTGACTGCGTACCTTTTGTATAATGGGTCAGCGACTTATTTTCAGTGGCGAGCTTAACCGAATAGGGGAGGCGTAGCGAAAGCGAGTCTTAATAGGGCGTCTAGTCGCTGGGAATAGACCCGAAACCGGGCGATCTATCCATGGGCAGGTTGAAGGTTGGGTAACACTAACTGGAGGACCGAACCGACTACCGTTGAAAAGTTAGCGGATGACCTGTGGATCGGAGTGAAAGGCTAATCAAGCTCGGAGATAGCTGGTTCTCCTCGAAAGCTATTTAGGTAGCGCCTCATGTATCACTGTAGGGGGTAGAGCACTGTTTCGGCTAGGGGGTCATCCCGACTTACCAAACCGATGCAAACTCCGAATACCTACAAGTGCCGAGCATGGGAGACACACGGCGGGTGCTAACGTCCGTCGTGAAAAGGGAAACAACCCAGACCGTCAGCTAAGGTCCCAAAGTTATGGTTAAGTGGGAAACGATGTGGGAAGGCTTAGACAGCTAGGAGGTTGGCTTAGAAGCAGCCACCCTTTAAAGAAAGCGTAATAGCTCACTAGTCGAGTCGGCCTGCGCGGAAGATGTAACGGGGCTCAAACCATACACCGAAGCTACGGGTATCACGTAAGTGATGCGGTAGAGGAGCGTTCTGTAAGCCTGTGAAGGTGAGTTGAGAAGCTTGCTGGAGGTATCAGAAGTGCGAATGCTGACATGAGTAACGACAATGGGTGTGAAAAACACCCACGCCGAAAGACCAAGGTTTCCTGCGCAACGTTAATCGACGCAGGGTTAGTCGGTCCCTAAGGCGAGGCTGAAAAGCGTAGTCGATGGAAAACAGGTTAATATTCCTGTACTTCTGGTTATTGCGATGGAGGGACGGAGAAGGCTAGGCCAGCTTGGCGTTGGTTGTCCAAGTTTAAGGTGGTAGGCTGGAATCTTAGGTAAATCCGGGATTCTAAGGCCGAGAGCTGATGACGAGTNATCTTTTAGATGACGAAGTGGTTGATGCCATGCTTCCAAGAAAAGCTTCTAAGCTTCAGGTAACCAGGAACCGTACCCCAAACCGACACAGGTGGTTGGGTAGAGAATACCAAGGCGCTTGAGAGAACTCGGGTGAAGGAACTAGGCAAAATGGCACCGTAACTTCGGGAGAAGGTGCGCCGGTGAGGGTGAAGGACTTGCTCCGTAAGCTCATGCCGGTCGAAGATACCAGGCCGCTGCGACTGTTTATTAAAAACACAGCACTCTGCAAACACGAAAGTGGACGTATAGGGTGTGACGCCTGCCCGGTGCCGGAAGGTTAATTGATGGGGTTAGCTAACGCGAAGCTCTTGATCGAAGCCCCGGTAAACGGCGGCCGTAACTATAACGGTCCTAAGGTAGCGAAATTCCTTGTCGGGTAAGTTCCGACCTGCACGAATGGCGTAACGATGGCGGCGCTGTCTCCACCCGAGACTCAGTGAAATTGAAATCGCTGTGAAGATGCAGTGTATCCGCGGCTAGACGGAAAGACCCCGTGAACCTTTACTATAGCTTTGCACTGGACTTTGAATTTGCTTGTGTAGGATAGGTGGGAGGCTTTGAAGCGTGGACGCCAGTTCGCGTGGAGCCAACCTTGAAATACCACCCTGGCAACTTTGAGGTTCTAACTCAGGTCC
This sequence comes from Pseudomonas mandelii, assembly GCF_002251635.1. Lineage (GTDB taxonomy): Bacteria > Pseudomonadota > Gammaproteobacteria > Pseudomonadales > Pseudomonadaceae > Aquipseudomonas > Aquipseudomonas mandelii_B. Next base: position 4,185 of record NZ_NMOJ01000159.1, read on the forward strand.
GTTATCCGGATCGAGGACAGTGTATGGTGGGTAGTTTGACTGGGGCGGTCTCCTCCTAAAGAGTAACGGAGGAGTACGAAGGTGCGCTCAGACCGGTCGGAAATCGGTCGTAGAGTATAAAGGCAAAAGCGCGCTTGACTGCGAGACAGACACGTCGAGCAGGTACGAAAGTAGGTCTTAGTGATCCGGTGGTTCTGTATGGAAGGGCCATCGCTCAACGGATAAAAGGTACTCCGGGGATAACAGGCTGATACCGCCCAAGAGTTCATATCGACGGCGGTGTTTGGCACCTCGATGTCGGCTCATCACATCCTGGGGCTGAAGCCGGTCCCAAGGGTATGGCTGTTCGCCATTTAAAGTGGTACGCGAGCTGGGTTTAGAACGTCGTGAGACAGTTCGGTCCCTATCTGCCGTGGACGTTTGAGATTTGAGAGGGGCTGCTCCTAGTACGAGAGGACCGGAGTGGACGAACCTCTGGTGTTCCGGTTGTCACGCCAGTGGCATTGCCGGGTAGCTATGTTCGGAATAGATAACCGCTGAAAGCATCTAAGCGGGAAACTAGCCTCAAGATGAGATCTCACTGGGACCTTGAGTCCCCTGAAGGGCCGTCGAAGACTACGACGTTGATAGGTTGGGTGTGTAAGCGCTGTGAGGCGTTGAGCTAACCAATACTAATTGCCCGTGAGGCTTGACCATATAACACCCAAGCAATTTGCATGCTCCGAGCTGAAAAGCGAAAGAGACCAGATTGCGGTGTGTGAAGACGATAGAACCGAAAGTTCGATCTCACAAAACACCGAAAGCTGTCACATACCCAATTTGCTGAAGCGAGGGCCGTAAGGCAAACGACCTGGCTACCGAATTTCTTGACGACCATAGAGCATTGGAACCACCTGATCCCATCCCGAACTCAGCAGTGAAACGATGCATCGCCGATGGTAGTGTGGGGTTTCCCCATGTGAGAGTAGGTCATCGTCAAGATTAAATTCCGAAACCCCTATCTGCGTATGCAGGTAGGGGTTTTGTTTTTTTCGCAGGAAAATCTGGCTTCGGGGTTTCTATGCAACGGCTCGGGGCATGGCTATCATGCGTGCCTCATTGTGAGGCGATACTTGCATGCTGACGTTGTTAGAACTTCTGAAAGATGGCCGATTCCATTCGGGTCAGGCCCTGGGCGTCGCCTTGGGCGTCAGTCGTAGTGCGGTATGGAAGCAGCTACAGCATTTAGAGGCTGAGCTTGGCTTGTCCATCCACAAGGTGCGCGGACGTGGCTATCAACTGGCTGCGCCACTGACGCTGCTTGATCCTGCCGGCATAAAAGAACAGGCGCCCTCATGCGACTGGCCTATTCTGCTCTTCGACTCAATTGACTCCACTAACGCTGAAGCCTTGCGCGCCATAGACCGTGGCCAGGCTGCGCCATTCCTGGTGCTCTCCGAGCGGCAGACTGCGGGTCGCGGCCGACGTGGGCGAAATTGGGCCAGTCCTTTCGCTGAAAACATCTATTACAGCCTCGTATTGCGCATCGAGGGCGGAATGCGTCAGCTCGAAGGGTTGAGTCTTGTGGTTGGGCTTGCTGTCATGCAGGCGTTGAGAGATCTCGGTATCCCGGGCGCGGGCTTGAAGTGGCCCAACGATGTTCTGGTTGGCCAGAAAAAGATCGCCGGGATATTGCTCGAGTTGGTGGGCGACCCTGCTGATGTGTGTCACGTGGTGCTGGGTGTTGGAATTAATGTGAACATGCAGGCAACCGATGAGATTGATCAGCAATGGACATCCGTGCGGCTGGAGTCGGGCAAGGTGTTTGATCGCAATCACCTTGTCGCGCAATTAGGGTTAATGCTTCAGAAATATCTGGCCCGTCATCAGACTGATGGGTTTTCCGCTATTCAGCGGGAATGGGAGCAGAACCATCTTTGGCAGGGGCGGGCAGTCTCGTTGATTGCTGGCGTCAATCAGATTGATGGTGAGGTGTTGGGTATCGATAATCAGGGTGCCTTGCGCTTGAAGGTAAATGGTGTGGAAAAAGTCTTTAGTGGTGGTGAGCTCAGCCTGAGGTTGCGTGATGATTCTTGAGCTCGACTGCGGAAACAGTTTTATAAAGTGGCGCGTTCTCCATGCGGATGCCAAGCAGGTGTTTGGAGAGGGTGTGGTGGATTCGGATCTCGCGTTACTGGAAAGCCTGAATCGACTTGAGGGGCTATCCCTCAAACAATGCCGGTTGGTCAGTGTAAGAACGACTGAAGAGACTGGTGTATTGACTGCTCTGCTGGCACAAGCGTTCTCAGTGTTCGCGATATGCGCCGCGCCAGCGCGCGAGATGGCTGGCGTCCGAAATGGTTACGAAGAGTTCGAGCGGTTGGGGCTTGATCGCTGGCTTGCGATGCTTGGTGGATTTCATCTTTCTCCAGGGGCTTGTCTGGTGCTCGATTTCGGTACGGCAGTGACAGCTGATTTTATTGCCAGGGATGGAGAGCATCTTGGTGGGTTTATTTGCCCTGGAATGCCTCTGATGCGCAACCAGTTGCGAACGCATACCCGCAAGATTCGCTATGGCGATATCGCTGCCGAGCGTGCGCTGGAAAGCCTCGTGCCTGGCCGCACAACTGTTGAGGCGGTTGAGCGTGGATGTTCGCTGATGTTGAGGGGGTTCGTCCTGACTCAGCTGGAAATGGCGCGTAGTTATTGGGGGGAGGATTTTGCGGTATTCCTCACGGGAGGCGATGCGGCGCTCGTCTCCGAAATCGTACCGGATGCCAGGCTGGTTCCAGACCTGGTGTTTGTAGGTCTGGCGATGGCATGCCCTTTGTCTTGAGGTACTTATGCGTTGGTTGTTCCTACTGTTGCTGGTTCTCAATATCTTCTATTACATCTGGCATCAACAAGAGGCCCCGCTGCGTGCGAAAGATGTAACGCCTTTGAGCTTGTATCGAGGATCACAGCAGGATATCCGTTTGCTAAGCGAGGCAACTGATACGGGGCGTGAGAAGGGAAAGTCGGCGTCGACGGACAGTGGCTGCCTTTATTTGGGTGGTTTTACTCGTCAGGAAGTCGCCTTGGCAGCTGAGCGCCGACTGGGTGGGATGGATATCAAGGTTCAATCCTTGCCAAAAGACCCCACTGATTTGGCTGGTTACTGGCTCCGTGTAGCACCTGAAAGCCGGCGTTTAGTGGATGATCTTCAGCTGCTAAACCTTTCCAAAGAATTCAATGAGTTAAAACATAAAATAATGTTGTGCGAAGGCGTTGCAACTGTCGAATAGTTTGCATAGAATGGCGCCCGCTTCGCAGTGAAGACCTTTACGGTCTACAGCGTGAAGCGAAGGTCAACGCAGCTAACCTCATATTTTTAATGAGAAAATGCTTGACAGAAGGCCGGCGTGATGTAGAATGCCGGCTCGCTTAGGAGGGGTTCCCGAGCGGCCAAAGGGATCAGACTGTAAATCTGACGTCTACGACTTCGAAGGTTCGAATCCTTCCCCCTCCACCATTTTTAGCGTGAGCTGCAAGCTCCGCGGGTATAGTTTAGTGGTAGAACCTCAGCCTTCCAAGCTGATGATGCGGGTTCGATTCCCGCTACCCGCTCCAAGTTTGCAGGTTGTGCACGGTGTTTTGCTCTTGTAGCTCAGTTGGTAGAGCACACCCTTGGTAAGGGTGAGGTCAGCGGTTCAAATCCGCTCAAGAGCTCCATATAACAAGGCAGATATGAAAATATCTGCCTTTGTTTTAATGGAGGGTATTACTGTTTAATTCTTCTGCTGGGGGTTGCTTCGATGGCTAAGGAAAAGTTCGAACGTAATAAGCCGCACGTCAACGTAGGCACCATTGGTCACGTAGACCACGGTAAAACTACCCTGACCGCTGCGCTAACCCGTGTCTGCTCCGAAGTCTTCGGTTCGGCAAAGGTTGACTTCGACAAGATCGATAGCGCCCCAGAAGAAAAAGCACGTGGTATCACCATTAACACTGCTCACGTTGAATACGATTCGGCCGTGCGTCACTACGCACACGTTGACTGTCCAGGTCACGCCGACTACGTAAAGAACATGATTACCGGTGCTGCTCAGATGGATGGCGCTATCCTGGTTTGCTCGGCTGCTGATGGTCCGATGCCGCAAACTCGTGAGCACATTCTGTTGTCTCGTCAGGTTGGTGTTCCGTACATCGTTGTCTTCCTGAACAAGGCTGACATGGTTGACGATGCCGAGCTGCTGGAACTGGTTGAGATGGAAGTGCGCGATCTGCTGAGCACTTACGATTTTCCGGGTGACGACACTCCGATCATCATTGGTTCGGCGCTGATGGCGTTGAATGGTCAAGACGACAACGAGATGGGTACCACTGCCGTCAAGAAGTTGGTCGAGACGCTGGATACTTATATTCCGCAGCCTGAGCGTGCTATTGATAAGCCGTTCCTGATGCCGATCGAGGATGTGTTCTCGATCTCCGGTCGTGGCACCGTTGTGACTGGTCGTGTTGAGCGCGGCATTGTCCGCATTCAGGAAGAAGTTGAGATTGTTGGTCTTCGTGACACTGTCAAAACTACTTGCACTGGTGTTGAAATGTTCCGCAAGCTGCTCGACGAAGGTCGTGCTGGCGAGAACTGCGGCGTGTTGCTGCGCGGTACCAAGCGTGATGATGTTGAGCGGGGCCAGGTTCTGGTCAAGCCGGGCACCGTCAAGCCGCATACCAAGTTCACTGCTGAGGTTTACGTTCTGAGCAAGGAGGAGGGCGGGCGTCATACTCCGTTCTTCAAGGGCTACCGTCCGCAGTTCTACTTCCGTACTACTGATGTGACTGGTAACTGCGAATTGCCGGAAGGCGTCGAAATGGTGATGCCAGGTGACAACATTCAGATGACTGTCACCCTGATCAAAACCATCGCGATGGAAGATGGCTTGCGTTTCGCTATCCGTGAGGGCGGTCGTACCGTCGGCGCTGGTGTTGTAGCCAAAGTTATCGAGTAAATTGTTGTAATGTCTTTTTCGGGCCGGCATAATGGTCGGCCTGATTTTGTTTTAGGTCAGTAGCTCAATTGGCAGAGCGACGGTCTCCAAAACCGTAGGTTGGGGGTTCGATTCCCTCCTGACCTGCCAGATTCACGTGGTGTATCTGGCTTTCTTTTCACAGGATCTTCATAGATGACTCCTAAGGCTGAAGCTCAAAGCTCTCGTTTCGATCTCGTCAAGTGGCTCGCCGTAGTCGCGTTGGTGGTCGTAGGCGTTGTTGGCAATCAGTATTATTCTGCTTCGCCGATCCTGTACCGTGTGCTCGCTTTGCTGGCCCTTGCTGCTGTAGCTGCCTTTGTAGGCCTGCAGACTGCCAAAGGCAAGTCTTTCGCGGTCCTGGTAAAGGAAGCTCGCACCGAAATCCGTAAAGTCGTTTGGCCGACTCGCCAAGAAACCACGCAGACCACGTTGATCGTTGTGGCTGTTGTTCTGGTTATGGCGTTGCTGTTGTGGGGGCTTGATTCCCTGCTCGGCTGGCTTGTTTCCTTGATTGTTGGCTAAGGGTGTCCCGTGGCTAAGCGTTGGTACGTTGTGCATGCTTACTCGGGTTACGAGAAGCATGTTATGCGCTCTTTGCTAGAGCGCGTAAAGCTGGCAGGCATGGAAGATGGCTTCGGCGAAATTCTGGTTCCCACTGAAGAAGTGGTTGAAATGCGGAATGGTCAGAAGCGCAAAAGCGAACGCAAGTTCTTCCCTGGCTACGTGCTGGTTCAGATGGACATGAATGAAGGTACTTGGCACTTAGTCAAGGACACTCCTCGTGTCATGGGTTTNATCGGCGGTACTGCCGATAAGCCTGCGCCGATCACTGATAAAGAGGCGGAAGCGATTCTGCGTCGTGTTGCTGATGGTAGCGACAAACCTAAGCCGAAGACGTTGTTCGAGCCGGGTGAGGTTGTTCGTGTCACAGATGGTCCGTTTGCTGATTTCAACGGAACCGTCGAAGAAGTTAACTACGAAAAGAGCCGGATCCAAGTGGCAGTGCTCATTTTCGGTCGCTCTACTCCGGTAGAGTTGGAGTTCAGCCAGGTCGAGAAGGTCTAGCTGAGCAAGCATCCCAACCCCGCAGCCTTAGGCTGTGGGGTTTTGTCGTCACTGGGATAAACGCGCAAGTAACCGGGGAGCCTTTCGAGGCGTTTGAACCCGTAATTGGAGTGCCTCATGGCCAAGAAGATTACCGCTTACATCAAGCTGCAAGTGAAGGCCGCTCAGGCCAACCCAAGTCCACCTGTCGGCCCGGCTCTGGGTCAGCACGGCGTGAACATCATGGAATTCTGCAAGGCCTTCAACGCCCGTACTCAGGGTATTGAGCCAGGTCTGCCGACTCCAGTGATCATCACTGTATACAGCGACCGTAGCTTCACTTTCGAAACCAAGTCGACCCCGGCTTCGGTTTTGTTGAAGAAGGCTGCAGGTCTGACTAGCGGTTCCGCTCGTCCTAACACCGTTAAGGTTGGCACCGTAACTCGTGCTCAGCTGGAAGAAATCGCGAAAACCAAAAACGCGGATCTGACTGCAGCTGATATGGATGCAGCCGTGCGTACCATCGCCGGTTCTGCTCGTAGCATGGGCCTTAACGTGGAGGGTGTGTAATGGCTAAGCTGACCAAGCGCCAAAAGGCTATCGCCGGCAAAATCGAAGCAGGCAAGGCCTACAACTTTGTAGACGCTGCTGCCCTGCTGACTGAGCTGTCGACTGTCAAGTTCAGCGAGTCCGTTGACGTTGCTGTAAACCTGGGTGTTGACCCACGTAAATCCGACCAGGTCGTTCGTAGCGCTACTGTGCTGCCACACGGTACTGGCAAGACTGTACGTGTTGCTGTCTTCACCCAAGGCCCAGCAGCTGAAGCTGCTCTGGCCGCCGGCGCCGATCGCGTTGGTATGGACGACCTGGCTGCCGAAATGAAAGGCGGCGACCTGAACTACGACGTAGTTATTGCTTCCCCGGATGCAATGCGCGTTGTAGGTCAGCTGGGCCAGATCCTCGGTCCACGTGGTCTGATGCCTAACCCTAAAGTCGGCACCGTAACGCCAGACGTAGCTACCGCGGTTAAAAACGCCAAGGCTGGTCAGGTTCGTTATCGCACCGACAAAAACGGCATCATTCACACCTCCGTTGGCAAAGTCGGCTTCGACGCCGTCAAGCTGAAGGAAAACGTTGAAGCCCTGATCGCTGATCTTAAGCGTATCAAGCCAGCTTCCTCGAAAGGTATCTACGTTAAGCGCGTTACCCTGAGCACCACTATGGGCCCAGGTCTGGTCATCGACCAAGGCTCGCTGGACGTATAAGACACAAGTTGTCGCGAGAGATCGCGGCAACTGAAAAAATTGGGGTCCCTGCCTGGCGGGGGCTATCCAAGACCGTAGGCGGCGCAAGCCTTAAACCTCAAGCCTACGCAGATGGTGCTCCCGGTTCCTTACCGAATCAGACACCAAAACGACATCCGGCTTCGGCCAGATGAAACGGTAACAAGCAGGAGTTAAACCCGTGGCAATTAATCTCGAAGACAAGAAGGCCATCGTCGCTGAAGTCAACGAGGCTGCCAAAGCTGCTCTGTCCGCTGTCGTGGCTGATGCCCGTGGTGTGACAGTAAGCGCTATGACCGGACTCCGTAAAGAGGCTCGTGAAGCTGGCGTATACGTACGTGTTGTACGTAATACCCTGCTCAAGCGCGCTGTTGCTGACACTGAATACAGTGTCCTCAACGACGTGTTCACTGGCCCGACTCTGATCGCGTTCTCCAAAGATCATCCGGGTGCTGCTGCCCGTTTGTTCAAGGAATTCGCCAAGAGTCAGGATAAGTTCGAGATCAAGGCAGCTGCGTTCGAGGGCAAGTTCCTCGCAGCTAACCAAATCGACGTACTGGCAACACTGCCGACCCGTAACGAAGCTATTTCTCAGCTGATGAGCGTGATTCAAGGCGCTACCAGCAAGTTGGCTCGTACTCTGGCCGCAGTTCGCGAGCAAAAAGAAGCTGCCGCAGCCTAAGGCTGAGCGACTTCTTTCNGCGTTTTTTGTTTATTTCGATGGCCGCGTAGGCTGTCACCCCAATACAGGAATTTATAGTCATGTCTCTGACTAACGACCAAATCATCGAAGCAATCGGCGAAAAATCCGTTCTGGAAATCGTTGAGCTGATCAAGGCAATGGAAGAGAAGTTCGGCGTTTCTGCTGCCGCTGCTTCCGCTGGTCCAGCTGCTGTCGCTGCTGTTGTTGAAGAGCAAACCGAATTCAACGTCATGCTGCTGGAAGCTGGCGAGAAGAAAGTAAACGTGATCAAGGCAGTACGTGAACTGACCGGTCTGGGCCTGAAAGAAGCCAAGGCTGTAGTTGACGGCGCTCCTGCCCAGGTTCTGGAAGCAGTGTCGAAAGACGCCGCTGACAAAGCCAAAGCAGTGCTGGAAGAAGCAGGCGCTAAAGTCGAGCTGAAGTAAGCATCGACCTTGCGTCTCCAGCCCAAGCGTTAAGCTGAAGGCTGATGGCTGGTGGCTCTTGCCACCGGCCTTTTTCCGTTCTTGGCTGTCGACTCGGTCGCCGCCATTAACGCGCTGTAGCCACCCGATGCGGTGGTGCAAACCATGGGGTTTGCGAGATTTTCTGGCTGCTCCCGTCGGGAGGGGCCAAACAAGCAGGTGACCAAGCTGGGGAACGCTGATGGCTTACTCATATACTGAGAAAAAACGTATCCGCAAGGACTTTAGCAAGTTGCCGGACGTCATGGATGTCCCGTACCTTCTGGCTATCCAGCTGGATTCGTATCGTGAATTCTTGCAAGCGGGAGCGACTAAAGATCAGTTCCGCGACGTGGGCCTGCATGCGGCCTTCAAATCCGTTTTCCCGATCATCAGCTACTCCGGCAATGCTGCGCTGGAGTACGTGGGTTATCGCCTGGGCGAACCGGCATTTGATGTCAAAGAATGCGTGTTGCGCGGTGTTACGTACGCCGTACCTTTGCGGGTAAAAGTCCGTCTGATCATTTTCGACAAAGAATCGTCGAACAAAGCGATCAAGGACATCAAAGAGCAAGAAGTCTATATGGGCGAAATCCCATTGATGACTGAAAACGGTACCTTCGTTATCAACGGTACCGAGCGCGTTATCGTTTCCCAGCTGCACCGTTCCCCGGGCGTGTTCTTCGACCACGACCGCGGCAAGACGCACAGCTCCGGTAAGCTCCTGTACTCCGCGCGGATCATTCCGTACCGCGGCTCGTGGTTGGACTTCGAGTTCGACCCGAAAGACTGCGTGTTCGTGCGTATCGACCGTCGTCGTAAGCTGCCGGCCTCGGTACTGCTGCGCGCGCTCGGCTATACCACTGAGCAAGTGCTGGATGCTTTCTACACCACCAACGTATTCAGTCTGAAGGATGAAACCCTCAGCCTGGAACTGATTGCTTCGCGTCTGCGTGGTGAAATTGCCGTCCTGGATATCCAGGATGAAAATGGCAAGGTCATCGTTGAAGCCGGCCGCCGTATTACCGCGCGCCACATCAACCAGATCGAAAAAGCCGGTATCAAGTCGCTGGACGTGCCTCTGGACTACGTCCTGGGTCGCACCACTGCCAAGGTCATCGTTCACCCAGCTACAGGCGAAATCCTGGCTGAGTGCAACACCGAGCTGAACACCGAGATCCTGGCAAAAATCGCCAAGGCTCAGGTTGTTCGCATCGAGACCCTGTACACCAACGACATCGACTGCGGTCCGTTCATCTCCGACACACTGAAGATCGACTCCACCAGCAACCAATTGGAAGCGCTGGTCGAGATCTATCGCATGATGCGTCCTGGTGAGCCACCAACCAAAGACGCTGCCGAGACCCTGTTCAACAACCTGTTCTTCAGCCCTGAGCGCTATGACCTGTCTGCGGTCGGCCGGATGAAGTTCAACCGTCGTATCGGTCGTACCGAGATCGAAGGTTCGGGCGTGCTGTGCAAGGAAGATATCGTCGCGGTNCTGAAGACCCTGGTCGACATCCGTAACGGTAAAGGCATCGTCGATGACATCGACCACCTGGGTAACCGTCGTGTTCGCTGCGTAGGCGAAATGGCCGAGAACCAGTTCCGCGTTGGCCTGGTGCGTGTTGAGCGTGCGGTCAAAGAGCGTCTGTCGATGGCTGAAAGCGAAGGTCTGATGCCGCAAGACTTGATCAACGCCAAGCCAGTGGCTGCCGCGGTGAAAGAGTTCTTCGGTTCCAGCCAGCTCTCGCAGTTCATGGACCAGAACAACCCGCTCTCCGAGATCACCCACAAGCGCCGTGTTTCCGCACTGGGCCCGGGCGGTCTGACGCGTGAGCGCGCAGGCTTTGAAGTTCGTGACGTACACCCGACTCACTACGGTCGTGTATGCCCGATTGAAACGCCGGAAGGTCCGAACATCGGCCTGATCAACTCCCTGGCCGCTTATGCGCGCACCAACCAGTACGGCTTCCTTGAGAGCCCGTACCGTGTCGTGAAAGACGCTTTGGTCACCGACGAGATCGTGTTCCTGTCCGCCATCGAAGAAGCTGATCACGTGATCGCTCAGGCTTCGGCCACGATGAACGACAAGAAAATGCTGATCGACGAGCTGGTAGCTGTTCGTCACTTGAACGAGTTCACCGTCAAGGCGCCGGAAGACGTCACCTTGATGGACGTATCGCCGAAGCAGGTAGTTTCGGTTGCAGCGTCGCTGATCCCGTTCCTGGAACACGATGACGCCAACCGTGCGTTGATGGGTTCCAACATGCAGCGTCAAGCTGTACCCACCCTGCGCGCTGACAAGCCGCTGGTAGGTACTGGCATGGAGCGTAACGTAGCCCGTGACTCCGGCGTTTGCGTCGTGGCTCGTCGTGGCGGCGTGATCGACTCTGTTGATGCCAGCCGTATCGTGGTTCGTGTTGCCGATGACGAAGTTGAAACTGGCGAAGCCGGTGTCGACATCTACAACCTGACCAAATACACCCGCTCGAACCAGAACACCTGCATCAACCAGCGTCCGCTGGTGAGCAAGGGTGATCGCGTTCAGCGTAGCGACATCATGGCAGACGGTCCTTCCACCGATATGGGTGAGCTGGCACTGGGTCAGAACATGCGCATCGCGTTCATGGCCTGGAACGGTTACAACTTCGAAGACTCCATCTGTCTCTCTGAGCGTGTGGTTCAGGAAGATCGTTTCACCACGATCCACATTCAGGAACTGACCTGTGTGGCGCGTGACACCAAGCTTGGGCCAGAGGAAATCACTGCAGACATCCCGAACGTGGGTGAAGCTGCACTGAACAAACTGGACGAAGCCGGTATCGTTTACGTAGGTGCTGAAGTTGGCGCAGGCGACATCCTGGTGGGTAAGGTCACTCCGAAAGGCGAGACCCAACTGACTCCGGAAGAGAAGCTGTTGCGTGCCATCTTCGGTGAAAAAGCCAGCGACGTTAAAGACACTTCCCTGCGCGTACCTACCGGTACCAAGGGTACTGTCATCGACGTACAGGTCTTCACCCGTGACGGCGTTGAGCGTGATGCTCGTGCACTGTCCATCGAGAAGACTCAACTCGACGAGATCCGCAAGGACCTGAACGAAGAGTTCCGTATCGTTGAAGGCGCGACCTTCGAACGTCTGCGTTCCGCTCTGGTAGGCCACAAGGCTGAAGGCGGCGCAGGTCTGAAGAAAGGTCAGGACATCACCGACGAGATCCTCGACGGTCTTGAGCACGGCCAGTGGTTCAAACTGCGCATGGCTGAAGATGCTCTGAACGAGCAGCTCGAGAAGGCCCAGGCCTACATCGTTGATCGTCGCCGTCTGCTGGACGACAAGTTCGAAGACAAGAAGCGCAAACTGCAGCAGGGCGATGACCTGGCTCCAGGCGTGCTGAAAATCGTCAAGGTTTACCTGGCAATCCGTCGTCGCATCCAGCCGGGCGACAAGATGGCCGGTCGTCACGGTAACAAAGGTGTGGTCTCCGTGATCATGCCGGTTGAAGACATGCCGCACGATGCCAATGGCACCCCGGTCGACGTCGTCCTCAACCCGTTGGGCGTACCTTCGCGTATGAACGTTGGTCAGATCCTTGAAACCCACCTGGGCCTCGCGGCCAAAGGTCTGGGCGAGAAGATCAACCGTATGATCGAAGAGCAGCGCAAAGTCGCTGAACTGCGTAAATTCCTGCACGAGATCTACAACGAGATCGGCGGTCGCAACGAAGAGCTGGACACCTTCACTGACCAGGAAATCCTGGATCTGGCGAAGAACCTGCGCGGCGGCGTTCCAATGGCTACCCCGGTGTTCGACGGTGCCAAGGAAAGCGAAATCAAGGCCATGCTGAAACTGGCAGACCTGCCAGAAAGCGGCCAGATGCAGCTGTTCGACGGCCGTACCGGCAACAAGTTTGAGCGCCCGGTTACTGTTGGCTACATGTACATGCTGAAGCTGAACCACTTGGTAGACGACAAGATGCACGCTCGTTCTACCGGTTCGTACAGCCTGGTTACCCAGCAGCCGCTGGGTGGTAAGGCTCAGTTCGGTGGTCAGCGTTTCGGGGAGATGGAGGTCTGGGCACTGGAAGCATACGGTGCTGCTTACACTCTGCAAGAAATGCTCACAGTGAAGTCGGACGATGTGAACGGTCGGACCAAGATGTACAAAAACATCGTGGATGGCGATCACCGTATGGAGCCGGGCATGCCCGAGTCCTTCAACGTGTTGATCAAAGAAATTCGTTCCCTCGGCATCGATATCGATCTGGAAACCGAATAACACGTGACGCGAATCGAGAGCGGGGCTGTTTAGCCCGCTCTCTGCTCCGCCAGGAGGAAAGGCCTTGAAAGACCTACTGAATTTGCTGAAAAACCAGGGTCAAGTCGAAGAGTTCGACGCCATCCGTATTGGATTGGCATCGCCTGAGATGATCCGTTCGTGGTCGTTCGGTGAAGTTAAAAAGCCGGAAACCATCAACTACCGTACGTTCAAACCTGAGCGTGACGGCCTGTTCTGCGCCAAGATCTTTGGCCCGGTAAAGGATTACGAGTGCCTGTGCGGTAAGTACAAGCGCTTGAAGCACCGTGGTGTGATCTGCGAGAAGTGCGGCGTTGAAGTTGCGCTGGCTAAAGTTCGTCGTGAGCGCATGGCGCACATCGAACTGGCTTCGCCGGTTGCCCACATCTGGTTCCTGAAATCGCTGCCATCCCGTATCGGCTTGCTGATGGACATGACCCTGCGTGATATCGAACGCGTTCTCTACTTCGAGAGCTATGTCGTTATCGATCCAGGCATGACCACCCTTGAAAAAGGTCAGCTGCTGAACGACGAGCAGTACTTCGAAGCGCTGGAAGAGTTCGGCGACGATTTTGATGCCCGCATGGGTGCCGAAGCTGTCCGCGAACTGCTGCACGCTATCGACCTGGAACACGAGATTGGCCGTCTGCGTGAAGAAATTCCGCAAACCAACTCCGAAACCAAGATCAAGAAGCTGTCCAAGCGTCTGAAGTTGATGGAGGCCTTCCAAGGTTCCGGCAACTTGCCAGAGTGGATGGTGCTGACCGTTCTGCCGGTTCTGCCGCCAGACCTGCGTCCGCTGGTACCGTTGGATGGCGGTCGCTTCGCGACTTCCGACCTCAACGACCTGTACCGTCGCGTGATCAACCGTAACAACCGCTTGAAGCGTCTGCTCGATCTGTCCGCACCGGACATCATCGTGCGCAACGAAAAGCGTATGTTGCAAGAAGCTGTCGATGCTCTGCTCGACAACGGTCGTCGTGGCCGCGCTATCACTGGTTCGAACAAGCGTCCTCTGAAATCCTTGGCTGACATGATCAAGGGTAAGCAAGGTCGTTTCCGTCAGAACTTGCTCGGTAAGCGTGTTGACTACTCAGGTCGTTCGGTAATTACCGTAGGCCCGACCTTGCGTCTGCACCAGTGCGGTCTGCCTAAGAAGATGGCTCTTGAGCTGTTCAAGCCGTTCATCTTCGGTAAGCTGGAAATGCGCGGTCTCGCGACTACCATCAAAGCGGCCAAGAAAATGGTCGAGCGCGAACTGCCTGAGGTTTGGGACGTTCTCGCTGAAGTAATTCGCGAACACCCGGTTCTCCTCAACCGTGCACCGACCCTTCACCGTCTGGGTATCCAGGCGTTTGAACCGGTACTGATCGAAGGTAAGGCTATCCAGCTGCACCCTCTGGTCTGTGCTGCGTACAACGCCGACTTCGACGGCGACCAAATGGCCGTGCACGTACCGCTGACACTGGAAGCCCAGTTGGAAGCGCGCGCGTTGATGATGTCGACCAACAACATTCTGTCGCCAGCCAACGGTGAGCCAATCATCGTTCCGTCGCAGGACGTTGTATTGGGTCTGTACTACATGACGCGTGAAGCGATCAACGCCAAGGGCGAAGGTCGTGTGTTCGCTGACCTGCAAGAAGTTGACCGTGTGTTCCGTGCCGGCGAAGCCGCACTGCATGCCAAGGTCAAAGTGCGGATCAACGAAACCGTCAACGACCGTGATGGCGGCAGCGTGAGCGGCACTCGTATTGTCGACACTACTGTCGGCCGTGCGCTGCTGTATCAGGTTGTGCCAAAAGGTCTGTCGTACGACGTCGTCAACTTGCCGATGAAGAAAAAGGCGATCTCCAAGCTGATCAACCAGTGCTACCGCGTGGTTGGTTTGAAAGAGACTGTGATCTTCGCTGACCAGTTGATGTACACCGGCTTTGCATACTCGACCATTTCCGGCGTTTCCATCGGTGTTAACGACTTCGTTATCCCGGATGAAAAAGCCCAGATCATCAATGCTGCTACTGATGAAGTGAAAGAAATCGAAAGCCAGTACGCCTCCGGCCTGGTAACCCAGGGCGAGAAGTACAACAAAGTGATCGACCTTTGGTCCAAGGCCAACGACGAAGTGTCGAAGGCGATGATGGCTAACCTCTCGAAAGAGAAGGTTATCGACCGTCATGGCGTAGAAGTCGATCAAGAGTCGTTCAACTCGATGTACATGATGGCCGACTCGGGCGCACGGGGTTCTGCTGCGCAGATCCGTCAGCTCGCCGGTATGCGTGGCCTGATGGCCAAGCCGGACGGTTCCATCATTGAAACGCCGATTACTGCGAACTTCCGTGAAGGTTTGAGCGTACTTCAGTACTTCATCTCTACTCACGGTGCTCGTAAGGGTCTTGCGGATACCGCGTTGAAAACTGCTAACTCCGGTTATCTGACTCGTCGTCTGGTAGACGTGGCGCAAGACTTGGTAGTAACCGAGATCGATTGCGGCACCGAACATGGCCTGGTAATGACTCCGCACATTGAAGGCGGTGACGTTGTCGAGCCGTTGGGTGAGCGCGTATTGGGTCGTGTCATCGCTCGTGACGTGTTCAAGCCAGGTACCGAGGAAATTATCGTTCCTGCCGGCACACTGGTAGACGAGAAGTGGGTCGAGTTCATTGAACTCAACAGCATCGACGAAGTGATTGTTCGCTCGCCGATCAGCTGCGAAACCCGCTACGGCATTTGCGCCAAGTGCTACGGCCGTGACTTGGCTCGTGGTCACCAGGTGAACATCGGTGAAGCGGTCGGCGTTATCGCTGCCCAGTCCATCGGTGAGCCGGGTACCCAGTTGACCATGCGTACGTTCCACATTGGTGGTGCGGCAAGCCGGACCTCCGCAGCTGACAGTGTTCAGGTGAAGAATGGCGGTACCGTCCGTCTGCGCAACCTGAAACACGTTGAGCGAGTGGATGGTTGCCTGGTTGCTGTGTCCCGTTCCGGTGAGCTGGCAATCGCTGATGACTACGGTCGTGAGCGCGAGCGTTACAAGCTGCCGTACGGTGCCGTGATTTCGGTTAAAGAAGGTGACAAGGTCGACGCTGGCGCAATCGTGGCCAAGTGGGATCCGCACACTCACCCAATCGTTACCGAAATGAAAGGTACCGTGACCTACGTGGGCATGGAAGAAGGCATCACGATCAAGCGTCAGACTGACGAATTGACCGGTATGACCAACATTGAAGTACTCGACGCGAAAGATCGTCCAGCTGCCGGTAAAGACATCCGTCCTGCCGTGAAGATGGTCGATGACAACGGCAAGGACTTGTTGCTGCCAGGCACTGACGTAATCGCTCAGTACTTCCTGCCAGCCAACGCCCTGGTCGGTGTAGCGGATGGTGCGAAGATCGCGATCGGTGATGTTATCGCTCGTATCCCGCAAGAAACTTCGAAGACCCGTGACATCACCGGTGGTCTGCCGCGTGTTGCCGACTTGTTCGAAGCTCGTCGTCCGAAAGAAGCGTCGATTCTGGCTGAAGTCAGCGGTACCATCGCGTTCGGTAAAGAGACCAAAGGCAAGCGCCGTCTGGTCATTACCCCGAACGACGGTAGCGATCCGTATGAAGAGCTGATTCCGAAGTGGCGTCACCTGAACGTCTTCGAAGGCGAACAGGTAAACCGCGGCGAAGTTATCTCCGACGGCCCGAGCGATCCACACGACATCCTGCGTCTGCTGGGTGTGAGTGCGCTGGCCAAGTACATCGTGAACGAGATCCAGGACGTTTACCGTCTGCAAGGCGTTAAGATCAACGATAAGCACATCGAGACCATCCTGCGTCAGATGCTGCGTAAAGTTGAAATCGCTGAATCCGGCGATTCCAGTTTCATCAAGGGCGACCAGATGGAACTGACTCACGTACTGGTAGAAAACGAACGTCTGGGCGCGGATGACAAATTTGTCTCCAAGTTCACTCGTGTGTTGCTGGGTATCACCAAGGCGTCGTTGTCCACTGAGTCGTTCATCTCGGCGGCCTCCTTCCAGGAGACCACTCGCGTACTGACCGAAGCAGCGGTAACCGGCAAGCGCGATTACCTGCGCGGCCTGAAAGAAAACGTGGTTGTGGGTCGTCTGATCCCGGCGGGTACCGGTTTGGCTTACCACAGCGAGCGCAAGCGCCGCCGTGATGCTGACAAGCCGCTGCGCGTAAGCGCCAGTGAAGTGGAAGCTGCACTGACCGAAGCGCTGAACTCAAGCGGTAACTGAGTTCTGCGATAAATAAGTCTGGGCCCTGGCAGCCCCATTCGTCGGATCGAGGCAGGTTTGCCCCGGTTCGACGAGAGGGGAGGTCGGGGCCTTGCCTTGACTGGGGACAAGATCCTCTTTAGACTCTTGTACCCCTAAATTTGGCGGGAATTCGTTCCTGCCATTTTGCTTTTCTTGCAAGACAATAGCGTCGCAAGACAACAGTGGAGCTAGTAGATGGCAACTATCAACCAGCTGGTACGTCAGCCGCGTAAGCGTATCGTCGAGAAATCCGACGTGCCTGCGCTGCAGAACTGCCCGCAACGTCGTGGCGTATGCACTCGCGTGTATACCACTACGCCGAAAAAACCTAACTCGGCACTGCGTAAAGTATGCCGTGTGCGTCTGACCAACGGTTTCGAGGTTTCCTCGTACATCGGCGGTGAAGGCCACAACCTGCAAGAGCACAGCGTGGTACTGATCCGCGGCGGTCGTGTAAAAGACTTGCCAGGTGTTCGTTACCACACCGTACGCGGCTCCTTGGATACTTCCGGCGTTAAAGGTCGTAACCAGGGTCGTTCGAAGTACGGTACCAAGAAGCCTAAGTAGTAGCGGCTTTTTGTAA
>NZ_NMOJ01000016.1 GCF_002251635.1 Pseudomonas mandelii
CCCCTTTCGGGGCGATCCGTCACCCTGTTCCTGATTCTCGGGCAGAGGAAACAGGATGACAGGTGGGTGAAGCTGGACGAGACACTCAGGTCACATTCACCTTCCATGAGGGTTATCGGCAAAAACGCCTGTGCGATGAATTGCACAATGTCTTTACGGATATCCATTCGATGCGCAGCTTAACGAGTGCGGCAAGGCCTGTGCTTGCGGCGCTGCGACATATTCGGTCATCGGTACGCAGCTCACGGCATGCGCCTCGAACAACACTAGCAGTCGCGCAGGAAAACGGGCGTTTTATCCCCGGTTTTACGGCACATCCGTACCAGAAATGACCAGTAACACTCCAAGTGTTCACGACACATCCTCTGACACTCAGGCGAGCAGAAATTCCCGAGGGCTGGCAGAATCGCCTTTTATTGCGTTCACAATGCTCGCCGAGCCAGGATTTTCCCATGCAAATGACCACCGCACTCTTGATCGTCAACCCATGCGATGACGAAGAAGACAACATGGCCATGCTCTGCTGCCACAGCGATCAGGGCGACATGTTCCTGATGACCCGTTACCCGGACGAGGACGCGCTGGACATCACCCTCGACGGCGAGCCTTCGACGCTGGATGGCGTCAAAGTGACCTTGAGCCCTACCCGCTTGCTGATTGAAATCGCGGCGGCGGATGCGGATGCGCTGAATGGCGATGATTCGCTGGAGATCATTCACAGTACGGATGCTGGCGATCTGGCTGAGGTCGAGGAAACCTTGCAAAACATCCTCAAGGGGACTGGCACCTTTGTTGGAGTTTTGTGAGGCTCCAAGGCTGGAGGTGTTCTTTCGGGCCTCATCGCGAGCAGGCTCGCTCCCACATTGATCGCATTTCAATCAAACGACTCGGTCACCTGTGGGAGCGAGCCTGCTCGCGATGAGGCCCGAAAGAACACCTCCAGCCTTGGAGCCTCACAAAACTCCAACAATTTCCCCAGCCATTTCCCACACTTTGCACAAAATGCCGTTAGTCGCCGCCCCCCGCGATGGATTAAAGTAACGCCCCCAGCCCTGGCGTTTTTCGAACGCCCAGGCTCACCTCTCCAGGAACCGTCATCGATGGAACATCGTGAAGCGCTGCTCGCGCTGCGAACCTTTCTTTCTACGCAGATTCTCGGCCAGGAAAAACTCATCGANCGCTTGCTCATCGCCTTGCTCGCCGACGGCCACATGCTGGTCGAGGGCGCCCCGGGGCTGGCCAAGACCAAGGCCATCAAAGAGTTGGCCGAAGGCATCGAAGCGCAGTTCCATCGCATCCAGTTCACCCCCGACCTGCTGCCTGCCGACATCACCGGCACCGAGATCTATCGCCCGGAAACCGGCAGCTTTGTGTTCCAACAGGGCCCGATCTTCCACAACCTGGTGCTGGCGGACGAAATAAACCGCGCACCGGCCAAGGTGCAGTCGGCACTGCTCGAAGCCATGGCCGAGCGCCAGGTCAGCGTCGGGCGCAGCACCTACGACTTGTCGCCACTGTTTCTGGTGATGGCCACGCAAAACCCCATCGAGCAGGAAGGCACCTACCCATTGCCCGAAGCCCAGCTCGACCGCTTCCTGATGCACGTCAAAATCGGGTTCCCGGATGCAGCGGTAGAGCGACGCATCCTGCAACAAGCCCGTGGCGAAGCCCTCAACGGTGAAACCAAGCCCGAACGCCGCGTCAGTCAGCAGGCGATTTTTGCTGCGCGCAAGGAAATCCTCGGCCTGTACATGGCCGATGCGGTGGAGGAATACCTGGTGCAACTGGTGATGGCCACGCGCACCCCGGCCAAGTTCGACCCGGAAATGGCCGAGTGGATCGCCTACGGCGCCAGCCCGCGCGGCTCTATCGCCCTGGACCGCTGCGCCCGCGCGCATGCGTGGCTGGCCGGGCGCGACTTTGTGAGCCCGGAAGATATCCAGGCCGTGCTGTTCGACGTGCTGCGCCACCGCATCATTCTGTCCTTTGAAGCCGAAGCCGCTGGCATCGATCAGGACCGGGTGGTCCAGCGGATTCTCGACGTCGTAGCCGTCGCTTGACCCCGATGAACGCCCTCCTGCCGCCCGAGCCGGGCATCCGCGTCAGTCTCGCCGAGCTGATCGAGATGCGCCATCGCGTGCGCGAAGTGCAGTTGTTTTCCACGCCGAGCCAGCGCAGCCCATTGATCGGCCTGCACCATTCCAAGTTGCGTGGGCGTGGCGTGGACTTTGACCAGGTGCGTGTGTACCAGGCCGGGGACGATGTGCGCACCATCGACTGGCGTGTGACGGCGCGTACCCAGGAACCGCATACCAAACTGTTCCACGAAGAACGCGAGCGACCGATTTTCATCATGGTCGAGCAAAGCTGCCGGCTGTTTTTCGGTTCCGGGATGATGTTCAAATCAGTGCTGGCCGCCCAGGCAGCGAGCCTGATCGGCTGGGCAGCCCTGGGCCATAACGACCGGGTCGGCGGGCTGGTNTTCGGCGACAGCGAACACTACGAAATCAAGCCCCGGCGCAGCAAGCAAAGCCTGCTGCAACTGCTCAACCGNCTGGTGCGGGTCAATCAGTCGCTGCACACCGAAAGCGAGCAGAACCGTGATTCCCTCAACATGGCCCTGCGTCGTGGCCGCGAAGTGTTGCGCCCGGGCAGCCTGGTGATTGTGATCTGCGATGAACGCGCGCTCACCGAAGGTGCCGAACAGCAGCTGAGCCTGCTGTCTCGGCATTGCGACCTCTTGCTGCTGCCCATCTCCGACCCGCTGGATCACGCCCTGCCCGCCGCCGGTTTGCTGCGCTTCGCCGAACGTGGCGCGCAACTGGAACTNGACACGCTTAACTTCGACTTACGCCAGGCCTACAAGGCCCAGGCCGAAGCGCGCATCGCCCGCTGGGAACTGCTCGCACAGAAACTGCGGATTCTATTGATGCCCTTGAGCACCCAGAGCGAGATGGTTGAACAGCTGCGCGAGTACCTGAACCCACAGAAACCGGGGAAAGGTCGATGAGCAGCCTCGATCAACTGCAACCGCTGATTTCCCCGCCGCCCATCGAATTCTGGCCACCCGCGCCCGGCTGGTGGCTGTTGCTGTTGTTGCTGCCGCTGATCGGTTTTGGCCTGTGGAAGGCGCGGCGACTCATTCCGGACAAACGCCCGATCGTGCGCGCCGAACAACCGCTGGACCCGGTGCGTATCGCCGCATTGGCCGAGCTTGCGCTGATGCCAAAACCTTACGACGGCGCCCCCGCCGGCGCCTGGCTGCAACAGCTCAACGGCTTGCTCAAGCGCCTGTGCCGCAACGACTACCCCTACAGCCAGAGCCACACCCTCAACGGCCGCAAATGGCTGGCGTTCCTCGACAACCGCTGCCCTGCTGCCGGCCTGACCCGCTGGATGGTGCTGGTGGAAGGCGCCTACAAACCCGAATGCAAACTCGACGACAAGGCTATCGCCGGCCTGACCCAAGCCGTCGACACCTGGATTCGCAAACATGTTTGAGTTCGCCTGGCCGTGGATCTTTGCCCTGCTGCCGCTGCCCTGGTTGATGCGCGTTCTGCTGCCGGTGGCCGACAGCGGCGAGCCCGCCCTGAAAGTCAGTTTCCTCAATGACCTCGAAGGCCTGGCCCGCCGCCGTGCCCGGGCCAACCTGCCGGCGTGGCGCCAGCAAGCACCGTTCATCCTGTTGTGGCTGTTGTTGCTGATAGCGGCGGCGCGCCCGCAATGGCTGGGTGACCCCCTGCCGATTGCCGCCAGTGGTCGCGACCTGCTGGTGGCGGTGGACGTGTCCGGCTCCATGGACTTCCCGGATATGCACTGGCAGGACGATGACGTCAGCCGCCTGAGCCTGGTCCAACACCTGCTCGGGGACTTCCTGGAAAGCCGCGAAGGCGACCGCGTCGGCCTGATCCTGTTTGGCAGCCAGGCGTACCTGCAAGCGCCCTTGACGTTCGACCGGCACACCGTGCGCGTGTGGCTCGACGAAGCGCGAATCGGCATCGCCGGCAAAAACACCGCCATCGGNGATGCGATTGGCCTGGCCCTGAAACGCCTGCGCCAGCGCCCGGCGCAAAGCCGCGTGCTGATCCTGGTCACCGATGGCGCCAACAACGCCGGGCAAATCGACCCGTTGACCGCCGCACGCCTGGCCGCTGAAGAAGGCGTGAAAATCTACCCNATCGGCATCGGCGCCGACCCGGAGCAAAGCGGCACCTTGGGTTTCCTCGGGGTCAATCCGAGCCTGGACCTCGATGAACCGGCGTTGAAGGCCATCGCCCAAGCCACCGGCGGTCAGTACTTCCGCGCCCGCGACGGCAACGAGCTGCAAAAGATCAAGGACACCCTCGACCAGCTTGAGCCTGTTGCGCAACAACCGACCCAGGCTCGCCCGGCGCAGGCGTTGTATCACTGGCCTTTGGCACTGGCGTTGTTGTTGAGCATGTTGTTGGTGGTGCGCGAGCGTTGGCCGGACAACCCACTGCAACGGCTGTTTACCAAGGACCTGTTTTTGCAAACCCAACTGCCTGACTGGCGCCAGCGGCTCAAACGCCTGCGTCTGCGGAGGCGCCGATGAGTGCGCTGTGGCCGTACTGGTTTCGCCCCTGGTGGCAGTTGTTGTTGCCGCTGCTCGGCTGGCTGCTGTGGCAGCTTTGGCATCGGCAAAAACGCGCCGGGCGCTGGCAGATGATCCTGCCACCGGCCTTTCATGCGGTGTTGCTCAGTGGTGGCAACGGTCGCGAAAGCAAATCGCCGTGGGTCGTCCTCGGCGTGGCATGGGTACTGACCGTCCTTGCCTTGCTGGGGCCGAGTTGGGAGCGCGTCGAACAAATCAGTCAGAAACCCGCCGACCCGCTGGTGGTCGTGCTTGAACTGACCCCGGAAATGCTCGCCACCGACGTGGCGCCGAACCGACTCGAACAGGCACGACGCAAACTGTTAGACCTGCTGCAAGTGCGCAGCGACGCCCAGACTGCAATCGTCGTCTATGCCGGNAGCGCCCACACCCTGGTGCCGCTGTCNGATGACCTGTCGACCAGCCGTAATCTGCTCGATGCGCTCAAGCCTTCGCTGATGCCCGAAGCAGGCCATCGCGCGGACCTCGCGGTGACCAAGGCCCTGGCACTGCTGAATCAGGGGGATTTGGGTGAAGGCCGGATCCTGTTGATCGGTTCCACCCTGACGGACCTGGAACGTGAAGGCATTCGCCAGGCACTGGACCGAAAATCGACGCAGTTCCTGATGCTCGGCATCGGCACCGCCGAAGGTGCGCCGGTTGCGCAAGAGGACGGCAGTTTCCTCAAGGACGACCAGGGCGCGATTCTGGTGCCGCGCCTGGACAGTCCCAGCCTGAAAGCCTTTGCCAACGACCTCGGCGGACGCTATCGCCCAGCGCGACTGGGCGATACCGACCTGCGCGGGCTCGGCCTGCTTGACGGTCCACGCACCCTGCGCAACGACGGCCAGACCTTGCGCCTGGACACCTGGGCCGATGAGGGTTACTGGTTGCTGCTGCCTCTGTTGCTGCTGGCGGCGTGCGCCGGTCGCCGTGGCTGGTTGTTCTGCCTGCCTTTACTGTTCCTGTTGCCGCAACCTAGCTATGCCTTCGACTTTGAAGACTTGTGGTTGCGCCCCGATCAACGGGGCCTGCATCTGCTCCGGCAAGGGCATCCGGCGAAGGCTTCGCAGCATTTTGAGGATCCGCAGTGGCAAGGCGTCGCGCTGTATGAGGCTGGCGACTACAGCGGCGCCGCCCAGCGGTTCGCCGAGGGCAACGATGCGCACGCCCACTACAATCGTGGCAACGCCTTGGCCAAAAGCGGTGAGCTGGAAGCGGCGCTGGACGCTTACGATCAGGCACTGGAACGTCAACCGGATCTGCGCCCGGCGCAGACCAACAAGGCGCTGGTAGAAAGTCTGCTCAAACAGAAAAACGCACCGCCACCGGTTGAGCCGCAGAAATCCGCCGATGACGAGACCAAGGACACCGAGCAGGAAACGCCACCGGGTGCCGCCACACAACCTGCGGACAACAACCATCCGAAATCCGACGCCGGACAGACCACGCCGGACGCCGGACAACAGGCCACAACGCCGCCGAAACCGGGCTCCAATGAAGTCCCGGGCAGCGAACTGGGGGACGAGCAAAGCACCACACCACCGATGCGGCCAGCCAGCGACAATATCGATGGCGAACAGCGTCAGGCGCTGGAGCAATGGCTGCGCAAGATCCCGGATGACCCGGGTGAATTGCTCAGGCGCAAATTCTGGTACGAACAGCAACAACATCAGGATCAGGAAAAAACGCGATGACCCGCTTCACCCTTTTCATGCTCGCCCTGCTGTTTTGCACCGTTCAGGCCAACGCGGCGGCGCTGGTCGCCAGTGTCGATCGCAGTCGTCTGAACTCCGGCGAGACGGTCGAACTGACCCTGGAATCCAACGACGTCACCCAATTCGGCAAACCCGACCTGTCGCCCCTCGACGCACAGTTCGAAGTCAGCGGCACCCGCCAGATCAACCAGCTCACCACCCTGAACGGCGANAACCGCGCCACCACACGTTGGATCATCACCCTGCTGCCCAAGGAAAACGGCACCGTGGTGATTCCACCGCTGCAGCTGGGCGACGTCCAGAGCCAGCCGATTACCGTGCAAGTGGTCGAAAGCGAAACCCAGGACACCGCGAACAAACTGGCCCCGGTGTTCATCGAAACCAGCCTCGACCAAACCAGNGTTTACGTCCAGGCCCAGGCCCTGTTGACCGTGCGCGTTTATCATTCGGTGTCGCTGTATGACGACAGCAGCCTCACCCCGTTGCAGATTCCCGATGCACGNATCGAACAACTGGGTGAGTCGCGCACTTACGAGAAAGCCATCAACGGCCTGCGCCACGGCGTGATCGAAATGCGTTATGCGATCTATCCGCAACACAGCGGCGAATTGACTATTCCGGCGCAGATCTTCAGCGCCACGCTCGTCGACGCCCAGCCCACCCAGGACGCCACCCAGGCTCCGAAGTCCGGGAAACTGATGCGTGTCAGCTCCACCCCTATTCTGCTAACGGTCAAGGCCAAACCCATTACCTACCCTGCCGACCTCCCCTGGTTGCCGGCCCGCAGCCTGAGCCTGAGCGAAAGCTGGAACCCGGAGCCGGACCATGCGCAGGTAGGTGATTCGCTGACTCGTAGTCTGACCTTGAAGGCCGAAGGCCTGGCCAGCTCCCAATTGCCGCCGCTGCCCGCCACCGACGTCAATGGACTGCGCCGCTACCCGGATCAACCGGTGCTGAGCAACCAAAGCACCGAGCGCGGCCTGATCGGCAGCCGTGAAGATCGTGAAGCGCTGGTGCCGGGCCGCAGTGGTGCCATCGAGTTGCCTGCGGTGGAAGTGGTCTGGTGGAACACCTTCGAAGATCACCTGGAACACAGCAGCCTGCCGGCCCGAACCCTGCAAGTGGCGAACAATCCAAGCCTGGTGATTGATACACCGGCTAACACCGCGCAAGTGAATACCGGCGTCGACAGTGAAACCTTGTGGAAGTGGAAACTCAGCACATTGATTCTGGCCTGCACCACGTTGCTGGGTTTCGGACTCTGGTGGCGCGCCCGCTGGCAACCGGCAATCCTGCGTGCCGCGCAGACCGGCCCGAGCCCACGCACCGTCCTCGACGAACTCAAACGCGCCTGCCAGGCCAACGACTCNCAGGCCACGCGCCAGGCACTGGACGCCTGGGCGCGGCAACAGCCGGAAACCCTGGCGGATATGGCCGCGCGGTTCGTGCCTTTGTCCGATGCGCTGGACGGCTTGAACGGCGCGCTCTACAGCGAAACCGGCCAGCACTGGCAAGGCGAAGATCTGTGGCGGGCGATCAAGGCGATCCCGATTGCCGAACGGGTTCAGGATCCGGTGGGTGACAGCGGGCTGCCGCCGCTTTACCCGAAATAATCACTGCCACCACACACCCTTTAGCAGCTGCCGAGCAGCGCGAGGCTGCGTTCGGCTGCGCAGCAGTCGTAAAATCAGCGCATGCGGTGTATCAGGATGACGACTTCGTCGCCGAACGCAGCCTCGCGCTGCTCGGCAGCTGCTACTGGGTTGTGACGCTGCCCACATCCGGTGTGTTTGCCAGTAAACTCTCTCCCCTTTCGCCGCCCTCATTTTCCACGCGGCCATTACCTTATTTCCTACGGAGTTCGCCTTGCGTCTGTTCCACACCTCCGACTGGCACCTTGGCCAAAACCTGCATGGCCAGGAACGCGACTTCGAACACGCCTGTTTTCTCGAATGGCTGTTGCGCCAGCTGAAGCTGGATCAGCCCGATGTGCTGTTGATCGCCGGCGATATCTTCGACACGGTCAACCCGCCGCTCAAGGCCCAGGAGCGTCTGTATGACTTCATCATCAGCGCCCACGAACAAAACCCGACACTCACGATTGTGATGATCGCCGGCAACCACGACTCCGGCTCGCGTATCGAGTTGCCGGCGCCGTTGATGCGCCGTTTGCGCACCCATGCCCTGGGGCGNGTGCTGTGGCTCGACGACGGTCAACTGGACGCCGAACGACTGTTACTGCCGTTGCCAGATGCCAGCGGCGAAATTGCCGGCTGGTGCCTGGCGCTGCCATTTTTGCGCCCGGCGGAAGTCACCGGCGCGCACTTGGGCGACGACTACCTGCGCGGCATCGGCCAGGTACATGAATGGCTGATCACCGCCGCCAATGCCAAACGCAAAAAAGGCCAGGCGCTGATTGCCATCAGCCACGCGCACATGGCGGGTGGTTCGGTGTCGGAAGACTCCGAGCGCAGCCTGATCATCGGCAATGCCGAGGCGCTACCCGCCAGCCTGTTCGATCCGAGCATCAGCTACGTCGCGCTGGGGCATTTGCACAAGCCGCAGAAGGTCAACGGTGAAGAGCGCATCCGCTACAGCGGCTCGCCGATTCCATTGTCGTTCTCGGAAATCGGTTATCAGCATCAGATTCTCGACGTCACACTCGACGGCGAGACCCTGGTCAGCGTCGAGCCAAAACTGATCCCCCGCGCGGTCAACCTGCAACGCATCGGCCCGGCGCCGCTGGCCGAAATCCTCTTGCAACTGGCCGACCTGCCGAATATCGACTTGCTGGCCGACATCCAGCGCCAGCCTTGGCTGGAAGTTCGCGTGCGTCTCGACGAACCGCAACCCGACTTGCGCCACCAGGTGGAAANCGCCCTGCAAGGCAAGGCCGTGCGCCTGGTGCGCATTGCCGCCGAATATGCCGGCAAACGCGGCAGTGACGAGACTGACGACGAGCGCCNNA
>NZ_NMOJ01000160.1 GCF_002251635.1 Pseudomonas mandelii
AACTGATTNTCTTTTTTTCTGAGTCGATAAGAGTAAGGTCGGAGGCGTCCCGCAAGGGCACCGATTCCGAGCGAACCTGAAGACCGTTTGAGGGCTTATCCATGCCAAGAAGACGCGTAGCAGCCAAGCGCGAAGTGCTTGACGATCCAAAATACGGAAGCCAAATTCTGGCCAAGTTCATGAACCACGTGATGGAAAGCGGCAAGAAAGCCGTTGCCGAGCGTATCGTTTATGGCGCGCTGGAAAAGGTTAAAGAACGCAAGAACAGCGACCCCCTGGAAATCTTCGAGAAAGCTCTCGACGCCATCGCTCCGCTGGTCGAAGTGAAGTCGCGCCGTGTAGGCGGTGCTACTTACCAGGTTCCGGTTGAAGTTCGTCCGTCCCGTCGTAACGCCCTGGCAATGCGCTGGTTGGTAGACTTCGCCCGTAAGCGCGGCGAGAAGTCTATGGCTCTGCGTTTGGCTGGCGAACTGTTGGACGCTGCTGAAGGTAAAGGTGCTGCTGTTAAGAAGCGTGAAGACGTGCACCGTATGGCTGAAGCTAACAAAGCTTTCTCGCACTACCGCTTCTAATCTTAGCTTCACTAATTTTGCGAGGGCTTTATGGCTCGTACTACTCCGATTAGCCGCTACCGTAACATCGGTATCGTTGCTCACGTGGATGCTGGTAAAACCACCACCACCGAGCGCGTACTGTTTTACACCGGCAAAAGTCACAAGATGGGCGAGGTGCATGACGGCGCCGCGACCACAGACTGGATGGTTCAGGAGCAGGAGCGTGGTATTACCATTACTTCTGCTGCTATTACCGCCTTCTGGAAAGGTTCCGAGAAGCAGTACAAGGATGAGCACCGCTTCAACGTAATCGATACCCCGGGCCACGTAGACTTCACTATTGAAGTTGAACGTTCCCTGCGCGTACTCGACGGCGCTGTCGTTGTGTTCTGCGGTACCTCGGGTGTTGAGCCTCAGTCGGAAACCGTATGGCGTCAAGCCAACAAATACGGCGTTCCACGTCTTGTTTATGTAAACAAGATGGACCGTGCCGGTGCTAACTTCCTGCGCGTGATCGGTCAGATCAAGCAGCGCCTGGGTCACACCCCGGTGCCAATCCAGTTGGCTATCGGTTCCGAAGACAACTTCCAGGGCCAGATCGATCTGCTGACCATGGAAGCTGTTTACTGGAATGACGCTGACAAAGGCATGGTTCCAGTTCGCAAGCCTATCCCTGCTGAACTGCAGGAACTGGCTGACGAATGGCGCAACAACATGGTTGAAGCTGCGGCCGAAGCCAACGAAGAGCTGATGAACAAGTACCTCGAAGGTGAAGAACTCACCAACGTGGAAATCAAGGCCGCTCTGCGTCAGCGTACTATCGCTGGTGAGATCGTCTTGGCTGTTTGCGGTTCCTCGTTCAAGAACAAGGGTGTTCCCCTGGTTCTCGACGCCGTTATCGACTACCTGCCTGCGCCAGTGGATATTCCTGCCATCAAGGGTACTGACCCGGATGACGAGACTATCGAGCTGGAGCGTCATGCAGACGACGCAGAACCGTTCTCCGCTCTGGCATTTAAAATTGCCACTGACCCATTCGTGGGTACCTTGACCTTCGTCCGCGTTTACTCGGGCGTGTTGAACTCCGGCGACGGCGTGATCAACTCGGTTAAAGGCAAAAAAGAGCGCGTGGGTCGTATGGTGCAAATGCACGCAAACGCCCGTGAAGAGATCAAGGAAGTACGCGCTGGTGACATCGCGGCCTTGATCGGCATGAAGGACGTCACCACCGGTGAGACTTTGTGCAACGCTGACAAGCCAATCATCCTGGTTCGCATGGACTTCCCGGAGCCGGTTATTTCGGTTGCCGTAGAGCCTAAGACCAAGGATGACCAGGAAAAAATGGGTATCGCTCTGGGCAAGCTTGCTCAGGAAGATCCATCTTTCCGCGTCAAAACTGATGAAGAGACTGGTCAAACGATCATCTCCGGCATGGGCGAGTTGCACCTGGACATCCTGGTTGATCGGATGCGCCGTGAGTTCAACGTCGAAGCCAACATCGGTAAGCCTCAGGTTTCCTATCGTGAGCGCATCACGAAGAACTGTGAAATCGAAGGCAAGTTCGTTCGTCAGTCCGGCGGTCGTGGTCAGTTCGGTCACTGCTGGATCCGTTTTGCTCCTGCTGACGAAGGTCAGGAAGGTCTGCAATTCGTGAACGAAGTAGTAGGTGGTGTGGTTCCTAAGGAATACATCCCTGCTATCCAGAAGGGTATCGAAGAGCAGATGAAGAACGGTGTTGTTGCCGGCTATCCGCTGATCGGCCTGAAAGCAACCGTTTTTGACGGTTCTTACCACGACGTCGACTCCAACGAGATGGCGTTTAAGGTGGCTGCTTCCATGGCAACCAAGCAACTGGCCCAGAAGGGCGGTGGTGAGTTGCTTGAGCCAATCATGGCGGTAGAAGTTGTTACACCTGAAGACTATATGGGTGATGTCATGGGCGACCTTAACCGTCGTCGCGGCATGATCTTGGGCATGGAAGACACGGTTTCCGGCAAAGTGATTCGCGCCGAGGTTCCGTTGGGTGAGATGTTCGGTTATGCGACCGACGTTCGCTCCATGTCTCAGGGTCGCGCAAGCTACTCTATGGAATTCAAAAAATACAACACAGCTCCGGCGCACATCGCTGAAACTGTATCCAAAAAACAAGGCTGATTCAGTCCTTTAGGCAAGGAGTTAATTGTCGTGGCTAAAGAAAAATTTGATCGTTCCCTACCGCACGTCAACGTTGGCACCATCGGTCACGTTGACCACGGTAAAACCACTCTGACCGCTGCTCTGACTCGCGTCTGCTCCGAAGTTTTCGGTTCGGCAATCGTTGCTTTCGACAAAATCGACAGCGCACCAGAAGAAAAAGCTCGTGGTATCACCATCAACACCGCGCACGTTGAATACAACTCGCTGATCCGTCACTACGCTCACGTTGACTGCCCAGGTCACGCTGACTATGTGAAGAACATGATCACCGGTGCTGCCCAGATGGACGGCGCGATTCTGGTTTGTTCGGCCGCTGATGGTCCGATGCCACAGACCCGTGAGCACATCCTGCTGTCCCGTCAGGTTGGCGTTCCGTACATCGTGGTTTACCTGAACAAGGCTGACCTGGTAGACGACGCTGAGCTGCTGGAACTGGTTGAGATGGAAGTGCGCGATCTGCTGAGCACTTACGACTTCCCAGGTGACGACACTCCGATCATCATCGGTTCTGCTCTGATGGCTCTGAAAGGCAAAGACGATAACGAAATGGGCACCACGTCCGTTCGTAAATTGGTTGAAACTCTGGACAGCTACATNCCAGATCCAGTTCGTGTTATCGACAAGCCGTTCCTGATGCCAATCGAAGACGTATTCTCGATCTCCGGTCGTGGTACTGTTGTGACTGGTCGTATCGAGCGCGGTATCGTTAAGGTTCAAGATCCACTGGAAATCGTTGGTCTGCGTGACACTACTGTCACCACCTGCACCGGTGTTGAAATGTTCCGTAAGCTGCTCGACGAAGGTCGTGCTGGCGAGAACTGCGGCGTTCTGCTGCGTGGTACCAAGCGTGACGACGTTGAGCGTGGCCAGGTTCTGGTTAAGCCAGGTTCGGTTAAGCCGCACACCAAGTTCGAAGCTGAAGTGTACGTATTGAGCAAAGAAGAAGGCGGTCGTCACACTCCGTTCTTCAAAGGCTACCGTCCACAGTTCTACTTCCGTACTACTGACGTGACTGGTAACTGCGAGCTGCCGGAAGGCGTTGAAATGGTTATGCCAGGCGACAACATCAAAATGGTTGTTACCCTGATCAAAACCATCGCAATGGAAGACGGTCTGCGTTTCGCTATCCGCGAAGGCGGCCGTACCGTTGGTGCTGGCGTTGTAGCTAAAATCATCGAGTAATCTCTTTTGAGATTGCCTTGATGTTTTGAAAAGGCCCCCGCTCAGCGGGGGCCTTTTTTATTGGGTTGACACCTATCTGGGCCGTCTATAGAATTGCGCCTCCTTTTAACGGGCGTATTGCGCTCGCTGGGAATAGCAGCCGGAGTCTGAAATCCAATGCAAAATCAGCAAATCCGTATCAGGTTGAAGGCTTTTGACCATCGCCTGATCGACCAATCCACCCAGGAAATCGTGGAAACCGCGAAACGTACTGGTGCACAAGTGCGTGGTCCAATTCCACTGCCTACCCGTAAAGAGCGGTTCACCGTTCTGGTCTCCCCGCACGTCAACAAAGACGCGCGTGACCAGTACGAGATCCGTACTCATAAGCGCGTACTGGACATCGTCCAGCCAACGGATAAAACCGTTGATGCACTTATGAAGCTTGATCTGGCGGCCGGTGTGGAAGTACAGATCAGCCTCGGCTAAGACTTGGGTCTTAGTCGTGTAACGCTCTGAAATGGGCGGCCATAGCGGGTGAAAGCCCCGTACACTCATGAGGTTTACAACATGACTATTGGTGTAGTCGGTCGTAAATGCGGTATGACCCGTATTTTCACCGAAGAAGGTGTCTCCATTCCGGTTACGGTCATTGAGATCGAACCGAATCGCGTCACCCAGTTCAAAACTGAAGAGACCGATGGCTATCGTGCAGTGCAAGTCACTGTCGGCGAGCGTCGTGCTTCGCGCGTGACTGCTGCTCAAGCAGGTCACTTCGCTAAAGCAAACGTTGCAGCTGGTCGCACTGTTATGGAGTTCCGTCTTGAAGAGGGTGACTACCAGGCTGGCGATCTGATCAACGCTGAAATCTTCGCTGCTGGTCAACTGGTTGATGTAACCGGTCAGTCCAAAGGTAAAGGCTTCCAGGGTACGATCAAGCGTTGGAATTTCCGTGGCCAAGACAACACTCACGGTAACTCCGTTTCCCACCGCGTCCCGGGCTCTATTGGCCAGTGCCAGACTCCTGGTCGTGTATTCAAGGGCAAAAAAATGTCCGGTCATATGGGCGCTGAGCGCGTGACCGTGCAGTCCCTCGAAGTAGTGCGCGTCGACGCTGAACGCAATCTGTTGTTGGTCAAGGGTGCTGTTCCTGGCGCTACTGGCGGCAACCTGGTTGTACGTCCAGCGGCCAAGGCTCGCGGTTAAGGGGAAGCTGACATGCAATTAAATGTAAATGACGCTCAAGCGATCGAAGTTTCCGAACTGACGTTTGGCGGCGAGTTCAACGAGACGCTGGTTCACCAAGCAGTCGTGGCCTACATGGCCGGCGGCCGTCAAGGTAGCAAGCAGCAAAAGACCCGTTCCGACGTTCGTGGTGGCGGTAAGCGCCCTTGGCGTCAGAAAGGTACTGGCCGCGCTCGTGCCGGTACTATCCGTAGCCCAATCTGGCGTGGCGGTGGTACCACTTTCGCAGCTCGTCCACAGGATCACACTCAGAAGCTCAACAAGAAGATGTACCGCGCAGCATTGCGCTCCATCCTTGCTGAACTNGTGCGTACTGATCGTCTGGTTGTGGTTCAGGACTTCGCTGTTGAAGCACCGAAAACCAAAGATCTGCTGAACAAGCTGAACGGCATGGGCCTGACTGACGTCTTGATCGTGTCTGAAGCTGTTGATCAGAACCTGTACCTGGCTGCTCGCAACCTGCCACACGTTGATGTACGTGACGTGCAAGGTTCCGATCCAGTTAGTCTGATCGCATACGACAAGGTGTTGATCACCGTGTCGGCCGTGAAGAAATTCGAGGAGCTGCTGGGATGAACCAGGAACGCGTATTTAAAGTTCTGCTTGGCCCGCACGTTTCCGAAAAGGCTACGGTTCTGGCTGACAAGAAAGGCCAGTTCGTTTTCAAGGTTGCAACTGACGCAACCAAGCTGGAAATCAAGAAGGCCGTCGAAAGCCTGTTCAGCGTGAAAGTTGAGCGTGTTACTACCCTGAATGTTCTGGGTAAGAGCAAGCGCACTGCTCGCGGTCTGGGCAAGCGTAATGACTGGAAGAAGGCAGTTATCTCCCTTCAGCCAGGCCAAGATCTCGATTTCAGCAGCAGTGCTGAGTAAGGAAGGGGTGCATCATGGCAATCGTTAAATGCAAACCGACTTCCCCTGGCCGCCGTTTTGTGGTCAAGGTGGTCAACCAGGAGCTGCATAAAGGCGCTCCTCACGCACCGCTGCTCGAGAAGAAATCGAAGACTGGTGGTCGTAACAACAATGGTCGTATTACCACTCGTCACATTGGTGGTGGCCATAAACAGCATTATCGTCTGGTCGACTTCCGTCGCAACGACAAAGATGGCATCGCTGCCACTGTCGAACGTATCGAATACGATCCAAACCGTACTGCTCACATCGCTCTGCTGCTGTACGCAGATGGCGAGCGTCGCTACATCATCGCCCCTAAAGGCGTGAGTGCTGGTGACCAGCTGATCGCAGGTGCTCTGGCACCGATCAAGCCGGGCAACGCTCTGCAACTGCGTAACATTCCAGTTGGTAGCACCGTACACGGCATCGAATTGAAGCCAGGTAAAGGCGCGCAAATCGCTCGTTCCGCTGGTGCTTCGGCTCAGCTGATCGCTCGTGAAGGTGTCTACGTGACCCTGCGTCTGCGTTCTGGTGAGATGCGTAAAGTGCTGGCTGAATGCCGCGCGACCCTGGGTGAAGTCTCGAACTCCGAGCACAGCCTGCGTTCGCTGGGTAAAGCTGGTGCCAAACGCTGGCGTGGCGTTCGCCCAACCGTTCGTGGTGTTGCCATGAACCCGGTTGACCACCCACACGGTGGTGGTGAAGGTCGTACCTCTGGTGGTCGTCATCCGGTATCGCCATGGGGCTTCCCGACTAAGGGCGCGAAGACTCGTGGTAATAAGCGTACCGACAAAATGATCGTCCGTCGTCGCAAGTAAATAGAGGGATACGACAGTGCCACGTTCTCTGAAAAAAGGTCCTTTTATTGATCTTCACCTACTGAAGAAGATCGAAGTGGCGGCGGAAAAGAATGATCGCAAACCGGTGAAAACCTGGTCGCGTCGTTCGATGATCCTGCCACAAATGGTCGGTCTGACCATCGCAGTACACAACGGTCGTCAACACGTCCCAGTTCTCGTTAACGAAGACATGGTCGGCCACAAACTAGGCGAGTTTGCCGGTACCCGCACTTATCGTGGGCACGTGGCAGACAAGAAAGCCAAGCGTTAAGGGGTTAGGAAATGGAAGTAGCCGCTAAGTTGTCGGGCGCTCGAATCTCCGCCCAGAAAGCCCGCTTGGTCGCCGACCAGATCCGCGGGAAGAAGGTGGGCGAAGCGCTCAACCTGTTGGCTTTCAGCAGTAAGAAAGCCGCCGAGATCATGAAGAAAGTGCTGGAGTCGGCCGTAGCCAACGCCGAGCATAACGAAGGCGCAGACGTTGATGACCTGAAGGTCAGCACCGTTTTCGTCAACGAAGGGCGTTCGCTGAAGCGCATCATGCCACGTGCCAAAGGCCGTGCTGATCGCATCGTCAAGCGGTCTTGCCATATCACTGTCAAGGTTGCTGACAAGTAACGGAGTCGAAGAGATGGGTCAGAAAGTACATCCCATTGGCATTCGCCTGGGAATCGTCAAGGAGCACACCTCCGTCTGGTACGCAGACGGTCGGACTTATGCGGACTATTTGTTCGCTGATCTGAAGGTGCGTGAGTATCTCCAAGACAAACTAAAAAGCGCGTCCGTAAGCCGTATCGATATCCATCGTCCGGCGCAAACTGCACGTATCACCATCCACACCGCTCGTCCAGGTATCGTTATCGGGAAGAAAGGTGAAGATGTTGAGAAACTGCGTCAGGACCTGACCAAGCAAATGGGTGTGCCTGTGCACATCAATATCGAAGAGATCCGTAAGCCGGAGCTCGACGGTATGCTGGTTGCGCAGAGCGTAGCTCAGCAGCTGGAGCGTCGCGTAATGTTCCGTCGCGCTATGAAGCGCGCCGTACAGAACGCCATGCGCATTGGTGCCAAAGGCATCAAAATCCAAGTGAGCGGTCGTCTCGGCGGTGCTGAAATCGCACGTACTGAATGGTATCGCGAAGGTCGTGTGCCACTGCACACCCTGCGTGCCGACATCGACTATGCCAACTACGAAGCTCACACCACTTACGGTGTGATCGGTGTAAAGGTTTGGATCTTCAAAGGCGAAGTAATTGGTGGTCGCCAAGAAGAACTGAAACCACAAGCACCAGCGCCTCGTAAAAAAGCTGCTAAGTAAGGGGTACGCCAAATGTTGCAACCAAAGCGTACGAAGTTCCGCAAGCAGATGACAGGCCACAACCGTGGTCTGGCTCAGCGCGGTAGCAAAGTCAGCTTCGGCGAGTTCGCGCTGAAGTCTGTAGCTCGTGGTCGTCTCACCGCTCGTCAGATCGAGTCAGCGCGTCGTGCTCTGACCCGTCACGTTAAACGTGGCGGCAAGATCTGGATCCGTGTATTCCCGGACAAGCCGATTTCCAAAAAGCCCCTCGAAGTTCGGATGGGTAAAGGTAAGGGTAACGTGGAATACTGGGTAGCCCAGATTCAGCCAGGCAAAGTCCTGTATGAAATCGAGGGTGTAACTGAAGAGCTGGCGCGTGAGGCTTTTGCCCTGGCTGCTGCAAAGCTGCCGCTCGCCACCGCCTTTGTTAAACGGACGGTGATGTGATGAAAGCGAATGAACTTCGTGAAAAATCCGCACAGCAGCTGAACGAGCAACTGCTCGGCCTGCTGCGCGACCAGTTCAATCTGCGTATGCAGAAAGCAACTGGCCAGTTGGGGCAGTCTCATCTGCTCTCGCAAGTTAAGCGTGACATTGCTCGCGTGAAGACTGTGCTCAACCAGCAGGCAGGTAAGTGATCATGGCTGAAGCCGAAAAGACTGTCCGTACGCTGACTGGCCGTGTTGTCAGCGACAAGATGGACAAAACCATCACCGTTTTGATCGAGCGTCGCGTTAAGCACCCGATCTACGGTAAATATGTTAAGCGTTCGACTAAGCTGCACGCGCACGACGAAACCAACCAGTGCCACATCGGCGACAAAGTCACTATTCGTGAAACTCGTCCGCTGGCCAAGACTAAGTCTTGGGCACTGGTTGATGTTCTCGAACGCGCTGTGGAAGTCTAAGGACTAGGGGTCGGAGAAATTATATGATTCAGACTCAATCCATGCTCGATGTGGCCGATAACAGCGGCGCTCGCCGTGTTATGTGCATCAAGGTGCTGGGTGGCTCCCATCGTCGTTACGCTGGTATCGGTGACATCATCAAAGTTACCGTGAAGGAAGCAATTCCTCGCGGTAAGGTGAAAAAAGGCCAAGTGATGACTGCTGTTGTAGTCCGCACTCGTCACGGCGTACGCCGTGCAGATGGCTCCATTATCCGCTTTGATGGCAACGCTGCTGTTCTTCTGAACAACAAGCAAGAGCCGATCGGCACCCGTATCTTTGGGCCAGTGACCCGTGAACTTCGTACTGAGAAGTTCATGAAGATCGTCTCGCTCGCCCCAGAAGTGCTGTAAGGAGATCCGACATGCAAAAGATTCGTCGTGACGACGAGATCATCGTGATCGCCGGCAAAGACAAAGGTAAGCGCGGTAAGGTGCTTAAGGTTCTCGCTAATAACCGTCTGGTTATCGGCGGTCTGAACCTGGTTAAGCGTCATACCAAGCCTAACCCGATGTCGGGCGTACAAGGCGGTATCGTCGAAAAAGAAGCTCCGCTGGATGCTTCTAACGTCGCCATTTTCAACGGCGAAACCAACAAGGCTGACCGCGTTGGTTTCAAAGTAGAAGATGGCAAGAAAATTCGTGTCTTCAAGTCGACCCAAAAAGCGGTTGATGCTTGAACACTGCTAGGTAGAAGACCATGGCACGACTAAAAGAGATTTACTGGAAAGAAATCGCACCGAAGCTTAAGGAAGAACTTAAGCTTTCGAACGTGATGGAAGTTCCACGCGTTACCAAAATCACCCTGAACATGGGTCTGGGCGAAGCGGTCGGCGACAAAAAAGTCATCGAACACGCCGTTGCTGACCTGGAAAAGATCACCGGTCAAAAAGTCGTTGTGACTTACGCTCGGAAATCCATCGCTGGCTTTAAAGTCCGTGAAGGTTGGCCGATCGGCGTCAAAGTGACTCTGCGCCGTGAGCGTATGTACGAATTCCTGGATCGTCTGCTGTCGATCTCCCTGCCTCGGGTCCGCGACTTCCGCGGCCTGAATGCCAAGTCCTTCGATGGTCGTGGTAACTACAGCATGGGCGTGAAAGAGCAGATCATCTTCCCGGAAATCGACTACGACAAGATCGATGCTCTTCGCGGTCTGGACATCACCCTGACCACCACTGCCAAGAACGATGATGAAGGCCGCGCTCTGCTGCGTGCGTTCAAATTCCCGTTCCGCAACTGATTGGAGTAGGACCATGGCCAAGATGAGCATGAAAAACCGCGAGCTGAAGCGTCAGCTCACGGTTGCCAAGTACGCCAAGAAGCGTGCAGCACTGAAAGCAATCATCGTTGATCTGAACGCAAGTCCAGAAGCACGTTGGGAAGCTACAGTAGCTCTGCAGAAGCAGCCACGTGACGCAAGCGCTTCGCGCATGCGTAACCGCTGCCGCCTGACCGGTCGTCCACACGGCGTTTACCGCAAGTTCGGCCTTGGCCGTAACAAACTGCGTGAAGCGGCAATGCGTGGTGACGTACCAGGTCTGGTTAAAGCCAGCTGGTAAGTACTTTCAGAGTCCAGGCGGTTGGTATCGCAAGATACTGACCGCCGGTGGCCTTGAATCTGGAACAAGCCCCTTTTGGGGCTTGTTTCATTTCTGGAGTGTGTCTAAAATACGCGGCTCGCCTGAGCCCGTGTGTTTTGCGCTCGGAGATTCTCGGCGACATATGTAGCCGCAAGGCTAATTTTTTTGTATTAGGAGCGTCTAGCCCATGAGTATGCAGGACCCGTTAGCGGACATGCTAACTCGTATCCGTAATGCCCAGATGGCTGAAAAGTCCGTCGTAAGCATGCCATCTTCCAAGTTGAAGGTAGCTGTTGCCAAAGTCCTGAAAGACGAAGGCTACATTGCGGGTTATCAGATCAGCAGCGAAACCAAGCCACTGCTGTCCATCGAGCTGAAGTACTTCGAAGGCCGTTCGGTCATCGAGGAAGTGAAGCGCGTTAGCCGTCCAGGCCTGCGTCAGTACAAGTCCGCCGAAGATCTGCCGAAAGTTCGTGGCGGTCTGGGCGTGTCTATCGTCTCCACCAACAAAGGTGTGATGACGGATCGTGCTGCGCGCGCTGCCGGTGTCGGCGGCGAAGTTCTTTGCACTGTGTTCTAAGGGGGGATAAGCATGTCTCGCGTCGCTAAGAACCCCGTTAAGCTGCCAGCCGGTGTCGAAGTAAAATTCGCAGGCCAACAGCTTTCGGTGAAGGGTGCCAAGGGCACTCTTGAACTGAATATCCATTCGTCCGTTGAGATCGTTGAAGAAGCTGGTGAGCTGCGTTTCGCTGCTCGCAATGGCGATCAACAAACTCGCGCAATGGCCGGTACCACGCGTGCGTTGGTAAACAACATGGTCCAAGGCGTAAGCCAAGGCTTCGAGCGTAAGCTCCAGCTGGTCGGTGTTGGTTACAAAGCGCAAGCAAAAGGCACGGTTTTGAACCTGGCCCTTGGCTTCTCGCACCCAGTGGATTACGAACTGCCGGAAGGCATCACCGCTGAGACCCCTAGCCAAACCGATATCCTGATCAAGGGTATTGATAAGCAGCTGGTAGGTCAGGTGGCCGCTGAGATCCGCGACTTCCGTCCACCAGAGCCGTACAAAGGCAAAGGTGTGCGCTACGCGGACGAAGTCGTCCGTCGTAAAGAAGCCAAGAAGAAGTAGGGCATAGCAAATGACCGACAAAAAAGTTACTCGACTGCGTCGCGCTCGCAAAGCACGCCTGAAAATGCACGAACTCGAAGTCGTGCGTCTCTGCGTGTTCCGCTCGTCGCAGCACATCTACGCCCAGGTCATCTCGGCCGACGGCAACAAAGTCCTGGCAAGCGCCTCGACTTTGGATAAAGAACTGCGTGATGGTGCCACTGGCAACATCGACGCGGCCACTAAGGTTGGCCAGCTGGTCGCTACGCGTGCTAAGGCCGCTGGCGTCTCGCAAGTGGCTTTCGACCGCTCTGGCTTCAAGTACCACGGTCGCGTGAAAGCGCTGGCTGATGCTGCTCGTGAAGCTGGGCTGGAGTTCTAAGTTATGTCAAATAACGACCAAAAGCGCGACGAAGGCTACATTGAGAAGCTGGTTCAAGTTAACCGCGTAGCCAAAACCGTTAAAGGCGGCCGTATCTTCACTTTCACCGCGTTGACCGTGGTGGGTGATGGTAAAGGGCGTGTTGGCTTCGGCCGTGGCAAGTCACGTGAAGTGCCTGCTGCGATCCAGAAGGCAATGGAAGCTGCTCGTCGCAACATGATCCAAGTTGATCTGAACGGCACCACGCTGCAGTACGCAATGAAGTCTGCCCATGGCGCTTCGAAGGTGTACATGCAGCCTGCTTCTGAAGGTACCGGTATCATCGCTGGCGGCGCTATGCGTGCTGTCCTCGAAGTTGCTGGCGTTCAGAACGTTCTGGCCAAGTGCTACGGCTCGACTAACCCGGTAAACGTGGTTCACGCCACTTTCAAGGGTTTGAAAGCTATGCAATCTCCTGAGTCCATTGCTGCCAAGCGCGGCTTGACTGTCAAGGAGATCTTCTGATCATGGCTACCGTTAAAGTAACGCTGATCAAAAGCATGACCGGCCGCATCCCTAACCACAAACTGTGCGTTAAAGGTTTGGGTCTGCGTCGCATCGGTCACACTGTAGAAGTCCTGGATACTCCCGAGAATCGCGGGATGATCAACAAGGCTTACTACATGCTGCGTGTAGAGGGTTAATCGATGAAACTCAATGATCTGAGTCCAGCGCCGGGTTCCCGTCGCGAAAAGCATCGTCCGGGCCGTGGTATCGGTAGCGGTTTGGGTAAGACTGGTGGCCGTGGCCACAAAGGTCAAACCTCCCGCTCCGGTGGCACCATCGCTCCTGGCTTTGAAGGCGGTCAACAGCCGCTGCATCGTCGCCTGCCTAAGTTCGGTTTCGTATCCCTGAAAGCCATGGATCGCGCAGAAGTGCGTCTGTCCGAGCTGGCTAAAGTGGAAGGCGACATCGTTACTGTGCAGACCCTGAAAGATGCCAACGTGATCAACGTCAACGTACAGCGTGTGAAAATCATGCTGTCCGGTGAAGTGACTCGCGCTGTCACTATCGGCAAGGGAATCGGCGCCACCAAAGGTGCGCGTTCGGCTATCGAAGCAGCTGGCGGCAAGTTCGAGGAATAAATGGCTAAGCAAGGTGCTCTCTCAGCGCTCGGCAAAGGCGGTATGTCTGAACTTTGGGCTCGTCTGCGTTTTCTGTTCCTGGCGATTATCGTCTACCGAATAGGCGCACACATCCCGGTTCCAGGTATCAACCCGGACCGACTCGCGGACCTGTTTCGACAGAATGAGGGGACCATTCTTAGCTTGTTCAACATGTTTTCCGGCGGCGCGCTGGAACGGATGAGTATCTTTGCACTGGGGATCATGCCGTACATTTCGGCATCGATCATCATGCAACTGATGACCGCCGTCAGCCCGCAGCTGGAGCAGTTGAAGAAGGAAGGTGAAGCTGGCCGTCGCAAGATTAGCCAGTACACCCGCTACGGCACTGTCGTTCTCGCCCTGGTTCAAGCTATCGGCATGTCCGTTGGTTTGGCGGGGCAGGGCGTTGCGTTCACTGGTGACTTTGGCTTCTATTTCGTCGCAGTATCCACGTTTGTGGCTGGTGCGATGTTCATGATGTGGCTGGGTGAGCAGATTACTGAGCGTGGTGTTGGTAACGGTATCTCGATGTTGATTTTCGCAGGTATCGTCGCCGGTCTTCCGAGAGCAATTGGGCAGTCTTTCGAGTCTGCACGTCAGGGTGATATCAACATCTTCGCTCTGGTTGCCATCGGTTTGCTGGCAGTAGCGATTATCGGTTTTGTGGTGTTCATTGAGCGTGGTCAGCGTCGTATTGCTGTTCACTACGCCAAGCGTCAGCAGGGCCGCAAGGTTTTTGCTGCGCAGACCAGCCACTTGCCGCTGAAAGTGAATATGGCCGGTGTAATTCCGGCAATTTTCGCGAGCAGCATTTTGCTGTTTCCGGCTTCGTTGGGTACCTGGTTTGGTCAGTCTGAAAATATGGGCTGGCTGCAGGACCTCTCTCAGTCGATCGCTCCTGGTCAGCCGTTGAATATTCTGCTGTTTAGTGCAGGGATTATTTTCTTCTGCTTCTTCTATACGGCGTTGATGTTCAATCCGAAAGACGTAGCGGAAAACCTGAAGAAGTCCGGTGCCTTTATTCCGGGCATCCGTCCAGGTGAGCAGTCTGCACGCTACATTGATGGCGTTCTGACTCGTTTGACCCTGTTCGGTGCTCTATATATGACGGCCGTGTGCTTGTTGCCCCAGTTCCTGGTGGTTGCAGCAAACGTTCCGTTCTACCTTGGCGGGACCTCGTTGCTGATCGTGGTCGTGGTTGTGATGGACTTCATGTCCCAAGTACAATCGCACCTCGTTTCGCACCAGTACGAATCCCTGATGAAGAAAGCCAACCTGAAGGGTTACGGCAGCGGCATGTTGCGCTGAGTACCCATAAGGTTCGAGGAGTTGGTGATGAAAGTTCGTGCATCGGTGAAAAAGCTGTGCCGTAACTGCAAAATTATTCGCCGCGAAGGTGTTGTTCGAGTAATTTGCAGCGCGGAACCGCGTCACAAACAGCGCCAAGGCTGAGTGTGATCCGCTTGAAGCCCGGCAGCTAGTGCGCTGCCGGGTTGATTATTTGTTATTACAGCGATATTATCTCGCGCCCTATTTCTTGGCTTCCGGGGCGTAGGTAGCTGTCAATTGGAGTCCCACTGAATGGCCCGTATTGCAGGCGTTAACATTCCAGATAACAAGCACACTGTTATCTCGCTGACCTACATCTATGGTGTTGGTCGCACTACTGCGCAGAAAATTTGCGCAGATACTGGGGTAAACCCAGCCGCAAAGATCAAAGATCTGAGCGACGAGCAGATTGAGCTGTTGCGTGGCGAAGTGGCGAAGTTCACCACTGAAGGTGACCTGCGTCGCGAAATCAACATGAAAATCAAGCGTTTGATGGACCTCGGTTGCTACCGTGGTCTGCGTCATCGTCGCGGTCTTCCAGTACGCGGTCAGCGTACCAAGACTAACGCGCGTACCCGTAAAGGTCCGCGTAAGCCGATCCGCAAGTAATCGCCCACGCGAATCGACAGGAAATTAATCATGGCAAAACCTGCTGCTCGTCCTCGTAAAAAAGTTAAAAAGACAGTGGTTGATGGCATCGCCCACATCCATGCATCTTTTAACAACACAATCGTGACCATCACCGACCGTCAAGGTAACGCGCTGTCTTGGGCTACCTCTGGTGGTTCGGGTTTCCGCGGTTCCCGCAAGTCCACCCCGTTCGCTGCTCAAGTAGCTGCTGAACGTGCTGGTCAAGCTGCGCTGGAATACGGCCTGAAAAACCTCGACGTTAACGTCAAAGGTCCAGGTCCAGGTCGTGAGTCTGCTGTCCGTGCTTTGAACGGCTGTGGCTATAAGATCGCCAGCATCACCGACGTGACGCCAATCCCGCACAACGGGTGCCGTCCGCCGAAGAAGCGCCGCGTGTAATCCAGGAGATTGTAAAGAATGGCTCGTTACATTGGTCCAAAATGCAAACTCGCTCGTCGCGAAGGCACCGATCTCTTCCTGAAGAGCGGCGTGCGCGCGATCGAATCGAAGTGCAACATTGAAGCAGCACCTGGTATCCACGGCCAACGCCGCGGTCGCCAGTCCGATTACGGCACCCAACTGCGTGAAAAGCAGAAGGTCCGTCGTATCTACGGCGTTCTCGAGCGCCAGTTCAGCGGCTACTACAAAGAAGCTGCTGGCAAGAAAGGTGCAACCGGTGAAAACCTGCTGCAACTGCTCGAATGCCGTCTGGACAACGTTGTATACCGTATGGGCTTTGGTTCGACTCGTGCCGAATCCCGTCAGCTGGTATCGCACAAATCCGTCAGCGTAAACGGCCAAACCGTTAACGTGCCGTCTTACCAGGTTCGTGCT
Source organism: Pseudomonas mandelii (assembly GCF_002251635.1). Taxonomy (GTDB): domain Bacteria; phylum Pseudomonadota; class Gammaproteobacteria; order Pseudomonadales; family Pseudomonadaceae; genus Aquipseudomonas; species Aquipseudomonas mandelii_B. The sequence continues at coordinate 16,133 of NZ_NMOJ01000160.1, forward strand.
GGTGACGTGGTCGCGATTCGCGAGAAAGCAAAAAACCAACTTCGCATTGTCCAAGCTCTCGATCTGTGTGCCCAACGTGGCCGCGTAGAATGGGTAGAAGTAGACACTGAGAAGAAGTCGGGCGTTTTCAAGAACGTTCCTGCTCGCAGTGATCTGTCCGCCGACATCAACGAAAGCCTGATTGTCGAGCTCTACTCCAAGTAAGGGCTAGAAAATAGGTGCATCCATGCAGATTTCGGTAAATGAGTTCCTGACACCCCGCCACATTGATGTGCAGGTTGTCAGTCCAACCCGCGCCAAGATCACTCTCGAGCCTCTCGAGCGTGGTTTTGGCCACACCCTGGGCAACGCGCTGCGCCGCATCCTGTTGTCCTCAATGCCCGGCTGTGCAGTAGTCGAGGCCGAGATTGACGGTGTGCTCCACGAGTACAGCGCCATCGAAGGTGTACAGGAAGACGTAATTGAAATCCTGTTGAACCTTAAAGGTCTGGCTATCAAGCTGCACGGTCGTGACGAAGTTACGCTGACCTTGTCGAAGAAGGGTTCGGGGGTGGTTACCGCTGCCGATATTCAGCTGGATCATGATGTCGAGATCGTTAACCCCGATCACGTAATCGCTAACCTGGCGTCTAACGGCGCCCTGAACATGAAGCTCACTGTAGCTCGTGGTCGTGGTTATGAACCGGCCGACTCGCGTCAGAGCGATGAAGACGAAAGCCGCAGCATTGGTCGCTTGCAGCTTGACTCTTCGTTCAGCCCGGTTCGCCGTATCGCATACGTGGTGGAAAACGCCCGTGTCGAGCAGCGTACTAACCTGGACAAGCTGGTTATTGATCTGGAAACCAACGGTACTCTGGATCCTGAAGAGGCTATTCGCCGCGCTGCAACCATTCTGCAACAGCAGTTGGCTGCGTTCGTCGACCTCAAAGGTGACAGCGAACCAGTGGTAATCGAGCAGGAAGACGAGATCGATCCGATCCTGCTTCGCCCGGTTGACGATCTGGAACTGACTGTACGTTCGGCTAACTGCCTTAAGGCGGAAAACATTTACTACATCGGTGACCTGATTCAGCGTACCGAAGTAGAACTGTTGAAGACTCCGAACCTGGGCAAGAAATCCTTGACTGAAATCAAGGACGTTCTGGCCTCCCGCGGTCTGTCCCTCGGCATGCGCCTCGACAACTGGCCGCCTGCAAGTCTTAAGAAGGACGACAAGGCGACTGCCTGATCGTCGTAATCACCGAACGTGAGTTTGGTAAGGAATGAACCATGCGTCATCGTAAAAGTGGTCGTCACCTGAGCCGTACCAGCTCGCACCGCAAGGCCATGTTCCAAAACATGGCGGTGTCGCTGTTCGAGCACGAGCTGATCAAAACTACACTGCCGAAAGCTAAAGAACTGCGTCGCGTTGCTGAGCCGCTGATCACTTTGGCCAAGACAGACAGCCTGGCTAACCGCCGTCTGGCTTTCGACCGTACTCGTTCGAAAGCTATCGTTGGTAAGCTCTTCAACGACCTGGGCAAGCGTTATGCTACCCGTGAGGGTGGCTACCTGCGCATCCTCAAGTGCGGTTTCCGCACTGGCGACAACGCGCCTATGGCGTACGTCGAGTTGGTTGATCGTGCTACTGCCGGCGAAGCTGTAAGCGCCGAGTAAGACGACAGTCTGAAACGAAGAACCGGGCCTAGTGCCCGGTTTTTTGTGCGCGCTCGAAAAGCATTGCCAACAAGGCATAACCAGAAAGGTAATTAGTAATTTTCTATCGATGGCTACAACGTAATGAATTTGTAGCTGTAACGTTCGTGATCAATACTCCCCTTCAGCCGATTAGCCGGCAGTTAAAGACTGACAGAGGAAGAGATCGCATGAGTCAAAATAAAACGCTGACCACCGCCAGTGGCGCTCCTGTCGCCGACAACCAGAATTCCCGTTCCGCCGGCCCTCGTGGCCCGCTGCTGCTCGACGACTTTCACCTGATCGAGAAGCTTGCCCACTTCAATCGCGAGAACATCCCCGAGCGCCGTGTGCACGCCAAAGGCTCGGGTGCTTACGGCACGTTCACTGTGTCCCGTGACATTACTCAGTACACCAGCGCCAAATTGTTTGAATCGGTCGGCAAGCAAACGCCGACGTTCCTGCGCTTTTCTACGGTTGGCGGCGAACGTGGTTCGGCCGATACCGAGCGCGATCCACGTGGCTTTGCCCTGAAGTTCTACACCGAGGAAGGTAACTGGGACATCGTCGGCAACAACACGCCAGTATTCTTCATCCGCGACCCGCTGAAGTTTCCGGACTTTATCCACACCCAAAAGCGCCTGCCGCAAAGCAACCTGAAAAGTGCGCAGATGATGTGGGACTTCTGGTCGCACTCTCCAGAAGCACTGCACCAGGTCACTATTCTGTTCTCCGACCGCGGTATTCCTGACGGCTATCGTCACATGCACGGCTTTGGTAGCCACACCTACAGCTTGATCAACGCCAATGGCGAGCGGCACTGGGTGAAGTGGCATTACAAGACACAGCAAGGGATCAAGAATCTGGCGCCGGCTGAAGCNGCACGNCTGGCTGGTACAGACCCTGATTACGCGCAGCGTGACTTGTTTGGTGCGATCGAGCGTGGTGACTTCCCGAAATGGCGTGTATGCATTCAGATCATGACCGAGGCCCAGGCTGCGGCGCATTATGAAAACCCGTTCGATGTGACCAAAACCTGGTCGCAGAAGGAGTTTCCGCTGATCGAAGTCGGCGAGCTGGAGCTCAACCGCAATCCGCAAAACTACTTTGCCGAAGTCGAGCAAGCGGCATTCGGCCCGAGCAACATGGTCCCGGGCGTTGGCCTGTCGCCAGATCGAATGCTCCAGGGCCGCGTGTTCGCTTATGCCGACGCGCATCGCTACCGCATCGGCACCAACCATCAGCAATTGCCGGTGAACGCACCTCGCAGTCCGGTGAATAGCTATCAGCGCGATGGTTCGATGGCATTCGGCAGCAATGGCGGTGCAGCACCTAACTATGAGCCGAACAGCTACGTCGATTCGCCGAAACAAGCGCCTCGCTACGCTGAGCCACCGTTGGCATTGAGCGGTGCCGCTGATCGTTACGATCATCGTGAAGACACTGACTACTACAGCCACGCCGGGGCGCTGTTTCGCCTGATGACTGACGAGCAGAAAACACTGCTGGTCAACAACATTGCCGGAGCCATGGCCGGCGTTTCCGGTGATGTGATAGATCGTCAATTGCAGCACTTCTTCAAGGCCGATCCGGCGTATGGAGAAGCAATCGCAAAGGCGTTGGGTGTATCGCTTAACTGACTCTAAACGATAAGCAGAACCGCCCTCATTTGGGCGGTTTTTGCGTTATTTGAACCACTTTTCTCAGAATATCTTCGCTTTTATCGCGCAAGCGGAGTGACCAAACAGTCTCCTTGGTTCAAACTACAGACTTTCAAGCAGGGAGATGTAGGGCGATGCAAGGTCACCCCGACGTAATCGATTACCTCAACACGTTGCTGACGGGCGAACTGGCCGCGCGTGATCAATATTTCGTTCATTCGCGGATGTATGAGGACTGGGGTTTCACCAAGCTCTACGAACGAATCAATCACGAGATGGAAGAAGAAGCGCAGCACGCCGACGCACTGATGCGCCGCATCCTCATGCTCGAAGGCACGCCGCGTATGCGTCCAGACGACCTGGATGTGGGCACCACGGTGCCTGACATGCTCGCCGCTGACCTTCGCCTCGAATACAAGGTGCGTGCCGCGCTCTGCAAGGGCATCGAACTCTGCGAGCAGCACAACGACTATGTCAGCCGCGAGATGCTGCGGGTTCAATTGCATGACACTGAAGAAGACCACACCTACTGGCTTGAAAAGCAGATGGGTCTGATCAAGTTGATCGGTCTTGAGAACTACCTGCAATCCCACGCCTGATTGACACCCGATACAAAAAAAGCCCCTGTCACCGATGAAGTGACAGGGGCTTTTTCGTGGGCCCAATTCAGGCCTTGTCGCGAGCCAACAGCGGCTTGAGGTAGAAGCCGGTGTGAGACTGCTTCATCTCGGACACTTCCTCCGGTGTTCCGACAGCAATGATCTGNCCACCCTTGGAGCCGCCTTCCGGCCCCAGGTCCACCAACCAGTCAGCGGTCTTGATCACATCAAGGTTGTGCTCGATCACCACCACTGTGTTGCCGTGGTCACGCAAGCGGTGCAGAACATCCAGCAATTGCTGAATATCGGCAAAGTGCAGGCCCGTAGTCGGCTCATCGAGGATGTACAGCGTCTTGCCGGTATCGCGTTTGGACAGCTCGCGGGACAGTTTCACCCGCTGGGCCTCACCCCCCGACAGCGTCGTCGCCGATTGCCCCAGCTTGATGTACGACAGGCCCACATCCATCAAGGTCTGCAGCTTGCGTGCCAACGCAGGCACCGCGTCGAAGAACACCCGCGCTTCCTCGATGGTCATCTCCAGGGTTTCGTGGATGTTTTTACCCTTGTATTTGATCTCCAGGGTTTCGCGGTTGTAGCGCTTGCTCTTGCACACATCGCACGGCACGTAGATGTCCGGCAGGAAGTGCATCTCAACCTTGATCAAGCCATCGCCCTGACACGCTTCACAGCGTCCGCCCTTCACGTTGAAGGAGAAGCGGCCCGGGCCATAACCACGGGAACGGGATTCCGGCACGCCGGCGAACAACTCACGGATCGGCGTGAACAACCCGGTATAGGTCGCCGGGTTGGAACGCGGTGTGCGGCCAATCGGGCTCTGGTCGATATCGACGACCTTATCCAGATGCTCCAGCCCCTTGATGCTATCGTGAGCGGCCGCCTCAAGCGTCGTTGCACCATTGAGTGCCGTAGCGCTCAAGGGAAACAGCGTGTTGTTGATCAGCGTCGACTTGCCCGAGCCGGACACACCGGTCACGCACGTCAACAGACCAATCGGAATGTCCAGGTCGACATTGCGCAAGTTGTTGCCGCGAGCGCCCTTGAGCGACAGCGACAACTTCTTGTTACGCGGTGTGCGTTTGGCTGGAACCGCGATCTTCACTCGGCCTGACAGGTATTTGCCGGTCAACGAATCAGGATGCGCCATCACTTCGGCCGGCGTCCCTTCGGCAACAATATGCCCACCGTGGACCCCCGCCCCCGGCCCGATGTCCACCACGTAGTCGGCCAGGCGAATAGCATCTTCGTCATGCTCGACCACGATCACCGTGTTGCCGATGTCGCGCAGGTGCTTGAGCGTGCCGAGCAACCGATCGTTATCGCGCTGATGCAGACCGATCGACGGCTCATCGAGGATGTATAGAACCCCCACCAGGCCGGCGCCAATCTGACTGGCCAGGCGAATTCGCTGAGCTTCACCGCCGGACAACGTGTCGGCACTGCGATCCAGCGAAAGATAGTCGAGGCCCACGTTAACCAGGAACTGCAAGCGCTCGCGGATTTCCTTGAGGATCTTGTCAGCAATTTCACCGCGACGGCCCGTGAGCTTCAGTATGCCGAAATACTCACAAGCATCGCCAATCGGCAGATTGGTCACCGCCGGCAGCGTCTTCTCGCCCACCCAGACGTGCCGCGCCTCGCGACGCAGGCGGGTGCCACGGCAATCCGGGCAAGGCTGGGTGCTGAGGAACTTGGCCAGCTCTTCACGCACAGAAGCCGACTCGGTTTCNCGGTAACGCCGCTCCAGGTTCGGCACGATGCCCTCGAACGGGTGCGAGCGTTTGACGATATCGCCACGGTCGTTCAGGTACTTGAAGTCGACGTTCTGCGAACCACTGCCGTGCAGGATAACTTTCTGCTGCTCTGCCGGCAGTTGGTTGAACGGCACTTCCAGGCTGAATTTATAGTGGGATGCCAACGACCCGAGCATCTGGAAGTAGTAGACGTTACGCCTGTCCCAGCCGCGTATCGCGCCCTCCGCCAACGTCAGGTCACCATTGACCAGGCGCTTGATGTCGAAGAACTGCTTTACCCCCAGACCATCACACGTCGGGCAGGCGCCTGCCGGGTTGTTGAAGGAAAACAGCTTGGGTTCCAGCTCGCTGATGGCATGCCCGCAGATCGGACAGGCAAAACGTGCGGAGAAGATGATTTCTTCACCCGGCTCGTCATCCATCGGCGCAACCAGCGCAATGCCATCCGCCAGCTTCAGCGCGGTTTCGAACGATTCCGCCAGACGCTGTTGCAGATCGGCGCGGACCTTGAAGCGGTCGACTATTACATCAATCGAATGCTTCTTTTGCTTATCCAGCTTCGGCAGTTCATCCAGTTCGCAGATCCTGCCGTTGACCCGGGCCCGCACAAAACCCTGGGCGCGCAGCTCTTCAAAGACCGAAAGGTGTTCGCCCTTGCGCTCACGAATGACCGGCGCCAGCAGCATCAGCTTGGCGCCCTCAGGCTGGGCCAGCACCAGGTCGACCATTTGGCTGACGGTCTGGGCTTCCAGGGGAATATCGTGGTCCGGGCAGCGCGGAATACCCACGCGCGCGTACAGCAGGCGCAGGTAGTCGTAGATTTCGGTAATGGTGCCCACGGTGGAGCGCGGGTTATGGGAGGTCGACTTTTGCTCGATGGAAATCGCCGGCGACAAACCTTCAATGGTGTCGACGTCAGGCTTTTCCATCATCGACAGGAATTGCCGGGCATAGGCTGACAGCGACTCTACATAGCGACGCTGACCTTCGGCATACAGCGTGTCGAACGCCAGGGACGATTTGCCGGACCCGGACAAGCCGGTGATGACGATCAGTTTGTCCCGGGGCAGGGTCAGGTCGATGTTCTTCAGGTTGTGGGTTCTAGCCCCACGAATCAGGATCTTGTCCAAGATGGCCTCGCACGGCGGGCGTAAATAATGTAGGAGTATACGGCCAAATACTGGATGGATGCACACTATCAAACGAGCGGAGTTGTGTCTTACATGAAGAGTCTGTCAGCGGAGCGCGTCAAAGCGTCGCGATATACCCCGTCAATCGATGGGACTGGTAGAATCGCCGCCGGTTCACACGAGGTTTTTCCATGCACGATCCCCACAGCGAACGCATGAGTAGCGGCGAGACCCGAGCAGCAAGCGGTCTGGCCCTGGTGTTCGCCTTCCGTATGCTAGGCATGTTCATGGTGTTGCCGGTACTGGCGACCTATGGGATGGATCTGGCAGGAGCGACCCCGGCCCTCATCGGACTGGCGATTGGCGCTTACGGCCTGACCCAGGCGATCTTTCAGATTCCTTTCGGCTTCATTTCCGACCGCATCGGCCGTCGTCCGGTGATTTACCTCGGGCTCATCATCTTCGCCCTCGGTAGCGTGCTGGCGGCCAATGCCGATTCGATCTGGGGCGTCATCGCCGGACGCATCCTGCAAGGCGCCGGGGCGATTTCCGCCGCGGTGATGGCGCTGCTGTCAGACTTGACCCGCGAACAGCACCGGACCAAGGCCATGGCCATGATCGGCATGACCATCGGCCTGTCGTTCGCTGTGGCCATGGTTGTAGGACCGCTGTTGACCCGCGCCTTCGGCCTGTCGGGGTTGTTCCTCGCCACGGGCGGCATGGCGCTGTTCGGCATCGTGATCGTCATGTTCATGGTGCCGCGTTCCACCGGACCGTTGCAGCACCGTGAGTCCGGCGTCGCGCGGCAGGCGCTGATCCCGACGCTCAAGCACCCGGACCTGCTGCGCCTGGACCTTGGCATTTTTGTGTTGCACGCGATGTTGATGTCGAGCTTCGTCGCACTGCCCCTGGCACTGGTCGAAAAAGCCGGCCTGCCCAAGGAACAGCACTGGTGGGTCTACCTGACCGCGCTGTTGATCTCGTTCTTCGCCATGATCCCGTTCATCATCTACGGCGAGAAGAAACGCAAAATGAAACGAGTTCTCCTGGGTGCCGTCGCGACATTGATGCTCACTGAGCTATTCTTCTGGCAGTACGGCGACAGCCTGCGGGCTCTGGTNATCGGGACGGTGGTGTTCTTTACCGCGTTCAACTTGCTGGAAGCTTCGTTGCCATCGCTGATCAGCAAGGTTTCACCGGCCGGTGGCAAGGGCACGGCGATGGGGGTGTATTCCACCAGCCAGTTCCTCGGTTCGGCGCTGGGCGGCATCATGGGTGGCTGGATGTTCCAGCATGGCGGTTTGTCGGTTGTGTTCCTCGGATGCGCCGGGCTGGCTGCACTTTGGCTGGCCTTTGCTGTTACCATGCGCGAACCTCCGTACGTCACAAGCCTGCGCCTGCCGCTGTCGCCCGAAGCAATTCGTGAAGCTGGCCTGGTAGAGCGCCTGAAGGCCGTCGTCGGGGTAACAGATGCAGTGATCGTCGAAGATGAAGCGGCGATTTACATCAAATTGGACACAGAACTATTGGATCGCACCACCCTTGAGCGCCTGGTGAACAACCCGGCCGGGGCAGCGTGCGTAGCCTAGGAGAACGTTATGGCCCGTGGGGTTAACAAAGTCATATTGGTCGGTACATGCGGCCAGGATCCCGAAGTTCGCTACTTGCCTAACGGTAATGCCGTGACCAACCTGAGTCTGGCGACCAGCGAACAGTGGACCGACAAGCAGACCGGCCAGAAGGTCGAGAAGACCGAATGGCACCGCGTGTCGATGTTCGGCAAGGTGGCAGAGATCGCCGGTGAATACCTGCGCAAAGGTTCGCAGGTCTACATCGAAGGCAAACTGCAAACCCGCGAGTGGGAAAAAGACGGCATCAAGCGTTACACCACCGAAATCGTGGTCGACATGCAAGGCACCATGCAACTGCTGGGCGGCCGTCCACAGCAGGGCGAGCAACAAGGCGGGGGCAATAACTACCAGCAGTCCGCTCCGGCCCCACGCCAGCAGGCTCCGCGCCCGCAGCAGTCGGCACCGCAACAATCGCGTCAGGCGCCGCCTCCACANCAGGCAGCGCCACAACCGGCTCCTGATTTCGACAGCTTTGATGACGATATCCCGTTCTGAACCTCAGTTTTTCAGAACCGTAGACAAAAAAAAGCGAAGCCATATGGCTTCGCTTTTTTGTTGCCGCTGTTAACTGGCCAACGTGGTCACATTGGCCCGTGCCGAATGCAGCTTCTTGTAGCTTTCGATCAACCGAAGGTGCCTGTCGAGCCCCTCCAGTTTGGTGCTGGTCGGCGTCAAACCATGGAAGCGTACACTGCCATTCACCGAGCCGATCACCGCATCCATCCGCTCGTTACCAAACATCCGGCGGAAGTTGGCCTCGTAGTCNTCCAGCTCCANGTCNTCGTCCAGCTTCATCTCCAGCACCGCGTTGACGGCTTGGTAGAACAAGCCACGCTCAACCGTGTTGTCGTTGTACTGCAGGAACATTTCCACGCNCTCTTTCGCNTCTTCATATTGCTGCAAGGCGAGATAGATCAGCAGCTTCAGCTCCAGGATCGTCAGTTGACCCCACGCGGTGTTGTCGTCGAACTCGATGCCGATCAGGGTGGTGATATCGGTGTAGTCGTCCAGCTCGCTTTCCACCAGGCGCTCGACCAGTGCCTTCAGTTCNTCGTCGTCCAGGCGATGCAGGTTCAGGATATCGGCGCGGAAGAACAGCGCTTTGTTGGTGTTATCCCAAATCAGGTCGTCCACCGGGTAAATTTCCGAGTAGTCCGGCACCAGGATGCGGCAGGCGGTGGCGCCAAGGTGTTCGTACACGGCCATGTAGGACTCTTTGCCCATGCCTTCGAGAATGCCGAACAAGGTTGCAGCTTCCTCGGCATTCGAGTTTTCACCCTGGCCNGAGAAGTCCCACTCGACGAACTCATAATCGGACTGGGCACTGAAGAAGCGCCACGACACCACTCCGCTGGAGTCGATGAAGTGCTCGACGAAGTTGTTCGGCTCGGTGACCGCGTGGCCTTCAAAGGTCGGCTGCGGCAAGTCGTTGAGGCCTTCGAAGCTACGGCCCTGGAGCAATTCGGTCAGGCTGCGTTCCAGTGCCACTTCCAGGCTCGGGTGCGCGCCGAACGAGGCGAACACGCCGCCGGTACGCGGGTTCATCAGGGTCACGCACATCACCGGGAATTCACCGCCCAGGGACGCGTCCTTNACCAGCACGGGGAACCCTTGCTCTTCCAGCGCCTGAATACCGGCCAGGATCCCGGGGTACTTCGCCAGCACATCGGCCGGCACGTCCGGCAGCGCGAATTCGCCTTCGATGATTTCGCGTTTTACTGCGCGTTCGAAAATTTCCGACAGGCACTGCACCTGGGCTTCGGCCAGGGTATTGCCCGCGCTCATGCCATTGCTCAGGAACAGGTTTTCAATCAGGTTGGACGGGAAATACACCACCTCGCCATCCGACTGGCGCACATAGGGCAGCGAGCAGATGCCGCGCTCTTCATTGCCCGAGTTGGTGTCGATCAGGTGGGAACCACGCAACTCGCCGTCGCGGTTGTAAATCTTCAGGCAGTACGCGTCGAGGATTTCGGCCGGCAGTTCATCTTTACGGCCAGGCTTGAACCAGCGTTCGTCCGGGTAATGCACAAACGGCGCGTTGGCGATCTCTTCGCCCCAGAACTGATCGTTGTAGAAGAAGTTGCAATTGAGCCGCTCGATAAACTCGCCCAACGCCGACGCCAGTGCGCCTTCCTTGGTCGCACCCTTGCCGTTGGTAAAGCACATCGGCGAGTGCGCATCGCGGATATGCAACGACCACACGTTAGGCACGATGTTACGCCACGAGGCGATTTCAATCTTCATGCCCAGGCCAGCCAGGATGCCGGACATGTTGGCGATGGTCTGCTCCAGCGGCAGGTCCTTGCCCGCGATGTAGGTGCCCGCCTCTGACGTCGAGCCGGGCATCAACAGCGCCTGGGCATCAGCGTCGAGGTTTTCCACCTCTTCAATGACAAATTCCGGCCCGGCCTGCACCACTTTCTTTACCGTGCAACGGTCGATGGAACGCAGGATGCCCTGGCGATCCTTGTCGGAGATATCCGCCGGCAACTCGACCTGAATCTTGAAGATCTGGTTGTAGCGGTTTTCCGGATCAACAATGTTGTTTTGCGACAGACGAATATTNTCGGTGGGGATACTGCGAGTGTCGCAATACAACTTCACGAAATACGCCGCACACAACGCTGACGACGCCAGGAAGTAGTCGAACGGACCCGGTGCCGAGCCATCGCCCTTGTAGCGGATAGGTTGATCGGCCACCACCGTGAAGTCGTCGAACTTGGCTTCAAGCCGAAGGTTGTCGAGAAAGTTGACCTTAATTTCCATGCGGGCACACCAGAATAACGGCTAGACGAATGGCCGCCATTATCCGGCATTTCAGCCGTAAGTCTTGCGGGCGTCTGTCGATATCTCCATCTCGGGCCTTTTTAGGGGGCGATGGAGCGATCAGTCGAGTATCAGATGCGGCAAGAACCGGCTTGAATCCTTGGTGATCAAGCTGTTGTCCTCACGTACACCGATCCCCGCCGCTTGATCGCCGACGACCCAGGAGCCAATCAACGTAAAGCTGTCGCCAAACTGCGGAAGCGGCGCGAATTCCTGCAGGATAAACGGCGCATCGGTGTAGGGGCCGTCCTCTTTCACGATCAGNCCGTCGGCGGTTTGCAGTTCGATATTGGCGCCTTCGCGGGAGAAGAACGGCTTGCGCACCCAGCCTTTTGGCACGGCTTTGCCGGGGTCGGTATCCAGGTGGGACGCGAGCAGGTTGGGGTGGCCTTGGTTGAATTCCCACAGCAGCGGCAGGATGCCTTTGTTGGAGAGGATGGCTTTCCAGGCGGGCTCGAAAAACTGCGTATCGCACTGGGCAATCGCGGTGCCGAAGGGCTCGTGGAAGATGAATTCCCAGGCGTGCAGTTTGAACAGGTGGGGAATCCAGCGATCTTCGAGGTCGACGAAACGGCCGTCGCTGGTCAGGCCGATGTCTTCGATGTCGATGTGGCGTGATTCGATGCCGACCTTTTCCGCGACGAGGCGCAGGTAGTCGGTGGTGCCTTTGTCTTCGACCGAGTCTTTCATCGAGGCGAAGTAGAACGGCTGGTTGACCTGCAATTGGGCGAAGGCCTGGTGCAGTTTGGTGTCGATGCTGTTGAACTGGTCGGCATGCTTGGGCAGCAGGCCGCGTTCGATGCATTGTTCCAGCCAGCCCCATTGAAACGCCGCGGCCTCATAGAGGCTGGTCGGCGTGTCGTAGTTGAGTTCGAGCAGCTTGGCGGGCCCGCTGCCGTTGTAGGAGAAGTCCATGCGCCCGTACAGGTGCGGGTGGCCTTCGAGCCATGAGGTTCGAATCATGTCGAAGAACGGCGCGGGAATGCTCAGGCGTTCCAGCAACTCTTCGCTCTGAACCACGCGGGCCACGAGGTCCATGCACATGTCATGGATCTCGGTGGTCGGGTCTTCGAGGTCGCGCTCGATTTGCTGAAGCGTGAATTGGTAGTACGCGCGCTCGTCCCAGTAGGGTTCGCCGTCAATGGTGTGGAACAGAAAGCCGAGGCTGTCGGCAGTCTGTTTCCAGTCATGACGTTCTGCGCATTGGATTTTTTTCATGGCCCGGTTTCCTTAGCTGCTCGACCCGCCGCCGCCCCAGCCGCTGCGGGCGCTGGCTTTGCTGCCGAAGCCTCCACGGGAGGTGGACGAAGCCACGGATACTGGCTTGCTGGTAGAAGAGCGGACCGAGTCGGCGTAGTTGCTGCTGCCGTACCTCGCCTGATTGGACTTGGTGAACGTCGAGCCCTTCGAAATCCGCTGGCTGAGCGTCGAGTTGCCGTAATTGCCGCGATCATCGCGATAGCGATACACCGGCTCGGAGCGGTAGCTGTTGCGATTGTTGCTGAGCATGTTGCCGATCAGCAGGCCGGTCAGCAGGCTGCTGGTGGAGAAGCCTGAGCCGCCACTGTTCGC
>NZ_NMOJ01000161.1 GCF_002251635.1 Pseudomonas mandelii
TTGAGAACCGCCGGCTTGCGCATTGGCCGCATCGACCTGGGATTGGGTCACCTGGCCGGCGGCGGTCAGTTCGAAACCGCCCAGCTTGGGGATGAACTTGCCGGTGGAATCCTGCTGGCACCAGTTGGCGACAAAGTCGGCATCGCAATCGGCCTGGCTGTCGTACACCGGGGCAATGCGCCGGTGCTCGGCCATGGCCGTCATGTAGGCGTCCGAGCACACATCCACCGGCAGCTTTTCATCGGCGCATTGCTGAACAGACTGGAAGTTGTACTTCTTCTGCAAATCGTAGGTTTTTTCCGTCGGCCCACAGCCGGATATCGCCATGGCGACCGACGCTGCCAGCGACAGCTGGACGTACTTGCTTCGTTTCATCGGGAGCTCCGTGCGCGATCAGTTCTGGGTAGGCGTCATGCACGCGGCATTCAACATGCCGACGCTGATGGCCACGGCGGCCACGTAGATACCGGCCGCGAGTTCGCCATTCTTGATGCGCTCGGACGTGCCTTTGAGCACCAGGCTGGTCAGCAGAAAGGCCAACAGTTGGACGCCGGCAGCGATCACCGCCCAGACGACGAAGTCGAGGATGCTGATCGAGTAGGCAATCACGTTGCTGGCCGGAATGGCGAAACCGATGATGGCACCGCCCAGGGCGACCGCCGCCGACACGTTGCCCGCACGGATCAGTTCGAACTCCTTGTGCGGTGTGACGCGGGTGTAGATGAACTGGAACAGCGCGAAGATGACGGCAGCCCCCAGGATGTACGTGACAAACCCGAACACGGCCGCTTTGTTCAGGGAGATGGAGAGAGCTTCTAGCATGGATTTCTTCCTTTTTTAGAGCGCATTCAGGTCGGTTGTGTACAGCGAAATGCCCAGCGAGGTGCTCAGGCTGATGGTGCCTTCCGCGTCTTCTTCGACGGAAAACAGCANGAATTCCCGNCGATCGGTCAGGCCTGTGTCGCGGGCGTACAGCATCGAACGGTGCTCAATGCTGTAGGCGNCATCCGGGTTTTGCAGCTGTTCGGTCATCGCCACCAGTTCTGTCTGGCCGGCCTCGCTGCCCCACACACGGGCGTACTCGACGCCGTCGTGGGTGTAGGTCGGCAGCCCGATCAGGCTTTGTGGCCCGGCCAGCCGGCGCAGTTCCGCTTCACTGCTGAGGGTGACGACGCTCAGGTAGTTGAACAGGATCACCGACTCGACCTGCCCGGCGATCTCGCCGGTGGTGTGCACCTGCAGCCAGTAATCTTCGTCGTTCATGTAATAGCGCGACAGCCATGTCGACTGCCCGAGATCAACGGTGCCGTTGCTCCAGATCTGTTGCGAGCCCGGGATCGTCACCGTGGTGTTGCCGTCGAGCAGCAGTTTCAGGCTGGTGTCGAACATCACGCCTTTGCCCGGCGCCAGGCCCAACGGGCCCGTAACCGGCAGGGTTTGGCCTGCGGTCCATTTCGATTCTGTATTCGCTTGCGGGGCCTCAAGCCCCATCAACTGTTTAAACCATCCCATTGGAGATTTCCTTGAGGCGGGTGGAGGCGATGTAGAAGAGTTCGCCGCCTTCAACGCGCGTGGCGCCAGGCGGGTTGATTGACGGTTGTTGAGCACCTTTGGCGCGATAGCCGATGAGGGTGGCGTTGTGCTGTTCTTTCATCCGTGTGTACAGATCGCCAAACGTCGCTTCAAAGGCCTCGGGCAGTTTCATCAGGTATTGAGTGGCGCCTTGACCCACGCACAGCAGCTCATTAATGACCACTGACGAGCCCGGATCCTGAGAGGCGCGCACCAACATTTCGATGGCCATGCTTGAGGTGCATTCCAGGCTGGGGGCGTAGGAGCTGGCGAGTGCGGCAATTTCACTTTCATTGAAGTGGGCGACCACATGCCCCACAGGGCTCAATTGATTCACCGCCAGCACGGTGGCCAGCGTCAGGTCATCAGAGGGGGTTCGCACCAGCACCCGCTCGGCACCGGGAACACCTGCGCGCCGCAGTAACGCGGTAGAGGACAGACTTTCGCCTCTGACGAACGCCGCTTTGCCCGGCATCGGGTTTTCGTCCAGCGTGCAATCGCAAATGACGATCAGGTTGTCGTTCGAGGTTTCGTCTTGAAGCAACAACTCAATGACCCGTTCGCTGGTCGCGCCTTCCCAGCCGATGAGCACGGTGTGGCCAACCTTGCCAGTGAAATCGCCTTTGCCCTTCATGCCTTTTCTCCATGCATCAATAACACTGCTGGTGGTTTTTCCGATGGCTGCGGTCAGCAGCGCAATGCCCCCGAGCATGACCCAGGTGGCCACGAAAATCCGTCCCGCCGCTGTCTGCGGCGCGAGATCGCCGTAGCCGACGGTGAGTGTGGTGGTCAGATAGAAGTAAGTAAACGTGGCGGGCGCGGTGAGGTGGTGTTCGCCCAGAAACACCAGGCCCAGATACGCCGTGCTCAGGTGTACGCCCAAGGCAATGACCAGCCCTGCCCAGCCGAAACGGTGGAAGAGGGACGAGGCATACAGGCGCAATAAAAGGAAAATCGACATTTCGTCCCTGACTCCGTGGGTACTTGTTCCTGGCGACTTCAGCGCCCCGGCGTCTGGATGCTCAAGTGCGTTCACCCGGCATTAAACCTGCTGCGCGGCGCAGAGAGAAGTACCTTGGCCGCAATAAACCCGGCGAGTGCACCAAACAGATGGCCTTCGAAGGAAATCCCCTGGCGCGGCATAAAGCCAAGGATCAGCCCGCCATACAGCAGCGCCACGACGCCGGCCGTTATCAGGTTGCCCCAGCTCCTGTGGAACCAGGCGCGGGACAAGAGGTACGCCCACAGTCCGAACACCCAGCCGCTGGCACCGACGTGTACGCCGGTAAAACCGAACAGCCAGACCAGCGAGCCGCCCAGCAGAATAATGATCGCGCTGACGGCGATGAACCGGTTGAGCCCTTCGACAATGACCAGGGTGCCCAGTACCAAAAAGGCAATCAGGTTGGCGCTCAGGTGCGCNAAGGANGCGTGCAGGAAAGGCGAGGTGATGATGCCGAGCAGACCGTGCACGGTTCTCGGGATCAAACCGAAGGCCATGAGGCTGTANCCGGTGGCTACATTGAGCAGTTGCAGCGCGACCATAAAGACGGCCAGGCCTGCGATTGTCTTGAAACCCTTCAGGGTATCCATCCTTGACCTCGATTCACTGAAAACTGAAACGCAACCTATTGTGGGAGCGAGCTTGCTCGCGATGGCGATGTATCAGTCAGCATTAATGTCGACTGGCAGATCGCAATCGCGAGCAAGCTCGCTCCCACAGGTTTTGCATTCGGCAGTTACTCGGCCGATTTTTGCTTCAGGCGTTCCAGGATCGCATTGGCGCTGCCTGTGTCCGGCGTGATGCCGGCTTCGCGCAGCTTGCGCTCCAGGTCGGTGCCCGTGGATGCCTCAGCCAGCTCATCCTGGGCTTGCAGTTCAGCGGCGCGTTGCTGCTGCTTGGCTTGCAAGCGGTTCAGCGTACCGACGGCGGTTTCCAGCTTGCCGTTGGCGCCGCCACTGGCGATGGACGCACTGACCTGGGCCTTTTGTACGCTTTCGCGCGCCTTGGCCATGTCCACTTGCTGGCGCAGGCTTTTGATCCGGNTTTCGGCTTTGGTGATGTCTTTGCGCATGCTCTCTGCATACCCGCCGAACTCGGTGGTCTGCTTTTGCTCGACGTCACGTTCGTTGGTCAGGCTCGAAATGGCTTCGGCGACTTCCATGGCCAGGTCTTCGCGATTGGCCTGGATAGCTGCCATCGCCTTGGANTCCAGGTCCTTGATCTTGGCGTCGTACTCGCCCACGCGATCAGCCGCCAGCTTGTGCTTGGCCATGATGCTGACCAGCTCACGCTTGGCGTTGGCCAGCGCCGTGTCGGCGTCGCGAATTTCCTGGTCGAGGATGCGCAGGGCTTGTTGGTCAACGATCGATTCGCCGACTTCGCTGGCACCGCCACGCAGCGCGGTGAACAATTTGCTCCAGATGGACTGAGTCATTGGATACT
>NZ_NMOJ01000162.1 GCF_002251635.1 Pseudomonas mandelii
TCCCGAATAATTAATTGAAGAAACGTTCGAAGGCTTCGCTGGCGCGCTGCACGTTATCAACCAGGGTTTTCACCTCGGTCACGATGTTGGTCAGGCTGGAGTCGGAACTCAGTGCGCCGAACATGTTGTAAACAACTTGCCCGTTAGGCATGGACTCGATACCGATCGAAGACAACGGGAACATTTCCCGGCTGCGCAGCACCGCGTCATTGAATGCGGTTACGTCGTTGATGGACTCGACGTCGACCAGCACGGTGTCCACGATGATCTGCTCGCCCACTACCGCGATGTAAATCGGCAAGCCCCCGAAGTCGTTCATTTCCAGCTTGATGCTGGACTCGGAGCCTTGAACCAGAGAAAGCGTAATGTCGTTGGACACCACTTCGTCCAAGGCCTGAAAAGCCGTGAAGAGGCGATCGATATTCCAGTTTGTACCTGCGCTCATGAAATTCTCCGACATGAATGAGCCAGCCAGAATCGGCTGGCGAAGCTGTTTCTCCATCTGCTTGAGCAGGCTTCGGTTTTCGGGAAGCACCCAAGTCTCGTGTTTCACATAACCGGCGGCTGCCAGGCCCGCGCGCATCTGCTTCATGTAAAAGCTCGACGGCTTTTTCGCGGGCGACTTCAAGCGCTCTCCCTTGCGGCTTGCTGAATCGGTATCGGGCCCTGCTGGCGGGCTCGATGGAGAGCTGCTTTTCATGGTACTGACCTCGTTGTGAAAAACTCACGCGTGAGAAAATCTACAGGTAAATCTCGGCTTGCTCAATAGCTCACGCGTGAGATTTTTTGTCATACATTTTTCGCTCCACGAAAAAGGCCCGCAGCGCTCAAGCGCGGCGGGCCCTTTTTGGAATTTGATCAATACGTTGCGTGGTTAGCGGTTAGCCGCCAGGAATTCGTCAGTGGAAATCACGCTCGCATAGGCGAAACCCAGGGCCGACATAAAGGCGGCGTGAACGTGGGCGGCGGGCACCGTGACGCCGTTGAATTCCAGATCGCGTGAGGCACAGGCGTCGTGGATCACGGTGACGGTGTAGCCAAAGTCCGCGGCGGCGCGGGTGATGCCGTCCACACACATGTGGCTCATGCTGCCAACGACCACCAGTTCCTTGATGCCTTGCTCGTCGAGGATCGATTTCAGTTCGGTTTCACGAAACGAGTTGACGAAGTGCTTGAGCACCACCGGCTCATCGGCGCGGTTCAGAACTTTGGGGTGCAGCTTCGCGCCTTCGGAACCCGGGGTGAAGAAGGGGGCTTCTTCGGAGGTGAACTCGTGACGGATGTGCACCACCGAATCACCGGCGTCGCGAAAGGCTTTGAGCAGACGGACGGCGTTGTCGGCGGCAGCGTCGGCGCCGACCAGCGGCCACTTGCCTTGAGGGAAGTAGTCGTTTTGGATATCGACTACGATGAGTGCTTGCTTGGCCATGACTGTTTCCTCGAAATAGGTGTGTTGGGTGTGGAACGAAGTATTGGCTCTGGCAGGCCTTCCGAGGATTGGCCGCACCGACAATAGAAGGGGGAAAACTGACAATGGACGCAGAAAGGGCAATCGCCGAACTCGGTGTGCTGATTTATCCCGGCGCGCAGATGGCGGCGGTGCATGGGCTGACAGACC
This sequence comes from Pseudomonas mandelii, assembly GCF_002251635.1. GTDB lineage: Bacteria > Pseudomonadota > Gammaproteobacteria > Pseudomonadales > Pseudomonadaceae > Aquipseudomonas > Aquipseudomonas mandelii_B. The sequence goes on from NZ_NMOJ01000162.1 coordinate 1,619, forward strand.
TGTTCGGGGTGGCCAACCGGATTGCCGCCGAGCATCAGGCTGCGCAATTGCCGTTGCTGCGGGTCAGCCATTGGCAAGTTGATGGCGAGCAGGCGCCCGAGCGGGTGTACGACAGTCATCCCGGGCCCGACCGCACCTTGGTGGCGGTGTTGATTCCGCCATCGATTGCCGGATTTTCCGAAGGCCAGGCACCGCAGGCGTTGATCCACTGGATGCGTCAGCAACACGCCCGGGGCGCGACCCTCGGCGGCGTCTGCGTGGGCTCGATTCTGCTGGCGGAAAGCGGCTTGCTCGACGGCCGCAGCGCCACCACCCACTGGACCTCGGCCAAAAGCTTCGCCGAGCGTTACCCGACCATCAAGCTCATGGCCGACACGCCCATCGTCGACGACGGCGACCTGATCACCACCGCCGGGCTGATGGCCTGGTCCGAGCTGGGTTTGCGCCTGGTCGACCGTTTGCTCGGCCCGAGCATCGCCACCGGCACCGCGCGTTTTCTGGTGGTGGAACACAGCGACAGCGCGAGTGAATGCGGCAGTAACTTTTCACCGATTCTCAGCCACGGCGATGCGTCGATTCTCAAGGTTCAGCACTGGCTGCAAAGCACCGGTGCCACCGACGTGTCGCTGACGGCGATGGCCGAGCGGGCAGGGCTGGAGGAACGCACGTTCCTGCGCCGTTTCCGCGCAGCGACCGGGTTGAAACCCACCGAGTACTGCCAGCACCTGCGGGTCGGCAAGGCTCGGGAAATGCTTGAGTTCACCAACGGCACCATCGATCACATTGCCTGGACGGTGGGGTATCAGGATCCGAGTGCGTTTCGGGCGACGTTCAAGAAGATTACCGGGTTGGCGCCGAGTGATTACCGGTCACGGTTTGGGGTGATGCCTACTGCCGTATCACGGTAGTCGAAACACCCCAAATCCCCTGTGGGAGCGTGGTTGGGCCTTGGTCGTGCAAAATGCAGGAGCTAGAACTCTCGTCGTGCNCACGGTAGTCGAAACACCCCAAATCCCCTGTGGGAGCGTGGTTGGGCCTTGGTCGTGCAAAATGCAGGAGCTAGAACTCTCGTCGTGCAGAATCGAGCAGGCGTCGTGCCATTACGATTTCTGCAACCGATTGAATTCAATGACGTTTCGATCAAGCAGCCCTTGGCTTGATCTCTGCACCCCTTCAACTACATTCATCAAAAGCCGATTGAAAGGGGGACGCATGACCCCAACAAACCGCAAAAAACTGGTGGTCGCCCATTCGGTCCGCCCCGAGGCGCCCCAGCACGAAGTCGAAACCAATCGCGCGCTGGCGCGTTGGCTGGCTCAAATCCTCGGGCTCAAGTTCGGTGGCAGTTACGACCCCGAACTTCACAACGGCCGGGACCTTTATCTCTTGCCGACCCAGACCCTGGTCGGCGTCGCTGCCGCCCGGGCTTTGGGCGTCACGGGGCCGGAGGATCTGTGGGGCGGTTACGTTGACCACGATTTCATCTGCACCAAAGCCATCAGCCACGGGTTGCGCAACAAAAATGCGCAGGCACCGGAAGGCTGGTCACCGTTGTTTTCCGAACGCGTACGCAGCGTGGTGCTCGATGGCCTCAGCGTGTTCTCGTTCGACGATGCGCGACCGGCGGCGGAGCATTTGCTTTACGCAGGTCCCATCCGCATCAAGCCGATTCATGCCTGCGCCGGACGTGGACAGGAAGTGATCAAAAGCCTCGACCAGTTCGACGCCGTTCTGGCTCGCCCCGATGCCAGGGCACTGTTCAGCGAAGGCGTGGTGCTCGAGCAGGATCTCGACAAAGTGATCACCCACAGCGTCGGCCAGAGCTTTTTCGGCGGCAAGGTGCTGAGTTATTGCGGTGATCAATACTTGACCGAAGACGGTCGGGGCGAGCAGGTTTATGGAGGTTCCAATCTGTTGGTGGTGCAGGGGGATTACGAAGACCTGCTGAAACTGGACCTGCCTGACGATGTGCAACGGGCGATCCGGCAGGCGCAAGTGTTCGACAGTGCCGCAGACGAGGCCTATCCCGGTTTTTACGCCTCGCGCCGCAACTATGACATCGCCCAGGGCCTGGACAGCAGCGGCAAACAGCGCAGCGGCGTGCTCGAACAGTCCTGGCGCATGGGCGGTGCCAGCAGTGCCGAAGTGGCCGCGTTGCAGAGCTTCGTCAACGACCCTGGGATGCGCGCGATTCGCGTGTCTTCGGTGGAAACCTACATCCACCAACCGCTGCCGGCGGACGCCATCGAGGTGTATCGCGGGCCGGCGGAAAACAGTGACTTTCTTCTCAAGTATGTGACGGTTAAATCTTATGACGGCTAGAAGCGAAAGCATTGCGATCGATATCGACGACGAACAGATGAGCGGCACATTCCTGACCCCAAAATCGAAGGTGCCAGGCGTGCTGTTTGTGCACGGCTGGGGCGGCAGCCAGGAGCGCGATCTTGCGCGGGCCAAAGGCATCGCCGGTTTGGGGTGTGTGTGTCTCACGTTCGACCTGCGCGGCCATNCNGGCGGCACCGGTATTCCGTTGTCCCGCGTCACTCGCGAAGACAACCTGCGCGACCTGTTGGCTGCGTACGACCGCTTGCTCGCCCACCCGGCGCTCGACACTTCTGCCATTGCGGTGGTCGGCACCAGCTACGGCGGTTATCTGGCCTCTATCCTGACGTCGTTGCGCCCGGTGCGCTGGCTGGCGCTGCGAGTGCCTGCGCTGTATCGCGATGATGAATGGCACACGCCCAAGCGGGAACTGGACAAGGCTGATTTGCGCGATTACCGCAACACGCTGGTGCGTGCCGACAGCAATCGCGCCTTGCATGCCTGCTCGCAATTCACTGGGGATGTGCTGCTCGTGGAGTCAGAGACCGACGACTTCGTGCCGCACGCAACGATCATGAGCTACCGCGCCGCGTGCCAGCAGACGCATTCGCTGACGCACCGGATTATCGACGGTGCCGATCACGCGTTGAGCGAGCCTGTTTCGCAGCAGGCGTATACGTCGATCCTGGTGGACTGGATTACCGAGATGGTGGTGGGTGAGCGGTTGAGCATTATTCAATCGAAGTGAGATGTGCAGCGTTTTTGAGGACGCCATCGCGGGCTTGCCCGCGATGGCGTCCACGAAATCAACCTGACTCTTTGGGCTTTTTAGCAATCCGCAGCGACTTCGCCTTGGCCTCCACCACCAGATACATCACCAACGTAATCAGCAACGGCAAGATGAAATAGATCGCCCGATAAGCCAGCAACCCCGCCACCAGGCTCCCCCGCGAAGCCTCATGTTGCAGCAGCGCCACAAACACCGCTTCCAGGACCCCAAGGCCGGCAGGAATATGGGTAATCACCCCGGCAATCGCACTGATCAGCAACACGCCCAGCACCAACGGGTAATCCAGTTTGCTGGGCAGCAACGTGAAGATCACCGCCGCCATCAGCGACCAGTTCAGCGCTCCGAGGGCCAGTTGCAGCACCGCCATGCGCAAGGACGGCAGGTTGATTTCCACCCCGCGTATCGCCCATTCCCGACGTTTGGAGAACTGGCACGCCGCCAGATACCCCGCGCTCACCAGCAGCAACAACACCCCCACACCTTGCAATGCGCCGCTGCTCAATTTCCAGCCCGGCGGCATTCTGACCAGTCCGCTACTGAACACCGCGCCCGCAATCACCATGTAGCCAAACCAATTGGTCGCCAGGCTCAGCCCAAGAATCTTCGCGATATTACCGGTGCTCACCCCGAGCCGTGAGTACAGCCGATAACGCATGGCGATCCCGCCGACCCACGCGCTCAGGTTGAGGTTGAACGCATAGCTGATGATCCCCACCGGCAAGATCTGCTTCCAGCGCAATGGCTGGCGAATGTAGGTGCGGCCGATCAGGTCGAAGCAGGCATACACCAGAAAACTCATCAGCGTCAGGCCGGACGCAATGATCAGCGTGCGCACCTTGAAATCGGCCAGGGTGTCGAAGACTTCGTTCCATTCGATGCGCTGGGCGAGCATCGTGAACAGCACGATCAGCGCCAGGAAAAACAGCATCGTCAGCGGTTTTTTCCAGCGGCTCCAGCGTGTTTTCTTTACCGGGTCAGTTGTTGCGCTGTCGTCGTGAGCTGCCGAGTGAGCCTCAACGCGGTCCATGGTGATCGCTCCCGGCGGGATGAGTGAAGGGTTTCAGACGAGGTTTATGCGCCGGCAGCCAACCGGCCCACGCCGGGAAATGGCGCAGGAAGTGAAACACCAGAAAGCCGACGGTCATGTGCCAGATCCGTCCGCGCGGCGACTTGTCCGCTGACATGGCTTTGCAGTGGTTATTGCTCAGCACCTCAAGCCGTTCGAACAGATCGTGGTTGAAGGCCCGGTCGCGGATCAACACGTTGGCTTCCAGGTTCAGCGACAGGCTCAACGGGTCCAGGTTGCTTGAGCCCACGGTGCTCCAATGGTCATCCACCAGCGCGACTTTGCCATGCAGCGGCCGTTGGCAATACTCGTGAATCTGCACGCCGGCCTTGAGCAAATAGTCGTAGGTCATGCGCGCGGCCAGTTTGGCCACCATCATGTCCGGTTGCCCCTGCAGAATCAGGCGCACGTCGACGCCACGGCGAGCGGCGTTGCGGATTTCGCGCAGCAAGCGGTAACCCGGAAAGAAGTAGGCATTGGCGATCACGACCCGGCGCTGGGCACTGCGCAGCACCTGCCGGTAAACCTCTTCGATATCCGTGCGATGGTCGCCGTTGTCGCGGTACACCAGCCGGACCTGGCCGTCGTGGTCACTGAACGCCATTTCCGAACGCCTCTGCCGGCGGCGTTGCCACCAGTATTTGGCGCGGGCCGGGCGGCCACTTTGCAGCAGGGCGAAGTGATGAATGTCGGCCACCGCCGGGCCTTGCACTTCAACCGAGTAATCCTGCTTGGCCTCGGGGCCAAAATCCCCGAGGTGGTCGGCAGAAAAGTTGATCCCGCCGATAAACGCCACGGCGGCGTCCACCACCACAATCTTGCGGTGCAGACGGCGGAACCAGTTGGTTCGGATGCCCAAACGCTTGGGTGCCGGATCGAATATTTGCAGGCGCACACCGGCCTGGCTCAATGCAGTGAGATACCCGGTGGTCAACTCGCCACAGCCGAACCCGTCGAGACTGGCGGTGACCCGTACACCGCGTTGTGCGGCTTCAATCAGCACTTGTTGCAGCTCATTGCCGACCTTGTCCTCGAACACAATGAAGGTTTCCAGGAGGATTTCAGTCTTGGCCTGGCGCATGGCCTCGAATACCCGTGGGAAATAGGCTTCGCCGTTTTCCAGCATTTCCACAAGGTTGTTGCCCTGCCAGCCGTATTCGACGTCGACCACGCCGGGTTCACGCACCGGCGGGGTAGTCGGCACGTGTTCAACGGTGGCTTTTTCCATCGGGGCGCTGCTCATAGCTCGATCTCCACCGACAGCGGTGCGTGGTCGGAAAGGTGTGACCAGGGACGTGCCGCCAGCACTTGCGGACGGCTGGCCTTGAGGTTGCGCACATAGATACGGTCCAGGCGTAACGCCGGCAGTCGCGCTGGAAAACTGCGCGCCGGTTTACCGAGATGCTCGGCAAACACCTCGCGCAGTCCGCAGGGCTTGAGCAAGGCATCGGCCCGTAGGCGCCAATCGTTGAAATCGCCGGCGACAATCACCGGGGCGTCGACCGGAAGGTCTTCAAGGCGTCGCGCCAGTAACTTCAGTTGTTCCGTGCGGTGGCTCTCACGCAGCCCCAGATGCACGCAAATGGCATGCACTTCCCGGCCATCGCCCGGCAGGCGCAGCACGCAGTGCAGGAGGCCGCGGTTCTCATGGCCGCTGATCGANANGTCGAGGTTGTCGTAGCGGATGATCTGGAATTTCGACAGCAGCGCATTGCCATGGTCGCCATGCGGGTAGATCGCGTTGCGACCGTAGGCGAATTGCGGCCAGATGCTGTCGGCGAGGAATTCGTACTGCGGCATGTTCGGCCAGTCNCTGTANCGCTGGGGATGATGCTCGTGGGTGCCGTGGACTTCCTGCAAAAACACCACGTCGGCAGACACGCTGCGCACCGCTTCGCGCAATTCCGGGAGGATGAAGCGTCGGTTAAGCGCGGTGAACCCCTTGTGGGTATTGACCGTCAGCACGGTGAAACGGCGCACGGCAGTGATGATGGGTTGCTGTTCGTCGGTGGTGCCGACCGGTTCGGAAATGCTCATGGCAATACCCCTTCGGCAGCAGGTTCGCCGGGGGCGGTAGCGAGGTCTTTGTCGAGATGGAAGTGCTCAAGCAAGCGTCGCGCATCGAAGGGGGCGCGGACCTTGATGTCGTTGTCGAAATAGCAGAATACTTCCCGGGACTTGCGGGTTTTCGGCTTTTGCCGAGGTGCGATCAGCTGCGGATCCGCCGGTTGTTGGCCGTGGTTCCAGGCGTCAATCCGCTCGCCCCAGCGCTCCAGTGCCTCAGCGGTGTAACCGCTGGCGTAGAGTTCTTCGGCGCCATGCAGGCGCAGGTAGACGAAATCACTGGTGACGTCTTCGCGGTATGGCCATTTTCCGGCGGTATCGGCGATGACCAGGGCCACGTTGTAGCGTTTGAGCAGGCGCACGAACGACGGATCAATAAAGCTCTCGTTCCTGATTTCGACCGCATGGCGCAGTGGCTTTTTCTTGTACGCCTTCATGCTGGCGGGGCCGTGCAGGTGCGAATCGTGCTGGCAGGCTAGGGCGGCCGCCTGTTGGGTATCGTGGGGCAATTGCTCGAGGAAGCTTTCGAACAGCTCGACGTCGAATTTGAAATTGGGCGGGAACTGCCACAGGATCGGGCCGAGTTTTTCTTTGAGCTCAAGGATTCCGGAGGCAAAGAAATTCGCCAGCGGTTTATGAATGTCCCGCAGGCGTTTGATATGGGTGATGAACCGCGGGGCTTTGACGCTGAACACTAAGTCTGCCGGGGTTTCGGCGTACCACTGAGCGTAACGTTCAGGCCGTTGCAGGGCGTAAAACGATCCATTGATTTCGATGCTGTTGACCGCCCGTGATGCGAACTGCAATTCGCGCTTCTGGGTCAGCCCCTTCGGGTAGAAACCTCCCCGCCAGGGTGTGTAGCGCCAGCCTGAAATACCGATGTGAATCGCCGCCATGTCGCCTCCCGTCTAATGGTCCTCGGTTGCCCCTGTCTTTTGATGACTTCGGGGCGGGGGAGAAAGTTTCGACGGGTTTACGGACGGTACACTTTCAAAAAATCACAGCAGAACCTGTGGGAGCGGGCTTG
>NZ_NMOJ01000163.1 GCF_002251635.1 Pseudomonas mandelii
CCCGTGACGACGCGGGTTGAACCTTCAACTGGCTTGGCATAGAACGGGGCGAGTCGATCAAGTCGACCGCTCCACGCCGTCAGCGCCAACGCCACCAACACCACCAGCCCGCCAATCCACGCGGTATGGATCAAGCCCATGTGCGCAACGATCAACCCACCACCCCACGCGCCACCGGCGATGCCAAGGTTGAACGCGGCGATGTTCAGCCCCGACGCCACGTCCACCGCATGCGGGGTGTGATGTTCGGCTTGACGCACCACATACACTTGCAGCCCCGGCACGTTACCGAANGCAACCGCGCCCCACACCAATACGGTGGCCAGCGCCAGCCATGGGTTGCTGGCGGTCAGGGTCAGGATGAGCAACACCGCCGCGAGCAGCGCAAAGATGATTTTCAACGCGCTGATGGGGCCGCGTTTATCCGCCAGTTTGCCGCCCCAGATATTCCCCNCCGCCACCGAGATGCCGTAGACCAGCAACACCAGGCTGACCGTGCTGGCGCTGAAGCCGGAAATGTCCTGGAGAATCGGCGCCAGGAAGGTGAAAGCGATGAACGAACCGCCGTAACCCACTGCGGTCATGGCGTACACCAGCAGCAGGCGTGGCTGCTTGAGCACCTGCAATTGCTGCAACAGCGAAGCCGGTTTGCTGTGGGCGATGGTGTTCGGCACGTAGATCAGGCTGCCGATAAACGCGATCACACCCAGCGCGGAGACGGCGAGGAAGGTTTCACGCCAGCCGAAATGCTGNCCGATAAACGTGCCCAGCGGCACGCCGGTGACCAGCGCGACGGTCAAGCCGGTAAACATGATCGCGATCGCACTGGCGGCTTTTTCCTTCGGCACCAGGCTGGTGGCGATGGTCGAGCCGATCGAGAAAAACACCCCGTGTGCCAGGCCGGTGACGATCCGCGCCAGTACCAGCGATTCATAGCTGGGTGCCTGCCAGGCCAGCAGGTTGCCGAGGGTGAACAGCACCATCANCGACAGCAGCAGCCATTTGCGCGGGACTTTGCCGGTGAGGGCGGTCAGCACCGGGGCGCCAATGGCAACGCCCAGGGCGTAAAGGCTGACCAGCAGGCCGGCGGACGGCAGGTCAACGCCGAGGTCAGCGCCGATTGTGGGTAACAGGCCAACGATGACGAACTCGGTCGTCCCGATGGCAAAAGCGCTGAGGGTCAGCGCGAGCAAGGCAATGGGCATGACTGCAACTCCGGTGGGTTTGATTGATGGAGCGCAGTGTCGGGGTTTGGGTTGTGCGGAAAAATAGAGGGGTGGGCATTTGATATTTGCGTGCAGGTCAAATATCGACAGAACACTACAAAACCCTGTGGGAGTGAGCCTGCTCGCGATAGCGGCGGCACATTCAACATATATGTGACAGGCAGACCGCCATCGCGAGCNGCGGCACATTCAACATATATGTGACAGGCAGACCGCCATCGCGAGCAAGCTCGCTCCCACAGGGGAACTGCGGTGTTAGTTATCTCGCGGGCAAAACCGAACTTGCCCGCCATTTCCCGATCAGTTCCTTACAGACCCTTCCCAAGGAGCTTCCCGTTTTGCTCAAGTTCAAGACCGCGATACTGCTGGGGGCGTTGCTGTTTCTGGGCAGCAACGAGTTGGAAGCCGTCACGCTGCCGGGTGTTCCCGCCACTGCCGAGGAGCCTGCTACGCCTGAACCGTTGGTCCAGGGCGGCCTGCTCGGGGCCATCAGCTCCAGCATCGACGACGTTCAGGACAAGCTCGACCTCAACGAAAACCTGGTCGATGCCTGGCGCCTGCGGGCCGACCGGGCGGCGAATGAGGTGGACAAACTGGTCAATCGACCCTCCAACCGTTCAGGCTGGAGCGTGATTGGCGACTTCCTGATGTTGTCTGGCGTCTGGCTCGGCAGCTTTGCCTTGCTCACCGTACTCGGCGGGATCCTCGCCAAACGCTTGAACCAGGGCCGCTATCTGCGAACCCGCCAGCGCAGTCAGGATCTGCTCAATTATGTGTTGCCTTACACGCTACCGGCCCTGATCTGCCTGCCGTTGACCCTTTACGTCAGCCATTTCCTGCCGGCCTCGGTGGGCCGTGCGCTGGCGCTGTGTTTCGCCTACGCCACCAGCAGCGGCATCTTTTCNACCTCGATGCTGCTCTGCGTGATTGTCATGTTCAATACCGGCCACAAGCGCAGGGCGGTGCAGATCATCCGCGATTTCTGCCCGCGACCGCTGTTCCTGATCGGCTTCCTCGCCGCACTCAGCGATGCGCTGACCAGCCCGCAGATCGCCCGGCAACTGGGCGGCAACATCACCAGCAGCGCTGCCGTGCTCACCGGTTTTTTCGTCTCGATCATCTTCGGATTACTGGTGATCCGTTTGCGGCGCCCGGTGGCACATCTGATCCGTAACCGACCGCTGGCCCAGCGCCTCAAACANCCGTCGCTGCAAGAATCCCTGCGGATCTTTTCCGGGCTCTGGTACTGGCCGATCCTGCTGATGGTGATGGTCTCGGCGATCAACCTGCTCGGCGTCGGCGATGACAATCAGAAGGCGCTGCGCTGTGCGTTGTTCACCACCATTCTGCTGATCGCCACGGTGTTTCTCAGCACGATTTTCCAGCACATGTTCAAGTCGCGTCAGGTCGCGGCGATCCAGCACAGCAGCGCCTACAAAGAGCGTTTTCTCAGTCTGCTGCATGCGTTGCTGCGAATCATCATGGCCGTGGCCTTCATCGAAATTCTTGGGCGGATCTGGGGCGTGTCGCTGTTCGAATTTGCAGAGCAAAACTCGGTAGGGCGGGCGATCAGTGAGTCGTTGAGCAGCATGGGGCTGATCTTTCTGGTGACCTGGTTGCTGTGGGTGGTGCTCGATACGGCGATCCAGGAAGCGCTGAAACCGCCGGTCAACAAGCGCACGTCGCAGCCGAGTACGCGGGTGAAAACGATCCTGCCGCTACTGCGCAACGCGATCAAAATCATCCTGGTGGTGATCTGCGCGATCACCACCATGGCCAATCTGGGGATCAACGTCGCGCCGTTGCTGGCCGGTGCCGGCGTGGTCGGCCTGGCCATCGGCTTCGGCTCCCAGCAACTGGTGCAGGACGTCATCACCGGCCTGTTCATCATCATCGAAGATACGTTGTCCATCGGCGACTGGGTGGTGCTCGACTCCGGCCACGCCGGCACCGTCGAAGGCCTGACCATCCGCACCCTGCGCCTGCGCGACGGCAAGGGGTTCGTGCATTCGGTGCCGTTCGGGCAGATCAAGGCCGTCACCAACCAGTCGCGGCAATTTGCCTATGCGTTCTTCTCGGTGCAGTTCACCTATGACACCGATGTGGACAAAGCCGTGGAACTGATCCGCGAGACCGGGCAATCGATTAGCGATGACGTGTTCCTCAAGTACAACCTGCAAGGGCCGCTGGACGTGTTTGGCGTCGACAAAATGGACCTCAACGGCGTGGTGCTGACGGCGCAATTCCGCACGGTGTCGGGTGGGCAATATGCAGTAAGCCGGGCGTTTAACCAGCGGTTGAAGAAGCTTGTGGATAACAGCCCATGGGTGCATTTCGCGCAGACTTATCCACAGCAGGTTTTGATGCCGAAACAGGCGATGGCAGAGGATGGGCCGGTGGCCGAAAATTCGCCGGTGTTGTTGCCGGATCAGCCTCGTACCCAATAGATTGCGTTGGTGCTACTGGCCTCATCGCGGGCAAGCCCGCTCCCACAAGNGNNANNGATTAACTGTGGGAGCGGGCTTGCCCGCGATGAGGCCCGCCCGGACACCATCAATGCCGGATCAGCTTGCTGTGTAGTTCAGCAGTCGATTGCTGATCCAGTTCCACCCAGAAAACCTGCTTCCCAGCGATTTCGGCGGCAGCCGGAAGACCATCCCGATACACCAACCGATTACTCGCCAACGCCGGCACCTTCGCCCCGGGCAATAAAGTCCCGGCAAGGTTCAGCGGATCAACCCCGCACACCGCAATCAAACTCCCGTCATGCGGCCGGCGCCGGACTTCGCGCAGCAACGGAATTGCCTCGGGCAACGCAAATTGCTCTCCAGCCAAACCACTGACAAACCGTCCACCGCGAATCTCCCCCCGCGCCTCCAGCCGATGGAACGTGCGCAGCAATTCGCGCCAGCTCGGCAACCAATCCGCTTCCCGTTCCAGCAAACGCCAGAACACCACGCCGTAGCGCCGAAGCAAGGTCATGGCGATATGTTCCAGGGTGTCGCTCGGCGTCGGCGCCGGGCGCTTGTTATCCACAACCGGCACGGCAGGACCGCGTCGCAGCAAAGCCCAGCGCCCGGCATCGTCCATCCCGCCGACAAACGCCCCACGCCCNCGNCGACTGCTGCGCGCCAGGCGCTTGCTGGCGGGGGTGGTCAGGGCGCGCAGGCCGGCGAAGCTGTCGGCATTCACCAGCCCCGCGCCCACCAGTTCTTGTAGTGCGATCTCCAGTTCGCTGCGCAGCAGGTGCGCCTCGTGAATCAACTCATCGAAGAACAGCGCGCCATGTTGGCTGAGTGCTTCGTAGACCTTTTGCGTCTTGGGCGACAGTTCGCTGGCCTGGGTCTGCTCGGTCAGGCTGCTCCACAACCCGACCTGACTGCGCGGCAGCAGCAGAATCGGTGTGCTGCGCAACGCCGTGCCGGCCGTCTTGTTGCGCGCAGTCAGGCGCGTCCAGACCAGTTTGCCGCTGCGGCACAGGTCGTCCAGCCAACTCGCCGAATAGCCTTTGATCCGCATCGGCAGAATGTCGCTGTCCCAAGCGGAAGCGGCAGCGGGATAGCCTTCGAACTGCGCGACGATGGCGGGCAACACCGCGTTGCCCTGGCCTTGCGTCGCGGCCGACAGATGCTGCCAATCGAACAGAAAACGCATGAAGTCCTGCAATGCCACCGGCTCGATTTCCCGGCGCAGGCGCTTGACCGTGTAGCGATGAATACGTGCGAGCAGATGCCGCTCACACCATTCGTCCTCACTGGCGCCAGGGGTGAATTGACCGCGCAGCACATAACCTTCGCGCTCCAGTTGCGCCAGCGCTTGGGTGACTTCAATGGCCGGCAATCCCAAGGGTTCGGCAATCGCTTGCAGCGGCAATGGACCAAACGCGCTGAGCCGCGCGCGAATCACTTCCAGCACGGCTTCGTCCGGCTCCCAGACTTCATCGAAACCTGGCAGCGCCTCCATCGGTGGCAGCAAATTCGCCTGTGGATAAATCGCCCGCAGGCAAGTCAGACGCTCCAGCGCCAACCACAGCGATTGCTTGGCGTTGAGCTGCAAACGGCTGGCGCGGCCGCTGTCGGCAAGTGCGTTCAGCCAATCCAGCCAATGCGCATTGGTCTGCGCCTCGACATCGGAGATGCACGCCAGACTCATCAAGGCCTCGTGCATTTCATCGACGCTGGTGGGGGCGGGCCAGGCTTCGTCGCGCACCGCTTGAATCGCTTCGGCGTCCAGCGCGCCGAGGTCGTCGGTGCTTTGCGGGTCGCTCCAGCGCCGGTTGAGCACCGCCTGGGTGCGGCGTTCTTCCAGCGGTGCGTCGTCGAGAAAGGTGTAGGGACGCGCGCTGAGGATTTCTGCTGCCAGGGGTGAGGGCGCCGGCAAATCGCGGCTGATCAGCCGGACATCGCCGCTTTCCATACGCCGTAACAACGCCAGCCAGCCTTCGCTGTCCATGGCTTCGTGCAGGCAGTCGTCGAGGGTTTGTTCCACCAGAGGGTGTTCGGGTATCTCACGCTCGCCGGCGAGGTTTTCCAGGCAGGCGATCTGGTCGGGAAACACGCTGGCAATCAGGTCTTCGCTCTTCATGCGCTGGATCTGCGGCGCGACCTTGCGCCCGCCGGTATAGCGCGGCAATGCCAGGGCCACACTGGCATTCCAGCGCCAGCGCACNCCAAACAGCGGCGCATCGAGTATGGCCTGGATCAGCAGGTGTTCGGCGGTGTTGCTGTGCACGTAGTGCCAGACNTCATCCAGCTCGAAACTGTGGCTGGTGGACAGCGACAGCACGATCGCATTCTCACTGGCCGCCGCCTGCAATTCGAAATTGAAGGTGCGGCAAAAACGCTTGCGCAGGGCCAGGCCCCAGGCGCGGTTGAGGCGGCTGCCGAAGGGCGTATGGATGATCAATTGGGTGCCGCCGGATTCGTCGAAAAACCGCTCCATCAGCAGCGTGTCTTGCGAGGGCAGGGCGCCCAATGTCAGGCGTGCCCGGGCCAGGTAATCGACCAATTGTTCGGCGCTGGCGAGGTTCAGGCCGAGGGTGTCGGTCAGCCAGTCGATGGCGGGCTGCAAATTGCCCGGTGTGGCACTGAGCAGTTCGTCGAGCTGCGCTTGCAGGCGCGCGACGGCGAATGACAATTCAGCGCTGCGTCCCGGTGCTTCTCCAAGCCAGAACGGAATGGTCGGCGGCTGGCCCTGAGCGTCTTCGACCCGGACCTTGCCGGTGTCGACGCGCANGATCCGGTAGGACGTATTGCCGAGCTGGAAGATATCCCCGGCGATGCTTTCCACCGCGAAGTCTTCGTTGACGCTGCCGATATTCAGGCTCTGAGGTTCAAGCAACACGCTGTAGTCAGCGTTGTCCGGGATGGTGCCGCCGCTGGTCACGGCGGTCAGCCTGGCACCACGGCGGCCGCGCAGGGTGTGGGTCACGGCGTCGCGGTGCAGGTAGGCGCTGCGGATGCCCTGGCGGCCGTTATAGCCGTCGGCGAGCATGTTCAGCAGCGCCTGGTAATGTTTTTCGTCGAGGTCGGCGTAGGGCGAGGCTTTGCGGAACATCTCCAGCAGCGCCTGCTCCTGCCATTCCCGGCAGCTAACCTCGGCGATGATCTGCTGCGCCAACACGTCCAGCGGCGCCTTCGGGATGTGCANGGTNTCCAGCTCGCCCCGGCGCACGCAGTCGAGCAGGGCGGCGCATTCGATCAGGTCATCGCGGGTGGTGGCGAACAGGCGCCCTTTGGGCGTGCCGCCGACCTGGTGGCCGGAGCGGCCGACGCGTTGCAAAAAACCGTTGATCGAGCCGGGCGAGCCGATCTGGCAGACGAGGTCGACGTCGCCGATGTCGATCCCCAGTTCCAGCGAGGCCGTGGCGATCAGCACTTGCAGCTCGCCGGCCTTGAGCCGTTGCTCGGCGTCCAGGCGCATTTCCTTGGCCAGGCTGCCATGGTGGGCGGCGACGGAGGTCTTGCCCAGGCGCTCGCTCAAGTGCCGGGCCAGGCGTTCGGCCAGGCGCCGGGTGTTGACGAAGACCAGCGTGGTGCGGTGTTCGCGGGCCAACGCGGCGAGGCGATCGTAGACCAATTCCCACACATCGTTGGCCATCACTGCCGAGAGCGGCACTGGCGGCACTTCGATGTCCAGATCCCGTGGGCGGGCGTGGCCGATGTCGATGATTTCGCACTCGCGGTCGCGACCCACGAGAAAGCGCGAGACCGCCCCGATGGGTTTTTGCGTGGCGGACAGGCCGATGCGCATCAGCGGTTCCGGGCACAGTGCTTGCAGGCGTTCCAGGCTCAGGGCCAGGTGGCTGCCGCGTTTGCCGGCGGCGATGGCGTGGATTTCGTCGATGATTACCGTGCGCGTGGTGCCGAGCATCTGTCGGCCAGAGTCTGAACCGAGCAGCACATAAAGGGATTCCGGGGTGGTCACCAGAATGTGCGGTGCACTTCGGCGCATGGCCGAGCGCTCTTTTTGCGGCGTATCGCCGGTGCGCACGGCGGTGTTGATCTGCAATTGNGGCAAGCCCATGGCCTGCAACTGCTCGGTGATACCGGTTAGCGGGTTTTGCAGGTTGATCTGGATATCGTTGGACAGCGCCTTGAGCGGCGANACGCAGACCACCAGGGTTTCATCGGGCAGGTGGCCGCCGTTGTCCAGGCCGCGATGGACCAGGTCGTCGATGACCGCGAGGAAGGCCGTGAGGGTTTTGCCGGAGCCGGTGGGCGCGGCGATCAGTGTCGAGCGGCGCTGGCGGATCAGCGGCCAAGCCTGGGCCTGGGCGCGGGTCACCGNCGGGAAGGTATTGCTGAACCAGGCGCTGACGGCGGGGTGGAAGCCTGCCAGGGCCGCGTCCGTGGGGATGGGCAGATTCATGGGTGATTTATGCGGGTGGGTGACTGAAGATGCAAGTACCGCTCGGGATCTGCGCTGTACTTCAGGGCTCTATCGCGGGCAAGCCCGCTCCCGCCAATATTCTGTGGCCATCCGATAACCCTGTGGGAGCGGGCTTGCCCGCGATGAGGCCAGTAGCAGCACCCCAAATCCCGGGGATCTACACTTTACGGATGACGGTTGCGCACTAAACCCGCAAAATGCAACGATTCCGGCAACTATCAACGACATCGCCCATGGGCGCTGTCGATAAAACCATCGTTCCAAACAGACCGGGCCTGCACACTCTATGCGAATGCGCCTTATGTTACTGGGCGGCGGGAATGCCCTCGGGCAGGCGCTGATTCGCCTCGGTGCAGAGGAAGACATCGGTTTCCTCGCACCCAAACCGCCCCAAGACGGCTGGGATGCCGCGAGCCTCACCCAATTGCTCGACGACACCCGTCCCGATGCGTTGATTAANCTCGCCTACTACTTCGACTGGTTTCAGGCGGAGACGGTCAGCGAACAGCGTCTGGCCGGGCAGGAGCGGGCGGTCGAGCGTCTGGCCGAACTGTGCCAGCACCACAACATTGTGCTGCTGCAACCGTCGAGCTATCGGGTGTTCGACGGCTCCCGGGCGACCGCCTACAGCGAAAAAGACGAGCCGGTGCCGCTGGGCTTGCGCGGTCAGGCGTTGTGGCGCATTGAGCAAAGCGTGCGCGCCACCTGCCCGCAACACGTGATGCTGCGTTTTGGCTGGCTGCTGGATGACAGCGTCGACGGCACCCTCGGGCGTTTCCTCGGNCGNGCCGAACAACCGGATGAATTGCTGATGGCCGACGACCGACGCGGCAACCCGACGCCGGTGGATGATGCCGCACGGGTGATCATCTCAGTGCTCAAGCAACTCGATTGCGCGGCGCCGCTGTGGGGCACGTATCACTACGCCGGCCATGAGGCGACCACGCCGTTGGCGCTGGGCCAGGCGATTCTCACCGAAGCGCGCAACTACCATCCGCTGGCGATCGAATCCCCTACCGCCCAGGCCCACGCGGCACGGCCGGATGCGGCCGATGAACCGCAACACGCGGTGCTGGCCTGCAAGAAAATCCTCCACACCTTCGGGATCAAGCCCCGCGCCTGGCGCGCGGCACTCCCGGGCTTACTGGATAGGTTCTATCGCCATGGCTGACGGCCCTGTTTTAATCACCGGCGGCGCCGGTTTCATCGGCTCGCACCTGACCGATGCCTTGCTTGCCAAGGGCCATTCGGTGCGAATTCTTGATGACTTGTCCACCGGCAAACGCAGCAACCTGCCGCTGGACAATCCCAAGGTCGAACTCATTGTGGGTGACGTCGCCGATGCTGCGCTGGTGGCCCAGGCCGTGATCGGTTGCAGGGCCGTGGCGCATCTGGCAGCGGTAGCGTCAGTGCAGGCCTCGGTGGACGATCCGGTGAAGACTCACCGCAGCAATTTCATCGGCTCGCTGAATGTCTGCGAAGCCATGCGTCAGGCTGGCGTCAAGCGAGTGCTGTACGCCTCCAGCGCGGCGGTCTACGGCAACAATGGCGAAGGCGAGTCGATCGATGAAGACACGCCCAAGGCGCCGTTGACGCCGTATGCGGCGGACAAACTGGCCAGCGAGTATTACTTCGATTTCTACCGTCGCCAGCATGGTCTGGAACCGGTGATTTTCCGCTTCTTCAATATCTTCGGGCCACGCCAGGACCCTTCGTCGCCGTACTCGGGTGTGATCAGTATTTTCAGCGAGCGCGTGCAACAGGGTGTGCCGATCAGCGTGTTTGGCGATGGCGAGCAAACCCGCGATTTCGTCTACGTTGAAGATTTGGTGGATTTGTTGGTGCAAGCCATCGAGCAACCGCAGGTCGAAGTCGGCGCGGTCAATGTCGGCTGGAACCAGGCAACTTCTCTCAAGCAAATGCTTGAGGCGCTGGAGGTGGTGGTCGGTCAATTGCCCCCGGTGAGTTATGGCCCGGCACGTTCCGGTGACATCCGCCACTCGCGAGCGAACAATCGGCGGTTGCTGGAGCGGTTTACCTACCCTGAGCAGACGCCGATGAATGTTGGCTTGGCGCGGTTGTTGGGACGATAGATCGTTCCCACCACGGAGCGTGGGAACGATCATGAAAAAGGCGCCTTTCGAGGCGCCTTTTGTGTGTGTGGGTTTAGAACTTGTAACCCAGGCCAACCATGTAGATGAACGGGTCGACATCCACATCGACCTTGGCCCGAGTGCCCGGAGCCACGGCGTTGTTTTCCACGGTCGCCGTGGTGTCGATGTCGATGTAGCGCACTTGGGCGTTGAGCATGATGTTGTCGGTGATCATGTAGTCAGCACCGACCTGAAACGCCATGCCCCAAGAGTTATCCGCCTTGAAATTGCTGAAGCCGTTGGCCTGTGCTTCGCTGCCGACGTGTTCGTCGTAGATCCAGGTGTAGTTGATGCCGGCGCCCACGTACGGTTGGAATGCCGACTTGCTGTCCAGCGGGTAGTACACGACGCTCAGGGTCGGCGGCAGGTGTTTCAGGGTGCCGAGCTTGCCGTTGGCGGCGCCGAGCGCGGTGTTCTTGAGCTTCACGTCATGCTCGAACGGTGTGGCCGCCAGCAGCTCGATCCCCCAGTGGCTGTCGATCATGTAAGCGAAGTTCAGACCCAGCTGCGTGTCGCTGCTCATGGTGGCCTTGCCACCCAGGTCGGCGCCGGCCAGCGGGCCTTGGTCGACCTTGACGCTGGAGCTGTCGGCTTTCGGGTTGACGGTGATTGCACCGGCACGAACGAGGATGTCGCCGGCTTCGTGGGCGTAGGCGAGCGGGGCTGCAAGCGCGAGGGCAAACAGCGAAGCGCTGAGCAAGGACTTGTGCATGGGGGCTCCAGAGGACGTTAAAAATATTCGATGTCCAATGGTACGGAGGCGTCTGATACGGTCTTTTGATTCAGCTCAATGAAACAGTGATGGCCTTGGTTTTTGTGGTGCGGCTGATGACCTCATCGCGAGCAGGCTCGCTCCCCCGGGGATTAGGTGATCCCCTGTGGGAGTGAGCCTGCTCGCGATAGCTATCGATCAAACGGTACAGAATCGCCGGATTCACTCCGGCAATTCATACACATAAATCTTGTCCGCCTCCATCTGATACCCCGCATCCGCCAGCTCACTGGTCGATGCTTTGACCTGCAACGCCCCCTCGATCCAGTACGGCTGGTACAGCTCATCAAGCTTCACCCCGACTTCGCTTTTCACATGCACGATCTGGTTCGACGGCGGCGGCGGTACGTGGATGCACGCGCCGAAATACGGCACCAACAANAACTCCGTGGTGCGACCTTCTTCGCTCACTTCCAGCGGCACGATGTAGCCCGGCAAGCGAATGTTTTGCCCGTCGAGGTTTTTCACCACGGGCGCGTTAGGCATGTCCTGCTTGGCGGCGGGTGCCGATTCCAGCGCGCTGCTCATCTGCGACAGGTCGTGCAGCGGTGTCATGTTCGGCACTTCCGGTGCAGCGTCGGGCGGGATCATTTCCGACCAGGTCAGCTCTTTCGGCTCGGCCGCCCACAGCGGCAGGGCGACCAGCATCAACAGCGCAAGCAGAGCGCGGGGCATCATTAACGTCCTCATAGNCGGATCGACAGGCCATCGGCCAGAGATTGGCGATACGCGCGCCAGGCCGGCACGCTGCCCATCAGCAACGCGGCGATCAGGATGCCACCGAGCAGCGTCCATTCATATTCACTGGGCCAGGCGAGTGGCAGGTACAAGCCGTAATTGGCTTGCACATACCCCTGGGCCAGGGCGATGCCCACGTACAAAAGACCTAGCCCGGCGATCACGCCGGACAGCGCCAGGGCAAACGCCTCCAGTACCAATAACGTCGCAATGTGCCAGGGCCGGGCGCCGACCGAACGCAGAATCGCCATCTCGCGGCGGCGCTCGTTGAGGCTGGTGAGGATCGCCGTGAGCATGCCGATCAGGCCGGTCAGCACCACGAACAGCGAGATCACGAACAAGGCTTTTTCCGCCGTGCTCATCAAACTCCACAGCTCTTGCAGCGCTACGCCAGGCAGGATTGCCAACATCGGCTCGCCACGGAATTCATTGATCTCACGCTGCACGGCGAAGGTCGAAATCTTGTTGTTCAAACCGAGCATGAACGCGGTGATCGCCTGCGGGGTCAGGTCCATATTGCGCGCCTGATCGGCGCTGATGCGGCCTTTGCCCTGGGCGGGTACGCCGTTGTGCCAGTCGATATGAATCGCTTCCATACCGCCGAGGCTGATGTGCAGCGTGCGGTCTACCGGCGTGCCGGTGCGCTTGAGAATGCCGACCACGGTGAACGGTTTGTCATCGTGTTTGACCAGGCTGACCACTGCCACGCCGTGGGCCAGTACCAGCTTATCGCCGAGCTTGTANTGCAGCGCGTCGGCCACTTCGGCGCCGAGCACCACTTCGAACGGATCGCTGGCGAAGGCGCGGCCATCGGCCACTTCGAGGTGCTGTTGATGGCCGTATTGGTAGTGCTCGAAGTACGCCTCGGTGGTGCCCATCACGCGGTAACCGCGATGGGAATCGCCGAGGGACATCGGGATTGCCCACTTCACTTTCGGGTTGTTGGCGAAGTGCTCGTAGCTGTCCCAACGGATGTTGTTGGTGGCGTTGCCGATGCGGAACACCGAGTACAGCAGCAGGTTGACCGAGCCGGAGCGGGCGCCGACGATCAGGTCGGTGCCGCTGATGGTGCTGGCGAAGCTGTTGCGCGCCTCAACGCGCACGCGCTCCACCGCCAGCAACAGACACACCGACAGGGCGATGGCGAAAGCGGTGAGGATCGCGGTAAAGCGGCGGTTAGCCAGGCTGGCCATGGCTAGACGAAACAAATACATCTCAAACCTCTGNCGGCGTGGCGGCGCGATTGAGTTCGGCCAGCGACAGGTTGCGGTCGAACAACGGCGCCAGGCTCTGGTCATGGCTGACAAACAACAGGCTGGCGCCCGCGTCGCGGCATTCGGCGAACAGCAGCCGGATGAATGCTTCGCGAGCGTCGTAGTCCAGGGCCGAGGTCGGTTCGTCGGCGATCACCAGTTCCGGCTGACCAATCAACGCACGCGCGGCGGCCACCCGTTGTTGCTGGCCGATGGACAGCGAGTCGGCGCGGCGCTCCAGCAGGCTTTTGTCGTTCAAACCCAGATGCGCGAGCAACGTGGCTGCGGCCTGATCGACGCTGCCGTGGCGCTGAATCGCCCGTTGCGCGCGCAGCTTGGAAAAGTGGCAAGGCAACTCGACGTTCTCGCGCACCGACAGGAACGGCAGCAGGTTGAACTGCTGGAAAATGTAGCCGGTGTGGTCGACGCGNAAGCGGTCACGCGCGCCGGCACCGAGTTCGGTCAGTTCCTGGCCCAGCAGGCGAATGCTGCCGCGATCGGGCTTTTGCACACCGCCGAGCAGGCCCAGCAGGGTGGTCTTGCCACTGCCGCTGGGGCCTTTGAGGAACAGGGTTTCGCCGGGTTCCAGGCGAAACGCCGGGATGTCCAGCAGCGGCGGGTGACCGGGCCAGCTGAAGCCCAGGTCAGACAGTTCGATGAGTGCTTGGGTCATGGCGCCGGTTTCATGGGGTTTAGATACTTGTCTCAATTTCACCTTCAACACAAACCCCCTGTGGGAGCGAGCCTGCTCGCGATGAGGCCATCACCTTCAACATAGATGTCGACTGTTCGGCCGCTATCGCGAGCAGGCTCGCTCCCACAGGGGATCTTCGGTGAATTCAGAATTTCAGGGCGGCAGCCTTGGCCGTCACTTCAACCCCTTGCTGCCCGCTCGGGCTGATCAGCTGTACCTGAATCTTCTGGGTGGCCGGGAAAGTGTTGAAGATATTTGCCAGGTCCAGGGTTTTCAGCGCGCCGGGGGCTGAGCAGGTGAATTGGTAGTGGGCGTGGATTTCGCTGTGGTCGTGGTGATGCTCGTCTTTGGCATCGTGATCGTCATCAGCATCCGGCTTGTCACCAAACAACGGGCTTTCCAGTTCCTGGGTCGCCACCACGCAACCGGCGGCTTTCGCCAGGTTGAACAGTGCCAACGGTTTCTCAAGCTGCGCACGAGCGGCGGCGACCTTGGCCTTGTCGGCGTCCGTGGAGGCAACGTGTTCGAAGCCCACCAGGTTCATCGCCGGGCTTTCCAGTTCCAGCTCCAGGGTCTGACCGTCCAGCGCTGCATTCAGGCGACCGACGCCATGTTCGTGGGCGCTGAGGCTGCCGTGTTCATGGTCATGATCATGTTCTTCAGCCGCGTGGGCGACGGCCAGCGGCAACAGGGCGAACGGCAGAGCGAGCAGCAGACGGCGCATGGCGGGTCTCCGAAAGTAAAATGAAGAGTTTGTTATGTAATCTTATAACGAAAGTGCGGGAAGTTTGACCGTCTGCTTGGCGTTGCGCAAGTCACATGGGAGCATGCACGTCAGAAATGTGCAGGAGCAGACTTATGTTGCGAATTCGCGGAAGCATCGGCGACTGGCCGGTGGATTTGACGCTGGAGATGGACGACGGTGATTGGGCGCGGCTGGGTGCGCAGTTGCAGGTGGTCAAGCCTGAGGCCAGTGTCGCCCCGGCCAAACCGGTGAATCAGGATGATGCGCTGTGGCAGGTCGCCAAAGACTTGCTGCGCAAGGCCGGGCATTTGAGCGGGCCGGATCTGCTGGAGCAGCTGGAAGGACTGACCGGCAGCGCGGGATCAGGCAAACGCCTGTTGGTGCGCCTGCGCCATTGCGCGGATGTGAAGGTGACGAGCGGCGGGGATACGCCGCTCTACAGCTGGATCGAGTAAATCGCAAAGATCTTTCAATAAAGCGCGGCAAACAACTTGCGGCGGTAGGTGGTCACCAGCGGGTGGTCATTGCCGAGCAATTCGAATACTTGCAGCAAGGTCTTGTGCGGCAAGCCTTCGCTGTAGCTGCGATTGCGGATAAACAGCTTGAGAAGGCCTTCCAGCGCTGCGTCGTATTGCTGGCGAGCGAGTTGCTGAATGGCCAACTGATAGGCCGCTTCATCGTCCTGCGGGTTTTGCGCCAGGCGCGCTTTCAGGTCTGCGGCATCCGGCAAATCCTTGGCCTGGCCAAGGAACTGGATCTGCGCCTTGGCGCCGGCCAGCGCTGCTTTGTGCTCGTCGCTTTTCACTGCGTCGAGCACGGTTTGCGCTTCGCCCAACTCACCGCGTTCNGCCAGGCAACGNGCGTAGAGGATCAAGGCGCCAGCGTTGGTGTTGTCTTCGCCCAGCAGCACTTTGAGCGCGGCTTCGGCATCGGCGAAACGGCTGTCGTCGAACAGGGCCTGGGCTTGCTCGAATGGATCGGCCGCTGCGGGTGGCGGCATTTGCACGTGAGGCTCAAGCATCGCCCGCACGGCGGATTCCGGCTGTGCACCGGCAAAACCGTCCACCGGCTGACCGTCTTTGAACAACACCACCGTCGGCAGGCTGCGAATACCGAAGCGGGCGACGATGTCTTGTTCGAGATCGCAATTGACCTTGGCCAGCAGCAACTCACCCTGGTAGCTCTCGGCGATGGTTTGCAGCATCGGCATCAGCACTTTGCACGGCGCACACCATTCGGCCCAGAAATCCACCAGCACCGGTTTGTGGAAAGAATTCTCGATCACCGACTGGTCGAAATCGGCGGTNGTGACGTCGAAGATGTACGGCGTTTCCTGACTCATGGGGGATCTCGTAAAAGCGTGAATGGGGCAACTATAAGGCTTGATGGGGGGCGGCCGGAAGCGAATGGCAGTTAGTCATCGAGTGTCTGGCGTATTGTCATCGCGAGCAAGCTCGCTCCCACAGAGATCTTTGGGATGACGTAGATCACCTGTGGGAGCGAGCTTGCTCGCGATGCTCTTGGCTGCGCCGCGCGTGGTACAGGCTCACATGCCGAAACTCTTCCGGCTCGGCCAGATCCGGCAAGGTCATCGCCTCCAGCATTTCGATGCGTTGATACAGCGGATGCCTGAAATCCCTCACCCGCGAATCCGCCACCAGCGCCTCCTTGCCACGGCTCAAAAACTCATCGAGCAACGGCAGGTTGGCGCGGTCGTAGAGCACGTCGGCCACCAGAATCAGATCAAACCGATCCGCCTCGGCGAAAAAGTCCGTTGAGTAGCTCAGCTCCACTTGATTGAGTTCAGCATTCGCCCGACAGGCGGCAATCGCCAGCGGGTCGAGGTCACAGGCTACCACTTCCAGTGCCCCGGCCTTGACGGCCGCGATCCCCGCCACCCCGGAACCAGCACCAAAATCCAGCACCCGCTTGCCTTCGACCCATTCAGGGAATGCGGCGAGATAGCGCGCCAGTGCCAGGCCGCTGGCCCAGCAAAAACTCCAGTAGGGCGGTTCATGCAGGATGCGCCGGGTTTCTTCGGGGCTGAAGGCGCGGTCCATATTATCGCCGTCGATCAGCCAGAGTTTCAGCTCGGTATCGGGCAATGCGACCGGCACAAGCTGCGCATCACCGAGCAATTCACCCAACGCTTGTTGCAGGTCGAGCGGTGCAATCATGGCGCTTTGACGAATTGCAGCTGACCCAAGGCCTGGGTTGTCGGCTGGGTAATGACCTGCGAGGGCAGGTGCAAAATCAACTGGCCAGACTGGCTGGCACGACCGCGCAATTCAACGCGAACGCCGGCCGGGAACGATTCCGGGTTGAAGCGCAGGTGAAACGGCAGAACCTGATTGGTGCCGATCAGGCTCGAACTGGCGAGCAATTGTTGCGGGCGGTCCTGGGCATCGATCACCAGCAGCGCCAGTTCGACTTCGGCACCGGCCGGTATGCCTTGCAGGGTGCCGCTCAATTCACGCTGATACGCGGGCAGCGGGCCGAGGTTGGCGGACTCCTTGGCTTTTTTCTGCGCGGCTTGTGGGGCTGGCCCTGGTGTCGGCGGCTGGGGTTTGGGCGCATCGCTGCTGCAGGCCACCAGCAGGCTGAAAACACTGAGCAATACGAGTGGTCTTAGGGACATTTGCGGCTCCAGCAAGGTGAAATCCATGGATCAAGCTCTATAGTCCGTCTGTATACCGCAAACCCTATGGCTTGTCTTGCCATGGGGATGCGCTACCATGGCCCTCCCTTTTTTTGTTGCCTGCCACCATGCACTGTCCCTTCTGCGGTGCCAACGACACCAAGGTCATTGACTCACGTCTGGTCGCCGAGGGCGATCAAGTACGTCGCCGGCGCGAATGCCTGGCCTGCGGCGAACGTTTCACCACCTTCGAAACCGCCGAACTGGTGTTGCCACGTCTGATCAAGTCCGACGGCAGCCGCCAGCCTTTCGACGAAGACAAACTGCGCGCCGGTATGCAGCGCGCCCTGGAAAAACGCCCGGTGAGTGTCGAGCGGCTGGAGGCGGCGCTGGCGCATATCAAGCACAAGCTGCGTGCGACCGGTGAGCGCGAGGTCAAGAGCCTGGTGGTTGGAGAACTGGTGATGGGCGAGCTGCAAAAGCTCGACGAAGTCGCCTATATCCGTTTCGCTTCGGTGTATCGACGCTTCCAGGACCTCAATGAGTTCCGCGAAGAGATCGACCGCCTGGCCCGTGAGCCGGTGAAAGAATGACCNCGTCCCCAGAACAAGCCATCCTCGACGCCCATTACATGGCCCGCGCCCTNGAATTGGCGCGCAAAGGCGTGTACACCACCCATCCCAACCCGCGTGTGGGCTGTGTGATTGTGCGGGATGGGCAGATTGTCGGCGAAGGCTGGCATGTGCGCACCGGCGAGCCCCACGCTGAAGTCCACGCCCTGCGTGCCGCAGGCGATAAGGCCCGAGGCGCCACCGCTTACGTAACCCTCGAACCGTGCAGCCACCACGGCCACACGCCGCCTTGCGCCGATGCGCTGGTGAATGCCGGCCTTGCGCGGGTCGTCGCGGCGATGCAGGACCCGAATCCGTCGGTGGCCGGTCGCGGCATGCAACGCTTGGCCCAGGCCGGGATCGCCATCGAAAGTGGCGTGCTGGAAGGCGAGGCGCGCAAGCTCAATCAAGGCTTCCTCAAGCGCATGGAACACGGCCTGCCGTTCGTGCGGGTCAAGCTGGCGATGAGTTTGGACGGCCGCACCGCGATGGCCAGTGGCGAAAGCCAATGGATCACCGGCCCTGCCGCCCGCGCCGCCGTACAGCGCCTGCGCGCCGAGGCCAGCGTGGTGCTGACCGGCGCCGACACGGTGCTGGCGGACAACGCCCGCTTGACCGTGCGTGCCGATGAGCTGGGCCTGGACGCCGAGCAAACGGCCCTGGCCATGAGCCGTCCACCGCTGCGCGTGCTGATCGACGGCCGTCTGCGAGTGCCACTGGATGCACCGTTCTTCAAGGCCGGCCCGGCATTGGTCGCCACCTGCATGGCGATTGAAGAGCAATATGCCAACGGTCCGGAATGCCTGATCGTGGCGGGCGACGATGGTTTGGTTGACCTGCGCAAGTTGCTGGTCGAACTGGCCAATCGCGGGGTCAACGAAGTGTTGGTCGAAGCAGGTCCGCGTCTGGCCGGGGCTTTTGCCCAGCAAGGGCTGGTGGACGAATTCCAGATTTTCATCGCCGGCAAGTTCCTTGGCTCCTCGGCCCGGCCGTTGCTGGACTGGCCGCTGGCGCAAATGAAGGACGCGCCCGAGCTCAAAATCACCGAAATCCGCGCGGTTGGCGATGACTGGCGAGTCATCGCCATTCCTGCGCCAGCGGCGAGCGTATAATTCCCGGCCTGCGCCACGCGACGGCCCTGTTCTCGAGGAGGACTCCATGTTTACCGGCATCATCGAATCCATCGGCAGTATTCGTGCATTGACCCCAAAAGGCGGAGATGTGCGGGTCCACGTAGAAACCGGCAAGCTCGATTTGAGCGACGTCAAACTGGGCGACAGCATCGCGGTCAACGGCGTGTGCCTGACCGCGGTTGAATTGCCAGGCAACGGCTTTGCGGCGGACGTCAGTCGCGAAACCCTCGACTGCACCGCCATGAATGACCTGAAAAGCGGCAGCCCGGTCAACCTGGAAAAAGCCCTGACCCCGACCACCCGCCTGGGTGGNCACCTGGTCAGCGGTCACGTCGATGGTGTGGGTGAAGTGGTTTCCCGTACCGAGAATGCTCGCGCCGTGGAATTCCGCATCCGTGCGCCGAAGGANCTGGCCAAGTACATCGCCCACAAAGGCTCGATCACCGTCGACGGCACCAGCCTGACCGTGAACGCCGTCAATGGCGCCGAATTTGAGCTGACCATCATTCCCCACACCCTGAGCGAAACCATCATGGCGTCGTACCAGCCAGGTCGCCGGGTGAACCTGGAAGTTGACTTGCTTGCCCGTTATCTGGAGCGCCTGTTGCTGGGCGATAAGGCCGCAGAGCCAACTTCTGGAAACATCACCGAAAGCTTTCTGGCCGCCAACGGCTACCTGAAATCCTGACCCAAGGGGGTGCCGCGTGGCGCTCAATAGCATCGAAGAACTGGTTGAAGACATCCGCCAAGGCAAGATGGTCATCCTGATGGATGACGAAGATCGCGAAAACGAAGGCGACATCATCATGGCCGCCGAGGCCTGCAAGGCTGAGCACATCAACTTCATGGCCAAGCACGCCCGTGGGCTGATCTGCATGCCCATGAGCCGCGAGCGCTGCGAGTTGCTCAAGCTGCCATTGATGGCGCCGCGCAACGGGTCGGGTTTCGGCACCAAGTTCACCGTGTCCATTGAAGCGACCACCGGCGTTACCACCGGTATTTCTGCCGCCGACCGTGCACGCACGGTGCAAGCCGCCGCCGCGAAAGACGCCAAGGCCGAAGACATCGTCAGCCCGGGCCACATCTTCCCGCTGATGGCCCAGCCGGGCGGCACCCTCGCTCGCGCCGGCCACACCGAAGCCGCCTGCGATTTGGCGCGCATGGCCGGTTTCGAGCCGAGCGGCGTGATCTGCGAAGTGATGAACGACGACGGCACCATGGCCCGTCGCACTGAACTCGAAGCCTTTGCCGCCGAACACAACCTCAAGATCGGCACCATTGCCGACCTGATTCACTACCGCATGATCCACGAACGTACCGTTCAGCGGATTGCCGAGCAGCCGCTGGACAGCGAACTGGGCCAATTCAATTTGGTGACCTACCGTGATTCAGTGGAAGGCGACGTGCACATGGCCCTGACCCTGGGCACCATTTGCGCCGACGAACCGACCCTGGTGCGCGTGCACAATATGGACCCGCTGCGCGACCTGCTAATGGTCAAGCAGCCCGGCCGCTGGAGCCTGCGCGCTGCCATGGCCGCGGTTTCCGNGGCGGGCAGCGGCGTGGTGCTGCTGCTCGGTCACCCGCTTGATGGCGACGTGTTGCTGGCGCACATTCGCGAAACCGCCGAGAACACTCAGGTCAAAACGCCGACCACCTACAGCATCGTCGGTGCCGGTTCGCAGATCCTGCGCGACCTGGGTGTACGCAAAATGCGCTTGATGAGTGCACCGATGAAATTTAATGCGATATCCGGTTTCGACCTGGAAGTTGTAGAATACGTGCCCTCCGAATAATGACCGGTTGTTTCCAGTCCTTGATTCGCGGCTAACACATCACCGAGGGATGCGTAGAAAACGCGTCCCGGCTCTTTAAGAGATCTAACGAATGACCCTGAAGACCATCGAAGGTACCTTCATCGCCCCCAAAGGCCGCTATGCCCTGGTGGTTGGCCGCTTCAACAGCTTCGTGGTTGAAAGCCTGGTCAGCGGTGCAGTTGATGCCCTGGTTCGCCACGGCGTGAGCGAAAGCGACATCACCATCATCCGCGCGCCTGGCGCCTTCGAAATCCCGCTGGTTGCGCAGAAAGTCGCTCAGAAGGGCGAGTACGCGGCGATCATCGCCCTGGGCGCGGTCATTCGTGGCGGTACCCCGCATTTCGAATACGTGGCTGGCGAATGCACCAAGGGCCTGGCCCAGGTGTCCATGGAGTTCGGAGTGCCAGTCGCTTTCGGCGTACTGACCGTAGATTCCATCGAGCAAGCCATCGAGCGTTCCGGCACCAAGGCCGGTAACAAAGGCGCTGAAGCAGCCCTGTCCGCGCTGGAAATGGTCAGCCTGCTGTCGCAGTTGGAGGCCAAGTGATTTCTGACGAGAGCGATCGTTTCAACCCGCGCGATCCAAAGCCTGCGGATGCCGGCAAGCCATCGAAAAGCGTCAAGCGTCGCGAAGCTCGTCAGCTCGCGACCCAGGCGCTGTACCAATGGCACATGGCCAAGCAGTCGCTGAACGAGATCGAAGCGCAGTTCCGGGTCGATAACGATTTCAGCGATGTCGACGGCGCCTACTTCCGTGAAATCCTGCACGGGGTTCCAGCGCAGAAGGACAAGATCGACNNGGCNCTNNNGCCTTGCCTGGACCTGACCCTCGAAGAGCTGGACCCGGTTGAACTCGCCGTACTGCGCCTGTCCACCTGGGAACTGCTCAAGCGCGTCGACGTGCCATACCGCGTGGTGATCAACGAAGGTATCGAACTGGCGAAAGTCTACGGTTCGACCGACGGCCACAAGTTCGTCAACGGCGTGCTCGACAAGCTGGCCCCGCGTCTGCGTGAAGCTGAAGTGAAGGCGTTCAAGCGCTAATCGGCGCTTGATAGCTGCCACATGGGTGAGTTCGAGCTGATCCGCAACTACTTCGCCGCCGCGCCGTGTGCGCAAGGCGGCGAAGGCATTGCCCTGGGGATCGGCGATGACTGCGCCTTGCTCGCTGTTCCCCCCGGGGAGCAGTTGGCGATTTCCACCGACACGCTGGTTGCCGGCGTGCATTTCGCAGAGCCTTGCGACCCGTTTCTGCTCGGTCAGCGTTCGCTGGCTGTAGCCGTCAGTGATCTGGCCGCCATGGGCGCCACCCCCGTTGCCTTTACCCTTGCCCTGACCTTGCCGACGGTGGCCGCCGATTGGCTGGACGCCTACGCCCGGGGTTTGAATGCCATGGCGCAAAGCTGCGGTGTGGGCCTGGTGGGCGGCGATACCACGCGCGGGCCGCTGAGCCTGACCCTGACGGTGTTTGGCCGAGTACCGGCCGGGCAGGCATTGACGCGCNGCGGTGCGCAGCCTGGTGACTTGCTCTGCGTGGGCGGTGAGCTNGGCAATGCCGCCGGCGCATTGCCGTTGGTGTTGGGGCAACGCACGGCTGACGCCGCCATCGCTGAGCCCTTGCTCGCCCATTACTGGTCGCCGCAACCGCAGTTGGCGCTGGGCCTGGCGCTNCGCGGCAAAGCCACGTCGGCGCTGGATATCTCCGACGGCCTGCTCGCTGACTGCGGGCATATTGCCCTGGCGTCGAAGGTCGGCATTCAGGTTGAACGGGACCGATTGCCGCTGTCGAACGCTTTAGTGGCCTTCCTCGGCCAATCGGGCGCCGAAGCGGCAGCGTTGAGCGGCGGGGACGATTACGTGTTGGCCTTCACCCTACCGTCCGTCGAGTTGCCCGCGTTGCTGGTCGCCGGCTGGCCGATCCATGTGGTCGGCAGGGTAGAGGCCGGGCAGGGCGTGGTACTGCTGGACGCCGATGGACAGGACATCACCCCGCAAACCCGGGGTTATCAACATTTTCGGGAGACACCGTGACAGATCATCCCAAACAGGTCCCGGCGGAATTCGTACCGCCTTCGGTCTGGCGCAATCCCTGGCATTTCCTGGCGTTCGGCTTCGGTTCGGGTACCTTGCCAAAGGCACCGGGCACCTGGGGTTCGTTAGTTGCGCTACCCTTTATCCCGTTGTGGCAGATGCTGCCCGACTGGGGTTACTGGCTGATGCTCGGCATCACCATGCTGTTTGGCTTCTGGCTGTGCGGCAAGGTTGCCGACGATTTGCGGGTACACGACCACGAAGGCATCGTCTGGGACGAAATGGTCGGGATGTGGATCACCCTGTGGCTGGTGCCGGAAGGCTGGTACTGGTTGCTGGCGGGGTTCTTGGTGTTCCGCTTCTTCGACATTCTCAAGCCCTGGCCGATTCACTGGATCGACCGGCATGTGCACGGTGGCGTCGGGATCATGCTCGATGACGTATTGGCAGGCGTGTTTGCGTGGTTGGCGATGCAAGGGCTGGTATGGATTTTCGCCTGATGGGCGAGACAGGGGACTAAGGATGGCTCGGCGCTGGTTGGCTGCGATGATGTTGACCATGTTTTGCTCGATCGCCCACGCGGGCGATGCTGCGACGACGCCGTCCGTGATTCACCTGGCCAGCGAAGACTGGGAAGACTACACCGCCGCTGACGGTCATGGCCTGGGTTGGGACGTGCTGCGGGAGGTGTTCGAGCCGGCCGGTGTCAAACTGGACATTCGCACCGAGCCTTACACCCGCTCCGTAGGCCTGGCCCAACTCCGCGAAGTGGATGCCTGTGTTGGCTCCTACCGCAACGAGAACAGCGATCTGCTTTATCCGCGCTGGAATTTCGATACCGATCACATCTATGCCCTGGGCCTGGCGAGCAATCCGGCACCGACCCCGGAGACGCTGGGCAACTATCGACTGGCCTGGGTTCGCGGCTATGACTTCCAGGATTACCTGCCCAACGTGCGGCGCTATAACGAAGTCATCCGGCGCACCGGCATTTTGTCGATGCTGACCCACAACCGCGCCGACTATTACATCGATGCGCTGACCGAAGTCGACTACGTCCTCAAGTGGGCCAAGGATCCTTCGCAGTTTCGGCGCACCCACATCGCGGAATTGCCGCTGTACCTGTGCTTCGCCGATACGCCAAAGGCTCGCACGTTGATGGCGCTGTTCGATGAGCGCATGGAGTTGCTGGTGAAAAGCGGCCGGTTGAAACCGATCTTCGAACGCTGGAAGCAGCCGTATCCGTTTGCCCCGAATTGAGCGCAGATTTCGCGGTACACGGCGAACTTTGTAGGAGCCGGCTTGCTGGCGATAGCGTCCGTTCAGTCGATAATCATGTCGGTTGACCCACAGCTATCGCCAGCAAGCCGGCTCCTACAGGCGTTGTTGCGCATTCGGGGATCTAACTTTTAGATCGTTATGCCCCATAATTCAGCCTAAGCGTCTGTAGGAACCTGCTGTTACAATGCCGCCTCTGCGAATCTCCAGTACTTATTAATCAGGAGCACACCGGTGCCTGTCGTTTTTGTCGCCGCTTCCAAGCTGCCAACACCCTTTGCGCAATTCACCATGCACGGCTTTCTCGATGAAGAGAACGGGCGCGAGCACGTGGTGCTGAGCCTGGGTGAGTTCGCCGACGGTGCCCCGGTACTCGGCCGGTTGCACTCCGAATGCCTGACCGGCGATGCCTTGTTCAGCCAGCGTTGCGACTGCGGCTCGCAGCTNGAAGCGGCCATGCGGGCCATTGCCCGTGAAGGCCGTGGCGTATTGCTGTACTTGCGCCAGGAAGGTCGTGGCATTGGCCTTTTGAACAAAATCCGCGCCTATGAGTTGCAGGATGGCGGTGCCGACACCGTNGAAGCCAACGAGCGCCTGGGCTTCGCCGCCGACCAGCGTGACTACGGCATCTGCCTGCCGATGCTGGAACATCTGGGGGTGAAATCCCTGCGCCTGATGACCAACAACCCGCGCAAGGTCAACGCCTTGACCGAGATGGGCATCACCGTGGCCGAGCGTGTGCCGCTGCACACTGGGCAAAACCCGCATAACAAACTCTACCTGGCCACCAAAGCCAGCAAGCTCGACCACATGATGGGCAACGAGCATCAAGGCGAGGTCGACCGCGCGTGACCCGTGGCCAGGTAAAACGCCGANTGTCCTTCAACTGGTGGCAATACCTGGCCATGGCCCTGGTGCCGCTGTTTGTGATCAATGGCGTGTTCGGCCAGGGTGAAGCCATCCTGCCGGTGCTGGCGATGCCATTGTTCATTGCCGGGGTCGCGTCGATGTTTGTCAGCCTGAAGTTTTTCGGCAGCTACAAGCACGCACTGATCGCCACCCAGAAAGCCCTCGACACTCCTGAAGAACCCGCCGCCTGGATTACCCTGGCCGCCAAGCGCCGCACGGCGTTGCTGGTCGCGAGCCTGCCGGCCTGGATCGGCGCGTTGGCGGTGTTCGTCGGCCTCGAAGCGGTGCCGTTGGTGCTGCTGGCGCTGTCGACCACGGTGCTGTTTTATCTCTACCGTATCCCGCGTCAGCTCGGCTGATGTTTCGCTTCTGGCTGGCGCTGATGCTGCTGGCCGGCAGCGGCATGGCCTCTGCTGTCGAGCGCGTTGTCAGTCTCGCGCCGTCTCTGTCTGAAATCGTTGTCGAACTGGGCTCCGCGGACCTTCTGGTCGGCGTGCTGGACGCCGGAGAGCGTCCTGCCGAACTCAATGGGCTTCCATCGGTTGGCCGCTACGGCCAGTTGGACATGGAGCGATTGCTAAGCCTCAAACCCGATTTGCTGCTGCTCTGGCCCGGCAGCGTTGGTCCGGCCCAGCGCGAGCAGCTCAAGCGACTGAACATCCCCACGTATGTCGCCGAACCCCACAACCTCGAACAACTGACCGCGCAGATTGAAGCGATTGCCACCCAGCTCGGTCGTCCTGAGCGTGGCGTTTCATTGGCTGCGCAATTACGCCAGCGCCTGGATGTATTGCGCCAGCGTTATCGTCGGGATAAACCGTTGCGGGTGTTTTATCAGGTCTGGGATCGACCGCTGTACACCGTTGGCGGCGGGCAGATCATCAGTGATGCACTTGAAGTGTGCGGGGCGCGCAATGTGTTTGCCGATCTGANNCTGCCCGCGCCGCAGGTCAGTATTGAGTCTGTGTTGCAGCGTAATCCCGAGGTAATTGTGGCCGGGGATCAGCCGCAACTGGACGCCTGGAAAGCCTGGCCGCAGATGACGGCGGTGGCACAGGGGCGGTTGCTGTTGGTGGCGGACAAGGGGCTGGAGAGACCGAGTGGGCAGATGATCGAAGCGACGGCCAAGTTGTGCCATATCATCGCACCGGACCGTTAAGACCGAGGTGCATTCATCGCGGGCAAGCCCGCTCCCACAGAGATCACACTGAACCTGTGGGAGCGGGCTTGCCCGCGATGAGGCCAGTGTAAACACAGACATTTCAGATCAGATTTCAGGCGTCCAGGTCACCCCAAACATCCACGCCCGACCTTCCTCGCGATACCCATACTGACTGCCATCATGGGTGTACAACGCCCGGCTATAGCCTTTGTCCAGGAGGTTATCGACCTTCAGCTCAAGCTTGATCTCGCGATTCAATTCCCAGCTGCTGCGCAACCCCAACAGGGCATATCCACCCAACGGCTGTTGATTGTTCAAGTCGTCATAGCTGCTGCTTACCGCTTGCCAGCTGGCGCCGACGCCGAACTGATCGAATTGGCGATCCAGGTCCAGGCTCAAGGTGCGCCGCGCACGACGGGCCAGGGTATGGCCACTGTCGCGATCCCTCGGGTCGATGATCGCCACGCCGAGGTTGCTCTGCCAGCCGAACAGTTCCTGTTTCAGAGCCGCCTCGAACCCGTTGATCCGCGCCGAAGCCACGTTCTTTGGCCGTGAGTTGCTGCCAAAAATAATCGCGTCTTCAAGGTCCGTGCGGTACAGCGAAGTTTCGAGACGACTGGTCTCGGTCAACTGACTGCGCCATTGCAGCTCATAGCTTTTCGAGGTTTCAGGCTTCAGGTCCGGGTTGCTGAAATCGGGGTAGTACAAGTCATTGAAGGTCGGCGCGCGGAAACCTTCGCTGTAGGTCAGCAATACGTCGTTGTCCGGGTTCAGCGGCAGGGTGAAGGTGCCGCTCCAGCTGTTCTGGCCACCGAACTGCTGGTTCTGGTCCCGGCGCACACCCAGTTCTGTGGAGAACCTGTCCGCCTGGTAGCGATGCTGGATAAACGCCGCGCGGTTCCAGCGGCTGTCCTCGTCGAACGGGGTGCTACTGTTGATCCGGTCTTCGTACCAGTCGCCGCCGAGAATCAGGCTGTTGCGCTCATTGAGCGTCAGGTCGTTCTGCCAGTTCACCGAATCACGGTACGTGTTGAACACGCTGCGCTCATCGCTGAGTTTGTCCAGGGTCTTCTCGCGATTTTCGCTGTGACCGAATTCGACGCGGGTTTTCCAGATATCGTTGACCCGGGCATCGACATAACTGCTGATGCTGCTCACGACAAAGTCGCTGTAGGGCTGCTGCTGGAGCGATTCGAAGGTCGTTGGGTCGAAGCGCCCGAATGGATTGTCGAACTCGCTTTTGCCGCGGTTATCCAGCAGGTTGGCGCCGATTTCGATGTCGTCGGTGAGGGCATGGCTCAGGCTCAGACTGACCGATTTATTGCGGTATTCGTCATGATCGCCGTCGCTGGGATAGGACTCGTGGGTGCGGTTGATCCCGGCCGTTTCATCGAGGCTGGCGCCGAGGTTGAAGCGGGTTTTCTCATCGCCGCCGGATAATCCGAGGCTGCGTTCCCACGTCTGATTGCTGCCAAGCCCCACGTGCATACGTGGATGCAGGCCTTGTTCGCCACCACGGCGAGTGAAAATCTGGACCACGCCGCCAAT
The DNA here is from genome assembly GCF_002251635.1 of Pseudomonas mandelii. Classification (GTDB taxonomy): domain Bacteria; phylum Pseudomonadota; class Gammaproteobacteria; order Pseudomonadales; family Pseudomonadaceae; genus Aquipseudomonas; species Aquipseudomonas mandelii_B. Next base: position 27,600 of record NZ_NMOJ01000163.1, read on the forward strand.
CGCATCACTGCCATAAATCACCGAACGGGAGCCGCGCAGCACTTCCACGCGCTCGACCTGCTCGATGTTGATGTGTTGCAGGTTGCTGTCGCCGGAAGTCGAGTTGCCGATGCGTTGACCGTCCACCAGCACCAGGCTCTGCGCCGACTGGGTCCCGCGAATGTAGATCCCCGGCAGACTGCCGCGCCCGCCGGTCTGCACGACCTGCACGCCGGGTACCCGACTCAGCAAGTCCGTGACGCTACCCGGTTGCAGGCGGTCGATGTCATCGCGGGTGAACACGGTGTTGGCGGCGCTGCTGTCGTTGCGTGCCTGGACCTGACGGTTGGCGCTGATCAGCACCTCAGGGAGTTTCAGGGCTTGATCGCGTTCGAAGGTGTCAGCCAGGAGTTGACCGGCTGGCAGCAGCGTCAGCGTGAGGGCGAGGGGGGAGAGTTTCATCGGTAATCCGTTGACGCTTTAAAGCGAACACAAATTTTGAAAGGCACACAGAACACTGTGGGAGCGGGCTTGCCCGCGATTTCGGTGTGTCAGTCAAAATTGATGNCTGATCCACCGTAATCGCGGGCAAGCCCGCTCCCACAGGTTTTGCGTTTAGATGTTGAGCAGGGTCAGGCGCTCACGCACCGAAGCCTCGATCCCTGCCTCATCCAGCCCACACTCGGCCAGCATCTGCGCCGGCTTGGCATGTTCGACATACACGTCCGGCAAGCCCAGGTGCAGCACCGACTTGAGGATATTTTCCCGCGCCAGGAACTCNCTGACCGCGCCACCGGCACCGCCCATGATCGCGTTCTCTTCGATCGTCACCAGCAACTCATGGCTGNCGGCGATTTCGCGGACGAGGGCTTCATCCAGCGGTTTGACGAAGCGCATGTCGACCACGGTGGCGTCGATCTTCTCGGCGACTTTGAGGGCTTCGGCCAGTTGCACGCCAAACACCAGGAACGCGGCTTTGCTGCCCTGGCGGCGAACAATGCCTTTACCGATTTCAATCGGCTNCAGGTCTTTCTCGATCGTTGCATTCGGGCCGGTGCCGCGCGGATAACGCACCGCCGCCGGGCCGTTGAACAGGTGCCCGGTGGTGAGCATCTTGCGCAGTTCGTTCTCGTTGCTCGGCGTCATCACCAGCATGCCGGGAATGCAGCGCAAGTAGGACAAGTCAAAACTGCCGGCGTGGGTGGGGCCGTCTTCGCCGACTAAACCTGCGCGGTCGATGGCGAACAGCACGTCGAGGTTCTGCACCGCCACGTCATGAACCAGCTGGTCATAACCGCGTTGCAGGAAGGTCGAATAAATCGCCACAACAGGTTTCGCGCCTTCGCAGGCCATNCCGGCGGCGANNGTAACGGCGTGCTGCTCGGCAATCGCCACGTCGAAATAGCGCAGCGGGAAACGCTCGCTGAACGCCACCAGGTCGGAGCCTTCCTTCATCGCCGGGGTAATGCCCACCAGGCGCGGGTCGGCAGCGGCCATGTCGCACAGCCATTCGCCAAATACGCCGGAATACTTCGGCCCGCTGGCCTTTTTCGGCGCGGCGGCGGGAGCGTCCAGAGGTTCGAGCTTGGTGATGGCGTGGTAACCAATTGGGTCGACTTCCGCCGGGGCGAAGCCTTTGCCTTTTTTGGTGACGATGTGCAGGAACTGCGGGCCCTTGAGGTCACGCATGTTGCGCAGTGTGGCGATCAGGGTCGGCAGGTCATGACCGTCGATCGGGCCGATGTAGTTCCAGCCCAGCTCTTCAAACAGCGTGCCGGGGACCAGCATACCTTTTGCGTATTCTTCGGTGCGACGGGCGATTTCCCAGGCGCCGGGCAGGCGCGACAGGACCTTTTTGCTGCCTTCACGCATGCTCGCGTAAGTGCGGCTGGACAGGATNTTTGCCAGGTAGTTGGACAGGCCACCGACGTTGCGCGAGATCGACATGTCGTTGTCGTTAAGGATCACCAGCATGTTGGCGTTCACTTCCGGCGCATGGTTCAGCGCTTCGAAGGCCATGCCGGCGGTCAGCGCGCCATCACCAATCACGGCAATCGCCTTGCGGTCGCTGCCTTGCAGGCGGGCGGCAATCGCCATGCCCAGCGCTGCACTGATGGAGGTGCTGGAGTGGCCGACGCCAAAGGTGTCGTACTCGCTTTCGGCGCGGCGCGGGAAGGCGGCCAGGCCGTCCTTCTGGCGCAGGGTGCCCATGCGCTCGCGACGGCCAGTGAGGATTTTATGCGGATACGCCTGATGGCCCACGTCCCACACCAGCCTGTCGTCCGGGGTGTCGAACACGTAATGCAAGGCGATGGTCAGCTCGATAACGCCCAGCCCTGCACCGAAATGCCCACCGGTCTGACCGACCGTGTAGAGCAATTCCAGGCGCAACTCATCGGCCAGGGTTTCCAGCTCGGCTTCACCCAGTCGACGCAGGCCGTCCGGCGTGGCAGCACGGTCGAGCAGGGGCGTGGACGGGCGCTTGCGGGGAATCTCTTGGAACGTCGTGGGCATCAGGCGAATCGTTATAGGTATAGAAGATGCGGCAGTTTACCTGATGCATCGCCCCCTGCCCACGCGTTGCTCTTTTTTGGCGGATACGCTGTCAGCTGCGGCGTTCGACGATATAGCGGGCCAGATCACGCAACGGCTCGGCTGCCGCGTCAAACGGTCGCAGCGCGTCNAGGGCCTGGTCACGCAGTTCCAGGGCATATGCCTTGGCTGCTTCGAGGCCGAGCAGGGCCGGATACGTCGGTTTATCGCGTGCGGCATCCGCACCCTGGCGCTTGCCGAGGGTCGCGGTGTCACTTTCAACGTCGAGAATGTCGTCCTGCACCTGGAATGCCAGGCCGATGGCCTGTGCATAAGTCTGCAGCGACTTCAGTTCGTCCTTCTCGGCACGGCCGCTGGCCAGAGCGCCGAGTTTGACGCTGACTTCGATCAGCGCGCCGGTCTTGTGCCGGTGCATGGTTTCGAGGGCTTTTTGATCCAGCTTNAGACCGACCGAGCCGAGGTCGATGGCTTGGCCGCCGACCATGCCGGCCGGGCCTGCCGCCAACGCCAGGGCGCTGACCATCTGCAAGCGGAGGTGATCGGAGGTGAGAGCAGCGTCCGACGAGCTCAGGCGCGGGTCGAGCAGGGCGCTGAAGGCCAGGCTCTGCAAGCCGTCACCAGCCAGAATCGCATAGGCTTCGTCAAAGGCTTTGTGAGTGGTCGGCTGGCCGCGACGCAAATCATCGTCGTCCATGGCCGGCAGGTCGTCGTGTACCAGGGAATAAGCGTGAATCAGCTCCACCGCGCATGCCGCGCCGTTGGCTTGCTCAGCTTTGCCGCCAAGCGCTTCGCACGCCGCGTAGGCCAGCAGCGGGCGGACCCGTTTGCCGCCATTCATCACGCTGTAGCGCATGGCTTCGTACAACCGCGCGAGCTCAGGGCTCGGCGCGGTGAACAGGGTTTCCAGTGCAGCGTTGACGCGGGCCTGGCTGGTCGCCGAATACGCTGCAATCATTCTGGCTGATCCGCGTCGAAGGGTTCCTCGGCCAGCTCGCCATCACGCTCGAGCAGCACTTGAACCTTTTGCTCGGCCTGGGCCAGCGCCGCCTGGCAATCGCGGGTCAGACCGATGCCCTGCTCGAAAGCCGTCAGCGAGTCTTCCAGCGACAATTCGCCGTTCTCCAGTCGCTCCACCAGCGTTTGCAGGTCGGCGAGGGATTGTTCGAAATCGAGTGCAACTTTTTTGCGGGCCATGGCGGCTATTCCGGTAGACGGTAAACCGGCGCGACACTAGCAGACATGGGGGTTATGGGCAAATGAGCGGGTGTCTGAGGCCTGTTCTGTGACGAGGGGGCTGTCCTGATTCCAATCAGTCCAGGATTTGCACAATCCCTGTGGGAGCGGGCTTGCCCGCGATAGCGGTAGATCNNGCCAGTTGAAATTCGGCCAGTCGGGCTGTTGCCAGATCCAGTGAGGTGCCATGAATTCAGGTGCTCCGAGGTCAATGAGCCGAATAATAGTCTATTCGGCTCATTTCGTGAGCCGAATAGCCTCTCTATTCGGCTCACGTCCAAAAAACACCGTGATTCCTGCCGCAAATATAGATGTATCCGATTGTTAAAAAACCGCCAAATAGCTAACCTTCGCGCCTTCTACGACCCAATAGTCACGGGTCTATCTGACGAAACACAGTTTTTGGATCTGTAACGCGCCGAGGATCGGGTGCAAGGTTTCGTTATGCATGGCAGGAGGCGTCACATGCGTTCATTTCTTCTGGTGCTGATGGGGCTGGTCTGCGCGACCGCTGCCTGGGCCGAGCCGACGGCTGAGTTGTCGGAGCCGGTCGGCGGCTGGCGCTTCAACGGCCTGCTCGATCGCAGTGAATACCCGCAAGTCGCCTATCCGACGCCGCCCATCGACCGGGGTGTGCAGCGCAATCGCACGATGATCCAGGGCCAGCTCAAGGCCATTGGCACGCAACGCGGGCCTCATACGCTGGCCGTCAACGGTAACCCTCTGAATCTGTACACCGATGACCAGGGGCGTTTCGCCCGGCCGTATGCGTTCGGTGCCGGCTCCAACAGCGTTGAAGTGCGTAGCGCCGAAGGCAAATCACTCAAGCGCGTTCAATTCTATGAAGCCAACAACCTGCGCACCCCGGCGCGGATTCGTGTGGTGTTGGGCTGGGATGACCCGAAAGCCGAACTCGATCTGCACATCGTGACCCCCGACGGCCAGCACGCGTTCTGGGCGCGCCCGGCGATGAGCAATGGCGGCGGGCTGGATCCGGACGGCGTCGATGGCCCCGGCCCGGAAATGTTCACCATGACCGCGCCGATGCATGGCACCTATCTGGTTTACGTGAACTATTGGGGCAACTTCGGCAGCGGCGGCTATAACTTCGATGAGACCAGCAACCAGAACGAGGTGATCACCTCGCAGATCAACCTGGTGCTCAACGAAAACACTGTCGACGAAAAACGCGAGACCTTCATCGTGCCCCTGCGGGCCATCGGTGACCTGCTGCTGGTCAAGACTTTCAACTATTAAGCATCCCGCTCCACGGATGACATCGGGTTTTGTGAACATGAGCGATAACACTGTTTCTCCGGCCGCCGAAACGCCAGCTGCCAAAACTCCTCGCCGCTGGCCGACGCTGCTGGTCGGGCTGGTCCTGGTGGCCGGCGTCGCGGCCGGATTGGGCTGGTTCATGCACAAACCCAAGACGCCACCGGCAGCGTTGGCCAGCGACAAACTGGGCATGAGCCGCCCGGACGGTCTGCTCGAAACCCATTCCCTGAGCCAATTGCCCAAGGACTTGCTGGCGGTGCCGTTCCTCAAGGAAACCCTGACTGAAGATTTCGTCTTCTATTACGAAGCCCATGCCGATCGCCTCGGCTTGATCGGCAGTCTGCGGCGAATCATTTATGAGCATGATCTGAAGTTGCAGGACAGTTTGATCGAGCAGCTCTTCGATCAACCGGCGGATGTGGCGTTGTGGCGTGGGGCGGACGGTCGTCTCAAAGACTTCTTGTTGGTGATGGATCGCGGGGGGCTGGCCAAGGTGCTGGAGCCGCTGACGAAAGTGGCGCTGGATGATTCGCAGCTGTCCGCCGTCGCCACAGTGAAAGTCGGCGCCGATGACGTGACTCTCTATCAACTGACCTATAACAACAGCAAGGCGCTGCTGTTCGCTTCCCATGGCGACAAACTGGTGGTGCTGTCCAACCCGACCAAACTCTACGATCCAGAAGGCGGAGCTTCGGAAGAACCGGGCAGCGTTTCGACCCAGTCCATCGCCGCGTTGCTCAACGGCGACAAACTGTTCCCCGAAGCCTTCGGCCTGCCACCGCGCGCGCCCGAGGTGAAACAACGCCTGTCGGTCAACGCCAGCGTCCTGGCCATGGGTTACCAGCGTTTCATCCCGAATTTCGCCGGCCTGCGCTTCGACATGGACGACAAGGGCTGGCATAGCTTCCTCGCCATGGACGAACTGGACAACCAGCCGGACTTCGATTTCAAACCGATCTGGCAAGCCATGCCGATGGGCGCCAGCGCCTGCGTGGCCTTGCCGCTCGCCGCCGAACAGCAGAAACCGCTGCTGGTGAAACTCGGCGCCGAAGAATCCGTGGCCCAGGCGCTGACCGAACACATGGCCGGCGCCGCCGGGCTGTGCTGGTACGCCGATTCGCGGTTGTACACGCCGTTGCTGGTGGCCAGCCTGAATGATGATGACAGCGCCAAACTCGACGGTGACCTGGGCAACCTGTTCAGCTCGATGGTCGGCGCCTATGAAGGCAACGTCGAAGAACACGCGTTCCCGGTGGTCGAGAAACAGGAAGGCCAAAGCCATCAGTGGCAGCGCCAGGTCAGCTCCAACTTCGGTCCCTACAAAGCCAAGGACGCCGAGAACCCGGACGCAATCACCGGCAAGGCGTTCATGAAAGTCAGCTTGGCGCGTCACGGTTCGACGTTGCTGTTCTCCCTCGACGACAAGCTCGTGGACAAGGCCCTCGGCACTCTCGACAAACGCTTCCCGCCGATGGCCGACGTGGTGCCGAAAGACCTGCTGATGCCGGTCTACTTCGGCCCGGAATCCATGGCGCAACTGATGCAACAGGAAACCCTCGACAGCCTGCCACAGGACATGGAGCCGGTGTTCTACAACGCCGCGCAAACCTACCTGATCCCGAAACTGCGCAAGCTCGGCGGTTATGGCAAATACGCCCTGACCTTGCCGGAAGGCAGCGAACCCAACGGCCACTGGCAGTGGCTGCCGCTGGAATGGAAAGCCCTGTGACAGCACTTATCCGAGGCCTCGGCCTGCTGGCGTTGCTACTGGGCACCCGAGCCTTTGCCACTGAGGCGCCGCCGCTGGACGTGCAGCAATCCCAGGTATTCCGCGCCTGGTTCGTGCGCATCGCCCAGGAACAACTGTCCCAAGGCCCGAGCCCGCGCTGGTATCAGCAGGACTGCGCCGGCCTGGTCCGTTTCGCCGCCAACGAAGCGCTGAAAGTCCACGACGACAAATGGCTGCGCAGCAATGGCCTGTCCAACCGATATCTGCCGCCAGAGCTGCAACTGAGCGAGGCCCAACGCGGCCTCGCCCAGCAATGGCAGCAGGGCGGCGGCAAAGTCGGGCCGTACGTCAACGCAATCAAACTGATTCAGTTCAACAGCCATCTGGTCGGCCGCGATCTGGCGCAAGCCCGGCCCGGCGACCTGATGTTTTTCGATCAGGGCGACGACCAGCACCTGATGATCTGGATGGGCCGCTACATCGCCTATCACACCGGCACCACCACCCCGACTGACAACGGCATGCGCTCCGCAAGCCTGCAGCAACTCATGACATGGAAGGACACCCGATGGATACCCGACGCAGCCAACCCCAACTTCATCGGCGTCTATCGACTGAACTTTCTCTCCCAATGATCGGTGCCCGCATGTCGCGTTTCCTGCCTCTGCTGTTGGTTTTGGTGCTGCCGTTTTCGGCGGTCAACGCCGAAGACACCGTCGAGCCGAGCGGCTACACGCCGGTGGCCGGTGAAAGCTTTTTCCTGCTGGCCGACAGCAGTTTCGCCGCCGACGAACAGGCGATGGTCCGCCTCGAAGCGCCGGGCCGCGATTACCGTCGGTTCCGCATGGAGCCTTACGGCGGCGCCGACATTCGCGTGTACCGCATCGACAAACCACTGGATTTCCTCAAGCGCCAGAAGAACCTGCACCGGGTGGTCAGCGACGGCCAGTTCAAGGGCGAAGGCTTGTCGAATACGCTCGCGTACCTGTGGGACAACTGGTACCGCAAATCCCGTCGGGTGATGCAGCGGGCGTTTTCCTACGAGTCCCGCAAACAAGTCACCGAGGAAGTGCCGGAACTGAAGATGGGCAGCGCGATTGCTGCACCAACGCCTTACGACGCTCAGCCGCAATTCGCGCTGATTCCGGGCCTGCCGGTGGTCAGCCAGTTCCGTTATCCGCTGTGGCAAGCCAAACCGATCCAGCCGCCTACCGGTGTGAATCTGGCCGGTTCGTCGAGCGAGTTCGTCAGCGTCGCACCGGGTAACGTGTACATCCCGTTGGGCAACCTGAAACCGGGCCTGTATCTGGTGGAAGCGCTGATCGGCAAGTACCGCGCCACCACCATGGTCTTCGTTTCCAACACTGTGGCCGTGAGCAAGATTGCCGGTGATGAGTTGGTGGTCTGGGCTGCGCGCAAGCACGAAGGCAGTTCGGTGCCGAAGGTCAATGTGCTGTGGACCGATGGCCTGGGTGTAATGAGCAGCGGCGCCACCGATGCCGATGGTTTGTTGCGCCTGAAACACGTCAGCCCGGAGCGTTCGTTCGTGATTGGCGAGGACGAAGAGGGCGGGGTGTTTGTCTCCGAAAACTTCTATTACGACAGCGAAATCTACGACACCAAACTCTACGCCTTCACCGACCGGCCGCTGTATCGGCCGGGGGATTGGGTGTCGCTGAAAATCGTCGGTCGCGAGTTCAAGAACGCCCGGGATTCCGTGGCGCCGACCGCTGCCGACGTCAACGTGACGGTACTCGATGCCACCGGCACAGCGCTGCAATCGCTGGCGCTGAAGCTGGATTCCAAGGCCGGCACCCAAGGCCGATTCCAGTTGCCGGACAACGCCGTGGCCGGCGGTTATGAGCTGCGTTTTAGCTACAAGGACCAGGCCTACAGCAGCGCCTTCCGCGTTGCCGAATACATCAAGCCGCACTTCGAAATCTCGCTGAACCTGGCCAAGCAGGATTACCGCACCGGCGAACCGGTCAAGGGCAACCTGGTGCTGCTGTACCCGGACGGCAAACCGGTGGCCGATGCCAAGCTGACCCTGAGCCTGCGCGCCCAGCAATTGTCGATGGTCGATAACGAGCTGCAATACCTCGGTCAGTTCCCGGTGGAGCTGACCAGTACCGAACTGACCACCGACAGCAAAGGCAACGCGACCCTCGACCTGCCGGCCGCCGAAAAACCGAGCCGTTACATGCTCACCGTGTTTGCCAGCGATGGCGCGGCGTATCGGGTCAAGACCACCAAGGAAATCCTCATCGACCGTGGTGCCGCGAGTTTCCGCTTGAGCGCGCCGCAGCGCTTCAGTGCCGTGGGCGACAAGGTTGCGTTCAGCTATTTGAATGAGGGTGGCAGCGAGCAGGCCAAAGCCGTCATGCCGGGCAGCTACAGTTGGGTGCGCCTTGAAGACCAGAGCACTGGCGAAGGCAAACTCGCCGCGACGGATAAAAGCTTCACCTTGGCCTTCGACCGTCCAGGCACCTACAACCTGACGTTGAAGGATGACCATGGCCGCGTCGTCGGCGCCACCGGCCATTCGGTGACTGGCGATGGCGTCAAAGCCGTGCCCGGCACCGTGGAAATCGTCCTCGACAAACCCGAGTACAAGGCGGGCGACGAAGCCCTGGCGTTGATCACTTTCCCTGAGCCGGTCAGCGATGCGCTGCTGTCCCTTGAGCGGGACAAAGTCGAGGCCACGGCGTTGCTGTCCAAGGGCGGCGACTGGCTGAAGATGGAAAAACTCAGCGACACCCAATACCGCGCGCGCATCCCGGTGAAGGACACCTTCGCGCCGAACCTGACGTTCTCGGTGCTGTACACCAAGGGCGGTCAATACAGTTTCCAGAACGCTGGCATCAAGGTGATTGCGCCGCAAATCGACGTGGCCATCGTCACGGACAAAGAGGCGTATCAGCCGGGCGATACCGTGTCGGTGGACCTGACCACCCAGTTCGCCGGCAAGCCGATTCCGGCACACCTGACGGTCAGCGTGGTCGATGAAATGGTCTACGCGCTGCAACCGGAAGTCGCGCCAACCATCGACCAATTCTTCTACCACCCGCGCCGTAACAATGTGCGCACCAGCGCCAGTCTGTCGTTCATCAGCTACGACGTTGCGTTGCCAGGCAGCCCCGGTGCACCGGGCAAAGCCAATCGCAGCGAGCGGGGCGTGAAAGTGCTGGAGCGGCCCCGTCGTGAAGACGTCGACACCGCCGCGTGGGAACCGGAGTTGATCACCGACGCCAACGGCAAAACCCGCTTCACCTTCAAGATGCCGGACTCGCTGACCCGCTGGCGCATCACTGCCCGCGCCATCGCCGATGACGGCCAGGTCGGGCAGAAGAAGCAATTCCTGCGCTCGGAGAAACCGCTGTACCTGAAATGGAGCGGCCCGACTCACTTCCGCAATGGCGACAAACCGGAGCTCGGTGTGTTCGCCTTCAGTCAGGCAGAAAAACCGGTCAAGGCCGAGTTGGTGATCCATTACGGCGGCGCCGAACAGCGCGTGCCGGTGACCCTGAACAATGGCATCAACTACATCGCGCTGCCGGCGTTTGCGTTGACCTCCGGCGAGTGGAGCGCCGAACTGGTGCAGGACGGCAAAACCGCCGACGCCCTGGCCGTGCGCCTGACTGCAACCGGCGAAGGCTGGCAGGTCACGCAAAGCCAAAGCCTGGACGTGGTCAGCGGCGACACACCGCTGACCTTGCCGGCGGACGCGACGGATATTCGCCTGCGTCTGGATGACAGTCCGCAAGCGCTGTTCCGTTCGGCGCTCGATGATCTGCTGAGCTATCCGTATGGCGGTGTCGAGCAGACAGCAAGTCGTTTGCTGCCATTGAGCATTGCGTACCCGACCTTGTCGTCGAACCCGCAGATCCGCGATCGCTTGCGCCTGATCATGCAAAACAGCCGTCTGCGCCTGGTGCAAATGGCCGGGCCTTCCGCGAGCTTCACCTGGTGGGGCATGGACGGTGAGCCGGATGCGTTCCTCACTGCCTACGCCTATTACGCCGACTGGCACGCCAGCAAAGCACTTGAACTGAGCCTGCCGCCGGAGCATTGGCAGCGGGTGCTGGAGGTGTATTCCAAGCAGGCGAAAAACACGCCGCTGTTGCAGCGGGCGCTGATTCTGTCGTTCGCCAAGCAGATGCAATTGCCGGTCAACACGTTGCTCAGTGGCTTGATGGATGACCTGGCAAAAGCAGGCGAGGGCAATGCTGCGAACCTGATGGAAGATGGCGAGGACAGCCTTGTCATGAGCGATCCTGATTCGGCGCTTGGCTTGGCGGCTGCTCGTGCGCTGACTGCCTCGTTGGCGAAGCAATCGAAGGTGACTCTGCCGGACGCATTCAGTCGTCAACTGCCGGATGCGCAACAACGGCTGGCGGTCAGTTCTCAACCGTTTGCCGAAGCCTTGAACCTGTCGCTGCAACCCTTCGATCAGGCTCACGCGCAAGCGTTGTTGCAACGTTTACTGCCGCAGCAATCGACCCTGGAACGCGCTCTGGCGCTGACCTGGTTGCAACGCAGCATCGAGCAGGCATCACCCACCATCGCACTGGCCCCGGGTGAAGGCTGGAAAAAACAACACGGTGATACCGGTGAGATGTACTGGACGTGGCAGGGTGCTTCGCCGGTACCGGCCGTGTTGTCGCTGACCGGGACGCAAGAACGTCCGTTGCGCGCCGCGTTGAGCTTCCAGACCATGCAACCGCCGGTTGAGCCGATGGCGGTGACCATCACCCGTCGCCTGTCGCGTCTGGTGCCGGGCGACGAAGCCTTCACCTTCAAGCTGGAAGCGATAGGCAGCAAGCCTTTGTCCAGCGACAGCCTGTACCTGGACGAAGTGATCATCACCAGCAAAGCCGCCAAACCGCTGCGCTACGGCATGCTCGAAGTGCCGCTGCCGCCGGGCGCGGATGTCGAGCGCACCACGTGGGGCATCAAGTTGATGGGCAAGGCCGGCACCGAGCCGACCGCACTGGAGAAAGCGCGTTTCGAACCGGGCCAGATGGCTTACGCGATTCCGGTCGATGCCTTGAGCGGCGAACTGCGCCTGCGTCATTTGGTGCGCTTCTCACAGAAAGGCCAATTCAACCTGCCGCCGGTGCGTTTCACTCAGGTCTACGCGCCGCAGCATCAAGCCCAGGAACAGAAACCGGCCCTCGGCCAGGTCACGGTCAACTGACATGCCCCGAGCGCTGCTCTGGTGGCTGCTGTGTTTGATCCCTGCGCTGGCGACAGCGCAGGAGGAGCCGCTGCGTCTGGGCTTCAAGGGTGAATTGATTTCGTTGAGCCGGACTCAGGTGATTTCACGCGAGCCATTGCCCAGTGATTTGCAGGCGCCGTTGGGCAGTTTGTGGAAGTTGTTTGTGTACGGCTGGTTGGTGGATACCGGCGCCCGTGAGCCAGCGTATGAGTGTCGCGGGCAATCGAAAGAGGAAGTTTATTGCTGCACCGCGGGCGGCAAGATTGAGCGCGATCAGGCGTTGGTGAAATCGTGTGGCTTGTACTTCGAGCCTGCACGATTGGGTATTTCTGATGCAGGCTGGCGGGAATATTGGCAGGCTCGGCAGGCGCCGGAATGGTTGCTGAACCTGCCTTCGTTACAGCCTTCTACGCGAGTTTCCGTGGCTGAATTGCTGAAAGTGCTGGCCGTGATGCCGGCGCAGGATCAGGCGCGGCGGGTGTTGCTCGATGTGGTGCTAAGCGCCTCTGACGGCAATGTCGTCGGCGAACTCGGTGGCCGATTGCGGGTGAAAACCTGGAGCTGGTTGGGCGATCAGGACCCTTCGTCGCGTCAGGGTGGGTTTGCGGGTTGGATGGCGGACGGCACGCCGATCTGGGCGGGTGGGCGCGGGACCAGTCAGATGGTGCTTCGTCATTACGGTGCTGCGTTGGCTTCGGTGTTGCCGGCGGATTGGCCTTTGGATGCGGGACGTTGCGTCGAAGTCGGTCTGTTTTCCCGTTATCCGATCGGGCGTGTTCTTGCGGGGGATCGGGTTGTTTCTTCCGGGCCTCTGCAGGGCGACTATCGCGTCGAATTCGCCAATGGCAATCAGCTGGATATCCACAGCGATGGCGAACTGTTTCTGCTTAAGGACAAACTCGTCGCTCGACTCGACCGTGAAGAATACGTCGCCCGCGTCCTGCAAAGGGAAGCCAAACCCGAACCCGTTGAAGCCGCCAAAGCCCTGGCCATCGCGATAAGAACCTACCTGCTGCAAAACGCCACCCGCCACGGCGACTGCCTGAGCATCGACGACAGCAGCAGTCGCCAACGCGTCGCCCCACGCCCGGCCACCGCTGAATCACGCCACATTGCCGCCTGGACCAGCGACCTCGTCCTCGCCGGCAGCACCGTCACCTACCACTCCGACCAACCCGGCCCGGACAAACTCTCCTGGCAGCACGCCGTCGAACAAGCCAACGCCGGCCAGCGCTACGACGCCATCCTGTTGCACGCCTACCCGCGCGCCAGCCTCAGCCGCTGGGACAGCCCCGTCGCCTCCTGCGAAGCACTGCCCGCCGCGCAAGACTGGCTTCAAAAGCAACGCCGCGGCTGGCGCACGCGGTTGGAAAGCGAAGTCGGCTACAACGACGTCAGCACCTTCGCCGTCTGCCGCCTGGCCTTCGGGCGCCCCTACGTCGACCGCGAACGTCAACGCCTCTATGTGCGCGGCGTGCTGTCACTGCAAGACCGCCTCGACCTGACCCATGAATACCTGCACCTGGCCTTCGAAGCACACCCCAACGGCCAGGATGAAACCTACATCGAAGGGCTCGCCCGACATCTCTTGCTGGAATAGGCCATGAAACTCCGTTATCCACAGGTCTTCCTGTTCCTTTGTTCTTTTTGTGTACTGCCGACGGTTTTTGCGGCTGAGAGCGGCGTGAAACTCGATACGCCCGTTGGCGGCTGGCGCACCGGCGCGGCCGAGGGGGAGGGTGAAAACTTCCGTCAGACGGTCAACTATCCAGCCTCCTCGGTGAATACCCCGCTGGGGCAGGCCAACACTGCGCGCATCACCGGGCAGATCAAAGCCGCGCCCAAGTCCGGCGAACCTGGGCGGTTGATCGTCAACGGCGTCAGCATGCCGCTGAAGATTGATCCGGCCGGGCGTTTTGATCGACCGTTCTCGTTTCCCAATGGCAGCAACAGCGTTGAAGTTCGTAGCCCTGATGGACAGCAACGGTCTCGGACGCAGTTTCTTAATGTCAGTGGTGGGGCTACGCCGGCCAAGTTGCGGGTGCTGCTGGCCTGGGACAGCGATGGCACGGATCTGGATCTGCACCTCATCACGCCTGACGGTGCGCACATTTGGTATGGCGATCGGGTTGCACCGAATGGTGCGGCGCTGGATGTGGACGTGACGACGGGGTATGGGCCGGAGATTTTTGCCATGCCGGCGCCGATCAAGGGGCAGTATCTGGTGTATGTGAATTACTTCGGGGGCGGGTATCGCAGTGATGAGGAAGGGCAGGAGGAGGCGGTTCAAGCGCTGACGACGGCGCAGGTGACGGTGATTACGGAGGAAGGGACGCCTAACGAGAAGATGGAGACTTTTCTGGTGCCGATGCGGGCGGTGGGGGAGTTGACGTTGGTGAAGGGGTTTAGTTATCCGTGAGGAATTGTGCAGCAGGTTGCTGCACTATTTACTTTTTCCAGGCATTAAAAAGCCGGCTTGTGGCCGGCTTCTCGGGGACTGGCTTGGTTCATTTTTGGTAAACCTCGCCAGCCTTCAAAACGTACACCCGGATCTTGCGTCCGGCTGTGGGACTCGGCGAGAAAATCATCTGCCGTGTCGGTGCGATCAGAGCCGCGGGGCGGGGTGATGCGCAAATGTGGGGCGCAGCATACTGATTTTCTTGGGGGATTCCCAGTGTGGTGTGCGCCTTAGAGCTATCGGGGGCTCGGGATCAGGTAATCCATCCGATTTTTTGGGTGAATGTTCCATCGCTTTCGCGGGCAAGCCCGCTCCCACAGGGATTGTGGGATGCCTGTGGGATGTAAAAATGCCAGGGCGTTACAAAAACGGCACCGCCGGCCGCCGTTTGTTCAGGGTCGACCACCAGAATACCCACCCCAGCACCCTGATGTTCTGCTTATCAATCTGCTCGGCATTGAAGATTTCATCCGGGTGCTCTGCTTTGTTGTAACTGCGCAGCCGCAGGGCATTGCCCGGCATCCGGTGCAGGTATTTGATTCGCAGCATCCCGTCGTGCTCGATGGCGTAGATCTCCCCATCAATCACCTTGGTCAGTCCTCGGTCGATGGCGAGGGTGGAGCCGTCCTCAATGCGCTCGCCCATGCCGTTGCCGCTCATGTGCACGCAGAAGACATCCGTGTATTTGATTTCCAGGGAGTCGAGGTGGGTTTTGGGCAGGCGGATGAATTGGCCGGGGTCTTCGGCGACGTGGGTTTTACAGGACCCCGGGGTGATGGGGATTTCCTTGTAGAGGGGCAGTTCGACATCGGTCGGCTCGACCACCGTGTAGACGCCGCGAATGGCCTGGGCGTCGAAGGTGTTGCCGGACTCGTCGAGCAGGCGCAGATGTTTGGAGTCTTGTGGGCCTTCGCCGGTCTTGAGCCAGTCGCTGTTTACCGAGAGTAGTCTGGAGACCTCTTCCATGCGGTAGGCGGGCACACCGCGGGTGTACCAGTTATGGATATTTTGCGGCTCCGTGTCGAAGAAAGCGGCAAATCCTGTCGTCGTTATTTTCGCTTTTTCGAGGAGCGCTTTAAACCGTGGGCCGCTAGTGTTCTTTTTCATAAACACGAGTCTACGGCCGCTGGGCCGGGCTTTGAATAAACGAACCGTTCAAATTTCGAGGGAAATTTACGACCGGATGTAAGACGTATTTGGAACAAATTAAACAAGAAAAAACGTAGCGTTCTGAAACTAAACGCCCCGTTTAAAAGGCCCTTAATAGACGCCCACAAAAAACCCCGGATCAACCGGGGTTTTTTTCAAGTCGTCACAGGCGCGGGGCCAATGGCGTCTCAGCCTTTGTAGGCAGCAGCCGACTTGGTGATCGCTTCGCGAGCGGCATCTGCACCGGCCCAGCCTTCGATCTTCACCCATTTGCCTTTTTCGAGATCTTTGTAGTTCGCGAAGAAGTGCTCGATCTGCTGAATCAGCAGGGGTGGCAGGTCAGTGTATTCCTTCACGTCCACGTACAGCTGGGACAGCTTGTCGTGGGGTACCGCGATAACTTTGGCATCGCCGCCGCCGTCGTCGGTCATGTTCAGGATGCCGACTGGGCGCGCGCGAATCACCGAGCCTGGGGTAACCGGGTAAGGGGTTACTACCAGCACGTCGAGGGGATCACCGTCGTCAGCCAGGGTGTTCGGGATGAAACCGTAGTTGGCCGGGTAGAACATCGGGGTGGCCATGAAACGGTCAACGAACAGGCAGTCGCTGTCTTTGTCGATTTCGTATTTGATCGGCGCGTGGTTGGCCGGAATTTCGATGGCGACGTAGATGTCGTTCGGCAGGTCTTTGCCAGCCGGAATCTTGCTGTAGCTCATTGGGCGTTGCCCCCGTAGTTGGCCATGNACACTTGGCCGGATTGACCAAAAAGTGGCGGCGATTATAGGCATATTCCGCCGTTGATGCTACGGACCAAGGGTCGTAGAGACCTTAGTCGTGTGCCTGATAGACCGGGTTCTCGTTTGACGGCGTCCGTTGCGGTCATGCTGCGTTGCCGCTCCTCGCCATAGCCAGCTATGACTCGTCGCGGCGCCTTCGGCGATTATAGGCATATTCCGCCGTTGATGCTACGGACCAAGGGTCGTAGAGACCTTAGTCGTGTGCCTGATAGACCGGGTTCTCGGCCAGAAGTTGCCGCAGCCGGGCCAGCGGGTCCTGGCGGTAAAACAGCTTCAGTTGCTCATAGACCTGTGGATACGCCTCGTGCAGCAAATCCGGGGCGCTGAAGAAGTATTCGCTGGTGACGGCGAAGAATTCGGCGGGATTTTCTGCTGCATACGGATCGATGGCTGTTTCGGCGTCTGGATTACGGTCAAGGTGCCGATTGAGGTCGTCGTAGGCGTGCTGCATGACCTTGGCCCACTCGCTGACCCGCATGTCGTGGTGCAGCGGTGGCAGGCCGTTGGCGTCGCCGTTGAGCATATCGAGCTTGTGCGCCAGCTCGTGGATCACCAGGTTGTAGCCTTCCCACTGGCCGCTGGCCAACACGCCGGGCCAGGCGAGGATCACCGGGCCCTGTTGCCAGGCTTCGCCGCTGTGTTCGCCATCCCATTCGTGCTCGACGCCGCTGGCATCGCGATGGCGCTGCGGGCTGAGGAAGTCGTCGGGGTACAGCACGATTTCGTGGAAACCCTGGTACCAATCGAGGTCGCCGAGGTTCATCAGCGGCAATTGCGCCTGGGCGGCGAGCAGCAGGCGTTGTTCCTGGTGCAGGTCGACGCCGGGCAGGGCGGTGAGGTGTTTTTCGCTGAGAAACACCACGCAGGCTTCACGCAGCCACTGGTCTTGCTCGGCGCTGATGCCGTCGAGGAAGGTCAGGTGGTGGCGCACCCGTTGCCACACGTCGTCGGCAATCGGGTGTCTGGCCAGGATGCGCCGGCGACGCCAGGCGCTCAGGGACCACATCGCCAGTCAGTGCGATTGGGTTTTGGACGCGGCGCGGCCAAAGCGGCTGCGGAATACGCCGATGATCATCGGTACCAGCGACAGCAGGATGATGAACACCACCAGCAGCGAGAGGTTTTTCTTGATAAACGGCACGTTGCCGAAGAAGTAACCCAGGGTTACCAGGCCGCCGACCCACAGGATGGTGCCGAACACGCTGAAGCCGAAGAAGCGCGGGTAGGGCATTTTGGCGATACCGGCGACGAACGGCGCAAAGGTGCGCAGGATCGGCAGGAAGCGCGCCAGGGTCACGGTTTTGCCGCCGTGCTTGTCGTAGAAGTCGTGGGTTTTTTGCAGGTAGTCGCGGCGGAAGATTTTCGAGTTCGGGTTGCTGAACAAGCGTTCCCCGGCCGTTCGACCAATGACGTAGTTGGTGCTGTCGCCGAGAATCGCCGCCAGCATCAGCAAGCCGCCCAGCAATATCGGGTCCATGCCGCCGCCTGCTGCGACAGCGCCGGCGATGAACAGCAAGGAATCACCCGGCAGGAAGGGCATCACCACCAGACCGGTTTCGCAGAAGATCACCAGAAACAGGATGGCGTAGATCCACGGCCCGTAGTTGTTCACCAGCAAATCGAGGTAAACNTCGAGATGCAGGATAAGGTCGATCGGGTTGAAATCCATGGAGGGGCACCTGTGGTGACGGCCAGACTCAGCAGGCCTGTGCGGATGACTTCGCGAAAGCCTACAGACGAGTGTAGTTTTTCTTACAAGCCGAAAAGGCCGGCATTATACGGGCTGATTGGTGAAGCGCGCGTCGAGATTGTAGCGGGGGATGTCGATGAGGCGACGGGAAGTCGAGTGACAATAAATAACCCTTTCAGTGAGAAGGGAGCGTGCTCCCTCCCCACAGACGTCAGGATCAGAGCTCGTCGCTGATCGGCAACACGTAGTTCTTGAACTCGGTGTCTTCCTTGAACCCGATGGATTCGTAGGTTTTCTGCGCCACTTCATTGTTACTGCTGGTCGACACCCGCAGCCGCACCGCATGGGTTTCCTTGGCCATTTTTTTCGCCGTGCGCATCAAGTTATCCGCCACCAACTGCCGGCGGGCGTCTTCAGCCACGTAGATGTCGTTGAGGATCCATACCCGTTTCAGCGACAGCGACGAAAAGCTCGGGTACAGCTGGCA
>NZ_NMOJ01000164.1 GCF_002251635.1 Pseudomonas mandelii
AAACCCANCAGTTTGTCGTCGCCATCGGCCAGCGCCAGGTAAATCACCGATTCCTTGCGTCGCAGACGTTTTTCAAGGAACGCCCGGGAGGAGTCTGGATAGGCCAGTGAGCCATAAAACTCGCGATATTTGACGAACAACGGGGTCAGCAGGTCCAGGTGTTCGAGGGTCGCTTGAATAATCCGCATCGATAGGTCTCGTCTTCAAGTGGCTGTCTTCACGTGCTCTGACGGCGAACGGTTCTTCACTCGGGCAGCCGTGCATCGATCCTGCCTGAAACCGGAATAGAAACGCAATGCGGAAACGGTTCAGGCATTCGGCGGGCTCAGTAGGAAATTACCTTTCATGTCCGCACCGGCGTCCGACTCCAGCGTCTGAACCTGCGCCTCGTCCTTCAGATTGACCCCCGACAACTGCCGGCGGCACGCCTCGCGCATCAAGTACAGCAGGCGATGCGCGGCCATGCCGTAGCTCAACCCCTCAAGGCGCACATTGGAGATGCAGTTGCGATAGGCGTCGGTCAGGCCGACCTTGGGGTTATAGGTGAAATACAGGCCCAGGCTGTCCGGCGAACTGAGCCCTGGGCGTTCACCGATCAGGATCACCACCATTTTTGCGCCGAGCAGTTCGCCAATCTCGTCAGCCACCGCGACCCGGCCTTGCTCCACCAGCACCACCGGTGAAACGGACCAGCCTTCAGCCTCGATTTGCTCTTGCATCCGCGCCAGAAACGGCAAGGTATGGCGATGAACGGCCAGCGCCGACAAGCCATCGGCGACCACGATCACCAAATCCACACCGCCAGGGTTCGCCTGCGCGTATTCGCGCAGGGTCTGGGCCGACTCATCACTCAACTTTCGCCCCAGATCAGGGCGCTGCAAGTAACTGTCCCGGTTCGTGGCGGCGCTGTGCAGCAGCACACTCTCGCGCCCGGCCTCGGCCAGTTGCGAGCGGAGCCCAGCATGGTCGAACGGCAAGTGCACGGCGTCCCGGGCTTGTGCGTGGGCGTACTGGAAATCCAGCTGCGCGCTGGTGGGGATGCTGGTGCCGGTGCGGCCCAGGGCAATCCGCGCCGGGGTCAGGCGGCGCAGCTCCAGTAGCGGATTCTCTGGATCAACAGGTGGCTTATCCATTTCAACACTCATCCCAGTTGCGCCATCGCTTGGCGGAAGGCTGGCGGCAGGCTGTCGCCGAAGTGAATCTTGCCGTCGGCTTGCGTGAAGATGCCCATTTTCGCCAGCCACTGTTCAAATTCCGGCGCCGGCTTTAAACCCAATGTTTGGCGGGCGTACAGGGCGTCGTGGAACGAGGTGGTCTGGTAGTTGAGCATGATGTCGTCGGAGCCGGGGATGCCCATGATGAAGTTGATCCCGGCCACACCCAGCAGGGTCAGCAGGGTGTCCATGTCGTCCTGGTCGGCTTCGGCGTGGTTGGTGTAGCAAATGTCGCACCCCATCGGCACGCCGAGCAGCTTGCCGCAGAAGTGGTCTTCGAGGCCGGCGCGGATAATCTGCTTGCCGTTGTACAGGTACTCGGGGCCGATAAACCCTACGACGGTGTTCACCAGGAACGGTTTGAAATGCCGCGCCACGGCGTAGGCACGGGTTTCGCAGGTTTGCTGGTCAACGCCAAAGTGCGCGTTGGCCGACAAGGCGCTGCCCTGGCCGGTTTCGAAATACATCAGGTTCTGGCCCAAGGTGCCGCGATTCAGGCTCAAGCCCGCCTCGTAACCTTCCTGCAGCACGCTCAGGCTGATGCCGAAACTGGCGTTGGCGGCCTCGGTGCCGGCAATCGACTGAAACACCAGGTCCAGCGGCACGCCACGGTTAATGGCCTCGATGGAGGTGGTGACGTGGGTCAGCACGCAGGCCTGGGTCGGGATTTCGTAGCGCTGGATGATCGCGTCGAGCATCTCCAGCATGGCGCAGATCGAGGCGATGCTGTCGGTGGCCGGGTTGATGCCGATCATGGCGTCGCCGTTGCCGTAGAGCAGGCCGTCGAGAATGCTCGCNGCAATGCCGGCCGGTTCGTCGGTGGGGTGGTTGGGTTGCAGGCGTGTGGATAACCGCCCGCGCAAGCCCATCGTGCCGCGGAATCTCGTGACCACGCGTATTTTCTGCGCCACCAGCACCAGATCCTGCACGCGCATGATTTTTGAGACCGCGGCGACCATCTCCGGGGTCAGCCCGGGCGCCAGGGCGCGCAGGCTCTGTTCGTTGGCCGCATCGCTGAGCAGCCAGTCGCGGAAGCCGCCGACGGTGAGGTGGCTGACGGTGGTGAACGCGTGTTTGTCGTGCGTGTCGATGATCAGTCGGGTGACTTCATCGGCTTCGTAAGGAATCAATACTTCCTGCAGGAAGTGGGTCAGGGGGATGTCAGCCAAGGCCATTTGAGCGGCCACACGCTCGCCATCGTTGAGGGCGG
The DNA here is from genome assembly GCF_002251635.1 of Pseudomonas mandelii. Taxonomy (GTDB): domain Bacteria; phylum Pseudomonadota; class Gammaproteobacteria; order Pseudomonadales; family Pseudomonadaceae; genus Aquipseudomonas; species Aquipseudomonas mandelii_B. Next base: position 2,425 of record NZ_NMOJ01000164.1, read on the forward strand.
CGACGCCGGCCAGGAAGTCCCCGGAGCGCGCCGGACTGGCCTTGGCCATCACGTCCTTGAGGCTCGCGAAGCGGTAGGTCTGGGCGCCGACGGAATGGGCAAATGTGGCCATGGGACGGTGTGCAGGCTGTGAGTAAAGCGCCCGCGTCGAGGTTTACGGCAGTTAGTGCAAGGCGGCCTCTGCGGCCTGGATCGCCGCGAATTCCTCTTCCGGCGTGCCTGCTACCAAGTGATGCCGGCTGTAGAAAGCAAAGTAAGCAATTAATACTCCATAGATGATCGCAGCGCCAATCACCACCCGTGGATCCACCAGAAAGCCCGCCACCACGGCCACGCACGCCAGCACCAGCGCCACGCCGGAAGTGAAAATGCCGCCCGGTGTGCGGTACGGACGGTCCATTTTGGGGCGACGGATGCGCAACGTGATGTGCGCGGCCATCATCAGCACGTAGGAAATGGTTGCGCCAAACACCGCCACCAGGATCAGCAAGTCACCCTGGCCGGTCAGCGACAAGCCAAAACCGATGATGCCGGGGATCACCAACGCGAGCACTGGCGCTTTGCTTTTGTTGGTTTGGGACAGTTTGCGCGGCAGGTAACCGGCACGGGACAACGCGAAGATCTGCCGCGAATAGGCGTAGATAATCGAGAAAAAGCTCGCGATCAATCCCGCCAGGCCAACCAGGTTGACGAAGCCGCCCATCCAGGTTGAACCGCCGTAGGAGAGTGCCAGTGCTTCAACCAGCGGGTTGCCCGATTTGATCAGCGCGTAAGTCCCCGCGCCACCCGGTGCAATCACCAGAATCAGCAGGGCAAAACTGGTCAGCACCACAATGGCGCCGATCAGGCCGCGTGGCAGGTCGCGTTTAGGGTTTTTGGTTTCTTCAGCGGCAAATGGCACGCCTTCGACTGCAAGGAAAAACCAGATTGCATAGGGAATCGCCGCCCACACACCGACGTAGCCGAACGGCAGGAACGTGCTGGCGCCCTTGGCCTCGGTCACCGGAATATCCAGCAAGTTGGCGACGTTGAAGTGCGGCACCATCGACACCAGGAACACGCCCAGGGCAATCGCGGCGACGGCGGTAATCACAAACATCAACTTCAAGGCTTCGCCCACGCCGAAGATGTGGATGCCGATAAAGATGATGTAAAACGCCAGGTAAATCATCCAGCCGCCAATGCCGAACAGCGACTCGCAATAAGCGCCGATGAACACCGCGATGGCGGCGGGGGCGATGGCGTATTCGATCAGGATGGCGGTGCCCGTGAGGAACCCGCCCCAAGGGCCAAAAGCGCTGCGGGCAAAACCGTAGCCGCCGCCGGCGGTGGGGATCATCGAAGACAGTTCAGCCAGGGAAAAGCACATGCACAGGTACATGGTGGCCATGAGCAAGGTGGCGAGGAACATGCCGCCCCAGCCACCCTGGGCCAGGCCGAAGTTCCAGCCGGCGTAGTCGCCGGAGATAACATAGGCAACGCCAAGGCCGACTAACAGCACCCAGCCGGCGGCGCCTTTTTTAAGTTCGCGTTGTTGGAAGTAGTCGCTGCCGACTTTTTCGAAGTCGACGGAAGAGCCAGTGGGTTCGCTAGGCATAGGGAAGTACCTTCCATTGTTATTGTTCTAATTCGGCATCTTTGTGCCGAATGCCTGCATCGCAGGCAAGCCAGCTCTCACACTTGAATTGCATTTCAAGTTGAGAACTGGGCGCCTGTTACAGGGTTTAGTTAGAAGAAGCCCAACGGATTAATGTCGTAGCTCACCAGCAAGTTTTTGGTCTGCTGGTAGTGGTCCAACATCATCTTGTGNGTTTCACGCCCGACGCCGGACTTCTTGTAACCGCCGAACGCGGCATGCGCCGGGTACAGGTGGTAGCAGTTNGTCCATACGCGGCCCGCCTTGATCGCACGGCCCATGCGGTAGGCGCGGTTGATGTCGCGGGTCCACACGCCGGCGCCCAGGCCGAACTCGGTGTCGTTGGCGATCGCCAGGGCTTCGGCTTCGTCCTTGAACGTGGTGATGCTCACCACCGGGCCAAAGATTTCTTCCTGGAACACACGCATTTTGTTGGTGCCCTTGAGCAGGGTCGGCTGGATGTAATACCCGGTCGCCATGTCGCCGCTGAGCTTCTCGACCTTGCCGCCGGTCAGCAGTTGCGCGCCTTCGCCCTTGGCGATTTCCAGGTAGGAGAGGATCTTGTCGAATTGCTGCTCGGACGCCTGGGCACCGACCATGGTGTCGGTGTCCAGCGGGTCGCCGCGTTTGATCTGCTCGACCTTTTTCATCACCACTTTCATGAAGTCGTCGTAGATCGACTCTTCCACCAGTGCGCGCGATGGGCAGGTGCACACTTCGCCCTGGTTGAAGAACGCCAGCACCAGGCCTTCGGCAGCCTTTTCGATGAACGAAGGTTCGGCTTTCATGATGTCGGCGAAGAAGATGTTCGGCGACTTGCCGCCCAGCTCGACGGTGGACGGAATAATGTTCTCGGCCGCCGCGTGCATGATGTGCGAGCCCACCGGGGTCGAGCCGGTGAAGGCGATTTTGGCGATGCGTTTGCTGGTGGCCAGGGCTTCGCCGGCTTCTTTGCCGTAACCGTGCACCACGTTCAGCACGCCTGGCGGCAGCAGGTCGCCGATCAGCTCCATCAACACGTTGATGCCCAGCGGGGTTTGCTCGGCCGGCTTGAGCACCACGCAGTTACCGGCGGCCAGGGCCGGCGCCAGTTTCCATGCGGCCATCAGGATCGGGAAGTTCCATGGGATGATCTGCCCGACCACGCCCAGGGGTTCGTGGATGTGATACGCAACAGTATTGCCATCGATTTCGGCGGCGCTGCCTTCCTGGGCACGGATGCAACCGGCGAAGTAGCGGAAATGGTCGGCGGCCAGCGGGATGTCGGCGTTGAGGGTTTCACGCACGGCTTTGCCGTTGTCCCAGGTTTCGGTGATTGCCAGGACTTCCAGGTTTTGTTCGATGCGGTCGGCGATTTTCAGCAGCACCAGCGAGCGCGCCTGGGCGGACGTGGCGCCCCAGGCATCGGCAGCGGCGTGGGCGGCGTCCAGGGCTTTGTCGATGTCTTCGGCCGTGGAGCGCGGGAATTCGGCAATCGGTTGGCCATTCACTGGCGAGGTATTGGTGAAGTACTGACCTTTGACAGGCGCGACGAATTCGCCGCCGATGTAGTTACCGTACTTGGCCTTGAACGAAACGATAGCGCCTTCAGTACCGGGGTGAGCGTAACGCATGGTGATTTCTCCTTGGCTTTTGTACTTATAAGAGAGAGCGCATGTGCGCTTGTTATAAGCGTAGAGCAAAGGTCGGGCCACTGCCTTGCAGGTCAGGCAAATCAAGGCCTTGCGTTGTTTATGTCGGACAGGCGGGTGGCGTCTGTGACGCTATCGATACAGCCCTCGTGACACTTTGTACCGCTTTTGGCACAGGCTGTGACTGGCGGGTCTTGCCAGCATTGCAATGCAGGCTAGGCTGGAGGATGCTCGGGGTCACCTCAACCACGGGTTGCCGAGCCCCGGGGAGAATAATAAGAAATGCACGACAACCATTTGAGTCGCCATGCCCAGCAAGTCTTGACCGTCACTCAGGGAAAGTCCCACCTGCACGGTCCTGGCAGCGACCCGTCCATCGCCCGTTCATGGTTGCGCTGCCTTGAGGATTATCACCTCGACCCCNCCCTGACGATNGCCCCNACAGTGCTTGAGCACGGCCGNCTGCTGGAAAGCCGCGAACGCCTGCAACAAGTGCTGAGCATCGCCGGCAGCGAGATGAACAGCCTGCATCAACAGCTTTCCGGCGCTGGCCATGCGGTGCTGCTCACCGATGCGCGCGGGGTGATCCTCAACTGCGTCACCGCGCCGTCCGAGCGCAAGATTTTCGAGCGCGCCGGGCTGTGGCTGGGTGCGGACTGGAGCGAGGCGTGCGAAGGCACCAACGGCATCGGCACCTGCCTGGTCGAGCGCCAGTCCCTGACGATTCACCGCGATGAGCACTTTCGTGGCCGCCACACCGGCCTGACGTGCTCGGCGAGCCCTGTGTTCGACCCTCACGGCGAGCTGCTGGCGGTGCTCGACGTGTCCTCCGCGCGTCACGAAGTNTCGCGCCAGAGCCAGTTCCACACCATGGCGCTGGTGAACCTGTCGGCGAAGATGATCGAGAGTTGTTACTTCCTGCGTCATTTTGAGAACCACTGGCTGCTGCGCTTTCACTTGCAGGCAGAGTCCGTCGGGTTGTTCAGCGAAGGCTTGCTGGCGTTCGACGGAGAAGGGCGCATTAGCGCGGTCAACCAGAGTGCGTTGAACCTGCTGGGGCANGTTCGCGGCGGCTTGTTGGGGCAGCCGGTCGAGGCGTTTTTCGAGTGTTCGCTGGACCAGTTGCTCGGCCGCGCCAGTGTCAACGCCAGCGCCAGTTGGCCATTGCGCACCCGTGACGGGCGGAGCCTGTTTGCCGTGTTGCGCGGTCAGCCGCGCAGCATTCCGGTGCCGGTGGTGCCAGGCCCGGCGATTGCCTCGCGTCCGCGCCTGTCGGGCATCTGTCTGGGCGATGCCGCGTTGCAGGAAGATTTCCGCAAATCCTTGAGAGTCTTCGAGCGAGACGTGCCGCTGTTGATCAATGGCGAAACCGGTTCCGGCAAAGAGGCCTTCGCCAAAGCCGTGCATCAGGCCAGCTCGCGTGCCGACAACGCCTTCGTCGCTCTCAACTGTGCCGCCATCCCGGAAAACCTGATTGAAAGTGAGTTGTTCGGTTACCGCGGCGGCAGCTTTACCGGCGCGCTGAAAGAAGGTATGCGCGGCAAATTACAGCAAGCCGACGGCGGCACGCTGTTTCTCGATGAGATTGGCGACATGCCGTTGGCGTTGCAAACCCGGCTNTTAAGGGTGCTGGAAGATCGTCAGGTGGTGCCGATTGGCGGCGAGCCGGAGTCGGTCAATGTGCGGATCATCAGTGCCACTCACCGTAATTTGCTGGAACGGGTGCAGGACGGCAGCTTCCGTGAGGATTTGTATTACCGGCTCAATGGGTTGGAGATCGCATTGCCGGCCTTGCGTGAGCGCAGTGATAAATCGCAGTTGCTTGATTTTCTGCTGGCCGAAGAGGCGGGCGCAGAGACGGTGCTGATCGATGGACCGGCCCGGCAAGCCTTGCTGGGCTTCGCGTGGCCGGGGAACGTGCGGCAGTTGCGCAATGTGCTGCGCACCTTGGCGGCGTTGTGTGACGGCGGGCGGATCGGGCTGGAGGATTTGCCGGTGATGATTCGTCAGGTTCGGCCGGTGCCGGTTGTGGCCGTTGAAGAGCCTTCCGAACATCCGCTGGATGATGCCGAGCGGCTGGCGTTGCTCAATGTGCTGGAACAAACCCGTTGGCACATGACGCATACCGCCGAACAGCTCGGTGTCAGCCGTAACACTCTCTATCGCAAGCTGCGTAAGCACGGCATCGCCCGGTAAACCACGTCGTGGCCAATCGCGGGCAAGCCCGCTCCCACACTTATGTAGTTCACAGTATTCAGGCATGGCACAAGACCTGTGGGAGCGGGCTTGCCCGCGATTGGCGTCCGTGAGACCGAAACACAAGGTGCGATTTTCCCCTCCCTACGCTAACCTGCGGCCATGTTTTACGAGGTCGACTATGCANATTCATATTCTCGGTATCTGCGGCACATTCATGGGCTCGATGGCGGTTCTGGCCAAAGAATTGGGCCATCACGTCACCGGCTCCGATGCCAACGTTTACCCGCCCATGAGCACGCAACTACAAGCCCAGGGTATTGAGTTGACCCAAGGCTACGATCCTTCGCAATTCGACCCGGTCCCGGACCTGGTGGTGATCGGCAACGCCATGTCCCGTGGCAATCCGGCCGTCGAGTACGTGTTGAACAAAGGCCTGCCCTATGTTTCCGGTCCGCAATGGCTGGCCGACCATGTGCTGCAAGGCCGTTGGGTGCTCGCGGTGGCCGGTACTCACGGCAAGACCACCACCAGCAGCATGCTGGCCTGGGTGCTGGAACACGCCGGCATGAGCCCGGGCTTTCTGATTGGCGGTGTGCCGCAAAACTTCTCGGTGTCGGCGCGTTTGGGCGATACACCGTTTTTCGTGATTGAGGCGGATGAATACGACAGCGCTTTCTTCGACAAGCGCTCCAAGTTCGTCCATTACCGCCCGCGCACCGCGATCCTGAACAACCTCGAGTTCGATCACGCNGACATCTTCCCCGATTTGCCCGCCATCGAGCGGCAGTTCCACCATTTGGTGCGCACCATCCCGAGTGAAGGCCTGGTGATCCACCCGACCACCGAGCCTGCCTTGCAGCGGGTGATCGAGATGGGCTGCTGGACCCCCGTGCAAACNACCGGTGCTGGCGGTCAGTGGCAGGTCAAGTTGCTCAGCGAAGACGGCTCCAGGTTTGAAGTGNTGTTCGAAGGCGAAGCACAGGGCATTGTCGAGTGGGACATGACCGGCCAGCACAACGTCGCGAATGCCTTGGCCACATTGGCGGCCGCTCGCCACGTCGGCGTTGTACCGTCGATGGGCATCGCTGCATTGAGCGCCTTCAAAAGCGTGAAACGCCGGATGGAGAAAGTCGCCGAGGTTCGCGGNATCACCATCTACGACGACTTTGCTCACCACCCGACGGCGATTGCGACGACCCTCGACGGCTTGCGCAAACGCATCGGTGATGCGCCGTTGATTGCGATCATCGAGCCGCGCTCCAACTCCATGAAGCTTGGCGCTCACCGCGACGGCTTGCCGGAAAGCGTGGTCGATGCCGATCAAGTGATCTGGTACGCCCCCTCCAACCTCGGTTGGGACCTGGGCGCGACCGCTGCGCTGTGCACCGTGCCATCGATCGTCAGCGATTCCCTGGAAGGCATCATCGAGCGCGTGAAGAGTCAGGCCAGGCCCGGCACCCATGTGGTGGTCATGAGCAACGGCGGTTTCGGCGGCCTGCACGGCAAGCTGGCCGAGGCGTTGAAATGAACAATGGCCCGGAACGCATCACCCTCGCGATGACCGGCGCTTCGGGCGCCCAGTACGGTTTACGTCTGCTCGACTGCCTGGTGCGCGAAGACCGCGAGGTGCATTTTCTGATCTCCAAGGCCGCGCAACTGGTGCTGGCCACCGAGACCGATGTTGCGCTGCCGCCCAAGGTGCAGATGATGCAGGCGTTCCTCACCGAATACACCGGTGCGGCGGCGGGTCAGATCAAGGTTTATGGTAAAGAGGACTGGATGTCGCCAGTGGCCTCCGGCTCGGGCGCACCGGCGGCGATGGTGGTGGTGCCATGTTCCACCGGCACCTTGTCGGCGATTGCCACCGGTGCCTGCAACAACCTGATCGAGCGTGCGGCGGACGTGACCTTGAAGGAGCGTCGCCAGTTGATCCTGGTACCGCGCGAGGCGCCGTATTCGAGTATCCACCTGGAGCACATGCTCAAGTTGTCGAACATGGGCGTGACCATTTTGCCGGCATCGCCCGGGTTCTATCATCAGCCGCAGACCATCGATGACTTGGTGGACTTCGTCGTGGCGCGGATTCTCAACCTGCTGAATATCCCGCAAGACATGCTGCCGCGCTGGGGCGAACACCATTTGAGCAGCGATGAATAAGCTGCTGATTGTTCTGCTGGCCCTGCAATTGGCGGGCTGCGCCACGGCGCGCACGCTGGATGCCGCGCAGCCTGGCGCACCNGTGGTGTACGCGGGGACGCGTCTGGATTTGTATGCCATGAATGGCGGTTGCTGCGCGATGGACCGGTTCGGCGCCGAAGCGCCGAGCTACCCCGGCGTCGACCTGCCGGCCAGCGCGTTGCTCGACACGCTGTTGTTGCCGTTGTCATTGCTGACGGTGATCGGGGTGAGTTTCCAGGCGACGGGTGGTCTCTAACTGATCGTTCCCACGCGGAGCGTGGGAACGATCTTTGTGGGGCTTTATTTGCCTAGCTTGACGGGTGGTCTCTAACTGATCGTTCCCACGCGGAGCGTGGGAACGATCTTTGTGGGGCTTTATTTGCCTAGCTTGCGCAACTCATCCGACTCGACNACCCGCACGCCGTCCTGCTCTTCCAGCGCCAGGCGCCACATGGCACGGGCCAGTTCGCAGACTTCAATGCCGNGATATTTGCCGGGGATCAAGCGCGACAACGGTCCGACAAGTTGCTCGACCGTGCGCGGTTCGAGTCGTTCGCCCAGCAACATGGAAGGTCGGCAAATGGTCAGCTGCGGCCAGTCCTGCGCGCGCAATGCGTATTCCATCTCGCCTTTGACCTTGTTGTAGAAAACCGAGGATCTGCGATCGGCCCCCAAGGCACTGATCACGATCAGGTGCCGGGCACCCATTTCCCGTGCGCGCTTGGCGAAGGCCACCACCATGTCCAGGTCGACAGCGCGAAAGGCGNNTTCCGAGCCGGCCTGTTTGATCGTGGTGCCGAGGCAGCAGTAGGCGATGTCGACGCGACCGTTCAGTTGCGGCAGAAACACTGCAGGGTCGCCGACCGGGTTTTCCAGATGGGGATGCTCAGCCAGCGGCCGGCGTGAGGGGGCCAGTACCCTTGAAATCGTTGGCTCATTGAGCAGGCGATCAAGCAAATGTTCACCGGTTAATCCGGTAGCTCCGGCAAGCAATACATGCTGAGGCGTCAAGTACATAGTGTTTCCCCCTTGATACTGTTCAGCTTAGTTGCTCTTTGCGTCCTTGCTGCTGATAGAGACACTTTGTAGCGCTTTTCGTGCCTGCTGTTTGCGTAAGAGTTGCCAGTGCGAGAGGACCGTTTTCGGCGCCCAGAGCTGCGGTTCAGAGGCTTCGAAGCCGTCAGCGAGCTCACGCTCTGCCACCGTCGCCTTGGCCAGCTTGAAGGCTTGCTCCAGGTCGTCGGTCTGGTTCAGCGCCTGGGCGAACAGCGCGTCGCCGAAGTAGGTGAAGTTGGCTTCCTCCGAGCAACCGAAGGACACCCGATCAGCGCGGGAAGCGGTCATGATCAGCGTGCGTTCATCCTTGAGCGCGGGGATGAAGCCGCCGGAATAGCAGGACGAAATCACCACGATCTTGTCGCGATTTTTCAGCGGCGCTAGGACGGCGGCGAGTTCGTCGGCCGGCAGGTCGGCCAACTCCATGCGCGGCTGATCGAGCACCAGTTCATGTTCGCTGCTGCCATGGCTGGTCAGGTAGATGAAGATCAAGTCTTCCGGGCCACTGCGTTCGGCCAGGGTCATCGCGGCGCGGCGCAGGTTTTCCCGGGTGGCCATCGGCCGGTCGACGAGGTGATCGCGATGGTTCACCAGGCGAATCTGCCCGCGCGCACCGAAGCGGGTGGCGAGCATGTTGCTGACGTAATCGGCCTCACGCAGGAACACGCTCTGCTTGCCGTCGCCGCCCAGGGTCAAGGTGTACAGCTCGACCATCGGGGTCGAGGCTGGCACGTTGGACAGAGCGTCATCGAGTAACCGGCCCTGGGCCAGCAAGCCGAGCTCCAGGGTGTCGGGCAGCAACTTGCCGTCGGCATCGCGAACACGCTGGCCATTGATCCACGTTCCGCTTTGCACCGTGCCATCGGCGAGCACCAGAGTGCCGCGCCCCGAGTAGCTGTCACTGTCGAACTGGCCGATGTAGAAGCTGCCGTCGGGCAGGTTCAATCGACCCTGGCCGGTAAAGCGCCAGTCGCTGAACTGGCCGATATAATGGCTGCCGTCAGCGCCGATCAACTCGCCCTTGCCGTTCAGCGAGCCTTCCTTGAACTGGCCCAGCCAGACATCGCCGTCGGCGTTTTCGTAGCGGCCCTTGCCGTGCAGTTGATTGTTCTTGAAGNGGCCGACATAGATATCGCCGTCGGCGCTGTTGAAGGTGCCGTTGCCTTCGAGCTGGCCGTCGACAAAGTGGCCGCTGAACTGGTTGCCACTGTCGTCGTTGCGCTGGCCTTCACCGTTGGGTTTGCCGTTGGCGAACTGACCCTGATAGGAACTGCCGTCATCGAGTTCGAGACGCCCAAGCCCTGAATATTGATCGGCCTTGAACTCACCGCGATAGGTCATCGCGTTTTCTTTGAGTGTGCCTTCACCGTCACGGCGGCCGAGTTTGAATCCGCCGGTGTAGCTGCTGCCGCTGGTGGTCAGTGTGCCCTTGCCGTCGAACAGGCCTTGATGGAACTGGCCTTTATAAACCTCGCCGTTGCTGCCATGCCATTCGCCCTGGCCGTGCCACTGGCCTTTGTCGAACTGGCCGGCGTACCAACTGCCGTTGGGGTAGTCCACGCGGCCCTGGCCTTGCAGCAAACCATTGACCACATCGCCACGGTAGCGGCCGCCGTCGGGCAGGCGCGCATCGGGCGGCAACAGCGATTCGCCGTCTCCGCAAGCGGTGAGCAACAGGGCAAGGGCAAGGGGAGCAAGTGAGCGCATAGCGGGATCCGGGCAATTATGCGACGGAGTATGCCGCAGCTATGTGTCGCATTTATAGAGACACGGCAGAGACACGGCGCGAAACAGCGTGAGCTGTTTCGCAATCAGGCTTGTGTCAGACGAAACAGAGGGACAGCGGCTCGGCGATATACGCCGGTTTGTCCGATCCTTCGATTTCAAGGGTGGCGGTGGCTTTGAGCAGCCATTGGCCGGGTTTTTTCTCGATGACTTCGTTCATGTCGACTTTAAGACGAACCCTGGAGTTGACTTTCACTGGCTGGATGAAGCGCACGCTGTCCAGGCCGTAGTTGACCACCATCTTCAGGCCTTCGGGCATGATCAGGATGTCTTCCATGAGCTTGGGCATCAGCGACAGCGACAGGAAACCGTGGGCGATGGTGCTGCCNAATGGCGTTTGCGCGGCTTTGACCGGGTCGACGTGGATGAACTGATAATCGCCTGTGGCTTCTGCGAACAGGTTGATACGCGCCTGGTCGATGGTGAGCCATTCGGAACGTCCCAGTTCCTTGCCGACATAATCTTTGAGTTCTGCAACGGGAACATAGGGCATTGAGACTCTCCTTGGGTTTCATCGGATTTATAGTTTTTCGAGTGGGGGGATTTGACCTCCCTGTGAACCACTTTAGATCAACATGGCAAATTGCTCCGGTCAACTGACCATGCTTTTGGCGAATGCCGATCCATAGCGTTGACGTGCTTATAATGCCCGGCCCCTTTTTGGTGGGGAGCGCGTGCGGGAGATGCTGGATGTTGTTACGTGGCCTGACCTGGCTGGTGCTGTTCCAATTGCTGGGCACAGCCATCAACCATTTGTTTTTACCGGTACTGCCGGGGCCGATTGTCGGCCTGCTGCTGTTGTTGGTGTACCTGATTTCACGCGGGCAAGTCGGTGAGCCCTTGAGCCTGGCCGCCAGCAGCCTGTTGCGTTATTTGCCGTTGCTGCTGGTGCCGCCGGCGGTGGGCGTGATGGTGTATGCCAAGGACATCGCCGCGGACTTCTGGGCCATTGTCGGCGCACTGGTGTTGTCGCTGGTGCTGTCCATGGCGTTTGCCGGGGTGCTGATGCAGCGCATGGTCAAACGTCATGCCCATCGCGGAGATCGCCCATGATCCTCGATTGGCAAGGAGCGCTGGACTCGGTGATTCATCACCCGTTGTTCGGCATCGGCATTACGTTGGGCGCTTATCAGCTGGTGCTGGCGGCCTTCGAAAAAACCCGCTGGATCTTTCTGCAACCGGTGCTGGTCTCCATGCTGTTGGTGATCGGCGTGCTGACGGTATGTGGGATCACCTTTGCCGAGTACCGCAAGAGCACCGAGATCCTAAGCATCCTGCTCGGGCCCGCGACCGTGGCCCTGGCGGTGCCGCTCTTTTTGAACCTGCGGCGGATTCGCCAATTGTTCTGGCCGATTTTTACTACGCTGGTGATAGGCGGTGTGGTGGCTACCGGCTTGTGCGTCTTGCTGGGCTGGTGGTTTGGCGCCGAACACAGGATGCTGATGACCATGGCGCCCAAGTCGGTTACCTCACCGATTGCCATGCTGGTGGCCGAGCAGATCGGCGGCGTCGCGGCGTTGGCCGCGGTGTTCGTGTTGATCACCGGCGTGATCGGTGCGATCTTCGGGCCGAGTCTGTTGACCCGGCTGGGCGTGCACAGCCCTGAAGCCCGGGGCATGGCGCTGGGCATGACCGCCCATGCGGTCGGTACTTCGGTGGCCTTGCAGGAAAGTGAAGAGTGCGGCGCCTTCGCGGCGCTGGCGATGAGTCTGATGGGCGTGGCCACGGCAGTTTTCCTGCCGTTGGCGGTGTCGATGGTGGTGTAAGGAAATGTCTATGAGCTTGCCGCTTTTTCCGCTGAACACAGTGCTGTTTCCTGGCTGCATCCTCGATTTGCAACTGTTCGAGGCGCGCTACCTGGACATGATCAGCCGCTGCATGAAACAGGGCGGCGGCTTCGGCGTGGTGTGCATTCTCGACGGCGAAGAAGTGGGCATCGCACCGGAGGGCTATGCGCTGGTCGGCTGCGAAGCGTTGATCACTGATTTCAAACAACAGGACAACGGCCTGCTGGGGATTCGCGTGCAGGGCGGGCGGCGTTTTCATGTGTTGCGCACCGAGGTGCAGCGCGATCAATTGACCGTCGCTGACGTCGAGTGGCTGGAAGACGAACCTGAACAGCCGCTGCAGGATGAGGATGCGGACTTGGTCGCCCTGCTCAAAGCCTTGGCCGAACACCCGATGGTCGAGGCGTTGAACATGGGCACCGAAGCGACCGGGCAACAGTCCTTGGCCAATCAGTTGGCCTACCTGTTGCCATTTGCCGAACTGGACAAGATCGACCTGCTGCAACTCGACGATCCCCAGCAGCGACTGGATGCGATTCAGGCGTTGCTGGATGAGTTGCAGGGCGAGTTGTTTGCCTGATCAGTAGGCATACCGCAACATCGCATGCGGCAGATGTCGCAATGCAAAGCTCAGTCAGTAGTTTGCAGTTATTCGCATGGAGCGGATAACGGTTAACTATATGGATGTGGTTATGACGCTATATGAAGATGAATGGATGTTCTGGGATGATATTGCCGGGCGCTATATTTTAAAGCACGCGAGCAACGATCCGAATACGGCTAATATTATTGATGCCGCTGCTTACTATGCCGACTCAATGGTTGTCGCTCGACGTAAGCGCAAGCGCGTAAAACTTCCAGTCTCCGGTACTGCCGTCGATACTTCAAACGCTCCGACGGCTCTTTAGTACACGACTTATAAACTATTCGGCAACGGACTGGGTTTTGCGCGTCTTGCTGAAAAAAATTGAGTGAACAGCATCTTGAGGTGATTGATGTCCCTGGAAAATCAAAGCAGTGCATTTACCGCTAATCTTTACGTCAACGGCACGCCGGTGGTGCTCAACCAGCAGCGCCTGAAGCTTAGGCTGCGTGACCCGCGAATCACCCGGCGCGAACGCCTGGACGTGGAGGTGGCATTGGCGAGTGACGACAGCACAAGTATTCTGACGCTCGCCGATCATGAGGATGACAAGCCTCTATTGTTGAAGTTTGTGCCCAAGGCTGGCAAGTATGAAGTGCTGGCCGTTATTCGAGGCGCCTATGAAGGTGGTCATTTGACGGTTAATGTCGGAACCCGTCATCTATATATGAATAGCGGTTCGGAAGGTGCCAGGTTTTCGATACGTAAGCATGGGGTGGACCAAGCGAGTTTTGATGATTTTGCTGCCGGTCCAGGGTATGTGCAGCTCGTGAGTGAGCTTAATGGTCGGCCGCTCTATCTGGCAAACGACAAGGGGAAAGTGCATTTTAAAGATGTTGATCCTAATACCTCCAAGCATGATGCGTTCAACAATGATCCCGTCAACTTCGTGATCAAGATTGTTGATAAGCCGGGTGAGGAGCGCAAATAAAAAAAATGCGATTCAGGCGTTGCTGGATGAGTTGCAGGGCGAGTTGTTTGCCTGATCAGTAGGCATACCGCAACATCGCATGCGGCAGATGTCGCAATGCAAAGAACCCGAACAGCGCCACCATCGCCGGCAATACCAGCCACCAGACCTTGGGCGGCATGGCATTGAGCGGTGTCTGACGCTGGCTCAGCCATAAGCTGGCGGCGCACACGCAGGCCGCCAGCATTGCGCCAGCCAGTATATCCGTCGGCCAGTGCGCGCCCAGGTACACCCGGGACAGGGCAATCGCCAGGGCCGGCAGACAACCCAGCAGCAACCAGGTCAGGCGCATCCGTGGCGGCTGACCGCGACCGGCCAGCACGGCGAGGGTCAGGAACAACGCGAAGGAACCCGAAGCGTGGCCGCTGGGCATGCTGTAGCTGGTCAGCGGATCGCTGAGTACTTCCGGGCGCACGCGGGCAAAAAATTGCTTGGTAAACGTGTTGCCGAGGGCGGTGAAGAGTAGGGTGCCGCCAGCGAAAATCGCCTGGCGCCACTGCCGGGTGAGCAACAGCAATCCGGTCAGCAGGGCGCTGAACACCAGCATGTTGCGGAACTCGCCGATCAGCGTGAAGGTGACGGCCACTTCATCGAGCATCGGGCTGCGGTGTTCCTGGACCAGGGTCATCACACCCTGATCGAGTGCGGTCAGGTGCGGGTAGCCGATAAACAGGCCTGCCAGAATCAGAAAGCTCATGCCGGCAATCAGCACCGTCGCTTTACGATGGCGGCGCATGCTGCTGGTAATGCTCAAACCCACCATGACGGCGATGCTGCCGGCGACGATCCCTGCCTCAGGCCAGAAACCGTCGGGCAATGGCAAGCGAATCGCCGCGCCCGTGGCCCAGCCGGGCAGCAAGTAAGCGACGCTCCAGCCCGCGGCGGCCAGCAAACTGACAGCGGCGAAACGCGGGAAAGGCATGTCGAACATCCCGGCGACCATCGGCAGCATCGGGCGCAGCGGGCCGATAAAGCGTCCGACCAACAAGCTGGCAATTCCGTAGCGCTGGAAATACGCCTCGGCGCCGGCGATCCATTCCGGATGGTGGCGCAACCCCGGCAGGCGCCGGATGTTCTGGTGGAAATGTCGACCGATGAAGTACGAAACGATGTCGCCCAGCACGCCGGCGGCAAACCCCAGCAATAGCGTTTCGCTCAATGACAGCGCCCCGCTGCCGGCCAGTACCGCGACGGCGAACAGCAACACCGTGCCGGGCACGATCAGCCCGGCAATCGCCAGGCATTCCACGAATGCAACTATGAACACCGCCGCGGCCAGCCATTGCGGGTTAGCCGCCAGCCAACCGGTCACGCTATCGAGCCATGGGCCCATAAAAACAACTCCCTCTGATGTTCATTGGTCCCACAGGGGGATATTCATTGTTCAAGTCAGCAAAAAATAATCGCGACCTTGAGCCTGCTCGCGATAGCGGACTGACATTCGAGCCATGGGCCCATAAAAACAACTCCCTCTGATGTTCATTGGTCCCACAGGGGGATATTCATTGTTCAAGTCAGCAAAAAATAATCGCGACCTTCGACCTGCCCCCGTCGCAGCGGGTTCCGCGTGCAATATGGCGCGTAAGCCGCATCGACGAAGCGATACATCAAATGTTCATCGCGTCCGTGGGGAATGCCCAGGCGCGTGGTCTGGATGATGTGAGCAGGCGCCGTGCCGACGTCTTCGACCAGCAACACTTCATGGTCAAAACGCTTGGCATCCCAGACGGGCACCTTCAACCCCAGCGACTTGCACAACAACGTCTGCCCGGCGCAGAGCTTTTGCGAGAGGCGAGGGCGACCCTGGGCGTCGGGATTGTTCAACAGCATCTGCGCCAGGCTCGCCGGCCCGCTTAATTCGTCGACCCATGGATAGGCGGATTTGATCAGCACCGCGTTGCCCGGCCCCTGGGCGCTGAAGTTCAGGGAATCGCCACCGCGGGCGTAATACATGTAGATGTGGCCGCCATCCAGAAACAAAGCTTTACGCTTTTCTGTGTAGCCAAGCGACGCATGGCTGCCTTTTTCGGCCACGTAATAGGCCTCGGTTTCGATAATCCGGGCGCTCAGCCACAGGTCGCCGACCCGATGACGAATGACCTTGCCCAGTAAATCCCGGGCCAGGGTTTGCGCGTCGCGGTCGAAAAATGCGTCCGGGAGCCCCGTGGGCAGGCGTGCGGCGGACGCTCGAACAGTCAGGTTGGACATGATGAACGGTGTTTATCAAGGCTGATTGAGTCGTGATGATAACAATTTGCAGCTTAATCCCGGCTGAACGTCGGCAAATTGCCCTCCATTTCGACCATCCGCCCGTCACCGCTGTTAGTCCCGGGACGCGACAGCTATAATCTGCCGCTTTCCTCTTT
>NZ_NMOJ01000165.1 GCF_002251635.1 Pseudomonas mandelii
GCNAAGACNCCCNGACCATGACTGAGTCCGTTCTTGACTACATGACCCGCCTGGGTCGCGCTGCCCGGNAGGCTTCTCGCGTCATTGGCCGTGCCAGCACTGCGCAGAAGAACCGCGCGCTGCAGGCGGCTGCCAATGCGCTGGACGCTGCACGCGTCGAGCTGACGGCTGCCAATGAACTGGATTTGGCCGCGGGTCGCGCCAATGGTCTTGAGCCGGCATTGCTTGAACGTCTGGCGCTGACCCCGGAACGTATCGACGGCATGATCGTCGGTTTGCGTCAGGTGGCGGCACTGCCGGACCCGGTCGGTGAAATCCGCGATATGCGCTACCTGCCGTCCGGCATTCAGGTCGGCAAGATGCGCGTGCCCCTGGGCGTCATCGGCATCATTTATGAGTCGCGCCCGAACGTGACCATCGACGCCGCGAGCCTGTGCCTCAAGTCGGGCAACGCGACCATCCTGCGTGGCGGTTCCGAGGCGATCAATTCCAACCGCGCCATTGCCGCCTGCATTCAGCAGGGCCTGGCGGTGGCCGAGTTGCCTGCCGAAGTGGTGCAAGTGGTGGAAACCACCGACCGCGCCGCCGTAGGCGCGCTGATCACCATGCCGGAATTTGTCGATGTGATCGTGCCGCGCGGTGGCCGTGGCCTGATCGAACGCGTGAGCCGCGATGCCCGCGTGCCGGTGATCAAACACCTGGACGGCATCTGCCACGTGTACGTCAGCGCCCACGCCGATCTGCCGAAAGCCCAGCGCATCGCTTTCAATGCCAAGACTTACCGTTATGGCATCTGCGGCGCGATGGAAACGCTGTTGGTGGATCAAGCCGTTGCCAAGGATTTCCTGCCGTCGATGGCTGCACAGTTCCGCGAAAAAGGCGTTGAACTGCGCGGTTGCGAACGCGCCCGGGCGATCATCGAGGCCGTCGCGGCAACAGAAGAAGACTGGAACACCGAGTACCTGGCGCCGATTCTTTCGATCCGCGTCGTTGACGGGCTGGACCAGGCAATCGAACACATTAATAAGCACGGCTCGCATCACACTGACTCGATCGTCAGCGAAAACTTCGCCGACACCCGGCGTTTTGTGGCGGAAGTCGATTCGTCGTCGGTGATGATCAACACGCCGACCTGCTTCGCCGATGGCTTCGAATACGGATTGGGTGCCGAGATTGGCATTTCTACTGATAAGCTGCACGCCCGCGGCCCGGTGGGTCTCGAAGGTCTGACCTGCGAGAAGTACATTGTGGTCGGTGATGGCCAGTTGCGCGGCCAGGCGTCGGTCTGACTTGGGCGACCTCAAACCGTCAGTCCCGCAAACCGCCAGCGAGCCTGCGCCAAGACGCATTGGCATGCTGGGCGGGACGTTCGACCCGGTGCACATCGGCCATTTGCGTGGTGCGCTGGAAGTCGCCGAGTCGCTGGCGCTCGATGAGTTACGCCTGACACCCAGTGCCAGGCCGCCGCATCGCGGTACGCCGCAGGTGTCGGCAAAGGACCGTCTGGCGATGGTCGAGTGCGCGGTGGCCGGTGTGGCGCCGCTGGTGGTGGACGCCCGCGAATTGCAGCGGGACAAACCGTCCTACACCATCGACACCCTGGANCTGATGCGTGCCGAGCTGGCCGCAGATGACCAGTTGTTTCTGCTTTTGGGCTGGGACGCATTTTGCGGCCTGCCCTCTTGGCATCGCTGGGAGGAACTCCTCCAGCATTGCCACATCCTGGTTTTGCAACGCCCGGATGCCGACAGCGAACCGCCGGATGCCTTGCGCAACCTGCTGGCCGCGCGGTCGGTAAGTGACCCCTTGGCCCTGACCGGGCCGAACGGGAATATTGCATTCGTCTGGCAGACCCCGCTTGCGGTGTCTGCCACCCAGATCCGTCAACTGCTGGCCAGCGGGAAGTCGGTACGTTTCCTGGTGCCTGACGCGGTCCTGGCCTACATCGATGCGCACGGGCTTTACCGTGCGTCGAACTGAAAAG
>NZ_NMOJ01000166.1 GCF_002251635.1 Pseudomonas mandelii
GGCGCGCTTGAACGCACGAACAATCGTGCAGNGAAGCGCCCGAACATACGAGCAAAACGAGTTTTATATGACGAACAAAGACGTAAGCAAAGTAAAGCGCAAAGGCACGTTCAAAAGCGCCCCGCTGCCTGAGCCGGTTCTCACCACCGAGCCACTGAAAGGTGATGAGCTGGTCAAGGTGGCTGTAGCCGCCTTGGAAGACGTGAAGGGCCAGGACATCCAGGTCATCGATGTTCGTGAAAAGCAGAGCATCACTGACTACATGATCATCGCGACCGGTACCTCCAACCGCCAGATCGGCGCCATGCTGGACAAAGTTCGCGAAGCCGTCAAAGCCCAAGGCGTGAAGCCGCTGGGTGAAGAAGGCAAGGGCGACAGCGACTGGGTGCTGCTGGACATGGACGACGTGATCGTTCACATGATGACCGCCTCGGCTCGTCAGTTTTACGACCTCGAGCGTCTGTGGTCCGGTGCAGAGCAGAGCCGTGCTCTGAACGCGGCTCACCACAGCCCGGAAAACACCCATGAGCATTTCGTCAAGCTCAACAAAGACCAGCAATAAGGGACCGCTGTGCGACTGCGTCTGATCGCTGTCGGTTCACGCATGCCCAAGTGGGTGGAAGAAGGCTGGCACGAGTATGCCAAGCGTCTGCCCGCTGAGCTGTCGCTGGAGCTGGTGGAAATACCGCTCAACACCCGGGGCAAGAATGCCGACGTGGCGCGCTTTATCCGTCAGGAAGGCGAAGCCATGTTGGCCAAGGTCGGCCCCAACGAGCGTATCGTCACCCTTGAAGTGCACGGCAAGTCCTGGAGCACCGAGCAGTTGGCGGTGGAACTGGACCGCTGGCGCCTGGATTCGCGCACCGTCAACTTCATGGTCGGCGGCCCCGAAGGGCTGGCGCCGGAAGTGTGTGCGCGGGCGGACCAGCGATGGTCGCTGTCGGCACTCACGTTGCCGCACCCGTTGGTAAGGATTCTGATCGGTGAACAGCTGTATCGCGCCTGGACAGTTCTGTCCGGGCACCCTTACCACAAGTAGTTCTGCCCTCATGCCCCAGCCGATCCGCATCAAGGACCACGAAAAAGACGCCCGTCTGGTGCGTGGCCGCGTCGTGTTCGGGGCTATTGCGGTGGTGTTGCTGATCTGTGTGCTGATCGCGCGGCTGTATTTCCTCCAGGTGATTCAGTACGACTACCACTCGACGCTGTCGGAAAACAACCGCGTCCACGTGCAGCCGATTCCGCCGACNCGCGGGCTGATTTTCGACCGCAATGGCGTGGTGGTCGCGGATAACCGGCCCAGCTTCAGCCTGAGCATGACCCGTGAGCGTTCCGGCGACTGGCAGCAGGTACTCGACGTGATCGTCGAAGTGCTGGAGCTGACGCCCGAGGACCGGGTGATCTTCGAGAAGCGAATGCGACAGGGGCGTCGACCGTTCGAGCCGGTGCCGATCCTGTTTGAACTGACTGAAGAGCAGATCGCCCGGATCGCGGTGAANCAGTTCCGCCTGCCCGGTGTGGAAGTCGTGGCGCAGTTGGTGCGGCACTACCCGCAAGGGGCGCATTTTGCGCATTCGGTCGGCTACATGGGCCGAATCAACGAGAAAGAGCTGAAAAGCCTCGATCCGGTGAATTACAGCGGCACCCACCACATCGGCAAAACCGGCATCGAGCGTTTCTACGAGCCCGAGCTGCATGGCCAGGTGGGTTACGANGAAGTCGAAACCAACGCTCGCGGCCGCGTATTGCGCGTGCTCAAGCGCACGGATCCGATTCCCGGCAAGGACATCGTCCTGAGCCTGGACATCAAATTGCAGGAAGCGGCCGAGGCAGCACTCGGCGGTCGTCGTGGCGCCGTGGTGGCCCTGGACCCGAAAACCGGCGAAGTACTGGCCATGGTCAGTCAGCCGAGTTTCGACCCCAACCTGTTCGTCACCGGTATCAGCTTCAAGGCCTACGCCGAGCTGCGTGATTCGGTTGACCGGCCGCTGTTCAACCGCGTGCTGCGCGGGCTGTATCCGCCAGGCTCGACCATCAAGCCGGCGGTGGCGATTGCCGGCCTGGATTCGGGCGTCGTGACCGCATCGAGCCGTGTGTTCGACCCGGGCTACTACATGCTGCCCAACTACGATCACAAATACCGTAACTGGAACCGCACCGGTGACGGCTATGTCGACCTGGATACCGCGATCATGCGCTCCAACGACACCTATTTTTATGACCTGGCCCACAAGCTGGGGATCGACCGGCTATCNGCCTACATGAGCAAGTTCGGAATCGGTCAGAAGGTTTCGCTGGACATGTTCGAAGAGTCGCCGGGGCTGATGCCTACACGTGAATGGAAGCGTGCAACCCGGCGTCAGGCCTGGTTCCCCGGTGAAACGCTGATTCTCGGGATCGGCCAGGGCTACATGCAGGCGACGCCGCTGCAACTGGCCCAGGCCACGGCGCTGGTGGCCAACAAAGGCATCTGGAACCGCCCGCACCTGGCCAAGACCATTGAGGGCGAGAAGCCTTTGGATGAGAACCCGATTCCCGACATTGTGCTGCGCGACCCGTCCGACTGGACCAAGGTCAACCACGGCATGCAGCAGGTGATGCACGGCGCCCGTGGTACCGCGCGCAAGGCCGCGGTCGGCGCGCAGTATCGCATTGCCGGCAAGAGCGGTACCGCCCAGGTGGTCGCGATCAAGCAGGGCGAGAAATANGACCGCTCCAAGGTTCAGGAGCGCCACCGCGACCACGCCTTGTTCGTCGGCTTCGCGCCGGCCGACAATCCGCAAATCGTGGTGTCGGTGATGGTCGAGAACGGCGAGTCCGGTTCCGGCGTCGCCGCGCCCGTGGTGCGTCAAGTCATGGACGCCTGGCTTCTGGATCAGGACGGTCGGTTGAAGGCCGAATACGCCAGCCCTATCAGTGCGGAGGCTACGGCCCGTGAAGAGTAATTTCGATCGCATCCTCTCCAGTGAGGATGTGATGCGTCGCCGTGCGACGTTGCTGCAACGCATGCACATCGACGGCCCGTTGCTGATCCTGCTGCTGACCCTCGCCGCCGGCAGCCTGTTCGTGCTGTATTCGGCCAGTGGCAAGAGCTGGGATCTGCTGGCCAAGCAAGCCACTTCGTTCGGCATCGGCCTGGTGTCGATGATCGTCATCGCGCAGTTCGAGCCGCGATTCATGGCCCGCTGGGTGCCAGTCGGTTATGTGATCGGCGTGCTGTTGCTGGTGGTGGTGGACGTCATGGGCCACAACGCCATGGGGGCGACGCGCTGGATCAACATTCCGGGGGTGATTCGCTTCCAGCCGTCGGAATTCATGAAGATCCTGATGCCGGCGACCATCGCCTGGTACTTGTCCAAGCGCACGTTGCCGCCCCAGCTCAAGCATGTGGGTGTCAGTCTGTTCCTGATTGGCTTGCCCTTCATCCTGATCGTGCGGCAGCCGGACCTCGGCACCTCGCTGCTGATCCTCGCGGGCGGTGCGTTCGTGCTGTTTATGGGCGGGTTGCGCTGGCGCTGGATCATGAGTGTGCTGGCGGCTGCGGTACCGGTGGCCGTGGCGATGTGGTTCTTCATCATGCACGACTATCAGAAGCAGCGAATCCTGACCTTCCTTGATCCGGAAAGCGATCCGCTCGGCACGGGCTGGAACATCATTCAGTCGAAAGCCGCCATCGGTTCCGGCGGCGTGTTCGGCAAAGGCTGGCTGCTCGGCACCCAGTCGCACCTGGACTTCCTGCCGGAAAGCCACACCGACTTCATTATTGCGGTCATGGGCGAAGAGTTCGGCCTGGTTGGCATCTGCGCACTGCTGCTGATTTACCTTTTGCTGATCGGCCGTGGGCTGGTGATTACCGCCCAGGCCCAGACATTGTTCGGCAAATTGCTCGCGGGCAGCCTGACCATGACTTTTTTTGTTTACGTTTTCGTCAACATCGGTATGGTCAGTGGCCTGTTGCCGGTGGTTGGGGTGCCGTTGCCGTTCATTAGCTACGGCGGAACTTCGCTGGTGACATTGCTGTCAGCGTTTGGGGTTTTGATGTCGATTCATACGCATCGCAAGTGGATCGCGCAGGTTTGAATAAGGTGAAGATGTCAATGCAAGTAATGCGTGGCTGGGCGACTCGATACGCGCCATGGGTCGGCCTGGTAAGCATCCTTGGCACAACGCAGGATGCGTTGGCCGGCGATTACGAAGGCTCACCCCAGGTCGCCGAATTCGTCGGTGAAATGACCCGCGACTACGGTTTCGCCGGTGAGCAGTTGATGGGCATATTCCGCGAAGCCGAGCGCAAGCAGTCGATTCTGGACGCGATCTCGAAGCCTGCCGAACGGGTCAAGCAGTGGAACGAATATCGCCCGATGTTCATCACCGACGCGCGCATCGCCCGCGGTGTGGATTTCTGGCGCCAGCACGAAGCCGTGTTGGCCCGTGCCGAGCAGGAGTACGGCGTGCCGGCTCAGGTGATCGTCGCGATCATCGGGGTTGAGACCTTTTTCGGCCGCAATACCGGTAATTTCCGGGTGATCGACGCATTATCCACCCTGGGTTTCGACTATCCTCCCCGTGCCGAATTCTTCCGCAAGGAGTTGCGTGAATTCCTGTTGCTGGCCCGCGAAGAGCAGGTCGACCCGCTGACCCTCAAAGGCTCCTACGCCGGCGCGATGGGCTTGCCGCAGTTCATGCCGAGCAGCTTTCGCGCTTATGCAGTGGATTTCGACGGTGACGGCCACATTAATATCTGGACCAACCCGGACGATGCCATCGGCAGCGTCGCCAGTTATTTCAAGCGTCACGGCTGGGTTGCCGGCGAACCGGTGGTCAGCCGCGCCGATGTGCGTGGCGAGCAAGTGGATGAAGGTTTGACGACGGGCATCGAGCCGACTAAAACGGTCGGGGAGTTGCGAGCCTTGGGCTGGTCGAGTCATGATGCGCTGCGCGATGATATGCCGGTCACGGCTTTCCGCCTGGAAGGTGACAATGGCCCCGAATACTGGATGGGCCTGAAGAATTTTTACGCAATCACGCGTTATAACCGCAGTGTGATGTACGCCATGGCCGTACATCAGCTGTCAGACATGCTGGTCCAAGCACGGGGCAACAAGTAATGCGGGTACCGCCGTTCAATAAACCGCTCAAGCTGATGGCATTCGCCGCGTTGGCGGTGCTGGTCGCCAGTTGTTCGACCAGCCGCGCGCCGACGCAAAAGTCTTCAACGGCCGTGCGCGCAACGCCGGGCCTGGACATCAACCGCGCGCACAAAGACGGCGCGCCATGGTGGGACGTCGACGTATCGCGCATCCCGGATGCCACGCCGACCCTGCACTCCGGTCCTTATAAAGCCAACCCGTACACTGTGTTGGGCAAGACTTACTTCCCGCTGCAAGAATCCAAGACCTATGTCCAGTCGGGTACGGCGTCCTGGTACGGCACCAAGTTCCATGGCCAGAACACCGCCAACGGCGAAGTCTATGACCTGTACGGCATGAGCGCGGCCCACAAGACGTTGCCGCTGCCAAGTTACGTACGCGTCACCAACCTGGACAACAACCGCTCGGTGATCCTGCGGGTCAACGACCGTGGCCCGTTCTATTCGGACCGGATCATCGACTTGTCCTACGCCGCGGCCAAGAAACTCGGTTACGCCGAAACCGGCACCGCACGGGTCAAGGTCGAAGGCATCGATCCGCAACAGTGGTGGGCACAAAAGGGCCGTCCGGCGCCTTTGATGCTCAACGAGCCGCAAGTAGCGCAAAATGCCGCGCCGACGATTACCGCTTCGGCGGGCACCGTCGAGCAATGGACGCCACCGCCGCAGCAACACGCGGCGGCCGTGGTGCCCGTGCAGATTGATGCAAAAAAAAACGCTTCTGTACCAGCCTCTGGCCAGTATCTGCAGGTGGGCGCGTTCGCCAACCCGGACGCTGCAGAACTCCTGAGATCGAAGCTCAGCGGGATGGTGAGCGCTCCGGTGTTCATCAGCTCGATCGTGCGCAATCAACAGACGCTGCATCGGGTGCGCCTGGGGCCGATCGGTTCGCCGGGTGAAATCCAGCAAGTGCAGAACAGCGTGCGCCTGGCCAATCTCGGTTCGCCGAGCGTGGTCACCGCCGAGTAATACGTAGTACTTGATTGACGGTTCGCTTGCGGTTTGGGGGGTGGACCTGGTTGTTGGCTCGTTGAAGAACAAAAGCCCGGCAAGGGTTCTGAGTGAGCAACTGAACACGCGATGGCCCGTTAGAAGGTCATCTGATTAGTTTTGCCTTCGGGCAGTTTCCATTAGCNATTTCGAGAGACGGATGAACATCACCACCTTAGCCAAACGCCTGTGTCTGCTAGTCCCGCTGCTCCTCTCGCCTGCCGCTTTCGCGGTCGAGATGATGCCGTCGCCACCACAACTGGCCGCTAAATCCTACGTGCTCATGGACGCCAGCAGCGGCAACGTGCTGGTCGAGAACAACGGTGACCAGCGCCTGCCACCGGCCAGCCTGACCAAGCTGATGACGGCTTACATCGCGACCCTGGAAATCCGTCGCGGGCAGATCGGCGAAAACGACCCGGTCACCGTCAGCGAAAATGCCTGGCGCACCGGCGGTTCGCGGATGTTCATCAAGGTGGGTTCGCAAGTCACCGTGAGCGACCTGCTGCACGGCATCATCATCCAGTCCGGTAACGACGCCAGCGTGGCCCTGTCCGAGCACATCGCCGGCAGCGAAGATGCGTTCGCCGACATGATGAACAAAACCGCTGGCGACCTGGGCATGACCAACAGCCACTTCATGAACCCGACTGGTCTGCCGAACCCGGAACACTATTCGTCGGCTCACGACATGGCGCTGCTGGCTCGCGCGATTATTCGTGTTGACCCGGTGCACTACGCGATCTACTCCCAGAAG
This sequence comes from Pseudomonas mandelii, assembly GCF_002251635.1. Lineage (GTDB taxonomy): Bacteria > Pseudomonadota > Gammaproteobacteria > Pseudomonadales > Pseudomonadaceae > Aquipseudomonas > Aquipseudomonas mandelii_B. The sequence goes on from NZ_NMOJ01000166.1 coordinate 6,897, forward strand.
GAATTCTTCTGGAACAACATCAAGCAGCCTAACCGCAACCTGCTGCTGTGGCGCGACAAGACCGTCGACGGCCTGAAAACCGGCCACACCGACGAAGCCGGCTACTGCATGGTGTCGTCCGCCGTACGTGATGGCNAGCGCCTGATCGCCGTCGTNTTCGGCACCAACAGCGAAGTGGCCCGTGCGTCTGAAACCCAGAAGCTGCTGACCTACGGCTTCCGCTTCTTCGAAACCCAGACCTTCTACCAGAAGGGCACTGAACTGGCGCAGGCGCCGGTATGGAAAGGCGCAACCCATCAAGTCAAAGCCGGCCTGGCTGAAGACCTGACCCTGACCATGCCTAAAGGCCAGCTGAAAAAGCTCGCTGCCAGCATGACCATGAACCCGCAATTGGTAGCGCCAATCGCCAAGGGTGACGTTATCGGTAAAGTCGAAGTGAAACTGGACGACAAGGTGGTGCACAGCGCCGACCTGATCGCGCTGGACGCCGTCGACGAAGGTGGTATCTTCCGCCGCGTGTGGGATAGCATCCGTCTATTCTTCTACGGCTTGTTCAACTGAATTAGTGTGGACNTGCAANGCCCCGTTCCAATCCGGAGCGGGGCCNTGTCCGTTGCCACGGCTTACGAGGCCGTTACGCCATGACAGAATCCGAAGTAAAGGCGCCAAAGATCGAATTCCCCGCCAATGATTACCCGATCAAAGTGATCGGCGACACCATTGTGGACATCAAGCAAAAGATCATCGATATCGTTAAGAAACACGCAACGATCAACGATGAAAAGGTGGACGAACGCCAGAGCAGCAACGGCAAGTACACCACCATCCAGTTGCACATCATCGCNACCGGTCAAGACCAGCTCTACGACATCAACAGCGAACTGCGGGCCACCGGCTTCGTGCACATGGTGCTGTGATGTCACAGGTCCTGGGCTTTCGCGAGCTCGGCCAGATGGCCTACGAGCCCGTCTGGCACGCCATGCAGCGCTTCACCAATGAGCGCGGCAGTTCGGCACCGGATGAGATCTGGCTGGTGGAGCATCCGCCGGTGTTCACCCAGGGCCAGGCTGGCAAGGCCGAGCACCTGCTGCTGCCGGGGGATATCCCGGTGGTGCAGGTCGACCGAGGCGGTCAAGTGACTTACCATGGGCCGGGTCAGCTGGTGGCCTATCTGTTGCTCGACGTACGCAAACTGGGTTTCGGCGTGCGTGACCTGGTCACCCGCATGGAACACTGCCTGATCGAGTTGCTGGCCAGCTATGGCGTGACCGCAGCGGCCAAGCCTGATGCGCCAGGTGTCTATGTCAACGGGGCGAAAATCGCGTCCCTGGGTCTGCGGATNCGCCACGGTTGTTCCTTTCATGGCCTGGCCCTGAACGTGGACATGAACCTGGAACCGTTTCGACGGATTAATCCCTGCGGTTACGCCGGGCTGGCGATGACCCAACTGAGCGACCACGCCACACCGATTAAATTTGCCGAGGTAAGTGCCCGGCTGCGTGCGCAGCTCGTCAAACACCTCGACTATGCTGAGCAGACGACCCTCACGGGCGGAATCGACTGATTATGACTACTGATGCAGTGCAAACCATGATCCCGACGCTGGATGTTACCGAACGTCCGGCCCCGCGTGCCAAGGTGGAAGCCGGCGTCAAGCTGCGCGGCGCCGAGAAGGTTGCACGNATCCCGGTCAAGATCATCCCGACCACCGAACTGCCGAAAAAACCGGACTGGATTCGCGTGCGCATCCCGGTCTCGCCGGAAGTCGACCGTATCAAGGCCCTGCTGCGCAAACACAAGCTGCACAGCGTGTGCGAAGAAGCGTCCTGCCCGAACCTGGGTGAGTGCTTCTCCGGCGGCACCGCCACCTTCATGATCATGGGTGACATCTGCACCCGTCGTTGCCCGTTCTGCGACGTTGGCCATGGCCGGCCGAAGCCACTGGACGTCAACGAGCCGGAAAGCCTGGCCATCGCCATTGCCGACCTGAAACTCAAGTACGTGGTAATCACCTCGGTAGACCGCGACGACCTGCGTGACGGCGGTGCCCAGCACTTTGCCGACTGCATCCGCGAAATCCGCAAGCTGTCGCCGAACGTGATGCTCGAAACCCTGGTTCCTGACTATCGCGGTCGCATGGACGTCGCGCTGGAAATCACCGCGGCCGAGCCACCGGATGTGTTCAACCACAACCTGGAAACCGTGCCACGCCTGTACAAGGCGGCGCGCCCGGGTTCGGACTACCAGTGGTCGCTGACCCTGCTGCAGAAATTCAAGCAGATGATGCCGCACATCCCGACCAAATCCGGCCTGATGCTGGGCCTGGGCGAAACCGACGAAGAAGTGATCGAAGTCATGAAGCGCATGCGCGAACACGACATCGACATGCTGACCCTGGGCCAGTACCTGCAACCGTCCCGCAGCCACTTGCCGGTGCAGCGTTTCGTGCACCCGGACATCTTCGCCTGGTTTGCCGAGGAAGGTTACAAGATGGGCTTCAAGAACGTCGCTTCCGGCCCGCTGGTACGTTCCTCGTATCACGCCGACGAGCAGGCGAAGCTGGTTAAAGCTGAATTGATGTCGTCTCTGTAATAAAACGCCCGTAAGGCTTTTCAGCCTTGCGGGCGTCTTTGTTGGCCGTGCCTACGGCCGCTACCGTCTTTTCCTGCAACCTGCGGGGCGATTGATCCTCTTCTGTTTGTCCCCGTTCCTGACTACTGTGTGCTGAAGCTTTTCGCGCAGGGAGATTCATGGATGACCGTTCGACCGACCCACACGCTGTTTCCTCACTCAGCCGTTCCGGCCTTGCCCTCGGAAGGGCTGATCGGTGTCATCGCGCCCGCCGGTCCCGCCGGGCTGGACACCGATAAAGCCGTTGCCTGGATGCGCGCTCGCGGTTATGCGCTGCGGGTATTTCCCGGGGTGTACGAACAGGATGGCTATTTGGCCGGCAGCGACGATGTGCGGCTCAATGACTTGCACGCCGCGTTCGCCGACACGGAAGTCGATGCGATCATTTGCCTGCGGGGCGGTTACGGTACGCCGCGTCTACTCGATCGCATCGATTTCGAATTGCTGCAAAACAACGCCAAGCCGTTTATCGGCTACAGCGACATCACTGCGCTGCACGTGGCGATCAGCCGTTACGCCGGTTTTGTGACCTTTCATGGCCCGCTGCTCAATGCCGATTTGCTGGGTGAGAAGCAAAAGCCGACCGAGTCTTCGTTTTTCAACATGCTCAGAGGACAGGTGAAGGCGGGCAGTGTGCTTTCGCACCCGGTGGCCTGGCCGCTGACCACGATCGAGCCAGGCATCGCCCACGGGCGTTTGCTGGGGGGCAATCTATCCATGATTGCCGCGACCATGGGCACGCCATTTGAGATGGAGGCTGAAGGCGTCATTCTTTTCATTGAGGACATCAACGAACCGCTGTATCGCATCGACCGCTTGCTGACTCATCTGCGCCTGGCCGGCACACTGGGCAAGTTGCGCGGGGTGCTGGTGGGCGATGTGGCGGGGGTTGATGTTGTGGCGCTGGAGCGGTTGCTCAAGCAGACGTTCGAGCCGTTGCGAATACCGGTGTTGGCCGGGTGGCGCAGCGGGCATTGCGATCCGAACCTGACGTTGCCGATGGGCGCGCTGGTTCGGCTGGATGCGGGGAAGAAGGAATTGGTGTTGGAGCAGGATGTTGTAATCAAGCGGTAGTCATTCGTCGCCTGTTAGTCAGTCTTCGCGGGCAAGCCCGCTCCCACAGGTTTTGTGTCGCTCACAAATCCAATGTGGGAGCGTGGCTTGCCCGCGATGCTTTTAGCGATTACGCAGGCCTTCAAGCAACTTGTGCGTCGGATACCCGTCCGCCGGCCAACCAAACGACTGCTGTGCACTGCGGATCGCCTTGCGAGTGTTCGCGCCGATGATGCCGTCGGCAGTGCCCGCATCGTAATTCTGCGCACTCAGCAGGCTTTGCAGTTCGATTCGCTCAGTGCGGCTCAACGGCAAGTCATCTTTTGGCCAGGTGCCATTGATCAGGCCCCCACCACTGAAGCGCTCGGACAACAGGCNNACCGCCAGCGCGTAGGACGACGAGTTGTTGTACTTGAGGATTGCGCGGAAGTTATCCAGCACCAGGAACGCCGGGCCACGGTAGCCTGCCGGCAGCAGCAGGGCGGCGGACAGGTGTTCGGAACCTGCCGGAACCTGGGCGCCATTAGGCATCGAGACACCCAACTGTTGCCATTCGGCGACGCTCTTGCGAATCGTGCCGTCGGCCAGGACGTAGTTGAAACTACCTGGCAACTGCACTTCAAAGCCCCACGGCTGGCCTTTCTGCCAGCCGGAGCTTTGCAGGTAGTGCGCGGTGGAGGCGAGGGCGTCGGCAGGGCTGTTCCAGATATCGCGACGACCGTCGCCATCGAAGTCGACGGCGTGGGTGTTGTAGGTGGTCGGGATGAACTGGGTCTGGCCCATGGCACCGGCCCAGGAACCGAGCATTTTCTCCGGTTCGATATCGCCTTGTTGCAGGATTTGCAGGGCGGCGATCAGTTGCGCATGAGCAAAGCCCGGACGCCGGCCTTCGTAGGCCAGGGTCGCCAGGGAGTTGATCACTGACTTGTTGCCCTGGAACTGCCCGAAATTACTCTCCATGCCCCACACCGACACCAAGGCCTGGCGGTCAACGCCGTAGCGCTGCTCGATGCTTTGCAGGATGTCGGCGTATTGGCCGACCAGCGCCTGGCCTTTGCGTACCCGCAGCGGCGACAGGGCGCCGTCGAGGTATTCCCACACCGGGCGGGAGAATTCGGGTTGGCTGCGATCGGCACGGATCACGCTGGTGTCGAGGCTTACATTGGCGAAGGCGCGGTCAAACAGATCGGCGCGGATGCCGGCGGCCAGCGCGTCTTTGCGGAAACCCGCCTGCCATTCGGCGAAGGTCTGGGTGGGCTGGATGTCGAGGTTTTCACCGGTCGGCACCACGGGCGGAATGACCGCAGGGGCTGTCGAGACGGGAAGGGTCTGAAGCGGCTGGGCGTCGGCGGCGGTTGGTTTTTCCGCGCAGGCGACAAGCAGAATGAGGCTGGAGGCAGCAATCAATTGGCGAAGGTGCCAACGACGGGAAAGACTAGAGGGCATGCACAGGTCCAGGGATTACAAATCAGGTACAGACCTTATCATGCCGGAGGGGCGCTTGCCTTCAGGCAGCCAGAAAGTAAGAAGCCTCCCAGCTATTAGACTGGAAGGCTTCGCGGCGGTAGCTGCCTTTGCCCTTGCCGGCGCGTTCCTGACGGCTGCGGAACAGTGGCTGGGCGATGATGGATTTGGCCTTGTTGGGGCCATTTTTGGATGGCTTTTTGCTCATGATCGGATCTCTCGGATGAGTGGGTTTTGCGGGGGAAATAATCTGCTGAAGTTGGGGTTCTGTCTAGTCCCCACATTGTGTAGGACCTTTCCGTCTTCTTGGTCTTGAGGGGGGGGGGTGTTGTGTAGGACCTTTCCGTCTTCTTGGTCTTGAGGGGGGGGGGTGTTGCGAGGGGGCTTGTCGGAATGCCGCCTCGCCACAAAAAGCTCACTCGGCAGGTAGCGACAATCTCTGGCCCGCCATCAACAACGACAGCCGACTCAAACTCATCCACGGCGACCCGGCAGCCTGGCCCTTGATCTGCGCATCAATGCGCTGGGCTTCCAGCAACAGTTGCGCCCAGCGTTGCGCCGAGTACCGTTGCAGGGCTTTGCTCATCAGCGGTTTCCGTTTGTCCCACACAGGAGGTTTNGCCTGGCTGAAGGCTTTGTCCAGCGGCACACCCTGGCTGTATTGCAGCGAAAGGTTGGCCAGCAGGCGCAGTTCCCGGGCCAGCGCCCAGAGAATCACGGGCGGTTCGACGCCTTCACCGCGCAGCCCTTCGAGGATGCGTAGGGCATGGGCGGCTTCGCCGTTGAGAATCGCGTCGGTCAGGCCAAACACATCGAAGCGCGCACTGTCGGCAACCGCCGCTTGCACGGTTTCAACGGTGATCTGGCCACCTTCGGCCATCAGCTTGAGCTTTTCGATTTCCTGGGCGGCGGCAAGCAAGTTGCCTTCGACCCGCGCGGCAATCAGTTCCACGGCGTCCTGGCTGGCGGAAAGACCGGCCTGGGATAGCCGTTGACGAATCCAGCTCGGCAACTGGTTGCNGTCCACTGGCCAGATCTGGATGAACTGAGTTTGCGGGCCTTCTACCAGCGCCTTGCCCCACTTGGTTTTCTGCGCGCTGCCATCCAGCTTGGGCAGGCTGATCAGCAACACCGTGTCTTCGGCCGGGCGCGAGCAGTATTCCATCAATGCAGCAGCACCTTTGTCGCCGGGTTTACCGGATGGCAAACGCAATTCCAGCAGGCGCTTTTCGGCGAACAGCGACATGCTCGCACCCGCTTGCAGCAACGTCCCCCAGTCGAAACTGGCATCGGCGCTGAACACCTGGCGTTCGTCGAAGCCTTGTTGGCGAGCGGCGGNGCGAATGGAGTCNGCGGCCTCCTGACACAACAGCGGGTCATCACCGCTGATGATGTAGACAGGCGCAAGGCCACCTTGCAGGTGTTTGGCGAGTTGNGCGGGGGCGAGTTTCATAAGAGAGGGCGAACGGGGCGCCTGAGCGCCCCGTAAGTCTTATTGCTGCGGGATTTCGATAGGCGACTGACGCGGAGTTTCCGCTTCAGCTTTCTGCGCCGCGTCCAGTGCCTGGGCTTCGGCTTTGGCCTTGGCGTCGGCGGTCTGTTGCAATTGGTCCAACTGAGTCGGCGTGAGCTGCGACAGGCGCAGCATCATGCGTTGAACCAACTCGCGACGGGTTTCTGTGCGAGCGGTACTCGCTTCCTGGTCGGAACCCACCAGGTTGTTGCCGTCGTGGATAAAGATCTTCTGCACTTCGAGCTTGTCGCTCAGCAGTGGCAGGTTTTGTGCACCACGGACGTCATAGTTCAACACGGTGGTCACCTGATACTCGCCTGTGCGGCCGGCACCGGCGTAGCTGAGGATGCGCTGGCTTTCCTGCTCATCCGTTAACACAAGCTTGTACGGTGCTCCGGTGTAAACCTTGACGCCGCTGCTTTCCAGTACCTGACGCAGTTGCGTCACGGTTTCGCCGTAGGCGTTGCGGGCGCTCAGATCGAGCTCCTTGATCGCCAGTTCATTGGTGCCGGTGCCACGCAGNTGGAAACCGCAAGCGCTCAGCAGCACAGCGAGGCCCATCACCAGCAAATTGCGTTTGATCATTTTGTTGCTCCCCTTGAAACCATGTGGGCCGACCGTGTGGCCCGAAAGGTTTTACTCGGCGCCAGGCTCACCTGGCGCCTGATCCAATTTTAGCTGGCGACGATATTGACCAGTTTGCCAGGCACTACGATCACTTTGCGGATCGTCAGGCCTTCGGTAAAGCGCAGCACGTTCTCGTTGATACGCGCAGTGGCTTCGACTTCTTCGCGAGTCGCGGTGGCCGGCATTTCGATCTGGCCGCGCAGCTTGCCGTTGACCTGGATGACCAGCGTCAGGCTGTCCTGCACCAGCGCGGTGTCGTCCACCACCGGCCAGCCGGCGTCGATCACCGGGTCAGCGTGACCCAATTGATGCCACAGCTCGTGGCTGATGTGCGGGGTGATCGGAGCCAGCAGCAACGTCACGGCTTCCAGGCCGTCGTGAACCAGCGCGCGGTCCTGTTCGGTGGCTTGCGGTGCTTTTTCCAGCACGTTCATCAGCGTCATCACCTGAGCGATGGCGGTGTTGAATTTGTGGTTCTGCCCGACGTCGTGGCTGGCCTGCTTGATGGCCAGGTGGATCGAACGGCGAATGGCTTTTTGCTCGTCGTTCAGGCTGGCGACATCCAGTTTGCCCGGCAGGCCCTGAGTGACGTGGGCTTGAGCCAGGCGCCAGACGCGCTTGAGGAAGCGGTGCGAACCCTCGACGCCGGAGTCGGACCATTCGGCGCTCATGTCAGGCGGCGAGGCGAACATCATGAACAGGCGGCAGGTGTCGGCGCCAAACTGATCGATCATCGACTGAGGGTCGACGCCGTTGTTCTTCGACTTGGCCATCTTCTCGGTGCCGCCGATTTCCACCGGCAGGCCATCGGCGATCAGCTTGGCGCTGATGACCTTGGCTTTGCTGTCACGCTCGAGTTCGACGTCGGCCGGGTTGAACCAGGTGTAGGCGCCATTGGCTTCGCGGCGATAGTAAGTATCGGCGATCACCATGCCCTGGGTCAGCAGGTTCTTGAACGGCTCATCGGAGCTCACCAGGCCTTCGTCGCGCATCAGCTTGTGGAAGAAGCGCGCGTAGAGCAGGTGGAGAATGGCGTGCTCGATGCCACCGATGTACTGGTCCACCGGCAACCAATGGTCGGCTGCGGATTTTTCCACCAGGCCGCCTTCATAGTGCGGCGAGGCGTAGCGAGCGTAGTACCAGGAGGACTCGACGAAGGTGTCCATGGTGTCGGTTTCACGCTTGGCCGGTGCGCCGCATTTCGGGCAGCTGCATTCGTAGAACTCGGGCATGCGCGCCAATGGCGAACCCGCGCCATCCGGCACCACGTCGTCCGGCAGTACCACCGGCAACTGGTCTTCCGGCACCGGCACATCACCGCAGGTTTCGCAGTGGATGATCGGGATCGGGCAGCCCCAGTAGCGCTGGCGGCTGATGCCCCAGTCGCGCAGGCGGAACTGGGTGCGCGAGGCACCGAGGTTTTTCTTGATCAGTGCGACTTCGATGGCGTCGAAGGCGCCTGCGAAGTCCAGGCCGTCGAATTCGCCGGAGTTGATCAGTTCGCCGTGCTCGCCGTAGGCATCTTGCCACGGGGCCGGGTTGGTATCACCCGAGCTGGTGCGCACGACCGATTTGATCGGCAGGTTGTACTTGGTGGCGAATTCGAAATCGCGCTCGTCGTGGGCCGGCACAGCCATTACCGCGCCATCGCCGTAGTGCATCAGCACGTAGTTGGCGACCCATACCGGCAGCTTCTCGCCGGTCAGTGGGTGCTCGACGAAGAGCCCGGTTGGCAGGCCTTTTTTCTCCTGGGTGGCGACGTCGGCTTCGGCCACGCTGCCGCCTTTGCATTCGGCGATGAACGCCTGCAGCTCAGGGTTGTTCTGTGCGGCCTGGGTGGCCAGCGGGTGTTCGGCGGCCACAGCGACATAGGTCGCGCCCATCAGGGTGTCCGCACGGGTGGTGAAGACTTTGAGTGCGCCCGCTTCGCCGATCGAATCGACGTTGTACGGGAATTGCACTTCCATGCCCTTGGATTTGCCGATCCAGTTGCGCTGCATGGTCTTGACCTGTTCAGGCCAGCCCGGCAGATCGTCGAGGCTCGACAAGAGTTCATCCGCATAGGCGGTGATCTTGAAGTAGTACATCGGGATTTCGCGCTTTTCGATCAGCGCGCCGGAACGCCAGCCGCGACCGTCGATGACCTGTTCGTTGGCCAGTACGGTCTGGTCGACCGGGTCCCAGTTCACGGTGCCGCTCTTTTTGTAGATCACCCCTTTTTGGAACAGGCGAGTGAACAGCCATTGTTCCCAACGGTAGTAATCCGGCTTGCAGGTGGTCACTTCGCGGGACCAGTCCACCGCCAGGCCCAGGCTGCGCAGCTGGGTCTTCATGTAGGCAATGTTTTCGTAGGTCCACTTGGCGGGCGCCACGTTGTTTTTCATCGCGGCGTTTTCCGCCGGCATGCCGAAGGCGTCCCAACCCATGGGTTGCAGGACGTTCTTGCCGAGCATGCGCTGGTAGCGCGAGATGACGTCGCCGATGGTGTAGTTACGCACGTGCCCCATGTGTAGCTTGCCGCTGGGGTAAGGGAACATCGATAGGCAGTAGTAAGTCTCCTTGCCTGGCTGTTCACTGACTTCAAAGGACTTTTGCTCGTCCCAGAAGGTTTGGGCGGCATTTTCTATTTCACGGGGCTGATATTGTTCGTGCATGGCTACTTTTGAACTGAATAGGGGTGGCCTAATCCTCTTCGGTGCAANGNTNGACGGTGATGACNCCAAANCGGCGCGTCCGTGCCCAAACCNGCTGGAAGTGGAGTTACAGGAAGCGCCGTAGCATACATGACCGCACTCTACCGAGGGAAACCCTGATTGCTGCCGCGCGTCTTGCGAAAACCGCCGCGAGGGCCGTTGGTCGCGGCATCCAGCCGGTTTGTTCATGGAAGCTAAGCTCTAAATGGGGAGCGAGTCTTATCTTCAATGAGGTGAGGGATGGTTGAGTCACAGCAAAAAGTCACGAAACCGCAGCTGTACGAAAGACTGATCGATCGTCTTGGGATGGCTCTGGACGCTGCAAAAACCGCTGACCGGCTACGCGATGAGCGTCCCCTGGAGCTGGAACTGCGTGGGTTGAGCCCCGCAGAGTTTGCACTGGTCAAAGCCTATCTGGATCGCAGTGAACGTGAGACGCACGGATGCTTGTCTGCAGCAGTGAAGCAACTCGACGCACCACGTTCGGCCAAGATCATCTGGCTCAAGGACAAGGCACCTGGCAGGGGCACGGAAAAGGTCCGGTCTCTGCAATTCAAATAATGACTGCACGCCATGACCCATGGTTTTTTAGAGCATAGTCCTTCCGCATTTGTTGTCGCATTGCGTCAACCCACTTAGGCTTCGGGCATCTTATGGAGATGCTCGATGCCTTTTCGTTATTTCGTGAAACAACTTCTGTTGCCGCCCGGCATTCTTTTGCTATTGCTGATACTTGCGTGGTGGTTGCGCCGCTCAAGACCGCGGCTTGCGGGTGTGTGCTTTGCCTTGGGGTTCGGCGGCTTCCTGTTAATGAGTTTGCCGGTGGTGGTGCAGTGGGGCGCCAAGGCCCTGGAAAGTGAACCGCCACTGGCGCGCGAGGAATGGGCCACCCTGAGTCAGCGTGCGGATGCGATTGTGGTGTTGGGTTCGGGGCGTGAGCGGGGCGATATTGCCTGGGGGGCTGATCAGCCGACGGGCGTAGGTCTGGAGCGCGAACGGTATACGGCACGCCTGGCCAAGGCTTCCGGGTTGCCCATTCTCACCAGCGGCGGCCTGCATTACGGTACGCCGCCCACTGAAGCGAAGTTGATGGCGGATTCGTTGCTCGATGATTTCGGCGTGACCGTGCGCTGGCAGGAAGGGCGTAGCCGCACGACGTGGGAGAACGCGCAGTTCAGCGCTGAGGTGCTTTTGCCGCAGGGCATCAAGCGGGTAGTGGTAGTCACACAGGCCTGGCACATGCCGCGATCGGTCTGGAGCTTTCAGCAGGCGGGATTTGAAGTGGTGCCAGCGCCGGTGGGGTTTTTAGGCGCGGACAATGCCCGGCCGCTGGGTGGCTGGATGCCGGAGTTCAAATCGATCTGGCAGAGCGGGCAGTTGTTTAATGAGGCGGTGGGGCAGATCGGGTACTCAATGTTTTACCGATGACCTGTGGCGAGGGAGCTTACTCCCGCCGGGCTGCGAAGCAGCCCTGAGTCCGGCTAATCCATTTCTGGCTGACAAAGCGCATTAACCGGTATTGCGGCTGCTGCGCAGCCGAGCGGGAGCAAGCTCCCTCGCCACAGTCAAACGGTCTTGGCCATCCGGTTCGCCACCAGCGCCCAACCAAACAACAACAGGCACACGATGATCAGCGGCCACGAGCGCCATTGCAGGTACGGCGTCAGGTTATGCATCGGCACCACTTCACCGTAGAGAATCCCCCGCTCGAACTGCGGGATCTGCTCGGTGATCTGCCCAAACGGGTTGATCAGCCCGGTGACGCCGTTGTTGGTCGCGCGAATCATCCAGCGTCCCGCCTCCAGTGCGCGCATCTGCGCCATTTGCAGGTGTTGCAGCGGACCGATGGAGCGGCCGAACCAGGTGTCGTTGCTGATCGTCAGCAACAGATCGCTCTGGGCCGACAGGCCGGCGGCAAATTCCGGGTACACCACTTCATAACAAATGAACGGCGCAATCTGATAGCCCTTGGCTTGCAGCATCGCCTGATCGGCAGGGCCGCGGGCAAAGTCGGACATCGGCAGGTCGAAGAACGCGATCAGCCCACGCAGCACTTCCTGCAACGGAACGTATTCGCCAAACGGCACCAGCTTCTGCTTGAGATAAGTGCCGTCGCCTTCACCGAGGACGGTGATGCCGTTGAAGAAGCGCTTCTCGTGTCGGACTTCCTGGCGGATCGGTACGCCGGTAATCAGCGCAGATTTACGCTCGGCGGCGAAATTCCCCATCATATTCAGGTAGCCCTCGGCGGACTCCTTGAGCACCGGAACGGCCGTTTCCGGCCACACCAACAGGTCGACTCGCTTGGAGCTGAAACTCATGTCGCGGTACAGCGCCAGCTGCGCATTGAGCTGCTCGGGGTCCCACTTCATGCTTTGTTCGACATTGCCCTGCACGGCGGCCACGCTCAGGGCCGCGCCCGCCGGGCTGGTCCAGGCGTGTTCCTTCAGCGCCATGCCGGCCACCCAGGGGCCGACCAACAGCAATACACCGGCGGCGATAAAGCCTTTACGGCCTGTGCGTACCAGACGCATGGCGTTGTAGATCAGTGCCGCCGTCAGGGCCAGCGTGAAGGAAATCAGCCACATTCCGCCGACGGGCGCGAGCCCGGCCAACGGGCCGTCGAGCTGGCTGTAGCCGGAGTACAGCCATGGGAAACCGGTCAGGAACCAGCCACGAAATGCTTCCTGGCCAACCCACAACGCAGCAAACGTCAGCGCATCGGCCAGCGGCGCTTCATTACGACGCAACCAGCGTGCCCATAACCAGGCGGGCAGGGCGAAGAACCAGGCAATGGCAGCGGTAAACAGCAGCATCAAAAAGCCAGCGAGCAACACCGAAGCGCCGCCGAAGTGGTGGATGCTGTAGTAGATCCAGCTGGTGCCGGCGCCAAACAGGCCGAAACCGAAACACCAGCCACGGCCCAGGGCCTGACGCGGTGTCAGTTCGCGCAGGCCGNNATAGAAGAACCCTACCGCCAGCAACGCCAACGGCCAGATATCGAACGGCGCCAGGGCCAGGGTGGTGAGTGCACCGGCCGCCACGGCCAGCAGGTTACCGGGCCAGCCGGGGCGGGTCATACGATGCATTTCAATCCTTGGATTTATCGGGCGATAGGGGTCAGGCGCAGCAAGTGAATCCGACGGCTGTCGGCGTTCAGGATGCGGAAGCGATAAGGGCCGATTTCAGTGATTTCGTTGCGTTTGGGCAGGTGCCCGAACGCACTCATCACCAGGCCACCCACGGTGTCGAACTCATCGTCGGAGAATTCGCTGTCGAAGAACTCGTTGAAGTTCTCGATCGGCGTCAGAGCCTTGACCAGGAAGTCACCGCTGGGCAGTGGCTTGATGTAGCTGTCTTCTTCGACGTCGTGCTCGTCTTCGATGTCGCCGACGATCTGTTCCAGCACGTCTTCGATGGTCACCAGGCCCGCTACGCCGCCGTATTCGTCGATCACAATGGCCATGTGATTGTGGTTGGCGCGGAATTCGCGCAGCAGCACATTCAGGCGCTTGGATTCAGGCACGAAGGTGGCCGGACGCAGCAGGTCCTTGATGTTGAAGTTGTCGCCGTTCTCCTTGAGGATCAACGGCAGCAGGTCCTTGGCCAGCANCACNCCCATCACGTCATCGTGGCTTTCGCCGATGACCGGGTANCGCGAGTGCGCCGAATCGANCACGGCGGGNAGGAATTCCCGCGGGGTCTGGGTCGCCTTGATGCTGATCATCTGCGAACGCGGGACCATGATGTCCCGAACTTGCAGGTCAGCCACCTGGATGGCGCCTTCGACGATGGCCAGCGCTTCGCTGTCCAGCAACTTGTTCTGATGGGCCTCGCGCAGCAGCTCCAGCAGCTCCTGGCGGTTTTTCGGCTCGTGGGCAAAAGCCTGGGTCAGTTTACCCAGCCATGACTTCTGCCCGTTGCTCGATCGGTCTTCGCTCATAGCGATTACTCTAAATCCTTTGTTGTGTCAGTAAGGTGTCGTTTCAGTTTCGTCGTCAGCGTAAGGGTCACGATAGCCCAATTCNGCAAGCAACGTTCGTTCCAGTGTTTCCATTTCCAAGGCTTCGTCATCGTCTATATGGTCGTAACCCAAGAGATGCAAGCAGCCGTGGATGACTAGATGGGCCCAATGGGCCTCAAGTTCCTTGCCTTGTTCCTTTGCTTCGCGTTCCACCACCTCGACGCAGATCACCAGATCGCCCAGCAACGGGATATCCAGTAACTCGTCCGGTACGTCGGCGGGGAAGGACAGCACGTTGGTGGCGTAATCCTTCTGCCGCCAGGTGTGGTTCAGCTCACGGCCTTCGGGCTCGTCCACCAGGCGGATGGTCAGTTCCGAATCCGCGGTGCGCTGGCGCAGGGCCAGTGCGCACCAGTGGCGGAACTGGGCTTCGCTGGGGGCGGGCGCTTCGGTGGCGAGTTGCAGATCAAGCTCAAGCATCGCGGCGACTGTCCTTTGGTGTTTCGTCTGCCGCGCGATTCTCGAAGCGCTCGTAGGCTTCGACGATGCGTTGCACCAATGGATGGCGCACAACGTCCTTGGGCATGAAATGGGTGAAGCTGATACCCGGCACGTCTTTGAGCACTTCAATCACATGGTGCAGCCCGGACTTGGTGCCTTTCGGCAAGTCGACCTGGGTGATGTCACCGGTGATGACGGCCGTGGAGCCGAAACCGATACGGGTGAGGAACATCTTCATCTGTTCGACGGTGGTGTTCTGGCTTTCGTCGAGAATGATGAAGCTGTTGTTCAAGGTACGGCCACGCATGTAAGCCAGCGGGGCGATCTCGATAACCTGGCGCTCGATCAGCTTGGCCACGTATTCAAAGCCGAGCATCTCGTAGAGCGCGTCATAGAGCGGGCGCAGGTACGGGTCGATCTTCTGGGCCAGGTCGCCGGGCAGGAAGCCGAGCTTCTCGCCAGCCTCGACCGCCGGGCGCACCAGCAGGATGCGGCGCACTTGCTCGCGCTCCAGGGCATCCACCGCACAGGCCACGGCCAGGTAGGTCTTGCCGGTACCGGCGGGGCCGATGCCGAAGTTGATGTCGTTGCCGAGGATTTCCTTGACGTAGCGCTGCTGATTCAAGCCGCGTGGGCGAATCATGCCTTTTTTGGTGCGCAGGGCCACGCTGGCTTCGGCCACCGGGTTGTTGGTCAGGTCTTCCACGGCNGATTCCTGAAGGAACAGGTGAACCGTATCCGGCGACAGCTCTGTACCCTTGGTTTCCCGGTACAGGCGGCGGATCAGGTTTTCCGCGGAAGTGGTGTGCTTGGGTTCGCCGATCAGTTCGAACTGATTGCCGCGGTTGCGGATCTCGATACTCAGGCGTTGTTCGATCAGGCGCAGGTGCTCGTCGAACTGTCCGCACAGGTTGGCGAAACGGCGAGCCTCAAAAGGCTCGAGGAGAAAACGATGGGGTTCTATGGGTGCGTTCAAGGTCGCTTTTAGCCGCCCTTTGGCTGTTGAGATGAAAGAGAGGATAACGCCAGTGGGCTGGGTGCGAAAGCTCTTAAATAATCCAGCGCCAAACACCGTCCCTGTAGCAGCGAAGCTTGCTCGCGAAGGCGGTATTTCAGACGACTCATGTTGTGAGTGTCAGTCCGCCTTCGCGGGCAAGCCTCGCTCCTACAAGTTATGCGGTGTTATTGGATCAGCGAGCCCCGCAGCGAGTGCGGTTGTGCGGCGTCGATGTGCACGTCGGCGAACTGGCCGATCAGGGTTGGGTTGTCGCAACGGAAGTTGACGATTCGGTTGTTTTCGGTACGGCCTTGCAACTCGCCGGGGTCTTTTTTCGAATAATCGGTGACCAGGATGCGCTGGATCGAACCGACCATTTGTCGGCTGATCTCGAAACCTTGCTGGTTCAGGCGGTGCTGCAGCGCATTCAAACGCTCTTTTTTCAGCGCTTCCGGCGTCTCATCCAACAGGTCGGCGGCCGGGGTGCCCGGGCGCTGGCTGTAGACGAACGAGTATGAGAAGTCGAAGCCGACGTCTTCGATCAGCTTCATGGTTTGCTGGAAGTCCTTCTCGGTCTCACCAGGGAAACCGACGATAAAGTCCGAGCTGATGCAGATACCCGGCACCGCCGCACGCAATTTGCGCAGTTTGGATTTGTACTCCAGCGCGGTGTGGTTGCGCTTCATCGCAGACAGGATGCGGTCCGAGCCTGACTGCACCGGCAAGTGCAGGTGTTTGACCAGCTCCGGCACCTCGGCGTGGGCCTGGATCAGGCTGTCGGAAAACTCCAGCGGGTGCGAGGTGGTGTAGCGAATACGCTCAATACCATCGACGGCGGCGACCACGCGGATCAACTCCGCCAAGTCTGCCAGGCGCCCGTCGTGGGTCTGGCCGCGATAGCCGTTGACGTTCTGGCCCAGCAGGGTGACTTCGCGCACGCCGTTTTCGGCCAGGTGGATGATTTCCGACATCACGTCGTCAAACGGCCGGCTGACTTCTTCGCCACGGGTGTAGGGCACCACGCAGAAGGTGCAGTACTTGCTGCAGCCTTCCATTACCGACACGTAAGCACTCGGCCCGTCGATGCGCGGCTCGGGCAGGTGGTCGAATTTTTCGATTTCCGGGAACGACACGTCCACCTGCGGCAGCTTGGTGATGCGTGCTGCGTCGATCATTTCCGGCAGGCGGTGCAGGGTTTGCGGGCCGAATACCACATCGACATACGGCGCGCGGTCGCGGATCGCAGCGCCTTCCTGGCTGGCTACGCAACCACCGACGGCGATCACCATCTCCGGGTTGGCCAGTTTCAATTCGCGCCAGCGGCCCAGCTGCGAGTACACACGGTCCTGGGCCCGCTCACGAATCGAGCAGGTGTTGAGCAGGATGACGTCGGCATCTTCGGCGCGGGCAGTGACTTCCAGGGCCTGGTGTTCGCCCAGCAGATCGACCATGCGCGAGCTGTCGTACTCGTTCATCTGGCAACCGTGGGTTTCGATGTAAAGCTTCTTGGCCATGGGAATCGTCANCACGTGATT
>NZ_NMOJ01000167.1 GCF_002251635.1 Pseudomonas mandelii
ATGCTATAGTTCGCGCCCTCTTTTATATCCCCGATGTGTTATTCGCCCACCATGACGAAACGTGAAGCTCCAATCTACAAGGTGATTTTCCTTAACCAGGGCCAGGTGTTCGAAATGTACGCCAAGCAGATCTATCAAAGTGATCTGTGGGGTTTCCTGGAAGTGGAAGAGTTCGTCTTTGGCGAGCGCACCCANTTGGTCGTCGACCCGGGCGAAGAAAAACTCAAGGCGCAGTTTGAAGGCGTGGTGCGCAGCTTTGTGCCAATGCATTCGATTGTGCGCATCGATGAAGTGGAGCGCCTGGGCACGCCGAAAATCAGCGAAGCCCGCGGTGCGGTCGGCAATGTCATGCCGTTTCCGATGCCGATGCCTGAGAAGTAAGACCGAGGCTTGCCCGCGAAGGCGACAGAAGGGTCGNTGAGGGGGCTTGCCCCCGTTGGGTCGCGAAGCGGCCCCAAAACCTACAATCCCGGTGTGTCTGGTACACCGCATGTGATGGATTACGACTGCTGCGCAGCCGAACGGGGCCCCGCGAAGGCGACAGAAGGGTCGAAGAAGATTTAAGGCAGCGGCGAAAACGGCGTGCGCCCATCGGCGCTTTGCAATTCCATCAGGTATTTACGGAATATTTGCCCCAGCACCTGGGTAGCGACTTCCAGATCTTCGCGCGGCATCTTCTCGGCCACTTCATCCGCCGTGTCCAACGCATCTTCAGCGCCGTTGACCGCGGCCATTTTCAGCACGATGTACGCCTGGACGTTATTGGCCGGTACACCTTCGCCGTGAAAGAACATGGTGCCGAGTTTGAATTGCGCCTGGGCGTGGCCTTGCAGTGAAGCCTTTTCGAAGTAATCCAGGGCTTTCTTGAGGTCGCGTGGGGTGTTTTTGCCGTCGTAGTAGAACTCACCCAACTCGTATTGCGCTTGTGCATCCCCTTCATCCGACGCTTTCTGGCAGGCGGCAAGCGCTTGCGTCAGGTCTTGCGGCTGAGTATTGAGGGTGCAACGACCCATCGCTGGGATTAACAACGAGTTGCCGCCTGCTTGTGCATGTGCCAGCAGCGGCTGAAGGAGCAACAGGCAGCCCAGAACCAGGGTGCGGCCGGTGCGTTTCATGGGAATCGACTTACCTCTGACGGGGCACGCGGACCC